>NZ_JBIWPP010000002.1:0-585097 GCF_044768335.1 Streptomyces sp. NPDC101151 | reverse complement strand
GGGCCCCCCCCCCCCCCACCCCCCGCCCCCCGCCCCCCCGCCCCAACCCGCCTTTGGCGCCCGGGGGCGCCCCGGGGGGGGGGGGGGGGGGGGGGGGGGCCCCCCCCCCCCCCCCCCCACGGCTCCCGCAGCAGGCCCTGGTGGCCGTGGTACAGCCGGTGAGCGCTCGTCATCGTCTGTCATGGCCGGCGCTTCGAGCGCTCGCGGCAGGCCTGATCCGCCGGACAGGCCCTACCGGCCGTCCGCCGGCTGCAGGTCCTGCTCGGTCCAGATCGTCTTGCCGGTGGGGGTGTAGCGAGTGCCCCAGTGGTGGGTCATCTGGGCGATGATGAACAGACCCCGGCCGCCCTCGTCGTCGCTCGCGGCGTGCCGCAGATTGGGCGTGGTGTTGCCGGTGTCGGAGACCTCGCAGATCAGGTTCCGGTCGCGGATCAGGCGTACCCGGATCGGGCCGCCGACGTAGCGGATGACGTTGGTGACCAGTTCGCTGACGATCAGCTCGCTGGTGAACGTCAGGTCGTCCAGCCCCCAGTCGCGGAGCTGCTTGCTGACGGCGGTGCGGATGGTGGCCACCACCGCCGGGTCCGGGGGCAGTTCCCACTGGGCGAACTGGTTCCGGTCGAGCATGCGGGTGCGGACCACGAGGAGCGTCGCGTCCACGTCCACCGCCCCGGGCAGCAGGGTGGCCACCGCCCGGTCGCACAGCTCTTCCAGGGAGCTTCGGTCGGCAGCGAGTACGTGGGACAGCTGCGCGAGCCCGCCCTCACGTTCGTCGGCCGCCTGCAGGAGGCCGTCCGTGAAGAGGGCGACGAGACTGCCCGGCGGGAGCTCCAGTTGCGTGCTCTGGTACGGCGGGCCACCGACTCCCAGCGGCGGTCCGGGCGGCAGCTCCGGATAGTCGACGACGCCCGTGTGCGGTTGGACGACCGCCACCACGGGGTCCCCGGCCCGCGCCAGGCTGCACATGCCGAAGACGGGGTTGTACACCACGTACAGGCAGGTCACGCCCAGGGCCTCGTCGGCCTGCGGTCGCCGGTGGCCCGGGCCGTGGCCGGCTCCGCGCTCGTGCGCGGTCTGCTCGACCAGGTCGTCCAGGCGGGACAGGAGCTCGTCCGGGCTCAGGTCCAGCCGGGCCAGGACGCGCACGCCCGTGCGCAGGCGTCCCATGGTGGCCGCGGCGCGCACACCGTGACCGAGCACGTCCCCGACGACCAGGCCGACCCGGCTGCCCGACAGCGGGATGACGTCGTACCAGTCGCCGCCCACCCCGGACCCGCTGTCGGCGGGCAGGTAGCGGCTCGCCGCGTCGACGGCGGCGTGCCGGGGCAGGCGGCGCGGAAGCAGGCTCCGCTGGAGTTTGAGGGCCACGGCGTGGCCACGGGTGACCACCGGCATCAGCAGGAGACCGAGCAGCAGGGCGCCCAGGCCCACGACGGTGACCCCGCCGGTCGGTCCGATCAGCGGCAGGTCGACGGTGGTCGAGCCGTACCCGGGTTTCGCGTAGACGACGAAAGCGGCGTAGAGGAACAGCAGGAGCATGAGCAGCCCGCCGAGCCCGGGCAACACACCCTTGAAGACCAGGTCCTTGGTGCTGCGGGTGAGCACCTTGCGGTGATACCAGACGCAGGCGAAGCCGGTCAGTCCGTACTGGAACGCGATCGCGAGACCGACCGAGTCGATCGAGTCGGCCAGGACGTTCTGGCTGAACGACGTCAGCAGGACCAGCAGGACGATCGAGGCCGCTCCCATGCCGACGGTGCCCCAGGTCGGGGTGAGAAACCTGCGGTGGACCCGGGCGAACCGGGAGGGGACGGCCTTGTGGACCGCCATGGAGAAGACGGTCCTGGCCAGGGGCAGGATGGTGGTCTGGGCGGAGGCCAACGCGGAGGTCAGCACCATCAGGATCAGCAGTCTCGACAGGAGCAGCCCCGTGTCGCGGCTCCCGAACACGGCCTCGCCCAGTCCGGAGAACACATCGCCCGAGTTCTGCGCGTTGCCGAGCCCGACGCTCGACGTGCCGACTCCCGCGAACGCCTGCGCCGATGTGGACACCAGTCCGTACATGATCAGGAGCAGCACGGTGGACATGATCGCGGCGCGCCCGGGGATGCGCGTGCTGTCGACGGTCTCCTCGTTGACCGAGAACGCGGTGTCCCAGCCCCAGTAGAGGAAGACCCCCGCGAGGATGCCCGAGGTCAGGGCATTGGCGGAGGGCACTTCGAAGGGGTTGAACCAGGAGGCGGAGACGTGGATCGCCGTCGGGGGCGGGTCTGTGTAGACCCTGATCAGTGCGGCGACGGCGAACGCCATGAGCATCGCCACTTCCAGGCACAGCAGCCAGCGCTGGACAGCCGCCGAGATCTCGATGCCGACGTAGCAGACCGCGGTCAACACGGCGATCCAGACGATGCCGGCCACGGTGATCCACAGCCGGTTCTCCCCCAGTTCGTGCAGCCCCACCAGCCGGAAGCTGTAGGTACCGGCGATCTCGGCGAGATTCACCATGACGATGATGTTGGCGACGATGAGGCCCCAGCCGCCCATCCAGCCGGTGCGCGGGCCGAAGGCGCGGGTGGCCCAGGTGAAGGTGGTCCCGCAGTCGGCGTTGCTGGCGTTGAGCTCCCGGAAGGCGTACGCGACCAGCAGCATCGGGATGAAGGCCAGCATGGTGACGATCGGGGCCTGCAGTCCGACCCCCACCACGATGATGCCCAGCGCGGCCGCGAGGCTGTACGCCGGGCCGGTGGAGGCCAGGCTCATGACCACCGAGGAGAACATGCCCAGGGCGTCGTTCTTGAGCCCTTTCCGGCCGGCCCCCGTCCCGGGAGCGGGCCGGCCGGCAGGCCCGGCGCCACCAAAGTGCCTCACACTTGATTCCAACGCCGGGTCACGCCACTCCGCAACAGCGCAGGGGCATCAGGAGACCCGCCGTTCACACGACCGGGCGGTCCGGGTGAGCCGGCGACCAGGCAGCGCGGCGAGCGTCTCGGCCGCGACCGGTCAGGCAGGCGGCCGTCACTGGAATTCCCGCAAGCGCTGGGGGTCGCATTCGAGCATCACACGGTCCCACCGTCCGCGTTCGGCTGCCGCCTCGTAGGTCGTCTGAAGGAACGCGATGAGCGCGGCATCCGGGTCGCCGGCGGTGCGAACGTCCTCGTACGGCAGGAGGAACTGGCCGTTCTCCCTGCTGTAGAAGGCAGCAGCCGGAGTGACAGGGTGATCGGCGAAGCCATCGGGCTCCGGGTAGGCGTAGGCGTAGAAGGCACCTTCCTCGCCTCCGCCGGGCCAGAAGCCGCAGCTGCTCAGCTCCCGGGAGTAGCCTTCCACCATCACCCAGTCACCGCAGTTCGGTGCGCCGCCGGGGTGTTGCGGGGCGGGGCGGCCGGAGAACCTCGTGCAGGCCAGGTCCATTGCTCCCCAGAAGAAGTGCACCGGGCTGACCTTGCCGGTGAAGCGTGAGCGGAAGACGCTCATGACGCGATCGGCCTGCAGCAGTTGATGCCAGAAGAGGTGGGCTGCGGTGGCGTCGTAGGAGCAGTGGCGGTCGTCCTCGGCAAACGGGATCGCCGGTTCCACTTCGTTCGGGTGGGCCTGGAGCCGCGTCTCGATTCCCACCTCGTCGAGGGCGCGCATCGTCTCGGCGTAGAACCGGGCCACCGGCTTGGGCTCCAGGGCCACCGTGCGTACGGCACCGTCGCTGGTACGGATGCACAGCTGGTGGCCGATGAAGTCGAACTCGATGTCGAAGGCCCCGGACTCGTACGGAATGGCGGACGTGGTCAGGCCGCGGGGGCTGACGTAGAGCGTGACCTGCCACCAGTGGTTGATCAGCGGTGCGTGCGCGAGGCGCACTTTGCCGACGATCTGGGTCCACATGTGCAGGGTGTCTCTGGTGTCGGCCCAGTCGGCCACCCGGAGCTGCGGCCATGCTCGGCGCATGTGCATCGTCTGCTGTGTCACCGCTGTGCCTTCCGGATCGGCGTCATCGGCGGTCGGGACGGAACGGATCCCTCCACAAGCAGGCTCACCTCCGCACGACGCCTGGGCAACTCGGACGGCCGCACGGCCACCGGCGGTGTCGGGAAGCAGCGGGACTGAACCCCCTGACCTGGGAAAACGGCGACCATGCGGGCGATGGTGTCCCGTTTGTTCCCGGGTCGCGCGGGAACCCGGGATGAGCCGGTCCGAGCACGAGAGGTCACAGCGATGACGACACCTGGCGATCTGCCGACACCGGAGCAAGGGCTTGTTCTCACCCACTTCCTGACCGTGCGCGACGTCGTGAGATCGAGTCGCTTCTACGCCGAGATCCTCGGCGGTGAGGTCGTGCTGAAGGAGAACCCGGCCATCGTGAAGGTGGCCAACAGCTGGATCATCATGAACCCCGGAGGCGGACCCACCCCGGACAAGCCCGATGTGACCCTGTCCCCGCCGGAGAACGGCGACACCGTTTCCAGCTTCCTGAACGTCCGTGTCGCCGACATTCGCGCCTTCTGCACGCAAGCCGTGGCCAAGGGCGCGGAGTTCCTCACGGAACCTCTCGACCGGAAGGCCGAACTGCGCTGCTACATGCGCGACCCCGACGGCTATCTCATCGAGGTCGGCCAGGCCACCGGCATGCTCCACGGTGTGTTCGCCGATCTGCCCGGCGGATCGGATCGCCGGGCCGGCGGCCCGGGGAGCGACACCGAGGCCGGTTGAGTCTCGCCGGGCACCGCGACCGACCGGCCCGGTTCCCGCCCTGTCCGGCACGCGATGGGCAGGTCCATGCCACACTGCCGCCGTGTGGATACCCGTGGCAGTGACGGCGCTGCTCCTCCTGCTTGCTACGGCGTCTGCGGTCTTCCAGGCCCGTAAGGGGCGGTGGTTGACCGCGGCCTCGGTCTTTCTGCCCTCCCTCGGCGCGGCCGCTCTGCTCGGTGGCGTGACGTGGCAGAGCGGCCCGCTCTTCTCGCTGGCGGTCGTGTTCGTGGCGGCCGGCTTCGGCGCGGAGGCCACGGCCTGCTGGCGGACTCGGACGGCCGGTGGGAGGCAGGTGGACCAGTGAGCGCGGCCACGCGTCGAGGACGACGGACCCTCCATGGCCGGGGCGGCCACGACCCGTGCGCGTACGGGCTACGCGGTCCGGGCCGGGCCTTCCGGTACGAGGCCGGTGACGGCGTTCGCTTGCTCGTCCGTCAGCCGACCCGCACGGTCATGGCACGGATCTCGCTGCTCGGCGAGTAGTTCCCGGCTTCGTCATAGGTACGGGCCCGGTACTCGTAGGTGCGCCCGTCGGCGGGCAGCGGGTCGCAGACGGTGGCCGTGGCCGGGTCGAAGCGCGGGTCGTACCCCTTGTGCAGGACGGCCGACCAGGTGTCCGTCCCCGCCTCGCGGCGCTCGATCTCGAAGCCGGAGAAGTCGCGGATCGGGGCCGGCGTGTAGTCGGTGGCCGTCGCCTTGATGCCGCCCGTGCAGGAGCCCAGGGTGAGGTCGGGGGCGTAGGCGGGGGCGATGCCGTCGGGGATGCCGAGCCAGAGCTCATTGGTGGCGGTGGCGTCGAGCCAGTTCGGGTTGTAGGTGGTGGTGCCGCCGTCGTTGGTGACGAGGACGCGGTAGTGGCGCCACTCGCCGTCGGCGGTGACGGGGCCGGTGGTCCAGGTGTTGCCCTTGATGGTGCCGAGCGGGACCCAGACGTAGGAGCCTTCCACCTTGTCGTTGCTCAGCACCGTGTAGTGGTCGAAGTGCGGCTCGGTGTTGAGGGGCCACTTCAGGGTGACCTTGCCGGTCGCCTCGTCGTAGGTGCCGGTCAGGGAGGTGACCACAGGCAGTGGACGGACGATGGTGTCCGTGCTGCCCGACGAGGCGTTGCCCGCCTTGTCCTGGGCGCGGACCTCGTAGTAGTAGGGCGTGCGGTCGTCGGGGTTCACCAGGGGGTCGGTGTGGCTGCGGGCGGTGGTCGTGGTGACCTTCGTCCAGGTGCTGGAGCCGACGGGCCGCCGGTAGAGGGAGTAACTCGCCAGGTCCATCTCCTTGTTGGCGGACCAGGAGACGGTCGTCCTGCGGGTCGTGGTGTTGTAGGCGGTCTTCACGCCGGTGGGGGCGAGTGGCTTCGTCCTGTCGTACGTGGCCGAGGTCCGGGGTGCGTACGTGTACGTGACCTTCGCGGCGCCGGTCCAGTTCACGTAGTCGACGCGGAGGGTGTGCCTGCCGGAGGGGACGGTGAGGTTGACGCTCTTGGAGCGGGCGGTGTCACCGGTGCTCTTCCACAGGTCGATCTTGCGGGCGCCGTCCAGGTAGACGCGGACGCCGTCGGTGGCGGAGGCGGTGAACGTGAAGGGTCCGCCGGAGCCGAAGTCGCGGGTCACCGACCAGCGGACACCGAAGTTGTTCGACGGAACGCCGGAGACCGGGCTGCCGGACCAGCTCTGGCTGATGGTGCTGTCGCAGTCGGTCCGCACCGGAGAGCCGGAGAACGAGGTGGTCTTGTAGAACGTCCGCTTGTAGACGTTGGTCGAGCAGCTGACGTCGGCGGCCACCGCCTGCGGGGCGGCGACCAGCAGGCTGCCGAGAACGACGGCGGACAGGGCACCGCCGGTCCGGGCGGCGACGGGACTCTTCTGGTGCACGGGAACCTTTCACGCTGTGCGGGCAGACATACAGCGTGGAGACTCGTGAGACGGGAGGAAGGTTGCACGGCGCACAGCGCTCCACCCACCACCGCCCTCAGCGCCTCCCGTCCCGCGCTCGCTCTCCTTCCTGGCCTTCCCTACCAGCGGTGATGCCTGGTTCTGGGCATCCTGCGGCCTCGCCGCCCGGTGACCGATCGGTCGGTGACCGATGAGTTCCGGGGCCCGGTGGGGTCTGCCTCCGCACAAGCGGAAACTGCGCACGAGACCCTGTGAGGGATCATGACAACCCACGCACTACCCCCCGTCGTCGACGCCGCAACGTGGGAGCGCAGGCTCGAAGCACTGCGTGCCCGGGAGAAGGCCGCGACACGGGAGCTCGACGCCATCGCCGCCGAGCGCCGTCGCCTGCCGATGGTCGAGATGCCCGACTACACCCTCGAGGGCGAGGACGGCCTCGTTCGGCTGGCGGACGTCTTCGAAGGCAAGAGGCAACTGATCGTCTACAACCACATGTGGTTCGCCGGCAAGGAATGGCAGTGCCCGGGCTGCACGGGGTTCACCTCGCAGTACACCCGGCTGGAGTTCCTCGACGCCTACGATGCGCGATTCGTCGTCGTCACCCAGGGACCGATCAAGGAGGCACTCGCCTACAAGCAGCGGGTCGGGAACCGGATGGCGTGGTACTCGACTGCCGACAGCTCGTTCGGGGCCGACGTCGGCGCACCGCCCGACGGAGGATTCGCGGTCAACGTGTTCCTGCGGGACGGCGACACCGTCTATCGCACCTGGCACACCAGCGGTCGGGGTACCGAGCAGCTCAGCCACACCTTCGCGCTGATCGACGTCCTGCCGTACGGACGGCAGGAGGAATGGCAGGACTCCCCCGAGGGATGGCCTCAGGCACCCACCTACAGCCGCTGGGCGACGTCCGAGGACATCGCAGCGCGCTACGGCTCTGGCTCTGGCTCTGGCTCTGGCGGCGGCTGAACCGATCACGGCCGGCCGAGGGCGCCGCACGCCGTCGTCGGCTCAGGTGAGTACGAACCGTCACGGCCGACGGACCGCAGCTGCCGGTTCGGCACCTCGTGCGAAAGGCAACAACGCACCCGCCGACGGCAGATGCGCCGCGCCACGGCGCTTTTGATCACGGAACGGTCGCGACCCGTCACGCCCTGCGGGGCCCCGGCCGCGACCGGAGCCGGGGCCCGCCGCAAGGTCACCCGGACGGGGTGAGGCCACCAGCCCCCGCCTGGCGCACTGTGGACGCAGAACGCCACCCGGGTGAGGCCCCGGGAGGGTGAAGAAGGGAAGCACGCAGATGTACCTCGCGGACGACTATCCCCTGCTCAGCGCCTTCTGGACCATGCTGTGGTTCTTCCTGTGGATCATGTGGTTCTTCCTGCTCTTCAAGATCGTCTTCGACATCTTCCGGGACGACTCGCTGAGCGGATGGGGCAAGACCGGCTGGCTGGTGTTCGTGATCCTGCTGCCGTTCCTGGGCGTCTTCGTCTACCTCCTCGCTCGTGGCAAGGGCATGGGCCGCCGCGATGTGGAACACGCCCGGGCGCAGCAGCAGATGCTCGCTTCCTACGTCCGTGAGACGGCGGCGGGCGGCCGCCCCAGCAGCACCGACGAACTCGCCAAGCTCTCCGAGATGCGTGCACACGGCGACATCACGGAGGACGAATTCCGGAGGGCGAAGGAACTGGTCCTGACCGACAGCGGCCCCATGGGCCCTGCCGCCCCGGGCCACCGTTCCTGACCTTCCCCGATCATCGGACGAAACCAATCGAGGCAGAGATGACCACGACACAGACGACACACGTCCGGAAGCAGCAGTGGGCCGTCGGGCTGACGCTCTTCGCCGCTGTCATGCTGATGGTCGCCGGAGTGCTCGACATCTTCCGCGGCATCATGGGAATCGCCCAGGACGACGTGTTCCTCGCAAGGGGCGGCTACGTCTTCCAGTTCGACCTGACCGGCTGGGGCTGGGTCACCCTCATCCTGGGTGCCGTCGCCGTGGTGGTGAGCATGGGGCTCTTCCGGGCAGCATTGTGGGCACAGATCTCCGGCATCGTCATCGCCGGACTGATCATCATCGCCAACTTCCTGTCTCTGCCGTACTCCCCCGTGTGGTCCACCCTGATGATCGCGTTCTCGGGAGTCGTCATCTGGGCTCTGTGTGTGGTGCAGCCCAGGAGCGCCGACTCCCGCCCGGGTGCGTCGCGCGGCATGTGAGGGAGTCTCGTCACCGAGCTTGCTGCGCCGGCGGGACCGCGAGGGCGGCGACGCGATGCACGGCGCTGGGCCGGAGCCGCCGCGCACCGGCAGCAGTGCCGTGCCGGCTGTGGCTACGTCGAGCGGGTCCGGCTCGTCGGGACCCTTGAGGTGAAGAACAGCGCCAGGACGAGTGACCATGTCGGACGAGTGACCATGTCCGCCCCGGCGCCCGCGTCGGGCGCGGCCATGAGGACCCCCGCGCCCGCGAGCAGCCCGAGCATCCCGAGCCGCACCACCCGCCTCGGTGAGACGTCCGGCAGGAAGCGACGGATCAGTGTCGCGGCAGGTCGGCAGTGTCGGTGAAAGCGGCAGGAGTCGTGCGCCGGTCGCGAGCGCGGACTGTTCGGGAGACGAATCCTCGCCCCGCCACGCGGGTCAGCCGCCTGGCGGGCATGAAGTCGGCGAAGCCCGTCCGGGTGAACCCCCGTGGTGGCACCGATGACGCCTGGCACCGCGCAGGTGAAGAGCCGCAACCGTCCGGCCAGTGGCGAGATCGACGGTCGGGCCCAGAGGTGAGGCCTCGGGCTAAGAGGTGAGGCCGCTGATGCCGTCCCCCAGCAGTTTCAGTCCAAGGACGAAGAAGAGGACCGCCAGGACGGCGATGTTGTGTTGCGCGGCCCAGTCCTTCCAGTTGCCGAGCACGCTCTTGGCCCGATCCCCCATGAGCAGGAGCACCCCGAGCGGAGCCAGGACGCCCAGAGAAGCGATGATCACGAAGACTGCCAGGGTTGCGATCTGCTGGCCGACAGGCAGTCCGCTCGAACTGATCGAGGCACCCGCGGCGATGGTCAGCGGAGCGTTCTTGACATTGGCTGCCGCCAGGGCCGTTCCGAGTCCGAAGATCTTGACGGGTGTGAAGCGGTCGATGGCAGCCATCCACTTCGGCAGCCGCGCCTCGGAAGCGTTGGCAGGGCGCTTGCGCCAAAGCCGTGCGCCGAACAGGAGAAGGAGCACTCCCAGCGCGAGTTTGACGGCACTTGCCCAGGTGGCCGGCTGCGTGTTCGCAGAGGCACCGGCGGACCCCCCGATCACCAGCATCACCGCACCCAGCGCCGAGAGCCCCAGCATCCAGCCGACCGCGAACAGCACTCCGTTGGGCCGCCCCCGCGGGGTGGCCAGGACAAGGATGATCGCGACGACCGGGAGCGGGCTCACGGCGACACCAGCCGCCAGGCCCAGTACATCGCCGAGAGCTTTGCCCATGGCGGCCTCCGAGCGCGTTCAGGGATGAGCGTCGCGACCGGGCTCGGCGGGTCTGACCCCTCTGCCGGACGTCGAAGCCACTGATCCCGAATTCGACGAGAAGGTGCGGAAGTTGCAGACAGCGATCGGGAATGCGATCGGGAAGACGGAGCATCACCTCGCTGAGCCGGTCACGGCCGGCAGCGCGGCCGGCCGGCTCGTCGGCCCGGCCGCTGGACGCTGAACAGGCCTACGACTTTGGCCAGTGCCGCTGCCCGTTCTCTCGGATGTCGCGTCAACCCTTGCCCTGCTCGATGTGCAGATGGATGGGACCGCGCAGCACGGGGCTGCGTCGGTACGGCGGCGTGTCGGCGACCAGCCTCGGCCGGTCGAGTCGGCGTACCAGCTCGCGCAGCGCGATCTGGGTTTCCAGACGGGCCATCGGGCCGCCGAAGCACAGGTGGATGCCGCTGCCGAACCCGAGGTGCTCGTTGTCACGCCGATCGGGGTCGAAGCGGTCGGGATCCTGGAAGCGGTCCGGATCGCGGCTGCCCGAGGCCAGCATGAGCATGATCTGCGAGCCCTTGGGGATGACGGTGTCGGCGACGGTGATGTCGCTGTACGCCGCCCTCCAGGGGATGATGTGCACCGGCGGCTCGTAGCGCAGCAGTTCCTCCACCAGCGGGACGACCAGGTCCGGTTCGTCGCGCAGTCGCTGCAGCACCTCTGGGTGGCGCAGCAGTGTCAGCATGCCGTTGGTGATGAGGTTGACGGTGGTCTCGTGGCCCGCGATCAGCAGCAGGTTGGCGGTGCTGACGATTTCTTCGTCGGTCATCCGCCCGTCGGGCCCGTCATCGTTGGCCAGCCGTGACAACAGGTCGTCACCGGGCCGGCCTTGGCGTTGCTCCAGCAGTCCGCCGAGGTACTCACGCAAGTCCTTGGTGGCCTGCACCCCGTTGTCCAGTTTCTCCTTCGGGTCGGTCTTGGGGTTGTAGTCGATCGAGTCGATGATGGCGTTCACCCACAGGTGGAACCGCGGTTCGTCCTCGCGTGGCACGCCGAGCAGGTGGCAGATCACGGTGACGGGGAACGGGTAGGCGAAGTCGTCGACAATGTCGATCTGTTCCTTGCCCGCGAAGCCGTCGATCAGACTGCTGACGGTGGCTGTCAGGTCGGGTTCCATGCCCGTCACCAGCCCCGGGGTGTGCGGGGGGCCGAAGTGGCGCATCGCCATGCGCCGCAGGCGGTCGTGCTCGGGCGGGTCGAGGTTGATGAACGCCGGCGTGCTACGTGCCTGGACTGCGGCCATCGGATGCGACAGGTTGCGGACGTCGGAACTCAGGTGCGGGTTGTGCAGGATGCCCGCGAGTTCGCGGTAGGTGCTGATGACGAAGCTTCCGTCTTCCTGACGGGCCACCGGCGTCCTGCGCAACTCGGCGTACAGCGGGTACGGGTCGGCCCGGGAGGAGTAGTCGAGGATCCGGCGCAGCGTGTCGGGCGTCTCGGTCGTGGTCATCTCGCCTTCCCTCCTACCGGTGCTGCTGCGCCGATGTGACGCGCCGCTCACCCGGGTCATGTCCGGTGACGACCACCGTGGCTCCCTGGGCGAGCAGGGTGGGGCCCGGGAAGTCGACGGGCACCGGTTTCGTGTCGGCAGGCTGGTCCGGCGTGGGGCAGGGCGGCGGGAAGGGTGCGGCTGTCTCGATCAACTTCCGGTAGTGGTCGAGCCACTTCGCGTTGTTGAAGCTGACTGCCGCGGTGACGCGGCCCCGGTAGCCGTAGGCGGCGACGAAGCGGTGGTCGGGCACCGAACCCTGAGTGACGACCACCTCGTCGGCGAAGGTCGGCACGCCGACGGTCTTTATGTTGACGCCGAACTGGATCGACCAGAACACCGGAATGGACAGGTGGGGCCAGCGGTCCGCCTGGGCGCTGACCATGTTGTGCGCCGCGACCTCGGCCTGCTCCACGGCGTTGGCCCAGTGCTCCAGCGAGATGAGCCGGTACTCGTAGATCGGGTTGGGGCAGCGTGCCACGTCACCGGCGACGAAGATGTCGTCGGTGATCAGGCCGTTGAGGTCGAGGGCGCGGCAGCCCGTGTCACAGGCGATGCCCCAGACACCAGCTGCCAGGCCCGAGTCCCGCAGCCACTCGGTGTTGCGGATGCCTCCGAGTGCCACCACCGCCACGTCGGCGTCGATCGTGCTGCCGTCGTCGAAGTGAGCGCGGCGGAACCGCCCCTGCGCGTCGCCCTCCAGCCGGGTGACCTTGACACCGCACCGCAGGTCGACACCGTGAGCGCGCTGCATGTCCGCCGCGATCTCACCGACCATGGCGCCGAGCGCCCCGACCAGCGGGGCCGGCGCGAGTTCGGCCACGGTCACCGGGATGTCCCGCTCGCGGCAGATGGAGGCGATCTCGGAGCCGGTGAATCCCGCACCTATGACCAGCACACGGGAGGGTCCGGCGGCGAGGGCTCGCTGCAGGCCTTCGGCGTGCTCGCGCGTCCGTACGACGAACACACCCTCCAGGGCCGCCTCGGACTCGACGAACCAAGGACGGGCCCGTACCCCGGTGGAGATCAACACCCGGTCGAAGGGCACCTCGCGTCCGTCGGCCAGGCGCACATGGTTGGTCGCCAGGTCCAGCCCGCTGGCGGGCACGCCCAGCAGCCACTCCGCATTGATGTCACGACGTCGCGGCAGTAGCGTGCCCCCGGCCGGCACCCACCCGGTCAGTACCTGCTTGGACAGGGGAGGCCGGTCGTAGGGCTCGCCCAGCTCGTCACCGATCATCGTCAACGATCCGGTGAAGCCCTCGTCGCGCAGCGCCTCCGCGGCCCGCAGGCCCGCCAGTGACGCCCCGACGATCACGATGCGGCCGTCACGCTTGAACGCTCGCAGGATGTCGGCGCTGGTCATGACGGCGACGCCTCCACGGGCGCCTCGCGCCCCTCCAACTGGTCGACCAGAATCGCCTGGACCGGGCAGGCCGCTGCGGCGCGCAGCACTTGGTCGCGCCGGGCGTCGTCGGGGTTCGGGTCGTACATCAGCGCTTCCTCGCCGTGCATCCGGAACGCGTCCGGAGCCAGGAACGCGCACTGCGCGTACCCTTCGCATCGGGAAAGATCAACGACAACTCTCATCCCGACCTCCACATCAGGGACTGCAGATCTGCGGACCCTGAAGCCGGCGCCACTCCGGCGCGCACAGCGCGACATAGGCTCGATACAAGGGATTCGGCCGTTGCCCGCCCTCTCGCACCGTGCGAGAAGCGCAAAGGGAATGCACCGCGCTCGTCGGGTCTCCACAGAAAGAATTGATCACCGCGAATCAGGCGATGGGCACTTGGCGCTTGGCGTTTGCAAAACCGCCGAGAGAACCTGGCTTTCCTGCCAGAAGCGTATCCCGCGCACACATCACCCGCACCCCGGGAAAGGGGTGACCTGCCCATTGACGCCGGAGCCAGATGGCTCCCAGCCCCGGCCCCGAGCCCGCTCAGGACCCGCTGCGGCTCTGGGTCTCGGCCTTGGCCATTGCTTCGGCATCGGACTCGGCCACTGCGACGGCGAAGCCGAGCGCCTCGGTTATGTGACCTGCTGCCGCCATCACGCGTGCCGTGCCGACGACGGGGGCGATCGCCACGAGAACGTCCTGGACCTGTTCGAGCGTCAGGTTGGCCTTGATGGCAGGGTCGACGTGGGCGAGGTAGGAGATCGCCGGCGCGTCCATGGCCGCCAGTGCGGCGATGCGCGTGAGGATGAGCGTCGCGTCATCCATGCCACACCGCTCGATCGAGTCGATGGTCATGGCGGCGAGCGTGTCGAGAACAGGTGCGTCGGGCGTCGTAGGCATCTCCGGACCGCCTTCTCGTGCTGTGCGAAACAGGCACGCGGCACCGATCGAACAGGGCACCCACGTACCAGCCCCTTCTTGGCTTGCCCATCCACCGTAGGGGTCCTTTGAGCCGCACGCACGCTGAATTGTTCGGGCACTGGAGCCAGCCGCGGAATGGCCTTCCAGCAGGGCTGGGTCGGCGTGCCATCCGGATCCAGGCCATATGGCCACCGACCGTCTCGGGAAAACCGCCAGGCATCGCCGAAATCCGCGGTTCGACGGAGCATGGATCCGGCCCCCTCCACGTCACCGTCTTTCTCCCGCAATTGCATGAGGATGACCAGGGCGTTCGTGTGGCCGGCATCCGGGCGGTACGCGCGGTACGGCGCCCGAGTCACGCTTGCTCTGGGTAAAGCCGGCGGCGTGGACCTCCAGGTCGTGCGGATCCCAGTCGCCGATCCGCCTGCCCGGAGCCTGGTACGAGCCGGGCACAGAGCCGGCTTCCTCGGTAGCGGTGCGCTGGAGTCCCAGCAGTTCGTCCTCCGCAAGGCACAGCACACGGGCCAGGGCAACAACCGTCTCGGCTGACGGAGCAGAAGCCCCTGTCCTGAAGGCTCTTTTCTCGCCGTAATGATGCTTGCGGCGGTCCTCACCGGTGCACTTGCTGAGGTATTTGCCCGAAACCCTCGAACCAGCGGATTACCGCCCCGTGCCGGAAGATTCCGAAAGAACCCAGCGCCGGCCTGGGTGGGCCGCCGTTACTGAAGTCGTGGGCGCCGCGGGGGTCGCCCGCGCGCACAGGGGCCGACAGTCAGGGGCTGCCACGCTCCGTCTGCGGTCCTCGGGCGTCGGACCGTAGGCGGCGCCACATCGCACCAGTCCGTCAGCAGGGGGTACACCCGGTGGCGTCCTGCACTGACGATCGACGAGATGCCGCCGCCGGCGACCGCACGTCAAGGCACCCGGTTCGTATGTCGGTTCACCGGGGCCGCCGATGCGGCCTCGATGAACCTCATGTCTTGCTCAGAGGATTCACGGAAGCCGGCAGTCCGCCTCTCGGCGCTGGCATGATCCCGTCATCCATGGGTGAGGGAACGGTCGGGACGCGACCGTCCGCACCCCGCACCCCGCACCGCGTCGGCTGAGCGACCTGGGAGAACTGACATGTCCCTCCGAACCCTCGCAGGACTGAGCATCGCGTGTGCGGTGCTGCTCGCTCCGCTCACTGGCTGTACCTCGGATCACTCCGAAGCCAAGAAGCCTTCTCGGTCCGCACGTTCCTCCGAGCCGGGCTCGGCTGAGGGGACGGCCACTCCGGGCGGCACCGCGCAACCCTCGGTCCAGGTCCCTCCGGAGCTGGACGCCGATGAAACACTGGCCGGCCGGCAGAAGGCGACTACCGGGAACGCCGGCATCGCCTACGGCAAGGGCAAGAAGGGGGACGCGCTGATCGTCGCGGTGCGCTGCCGAGGCACGGGCAAGATCAAGGTCGCCGTGCGGTCCGCGCACGTCTCCTTCCCGCTGGAGTGCCTCGACGACCAGGTCAGCACCACCTACAACCAGGTGGCTGTCGGCGGAGTGGACCGCAGCGGTGTCGTCTCCGTCGAGGCTCCCTCTTCGGTGCGCTGGTCGTTGACCATAGGCCGCGGTGCGCCCGCGCAGGAGGAGACGCCTACGGCGACGGCTGAATCGCTCTGATGCGCCGGCAAGGGACCATGTTTCGGGGCCGGGTGCACCAGGAGGTGGCGGTTCTTGAGGGAGCCGTCCGCCGGGCCGGCATGAGCCGGTCGGATACTTGCCTGATGGACGTCTCGAGGGGTTCCTGGGTCAACACCACGCATGATTGGTCCAGTGCCGTCGATTTCGATCATCTGGCCCACATCAGACGGAGTCCGGAGAATTTCGCGCCCGGCGGCCCGTGGCACCTTGTCCTTGAGGTGCTTGCCCATGCCGCCGATGAGGCATCGGGCAGGGACGGAGGACGCTGCCTCGTCACTCTCCATCCGGATGACTCCTTTTCCGTGGCGGATGACGGGCGGGGCACCGATACCCGGATGGACGGGCACGGCCAGGTGGTGAAGAAGCCAGTCATGGCATCAAAGGATCTTCGCTTCTTCGACTTCGCGGACGCGGAACTGCTTCCGGATGGCCGTCCTCGTCGCGGCATGTCCGTCGTGGCAGCGCTCAGCGAATGGCTCGTCCATACCAACCGCCGCCTCAATGGGGCCTGGACCCAACGCTACGAACACGGCGTTCCGGTGACCGGCCTGGAGCCTGTCCAGGCCGACGGCACCACCGGGACCCTTGTCCGCTTCAGGCCGGATGAGCCGTTGCGTTCGGTGAGGGTGTCGACGGAGGGGCAGTTGAAGCGTCTTGCCATGACGTGGCCAGATCTGGACATTCACATGGACGACCGCCGTAATACCTGAAGGTCACGGCTGGGTGAGGACGCGAAGCGCCGGCCGCGGCCAACGCCCCATGCAGCCCCCTCGACCACGCGGCGGACACAAAACACCGTCCCTCCTTCACCCCGAACGAGACGTTGCCCGACCGGCAGGAACCAACCGATCCCACTCGATCGAGGTTGCTGCCGAAGCCGCCGCCTCCCGGTTTGCGAGCCCCTCCGCGGGAGTCGATCCTGAAGGTGAGGTACGCCATCCGATCGGGTGGACCGAGCGCAAGAGCTGCGGAGCTCGCGGCGCAGGCCGCTGACGCGCCGGGGAAGACCGCGGCCCGAGCAGGGAGCGGGTACCAGATGAGGCTTGTCGTCGATCTCAACCGGTGCCAGGGATTCGCGCAGTGCGTCTTCCTCGCCCCGGACGTCTTCTCCCTGCACGGGGAGGAGGCGTTGTTGTTCTCCCCTCGCTTCGACGAGGTACAGCGTGACCGGGTGGAGAAGGCTGCGGCCGCCTGCCCGGTCCAGGCCATCCTGGTCGACTACTCCGATGAGCCGACGAAGCGGGTGGAGCCCCATGTCGGCTGACACGGACGTCGAGGTCCTGCGGCGCCAGGGCCGCATTGTCGTGGTCGGTGCCTCGCTGGCCGGTCTGCGCGCGGCGGAGACTCTGCGCGAGCAGGGCTTCACCGGATCGCTGACCATGATCGGCGACGAGCCGTACGAGCCCTATGACCGGCCGCCGCTGTCCAAGCAGGCGCTGCTCGGACGGGCACTGCCGGAGGACACCGCGCTTCCGCGGCGGCGGGACATCGACGCCGAATGGCGTCTGGGCGTCGCCGCCGAGGGGCTGGACCGGGACGCCAAGCAGGTACGCCTGGCGAACGGTGACACCGTCCCCTACGACCGTCTGCTGATCACCACGGGGACCAGAGCGCGGCCCTGGTTCCACCCCGATGAGGCCGCGCTGGACGGGGTGTTCGTGCTGCGGACCCGTGACGACTCCGCACGCCTGAAGCGGAAGCTGGCCGGGGGCGTGTCCCGGGTGCTGGTGATCGGCGCCGGTTTCACCGGCTCCGAAGTCGCCTCCGCCTGCCGGGAGCTGGGCCTTCAGGTCACGGTCGCCGAACGGGGCCCTGCGCCGCTGGTGGGCGCGCTCGGCGGAGTGATCGGCGCGGTCGCGGACCGGCTGCAACGCCAGAAGGGAGTCGACCTGCGCTGCGGTATCAGTGTCACCGCCCTGGAGGGCGACGACATGGGGCGGCTCAGGCGCGCCCATCTGTCCGACGGTTCGGCGATCGACGTGGGGGTGGCGGTCGTCTCGCTCGGTGCCGTGCGGAACACCGAATGGCTCGCCGGCTCGGGAGTGGCCGCGGGTGCCCGGGGCATCGCGTGCGACGCCGGGTGCCGGGTGTTCGACGTCAACGGCATCGTCACCGACGACATCTACGCCGCCGGTGACGTCGCACGCAGCCCCCACCCGCTGTTCGACTATCAGTTCCTGGCGCTGGAGCACTGGGGCAACGCGGTCGAACAGGCCGAGATCGCCGCCCACAACATGATCTGCGCCGGTCCGGACCGCCGTCCGCACCTGTGGCTGCCGATGTTCTGGTCCTCCCAGTTCGGCGTGAACATCAAGTCGGTGGGTGTGCCCTCGCTGGGCGACCAACTGGTCGTCGCCCAGGGGACGCTCGCCGAGGGGCGGTTCGTCGCGGTGTACGGGTTCCGCGGCCGTGTCATCGCCGCTGCGGCTTTCGACGGGGCCAAGTGGCTGGGGTTCTACGAGCAGCAGATCGCGGCCGGCGCCCCCTTCCCGCCGGAGTACCGCACGGTCGACCGCCGTACCGAGACGCTGCATCCTGTCGACCCGGGCTTCCCCGACCCTCACCTGCCCACCCACGGGCCCACCGTCACGCTGACGGGTCACTCACCGAGCGAGCGGCGTGTCGAGTTCGTTCCGTCGCATGCCTGATCACCGCCCCTGAGCCGCCCGGAGCCCCGCAGGAGACACCCATGACGCCCGACACCATCTCCGCGCAGATCACCGACTACGCCAATCGCGCCGATCCTTACCCGCTCTACGCGGAACTGCGCAAGCAACCGGTCAGGCGGGAGGACGACGGCACCTACCTGGTCAGCACCTACTACGAGGTGCGGAACCTGGCCAACGACCCCCGGCTGAGCAACGACACGAGCAACCGCCCACCCGGCTACGCCCGCGTCGGGCAACCGGCGGAGGAGAGCGGCCTGCCGCCCAGTTTCATCTTCACCGACCCGCCCGTGCACGACCGGCTGCGCGACACCATCAACCGGCCCTTCGGCCCCCCGCACAGTCCCAGATTCCTCGACGGCCTGCGCGGAGAGCTGGCCAAGGTCGTCACCGAGCTGCTCGACACCTTCGAGGGCAGGGACCGGGTCGACATCGTCGAGGACTTCGCCTACCCCCTTCCCGTCACCGCCATCTGCAAGGTCCTGGGCGTGCCGCGCGAGGACGAACCGCGCTTCCACGTCTGGGCCGACGCCCTGGCATCGTCACTCGATCCCCAGGCCGGCGACGACGGCCGGGAAAAGGCTCAGCGGGCGCGCCAGGACATTGGCGCCTACCTGTCCGGCCTCATCGAAACCAAACGCCGCCACCCCGGCCCCGGAATCCTCAGCGCGCTCGCCCCCGACATGACACCGGCGGACCTGGAGGCCACCGCGGTGCTGCTCCTGGTCGCCGGCCACGAGACCACCGTCAACGCGATCACCAACACGACCCTCACCCTGCTGCGCCACCCCGACATCCTCGACCGCTTCCAGAAGGACCCGGACCTGGCCGTCCCCCTCATCGAGGAAGTGCTGCGGTACGAGCCCCCGGTCCAGTTCGTCCCGTGGACCACCGCCCTTGCCGACATCGACGTCGCCGGCACCACGATCCCCAAGGGCTCCCCGGTCTGGCTCATGCTGGCCGCCGCCAACCGCGACCCCCGGCGCTTCGAGGACCCCGACCGGTTCGACCCCGACCGCAAGGACAACGAGCACCTGGGCTTCTACACCGGCATCCACTACTGCTTCGGCGCCCCGCTCGCCCGTATAGAACTCCATGTGGCGGTGCCCGAACTCTTCCGTCGGGTCAAGTTTTCCCGGCTGCTCGAGGACCCGCCGCCGTACCGGGCCAACGCGGTGCTGCGCGGCCCCCGCCACCTTCCCGTGGCGATCGAGGGCCTCACGGCCTGAGCGTCGTGGGAGCCCTCGGACGAAGGGTGTGGCGGTGCCGGCGTTCCACGGCTGCTGCGACCCGCGATCCCGGTCAGCGGATGGAGAAGGAAGACCTGTCGAGCCGGGGAGGCGTGACGCCTCCCCGGCTCGACGCCGGGTCCGCTTCGGCCCTGAGGTTCAGTCGGTGTCGTCGCCGCACTTCGTCTCGGCGGACCTGTCCTGCCGAGCCGTCCGTGTGGGCGAGGACGGCTGGGTGCCCTCCTTGGCGACCGGCTGGAAGTAGTGGTCCAGCGCCCAGGCGGCCACGTGGGTGCCGGCCCGGCAGCCGACTACGTCCGCCGTGCGGGAGTGGACACCGCCCCACACACGGGCGTCGATGACGTCCCGGTTGAAGTCGTCGGCGGACCCGTAGAACCGCGTGGTGCCGGTGACCTCGGAGGGGACGTGGAGGTCGATGCGCGAGGTGCCGAGGACGCCGGTCAGGGCGCGTGCCACAGCGGCGGCGACGGTCGTATGGCCGGCGACGTAGTCCGGGTGTGGCGGGGTGAGGAGCAGTGGCTCCCAGACGGGGTCCGGCGTCGTCGCGGGGTTGCCGTCGGTGTCTGCGAGGCGGATGGCGGTGATCGGCCGCCAGGTGCCGTAGTGGAGCTTGGCGTCCCATGCGGTGACGACGGCGTCGGTCGCCGACGTGTTCACCGCGGCGAACAGCCGGGCCGTCTCGGCGATGCCGAGCCGGTGCCGGGCGGCGTGGTCGCGTACGGCTGTCTGAACCTGTTCGACCAGGTTGCCGCTGAAGAAGAGGGCGGTCTCCGTCTGCCGCGCGCTCCTGCCCGAGCCGGTCTTCCCGCCCATGGCCTTCAGCTCCCGGACGTCCTCGGCGTAGGCGGCCGAGGAGAGTGCGGGTGGTCCGCCGGGGCGGAACTGCTTCGGGGAGGCGAGCAGGAGGGGGCGGAGCCTGGCGAGCCAGGTGTCGATGAAGGGCTGGAACGCGGGCGGTGTGGGCCGCCAGACCCCCGGTGCCGGGGAACGGGTGAAAGGAACGTCCGCGAACCTGCCGTCTCCTTCCCGGAGTTCGACGATGCGGGTGGCAGCGCGCTTGCCGTAGTCGACGCCCCGGTCTCTGGCCTGGCCGGCCGGAAGAGCGGCGAGCGAGTCTGCATGAGCTGCGTCGAGCCGCTCCTTGAAGGCAGGGAAGTAGGTGAGCAGCACGTCGTGGGCCGCAGTGACGGCGGCCGCCGCGGAGGACGCCTCGGCCGGACCCCGCTCGCGCCATTTGTACAGGGTGTAGCCGCCTTCGATCCCCACCACGGCGTTGTACACGGCGGCGGAGACGAACCCCTCCCAGATCGCTGCCTGCCCGGAGGGGCGTGGGCCAAGGCCGGCCTTGATCGTGTCGGTGGCGATGGCGTTCCACTCGCGGACCACGGCTGCCGGGTCCGCCGCGGTCCGGGTGCCCGCGTCGGGGGGTCTTGTCGCGGCGGTGAGTGTCACGAGGGCGATGGCCGCGACGGCGCAGATGAATGCTCGGACACGTGAACGCGGAGGAATGAAGAGAGGGGGCTCTTGATGCACAGCGTGCTCCCTGGAGTCGTGTGCCCAAGGCCTAGCAGCGACGCACCGCGCGAGCAAGACAACTCGCCGCGAACCGGACAGTCCTGGGGCGCCCTCGATTGCCTCATCGCTCGCTACGAGGAGATCACCAGCGGACGGGCCCTGCGCCCACCCCGGGCCTGGGCGAACCGGCCGTCCCGATGGCCGAGCCAAGCGACCATGCTCTGACGAGGAGAGGAGCGGCCCGAAATCCTTGGTGCGGGTGATGGGCAGGAGGCGGAAGTACCTGCCCGGACACGACACGGGCCGCATCGCACCGCCCACTGCGTCCCGCCGGAACGGGCACGCAACGAGCACGGGTCCCGGCCGGGCAGGAGCACGCGCAGACACGGCACGTGTGTCGACGGGCGGGCCGCCTCCACCAGGAACCGAAGAAGTGCAGGGCCGGGCCTCCGGACTGCGGCTGTGGACTTGATCAACGCTGCGACTGCGACCTTGCCGGGATCCACCGATGAGTTCCGCCGGCTGGGCCGGTCTACCAGGACGTACGCCATCGAGCCACCGACTGGAGACCCATCATGGCCAAGCCCGCACACCCCGGCCGCATGCTGTTCGTGAACATCCCCGTAGCGGACCTCGAGCGCAGCAAGGCGTTCTTCGCCAAGCTCGGGTTCGGCTTCAACCCGATGTTCACCGACGAGACCGCCGCCTGCATGCCGGTCGGCGAGCACGCCTTCGTCATGCTGCTCGGCCGCGAGAAGTTCGCGGAGTTCGTGAAACTGCCGATGGCCGATCCCACCACGCACACGCTGGCGCTGTACTGCTTCAGCGTGTCGTCCCGCGATGAGGTCGATGCGGTCAGCGCCGCTGCGCTCGCGGCGGGCGGCTCCGAGGCGGACGGCGCCGAGGACTTCGGCTTCATGTACTCACGCAGCTTCTACGACCTCGACGGCCACGGCTGGCAGGTCATGTGGATGGACCCGGCGGCCGCCGAGCAGGGCCCCGAGGCGTTCGCGGCCTCCACGCAGGAAGCCGACACCCCGGCCTGACCCACCACCGCGTTCCGCACGTGCGCCGTCGCCGTGCGGCCGACCGCCCCAGCCACGACGGTTCTGACCTCATGCACCGTGTGCCCGCCTCTTGAGGCGGGCCTGCGCCATCGCGGACAGAAGAGCCGACGAGCCCTGCGCCAACTGATCCGCGGTCATGGCCTGCCCCCCCGTGGCGAGCGCGCGCAGGGCCCCCGACGGCTCGGCTCCGCACGCCAGGAACGCTCCCACCAGGGCACCCGCGGAGGTACCGACGACGACGTCGGCACCGGACAGGTCGCAGCCGGCCTCGGCCGGCCCGGTCGGCAGCCCGGTCTGCCGGCCGATCCCGACGGCGCCTCCCCCCACCCAGCACGACAGCGTTCCTGTCCATCGTCACGCCCCCTCAGCGGTGAGGCGGCCGATGGCCCGGACGACCTGCCGTCGGGTGGCCAGACGACGGCCGAGGAAGGCCATCACCCGGTTCGCGCGCCCCACGATGACGCTGGGCGGCGGGTTCCGCCGGTCCAACGCGGCGAGTGCGGTACGGACGACATCGGCCGGCGCGGCGAGTTTCGTTCCTCCGGCGGCCTGCTCGGTGCCGACGACGTCGAAGAACTCGGTGCGGGTGGCGCCCGGGGACAGGGCCAGCACCCGCAGACCGGTGCCGCGCGATTCCTCCCACAGCGCCTCGGTGAGGCTCAGCACGAACGCCTTGGTCGCCCCGTAGAGCGCCATCCGCGGGTTGGGCTGGTAGGCGGCCATGCTCGCCACGTTGACCAGCACCCCGCACCCCGCCGTCCGCAGCTGCTCGATGAAGGCGCGGCTGATGTCGGCCACGGCGGTCACGTCGACCGCGATCTCCTGGTGCAGCCGCACCGGATCGGCCTGGTGGAAGGGGCCGAAGCTGGCGAACCCGGCGTTGTTGACCACGCTGGTGACGTGCAGGCCGAGTTGCTCCAGCTGCTCGGCGAGCGCCTGCCCGGGGTGGTCGGTGGCCAGGTCCATGGCCAGGACGTGCACCTGGACCCGGTGATGCTCGCGCAACTCGGCTGCCAGCGCCTCCAGACGTTCCCGCCGGCGGGCGACCAGCACCAGGTCGGAGCCGCGGGCGGCGAGCCGGCGGGCGAACTCGGCGCCGAGGCCCGCGCTGGCGCCGGTGATCAGTGTGAGCTGACCGCGGTAGTCGACAGCTGTCATGAATCCCTCCCGATTGCAGTCACTGCTTTTCTGGCAGTTAATGCCAGGGTGGCTGTCGCTGTCCAGTGGGCAGGTACGATTGGTTTCCATGACGACCTTGTGGGACCGATCGCGGCAGGTAGCCGTCGAGGCGATCCTGGACACGGCGGTTCGCCTGTTCACCGAGCAGGGCTACGAACAGACGACGATCGCGCAGATCGCGCGGGAGGCGGGGATCTCGCAGCGCTCCCTGTTCCGCTACTTCGGCACCAAGGAGGACCTGGTCTGCGGGGACCAGGAGGCGCTGGGCGAGCTGCTGAAGCAGACCGTCGAGCAGCAGCCGCCCGAGGTCTCCGCCTGGGATGCCCTGCGCGCCGGATTCGAGGCCATCCTGACCGCCGACCACCCCCCCGAGCGGGTGCTGGAGCTGTCCCGCCTCATTTTCGACACCCCGTCACTGCGCGCCCGCTACATCGAGAAGCGGCTGCGCTGGCAGGCCGAACTCGTCCCGGTCGTTCAGGCCCGCCTGAGCCCTGCCGCCCCGGCCCCCGACCCGCGCGCCAGGGCGATCGTCGCGACGGTCTTCGCCTGCGTCGACACGGCCACCGAACTCTGGGCCGCGAGTGAAGGGCGACTCGACCTGGCCGACCTCTACGACCAGTGCCTCGCAGCGGTCCGGGACGGGGGCTGAGACACACCACTCCCGGCCAACCGCCGCGGCCCGCACGTACTCCCCCGCCGTCGGCAGGAGAGCGAGCTGCCTCGAACCTTCGCGGGAAGGTGCCACTCAGCCGATCTGCGAGCCGCCTCCAGGGCCCGGCAACGGTGTCCGTGGAGAGGCCGGCGGCACCGGCGGCCGAGGACGCGAAGCACCAACAGCCGCCGACGCAGCCGCCACCTCCTCCCTCGCCCCCGCCGGCGTCTCGACCACCCGATCCAGTGCCTCACTCACCTCAGTGGGCGTGACCCCTCGAAGCCGGCGCCGGCGCCGCGTTCTTGACCGCCAGTGGCAGCAGTTTCTCGCCCGTCGGGCCGATCTGACTGTGCGTATCCATCTGCGGGCAGGTGACCGCCCACACCCGCACCACGCAGTGTCAGAGCGCCGGGCCTCGGAACTCGCAAGTCAGGCTGAGGCCGTGGGGAGAGGCTGTTCGGTCCAGATCGACTTGCCGCTTCGGGTGTGTCGGGTGCCCCAGCGCCGGCAGAGTGCGGAGATGAGCTGCAGGCCTCGGCCACCCTCGTCGGTGGCGGAGGTGTGGCGGATGTGCGGCGTGGTCAGGCTGGCGTCGGAGACCTCACAGATCAGTGCGCGACTGCGGAGCATGCGCAGCCGGATGGGGCCGCAGGCGTGCCGGACGACATTCCCGACCAGCTCGCTGACCAGGAGTTCGGTGGTCATGATCAGGTCCTCGTCGGCCAGGTCCCAGTCGGTGAGCTGGGCGCGGACCAGCTCACGGGCCTGGCCTGCCGCCATCGGGTCCTCCGGCAACGGCCACTCCGCGACATTTTCCGCGTCCAGCGGGTGGGTGCGGGCCAGCAGCAGGGCGGCGTCGTCCACCAGCGCACCTTGGGCGGGGAGGAGAGCAGAGGTGAGGGTGGCGCACAGGGCGTCCAGATCGGACGCGTCCGCCAGTGAGGTCGGCATGGCGTTCACGGACTGAGAGAGAAGCTCGGCGAGGTGGCTCATGCCGGTGGTGACGTCCCTGTCCTTGCTCTCGACCAGGCCGTCGCTGTAGAGGGCGAGCAGGCTGTCGGCAGGCAGCAGGGTCTCAAAGGTCTCGAAGGGAGGAGCGGCCACCCCCAGCGGCGGATCCGGGGTCATGGGCAGGAAGGTGACGGGGCCGTCGGGGTGGGCCACCGCCGGGGGCGGATGACCGGCGCTGGCGTACGACAGACGCCGGGTCACCGGGTCGTAGATGCCGTACAGGCAGGTCGCGAAGGCATCGTTGCCCAGGTCGCCGACAATGTCGTTGAGGTGGCCGAGGATTTCGTCGGGTGGCAGTTCAAGCTCCGAGAGGGTGCGCACGGCCGTGCGGAGGCCGCCCATCGTGGCGGCCTCCGCCATGCCGTGGCCCATGACGTCGCCGATCACGAGCGCCACCCGGGCCGCGGACAGCGGGATCACGTCGTACCAGTCGCCGCCGACGTCGGCACCCTGTTTGGCCGGCTGGTAGCGCGCCGCCGCCGTCACCTCGGGCAGCTCGGGCAGTGCCCGCGGCAGCAGGCTGCGCTGGAGAGTACGGGCCCGGGTCGTCGCCTCGTCATAGAGCCCGGCCCGCTCCAGGGCCTGCGCGATCAATCCGCTGAGCGCGGTCAGCAGGGTTCGTTCGTCATCGTCCAGCACCCGCGGTCGGCCGAAGGAGATCACCGCCGCGCCGATCTCGCGCCCCGATACCGCCAGCGGCAGAAAGGCCCATGCCTCCTTGCCGCCCTCCCGGATCAGGATCTCGGTCTTCGGGTATCGCTTCAGGAGCTCCTCCGGGGAGGAGATGAAGAGCGTGGTGCGGGTGCACAGGGCGTCCCCCACCGGGCCGGTGGTGTCCCTCACCGTCCACTGCCCGTCCAGCCGTCGGGTGAAGCGCTCCGAATATCCCCGGGAGCCGACCACGGTCAGCCGGTCGCCGACCACGCCGAGCATGACGAGTCCGGTGGCCCCGAGGGGTGCCATCACGCCGTCGGCCACCGCCGCCATCACATCCTGGGCCGTGACGGCCTCGGCCAGCTCCCGCGTGATCCGCTGCACCAGGGCCGCGCGCTCCGCCGCCGCCCGCTCCGCCGCCGCCCGCTCGATCTCCCGCAGATGCCGCTCCGTGGTGTCGGTGATGTAGAGCGTCAGACCTTGCGGCACCGGTACCAGCCGCAGGTGATACCAGGACGTCCCGTCCGGCCCCGGTACGTCGAATCCGGCCGGTTGGCCCTCGGCCGCGGTGGCTCGGCACCGTTGCTCCAGCCCCGGCACGGCATGCAGCGCGGGAATGTCCCAGAGCAGCGCTCCGGCCACATCTCCTGCGGCGCCGAAGAGCCGCTCGGCGGCCTGATTGAGAAATCCGATGCGCCAGTCCGTGTCCAGGGAGACGAAGCCGTCGCTCATGTGCCGCAGCGCCTGCCCCACCGACTCGGCGGCGGTGTGCGTCTCGCTGCTGTCCCGGAGGGTGCCGATCACCTTCACCGGTGTCCCCTCTTCGTCCGTGACCGTCCGGGCGCGAGCCTCGATCCAGAGGTACGTGCCGTCCTGGCGCCGGACCCGGTACTCGTCCTGAAAGCCGCCGCGGAGCTGGATGCCCATGTCGAAGCCGCTGACCGCCCCCGGCAGGTCGTCCGGGTGGATCAGTTCTGCCCACGCCTCGATGCCACCGGCCATCACCTGCGGATCGACACCGGCCAGCACCTCCTCGACGGGGCGGTCGGAGGTCAGCTCACCGGTACGCAGGTCCCAGGTGTACGTGACGGACGGCACCCGTTCCGCATCCCACGCGGGTGCCTCCTGTTCGGTGTCCCACGGGGAAGTCTCCCGCGGCCCCGCCCCGTTCTCCAGGGCGCGCAGCAGGGTGGGGGACGGATTGAGGATCCCGGACGACCTGAGCCTCTCGGACATCCATGCCGCCACCTCGTTCAGAAAGGCGCACTCCGCCGCGCCGGGCTCGTCGCCCGGGGCGAAGAGGACCGAGAGCGCGCCCCGCCGTCGGCCGCCCGGGATGGGGACGGCCAGGTGAGCGATACCGGCGGGGACTCGGGAAGGCCACAGGGCGGCGGGGTCCCGGCCTGGCACCGGGTCGGGCGGGGCCAGGTCGGGCCGCCAGGTGAGGGTGTCCTCGCGGGCGGCCCTGCTGGGCGGCGCCGTGCCCCGTACCGGGATGATCAGCCAGGGCCGGATCATCGACTCCGGCAGGCCGCTGTCAGCGACCAGGTAGAGGATGCCGCTCATACCGCCGCCCGGGAGATGAACCATGCCCCCCAAGCCGTGCACCTCGGCCACCGCCTGCTGGAGCGCGGTCAGCAGCACTTCGACATCGCGCCGGTCCTTGTCCACGGCGTCGAGCAGCCGCATCCGCATGATAGGGCGCTCCGAGGGCCGTACGTTCCGTACAGCTTGTACTGCAACCGAGCCCTGCGGCTGGTACAGCGGAGGAGAGGAGCGGGGCATGGACGGGACGGTGTTGTGCGCATCGCCGCCTCTGGAATTCACCACTGTCGACAGCCACCTCCGCTCGCCCGCCGGGCCGCTTGGGTTTCGGATGCGTACCTGCGGCGATCTACATCCGCAGAATCCACCCTAGTCGGGACAACTTAATTGATTTCACCCACTCAGGGGAACCGCTCGCATGTAAATGACCGACAGTGGGATCAGCTCACCGTTCGTCACCGTTGAGGCTTTGCCCGATGGCTTGGATCGGACACGCATGGGGCGCGACGCCTGAAAGGGCGAAGGGCGGGCTCGGGAGGCACTCCCTCCGCATCGAGGCACAGTGATCCGCGAGCTGCCTCCAGGGCGCGGCAGCGGCGTCCGAGAGGACGCCGGCGGCGCCGACGGGCGAGGGAACGAAGCAACGACCGCAGCCAGCGCCGCAGCCACCTCCTCCCCGCTCACCCCCCACCTCGACCACCCGATCGAGCGCCTCGCCCACCTCAGTGCGCGTGACCGCTCGAAGCCGGCGCCGGCGCCGCGTTCTCAATGACCGAGTCAAGCGCGTCCGGGCCCTCCTCCGAAGCACCAGTTTGGAAGATCGCGTACGAGGCTGGAGGCCGGCTCGGCAAGATGCTGACGTGCGCCTTACTGGCTCGGTACCCGTGGCTCCCCGTTGTTTCCCGCTTCGAGCCCTTGGATCGGGCACGCGAGGGGGCACGTGTGGCTCTCTGTAGCCCATGCGAGGGAACCCGTGCTCATACCCTTCACCCTCTGGGCATGATGGACGCGTTGATCGTCTACGGCTTCAGGGGAGCGAGCATGTCGAACATTCCGACTGAGCTGCGGTACGCCGAGTCGCACGAGTGGGCGCGACGGGAATCGGACGGCGTGGTCACGGTCGGCATCAGCGATCACGCTCAGAAGGCTCTCGGAGACGTCGTGTTCGTGGAGTTGGCTCAGGTCGGCAAGGCCTTCGATGCCGGCGATGCTGCCGGTGTCGTGGAGTCGGTCAAGGCGGCAACGGATATCTACGCGCCGGTTGGCGGTGAAGTGATCGCCGTCAACGACGAACTGGCGGACAGTCCAGAGCTGCTCAACGAGGAGCCCTACGAAGCTTGGATCTTCAAGCTCAAGCCGTCGAAGGCGCGTGAGCTTGAAAGCCTCCTGAACGCTGCTGGATACAAAGCCGCGATTGGCGAGTGACCGGCGCAGTCGCACCCCCATCAGCCCACCACCTTCCCCAGCTCCCATTCCGTACGCCACCACGGACCCGCGGTCGCGAACGGCGCCCCTCCATCCCGGTGCCGGCCGATCCCCCGCCGGAGGTACTGCTCTGACCGTGGCCGCACGGTGCGGTGATCGACTCATGGCAACCGGTCCTACCCACATGTGGGCGCGCGTCGGCGAAGCCCGCGCGGAGCGGGCCGAAGGCAGGAGCGTCGCGCGGAGCGGAGCCGGGAAGCGCGCCCGGCGGAGCGGAGCGCAGCCGGGGCTTGACAAGGTGGAGCAGCGCGTAACTCGGCTGCCGTTGAGCTGATGGTCAAGAGGACACAGACCGTGAACGACTCTGGTCGTCGCGGACTGTTCAAGGCAACGGCGTTGCCGACACCGACGCGGTCGTCGTCCCGGGTCTTACGACTGCGGAGGCCCCGGGCGCGAGTGCCGTGAGCGAAGGAACCGAGAGCGTGAAGTGTCCACCGGCGAGGCTGACCGGTCGCATCGTTCGTCCCGACGACCCCGACTACGCCAAGGCGAGTCTGGGCTGGGACGAGCTGTTCGTCCACTATCCCTTGGTCATCGTCTACGCCCAGAAGACTCAGGATGTGGTCAACGCCCTCACATGGGCACGGCAGCATGACGTTGCGCTACGGGTGCGAAGCGGCGGCCACAGCCTTGAGGGCTGGTCGAACGTGGACAACGGCATCGTGATCGATGTCAGCGAACTGAAGTCGGCTCACATCGACACCACCGCTCGCACGGCGACGGTTGGCGCCGGGCTCAGCCAACTGCAAGCAGTGACCACGCTCGCACAGAAGAACCTTGCGGTGACGACCGGAACGGAAGGCAGCGTAGGCCTGACCGGCGCGACGCTCGGAGGCGGCTTCGGCCTGCTTACCCGCTACCTCGGCATGGCCTGCGACAGCCTGATCGGCGCCGAGATCGTCGTAGCGGAAGGCGCAGACTGCGCCAAGGTGATCAACGTCGACCTGGAGAACCACTCCGACCTGCTCTGGGCCCTGCGCGGGGCAGGCAACGGCAACTTCGGGATCGTCACGTCCCTGACCTACGAGGTGACTCCGCTGAAGAGCGTCACCTACCTGCAAGCGACGTGGGACGGCATCGGGGACCTGCAAGGGGTCTTCGAGGCGTGGCAGCGCACGGCGCCGGTCGCCGACAACCGCCTCGGCACCCAGCTCGAATTCCGCAGGAACCAGTCCCTGCTGTTCGCAGTACTCGCGGAAGGAACGCCGACGGAGGCGAAGAAGCTGCTGGCTCCGATCCTGTCGGTCGGCAACCCTGATGTCACGGTGCAGGTCGGCAACTGGGGCGACGTGTATGCGGCGTTCCAGATCCCGATTGAGGACGAGCCCGCGAACTGGAAGTTCTGCTCGCTGTTCACCAACACGCCGTTCCCGAGGACAGCGATCAGCGTGATCGCCTCGTTCATGCGTGACGCACCTACGGGTGACAGCAACTTCTTCACCCAAGCCTTTGGCGGGGCTGTCAGGAAGAGCCCCCGCGGCGGTACGTCGTTCCCCCATCGTGACGCGCTCTTCTACTCCGAGCCCGGTGCCGGCTGGGGAAAACGCGGTGTACCGGGCAGCGGCAACGAACTGACTCCGCAGGCCCAGGCCTGGATCGCCGAGTTCAACCAGGCACTGCGGCCCTACGTGAACGGTGCCTATGTCAACGTTCCGAACATCGGGATGCAGAACTGGGAGACCGCCTACTGGGGAGACAACCTCGACCGGCTGCGCAGGATCAAGGCGAAGTACGACCCCCGGAACGTGTTCCAGTACGAGCAGAGCATCCCGCCCGCGTTCTGCTGACCGACAACCATCAGGCGCCCCCCACCGCGCCCGTGATGCAGCAGCCGCAAGGCTGCCGTCTGGCCCTCAGCCAACGACAGTCAGCCACGACGGCGGGTCACTCGACCGGGCTGCAGGAACACCACGTCAGTGCTCGAAGACACTGACATCTCCGGGCTCGCTCTCCAACGCCGGGCGATTGAACCGCAGCAAGCCGAGGAAGAACAGCCCACCCACGACGAGCAGGCCCACCACGATCAGCACGGGAACGAGCGCCTCAGCCGGCGACACCAGCACGAACAGAGACGCGAGCGTCCACACCAGCGCGCAGACCGCGACCGGCAACTCGAACCGCCCGAGGTCAAAAGCACCCTTCTTGCGGTCCAACCGGCGGCGCACCGCGAGGTACAGGACGATCGTCGCGCTGTAGATGATCGCCGGAAGAATCGTGGACGCCGTGATCAGCTTCAGCAGCGCGGCGCCCGGCAGCGCGACCATCAGGACGACGCCCACGACGAGAATCAGCACCGTCGCGGGGACCGGCGTCTGCGTGCGAGGGCTGACCCGACGCATGAGCTGGTGGGCAGGGAAGCGCCCGTCGCGAGACATCGCGAAGACCATCCGTGAACACGCGGTCATCACCACCGTCCCGGCGCCGAAGAACGCGATCGTGATCGCCACCAGGAGCACCCTCTCCATCGGCGGCCCCAGCTGCTCACGCATGATCGCCGCGACGGGCGACTCGCTCGCGGTGATCCGTGGGATGTCCTCGATCGCGATGGTGAGGCAGATCAGGAACACGATCCCCAGTACACCGGCGGCCACGACAGACCCCACGATCGCGCGCGGGACGGTACGGAAGGGGTCCTTGGCCTCCTCGGCCAGGTTCGCCGCGGAATCGAAACCGACGAGCGTGGCGAGGCCCATGATCATCGCGACCATCAGCCCGCCACCGACGTCGAAGTAGTGCGGGGCATGCTCGGTGATGCCGCGCGAGGTCAGGTTTCCGGCCGCGCCACGGCCGGTGACCGCCACCGCGATGGCAAGGGCGAGCGCCACCACCACGACCAACGCCAGCTCCAGCCCCACCGCGCTCGTGTTGATCAGGCTGACGAGGCGCGTGGAGGCCACGACGATCACGGCCTGGACCAGCAGAATCACAAGGGTGATCACCCGCGCGGTGTCCTCGTCCGGCCGCATACCCACGAGCGGCATGAACGCCTGACTCGCGAGCGCATTGTCGATCGCCACCACCGCGATGGCCAGGTAGCAGAAGCTCAGCCAGCCGAACCCCCAGCCGACCTTCGGGTTGGCCAGCCGCGAGGCCCACTGGTACGACGAGCCGCTGAGCGGGATACGCCCCGCGAGCTGCGCCACCACCAGGGCCACCAGCACCTGACCCACCGTCGCGACGACCCACAGCCAGATCCCCACCGGCCCCGCGTTCTGCAGCACGTCGTCGTACGTCGAGAAGATGCCGACCGCCACCGAGATGAACGCGAACGAGATCGCGAACACCTGAAAGGAGCCGAGCGTCCGCTTCAGCTCCTGCTGATAGCCCCCGAGGGCAGCGGAGTCCTCGCTGCCCTCGGGCCCCGGCGAAGCCGCTTCCACCACTTCGGCACCCGCCTTCCGTCACGCCCAGCCGGGCAGCACCCTCGCACCGGCTCTCACGGCCCGGGCACCGGCTCCCCATCCACGCACTTCTCGTACATCTAAGGCATATGCACAGCACTTGCGCACCCGGAAGATCAGCACCTTCCCCCACACAGCACTGAAACCAACGAGCCCCTTCGCACAGGAAGGGGCTCAGCCGATCAGGCAGCCACGCCCGACTCTGGAACGCGCCTCAGTGCACGTGGCCACTCGCAGCAGGCGCCGGCGCCGCGTTCTTGACCGTCAGGGGCAGCAACTTCTTGCCCGTCGGGCCGATTTGAATGTGCGTGTCCATCTGCGGCCATACACGCACATGGCTACAACCGTCAGACCGCACAGTTCCGGCACCCCGGCAGGACTCGCAGAGGACGCTCGACCCCAGACCACCGCGGTCGGGTGGTCTGGGGTGCTCCGCCCGAGGTCAGATGATCTCGCCAGACAGCTGTACCGGCTCGTGGCTGCCGACTTCCGCCCGGCCGCCCTTGTGTGCTCGCCCTTGGCTGCGCCGGATTCGGCCGCGACCTGGAACGAGTACTGCAGGACGCCGCGGTCGGTGCTCCTGGTGTTGAAGTGCGGTTCCCCGGTCGCGGTCGCGATCTTGTGATCCGAGGAGTACTCGAGCTTCAGCTGCACCGATTCACCCTGGCCGCCGTTGAAGTTGAAGTACGCGCTCTGCGCCACGCCGGTGAACACGAATCCGGTGGGCGCGGTGAATTTTCATCATCGACCCCGACAAGTGGGACTTCTACGAGATGGACGCCTACCGTCTCCTCGGAGCCGACGAGCGCGCCGCCGCCCATGCCCGGTCAGTGATCCGCATCAGCACCGGACCCGACGGCACCGAGATCTCACCCATGCGCGCCGCAGGGGCCCGCCTCACCCTCGGAGTGGCCGCCGCCCGTACCGGAGAGATAAAAGAAGCCATCGGCATGGGCACGGCGGCGCTGGAAGCGGACCGGAAGTCTCTCCCATCCCTGCTTTTAGTCGCCGACGAGCTAGACAAGGAACTACGCTCCAGGCACCCCGCCCGCGAGACGTCTGATGGCCTGGGGAGCTTCAACGGCTATGGTTTCTCAGATCTGCTGGTGGGGGGCCGTGCTCGTCGGCTTCCGCAACAGCCAGCGCTAAGCGGGAAGCCGCTGTTCCCCGCACGTTCCGGCACGGCCGCCCCAGGCGGCGTGTGCGTCAGCAGTGCAGGCGACCAACGCTTCAGGAGTTCGATCCGACCTCTGCAGACGCGGCGTCTCGCTGCCGTGCCGCGTACGCTGGGTTCTCTGCCAAGGTACGCCGCTGTCCAGCGTCGTTGATGTCAGGCGTTCGTCTCCCGGGCAATCGGACTCGCTGGTACCGGTGCCGCTGTCACGCTGATTCTCTGACGGCATTCCGGCGCACCGTGCCACACGGTTTCCGTCGAAACGGCAATCCAAAAGAGTGCCGCTTGCGTAACCACTATGCAGCCGCAACCAGGGATACGTCTCTGGTCAGGCGCCGATTGCCTTGGCCGCGATGATCAATTCTTTCCATACAGACCCGACGAGCGCTGTGCACCCCGTCGCACTCCGCAGGGTGGGCAGCGGCCGAGTCCCCTCTCGTTGCGTGCCGGAGTGGCGTCGGCCCGAGGGTCTGCAGCTCCCACTCCCTGTGGAGGTCGGGGTGAAAGTTGTCGTCGATCTTTCCCGATGTGAGGGGTCTGCGCAGTGCGCGTTCCTGGCTCCGGACGCGTTCCGGATGCACGGCGAGGAAGCGCTCATGTACGACCCGAATCCCGACGACCCCCGGCGCGACGAGGTGCTACGCGCCGCGGCGGCCCGTCCGGTCCAAGCGATTCTGGTCGACCGGATCGAGGGACGGAACGCCCCGGTGGAGACGTCGGCGTCATGACCAGCGCCGACACGCTGCGGGCGTTCAAGCGCGATGGCCGCATCGTGGTCGTCGGGGCGTCACTGGCGGGACTGCGGGCCGCGGAGGCGCTGCGCGACGAGGGCTTCACCGGATCGTTGACCATGATCGGTGACGAGCTGGGCGAACCTTACGACCGGCCTCCCCTGTCCAAGCAAGTACTGACCGGGTGGGTGCCGGCCGGGGGCACCGCTTTGCCCCGCCGTCGTGGCATCGATGCGGAGTGGCTGCTGGGCGTGCCCGCCAGCGGGCTGGACCTCGCGAACAACCACGTCCACCTGGCCGACGGACGCGAGGTGCCCTTCGACCGGGTCCTCATCTCCACCGGGGTACGGGCCCGGCCCTGGTTCGTCGAGAGCGAGGCAGCCCTGGACGGCGTGTTCGTCCTGCGCACCCGTGAGCATGCCGAAGGTCTGCAGCGAGCCCTCGCCGCCGGACCCTCTCGTGTGCTGGTCATCGGGGCGGGATTCACCGGCTCCGAGACCGCGTCCATCTGCCGAGAGCGGGACATCCCGGTGACCGTCGCCGAACTCGGGGCGGCCCCACTGGTCGGGGCGCTCGGCGCCATGATCGGTGAGATCGCGGCGGACATGCAGCGCGCTCACGGCATCGACCTGCGGTGCGGTGTCAAGGTCACCCGGCTTGAAGGCGACGCGCAGGGACGGTTTCGCCGCGCTCACTTCGACGACGGCAGCACGCTCGACGCCGACGTGGCGGTGGTGGCACTCGGCAGCATCCGCAACACCGAGTGGCTGCGGGACTCGGGACTGGCGGCGGGCGTGTGGGGAATCACCTGCGACACGAGCTGCCGCGCCCTCGAGATCAGTGGCCGCGTCACCGAGGACGTCTTCGCCGCCGGAGACGTGGCACGTTGCCCGAACCCCATCTACGAATACCGGCTCATCTCACAGGAGCACTGGGCCAACGCCGTGGAGCAGGCAGAGGTCGCGGCACACAACATGGTCAGCGCCCAGGCGGACCGCTGGCCCCACCTGTCCCTCCCGCTGTTCTGGTCGATCCAGTTCGGCGTCAACATAAAGACCGTCGGCGTGCCGACCTTCGCCGACGAGGTGGTCGTCACCCAAGGATCACTGGGCGACCACCGTTTCGTCACCGCATACGGCTATCGGGGCCGCATCACGGCTGCCGTGAGCTTCAACAATGGCAGGTGGCTGGACCACTACCGACGGTTGATCGAGACGGCCGCACCTTTCCCGCCCCCCTGCCCCACGCCGGACCAGCCTGCCGACACGAAACCGGTGCCCGTCGACTTCCCCGGCCCCACCCTGCTCGCTCAGGGCGCCACCGTGGTCGTCACAGGCCATGGCCCGGGTGAGCACCGCGTCCCGGCCGTGCACCAGCATCGGCAGGAGGAAGGCCGGACGACCACGACCGAGACTCCCGGCACGCTGCAACGGATCTTCGACTACTCCGCCCGGGCCGACCCGTACCCGCTGTATGCCGAGTTGCGCGAGACGCCGGTGGCTCGGCAGGAGGACGGCAGCTACGTCATCAGTACCTATCGCGAGATCACGGACGTACTGAATGACCCGCATCTGAGCTGCGACGTGCGCAATCTGTCGCGTCCGCCGCCCGCAGTCGAGGGAGCGGCCAAGCCGGCGTTCATCAAAATGGACCCGCCCGAGCACGATCGCCTGCGGCGTCTGGCGATGCGCTCCTTCGGCCTCCCGCACACCCCGGGGCTGGTGACCGGCATGGAAGGCGACCTGACCGCCACCGTGGGCAGCCTGATCGACGATTTCGCGGGCAAGGAGCAGATCGACATCGTCGACGACTTCGCCCACCCGTTCCCCGTCACCGTGATCTGTCACTTGCTCGGCGTGCCACGCGAGGACGAACCGCGGTTCCACCTCTGGGTGAACGCCATCATGAACTCGATCGACTACAACCCCAAGACCGACCCGAAGGAGAAACTGGACAAGGGCGTACAGGCCCGCAAGGACTTGCTCCAGCACCTCGGCGGGCTGGTGGAACAGCGCCACGGCCGGCCGGGCGACGGTCTGTTGGCCCGGCTGGCCAACGATGACGGGCCCGACGGCCGGATGACCGACGACGAAATCGTCGCCACCGCAAAACTGCTGCTCATCGCCGGCCATGAGACCACCGTCAATCTCATCGCCAACGGCATGCTGACGCTGCTGCGCCACCCGCAGGTGCTGCAGCGACTGCGCGACGAACCGGACCTCGTCGTGCCGCTGGTCGAGGAACTGCTGCGCTACGAGCCCCCCGTGCAGATCATTCCCTGGCGGGCGGCTTACAGCGATATCACCGTCGGCGACACCGTCATCCCCAAGGGTTCGCAGATCATGCTCATGCTGGCCTCCGGCAGCCGCGACCCGAAGCGCTTCCACGATCCTGACCGCTTCGACCCGGATCGGCGTGACAACCAGCACCTGGGGTTCGGCAGCGGCATCCACCTGTGCTTCGGCGGCCCGCTGGCCCGGCGGGAAACCCAGATTGCGCTGACCGAACTGGTACTCCGGCTCGACCGCCCCAGGCTGGTCGCCGACCCGCCGCCGTACCGGCCCAGCCCCGTTCTTCGGGGTCCGATCCATCTGGACATCGAGCAGGGTGACGGTTGACGCGGCAGCCGAGGGAAGTCGCAAGGTCGCGCCGCGGACGGGATGGGAGCTCCCCGCGCACGCCACTTCGGACCGCAGCCGCGAACGGCGCCCCCTCCATCCCGCTGACGGCCGATCCCCCGCTGACGGCATCGCTCTCCCTGCAGCAGAATCTTCCGGGGTATCTGCTTCGGCAACGGAGTTGTACGTGAGTCCTGCACTGTGATGCTTTGGCGAATCTTCAGCGAGCAGAATTTCGGCCCGCACATCGAGCAGAAGTGGCCGTGATGGCCAACTCCGCAAAAGCCAGTCCGGTCAGCCCACCTCAGGTGACAGCGCTGCGCCCCTCCCCGCAGCTGGGGAGGGGCGCAGCGCCACACCGGACTGCAGCAACCTTTTCCTCAGACCCACTCCACCACCGAGTGGATGTCTGAGGAGCCTTCAAGCTCGAGCAGAGGCGTCCGAGAACGGGGCCGCGGAGCCAGCTGCCGACGGCCTGAAGCGCCCGCAGCGGCCAGCGCGGCAGTCACCTCCTCCTCGATCGCCCCCGCCAGCGCCTCAACCACCCGATCGACTGCCTCGCTTTCAGTGGGTGTGCCCACTCGCAGCGGGCGTCGGGCCGGCATTCTTGACCGTAAGAGGCAGCAGCTTCTTCCCGGTCGGGCCGATTTGTATGGCCGTATCCATCTGCGGGCACACACCGCAGTCGAAGCACGGAGTCCAGCGGCAGTCCTCGACCTCGGTCTCGTCGAGGGCGTCCTGCCAGTCCTCCCAGAGCCAGTCCTTGTCCAGGCCGGAGTCGAGGTGGTCCCAGGGCAGGACCTCCTCGTAGGTGCGCTCGCGGGTGGTGTACCAGTCGACGTCGACACCGAAGGTGGCCAGCGCCTTGTCCGCGCACTTCATCCAGCGGTCGTAGGAGAAGTGCTCGCGCCAGCCGTCGAAGCGGCCGCCGTCCTCGTAGACCGCGCGGATGACCGCGCCGATGCGGCGGTCGCCGCGGGAGAGCAGGCCCTCGACGATGCCGGGCTTGCCGTCGTGGTAGCGGAAGCCGATCGAGCGGCCGTACTTCTTGTCGCCGCGGATCTTGTCCCGGAGCTTTTCGAGACGGGCGTCCGTCTCCTCCGCCGACAGCTGCGGGGCCCACTGGAAGGGGGTGTGGGGCTTCGGGACGAAGCCGCCGATCGAGACCGTGCAGCGGATGTCGTTGGAGCCGGAGACCTCGCGGCCCTTCTGGATCACGTGCGTGGCCATGTCGGCGATCTGGAGGACGTCGTCGTCCGTCTCCGTCGGCAGGCCGCACATGAAGTACAGCTTCACCTGGCGCCAGCCGTTGCCGTAGGCCGTTGCGACGGTCCTGATCAGGTCCTCTTCCGAGACCATCTTATTGATGACCTTGCGCATGCGTTCCGAGCCGCCCTCGGGGGCGAAGGTCAGGCCGGAGCGGCGGCCGTTGCGCGTCAGCTCGTTCGCCAGGTCGACGTTGAAGGCGTCCACGCGGGTGGAGGGGAGGGAGAGGCCGATCTTGTCTTCCGTGTAGCGGTCCGCCAGGCCCTTGGCGATGTCGCCGATCTCCGAGTGGTCCGCGGAGGAGAGGGAGAGGAGGCCCACCTCCTCGAAGCCGGTCGCCTTGAGGCCCTTGTCGACCATGTCGCCGATGCCGGTGATCGAGCGTTCGCGCACGGGGCGCGTGATCATGCCCGCCTGGCAGAAGCGGCAGCCGCGGGTGCAGCCGCGGAAGATCTCCACCGACATGCGCTCGTGGACCGTCTCGGCGAGCGGGACGAGCGGCTGCTTGGGGTACGGCCACTCGTCCAGGTCCATCACCGTGTGCTTGGACACGCGCCACGGGACGCCCGACTTGTTGGGGACCACGCGGGCGATACGGCCGTCGGCGAGGTACTCGACGTCGTAGAACGCCGGGATGTACACCGAACCCGTCCTGGCCAGGCGGAAGAGGACCTCCTCGCGGCCGCCGGGGCAGCCTTCCGCCTTCCACTCGCGGATGATCCTCGTCATGTCCAGCACGGCCTGCTCGCCGTCGCCGATGATCGCCGCGTCGATGAAGTCCGCGATCGGCTCGGGGTTGAAGGCCGCGTGGCCGCCGGCCAGCACGATCGGGTCGTCGATCGTGCGGTCCCTGGACTCCAGCGGGATGCCGGCCAGGTCCAGGGCCGTCAGCATGTTCGTGTAGCCCAGCTCCGTGGAGAAGGACAGGCCGAACACGTCGAAGGCCTTCACCGGGCGGTGGCTGTCCACCGTGAACTGCGGGACGCGGTGCTCACGCATCAGCGCCTCCAGGTCCGGCCACACGCTGTAGGTGCGCTCGGCGAGGACGCCGTCCTGCTCGTTGAGGACCTCGTAGAGGATCATGACGCCCTGGTTGGGCAGGCCGACCTCGTACGCGTCCGGGTACATGAGCGCCCAGCGGACGTCGCAGCTGTCCCACTCCTTGACGGTGGAGTTCAGCTCGCCCCCCACGTACTGGATCGGCTTCTGCACATGCGGGAGCAGGGCTTCGAGCTGCGGGAACACCGACTCGACAGACATCGGGGGAACCTTTGTGAGCTGACAGGGGTGACCATCAAGCGTAACCCGCCCGGAAGGCTCCCCCGTACGCTCAGACGGACGCCCCCGCTTTGATCTCCTTCCACAGGCCCGGCAGCTCCGCCTCCACCTCCGCCGCCTGTGCCTCCTCCCTGCCGTAGAGCAGCCCGTATGTGAACGCGCTCTCCCCCGCCGCATGCGCCACGGCGGACATCTCGCGCAGGGTGTGGCGGGCCATGACGCTGTCCTGGTGTTCGCCGAGCAGGCTGGTCAGGGACTTCATGGACTTGGCCAGGGAGCGGGCGTGGCCGCCGAGGGCGGGGATGGCCGTCTCGGCCGCGTACCGGGTGCGCTTGGCCTTCTTGCGGGCTTCGTGGATGGCGTGGTCGCGGTCCTCGCCGGGCTGCAGGTCGAGTGCCTCGGTGACCAGGCGGGAGACCTTGGCGAGGTCCTTGCGTACGGCCTCGGCGAGCACCTTCTCCGGTTTCTTGGCGGCCTTCTTGCGCAGGGGCGGGTCGGCGAGCACGGTGTCCAGGGCGTCGAGCAGGGCCAGATAGCGGGCGGAGTCCAGGATCGCGATGAGGTGGCCGCGTGCGCTGCCGTGCCGGGCGCTCGACCAGGTGGTGAGCCGCTTGTGCACGGGTCCGGAGACCAGGGCCGGCGGCACGGCGTCCAGGGCGGTCGACAGACGTTCGGCCAGGACCTCCTGGTCGCGGTCCAGGCCCAGCTCGCCCGCCAGCCATTTCAGCTCGACGGCGATCGGGTCGGTGACTGCGGGGTCGAGGACCGTGAGGAAGGTGCGGAAGGTGCTGCGCATACGGCGGGTGGCCACCCGCATCTGGTGGACGGAGTCGGGGACGTCCCGGCGGACGCCGGGGTCGTACTCCAGGATCGTCTCGCGCTGTTCGCGCACGTAGGCGAGGACGTGGTCGCCGGCGGTCACGGGCTTCGCGCGCCGCCCGGAGCCGCGGCGCCGGCCGCCGGTCTGCTCCAGTGCCCGGGCCAGCTTCGACGGCGACTTCGACGGCCGTACGCCTGCCTTGCGCAGGCGTTTCTCCACCTTGTCGAGGAAGGCCGGATCGCCGTCGTCCGCCAGTTCCACCTCGATCTCGGTCCACTGGGCGCTCCCGCCCTTGCCGGCGAGCCGCTCGGCGGTCACGGTGTCGACGCTCGCCTCGGCCAGCAGCGCGCCGTCGGCGTCGACCAGGTGGCGTACGTCGCGGGCGGAGCGGAGCCGGACGAGGGGAATCAGCTCGGTGTGGCGGACCCGGGAGCGGACCAGTGCGGCGATCTCGTCGGGGACGGAGTCGGACAGCGGCATCCTGATCTCGTCGCGGACGCCGGGGGCGACCGGGAACTTCAGGTGCCAGCCTGCGTCCGAGCCGCCGGTGCGCCGGCGCAGGGTGAGGGCGGCGGCAGCCAGGCGTTCGTCCGCGGTGTCGTAGTAGGTGGCGTCCAGTTCGACGAGGCCTTTGTCGAGGACGTCCGCCACCCCGCCGACGCCTGTCAGGTCGGGCAGACCGCTGTCGTCGGATTCGTACTTGCGCTCGATCTCGCGTTTCGCATCCGCCATGAACCGAATCTAGTGGCAGGCAGGCTCGGATGGCAGAGCGCCATCATGGTGAATGGCTGGAAAACTCCGGGGGATCAGGAGGTGACGAGGGTCCGGAGCGCGGGGCCGCCGGGAAAGTGGCCGCCTTCACCCGTCCGGGGACCGATGAAGACCTCCACGTGCTCGAACTGGTAGTACGAGATCGGCTCCAGCATCTGGCTGATCACCAGCACGTTCGACCCCAGGCGCCAGGTGACGTGCCGAGCGTGGTGCTTCGGCTGCCGGATGTCGTACTGCGCAGGGCCCAGTCGCTTCGTCAGCAGCTGCACGGCCGCCTCCGCGTGCGCGTCGAACTCCTCCCGCCAGGCCGACGCGTCACTGCTCCAGCCGGGCAGGGCACCCCAGTAGTCGTCGGGGAGCAGTTCGCCGCCTGTCCAGTACAGGTAGGAGAACGGCATCGCGACGTGACCGTCGAGGTACGTGAAGTGTCCGAGCGGCGAGAGGAGGTCGCAGTCCGGGATGTCGGGCGCGGTCTCGTACACCGGGTCCTCCAGGGCATCCCGGAGGGTCTGCCAGCCCAGCTTCCTCAGCCCCTCCCGGGCGACGCCGTGGTCGGCCAGGTCGAGTCCGGCGATGTCGACGAGCCGGTCGGCCAGCTCCGGTGTGACGGGGCACAGGGCCACCCTCGAACGCCCGTCCTCGGACATCGTGGCCTCCCCTACGCCGACATCGGTCGTTGCAAGCGAATGGACTGCAGCAGTCCTACCGCCACCCACACCGCGAACATCGACGTGCCGCCGTACGACACGAACGGCAGGGGCAGGCCGGTGACCGGCATGATGCCGAGGGTCATGCCGATGTTCTCGAAGGCCTGGAAGGAGAACCAGGCGACGATGCCCGCGGCGACGATCGTGCCGTACAGCTCGGTCGAGTCGCGAGCGATGCGGCAGGCACGCCACAGGACCACGCCCAGCAGGAAGATGATCAGGCCGGCGCCGACGAAGCCCAGTTCCTCCCCCGCGACCGTGAAGACGAAGTCCGTCTGCTGCTCGGGCACGAACTGGCCGGTGGTCTGTGAGCCGTGGAAGAGGCCCGCGCCGGTCAGGCCGCCGGAGCCGATGGCGATGCGGGCCTGGTTGGTGTTGTAGCCGACGCCCGCTGGATCGAGGTCGGGGTTGGCGAAGGCCGCGAAGCGGTTGATCTGGTACTCGTCCAGGATGTGCAGCTGCCAGACGGCGATCGCGCCGATGGCGCCCGCGGTGATCAGGCCGAAGACCCAGCGGTTGGAGGAGCCGGAGGCGAGCAGCACGCCCAGGACGATGATCACCATGACCATGACCGACCCGAGGTCGGGCATGAGCAGCACGATCAGGATGGGTACGGCTGCCAGGGCCAGGGACTGCAGGACCGTGCGGTGGTCCGGGTATTTCTTGTCGCCGGCGTCGACCCGGGCCGCGAGCATCATGGCCATGCCCAGGATGATCGTGATCTTCACGAACTCGGACGGCTGCAGGGAGAAGCCGCCGCCGAGCACGATCCAGGAGTGCGCGCCGTTGACGGTGGAACCGAGCGGGGTGAGCACGGCGAGGATGCCGAAGACCGACAGGCCGTAGAGGATCGGCACGGCGTTGCGCAGGGCGCGGTGGCCGAGCCAGATCGTGCCGAGCATCAGAGCGAGCCCGATGCCGGTGTTCATGAGGTGCCGGATCAGGAAGTAGTACGGGTCGCCCTGGTTGATCTCGGTGCGGTTGCGGGTGGCCGAGTAGACCAGCAGCGAGCCGATCCCCGAGAGCGCGAGCGCCGAGAGCAGCATCGGCCAGTCGAGCCGGCGGGCCAGTGAGTCACGGGCGAAGAGCCTGGTCCAGCCGGCCCGCTCGGGGCCGTACCCGGAGACGGAAAAGCTGTTCGCGCCGGTCATGTGAGCATCCTCCGGCTTCCCCTCCGGCGCGGCCGCCTGCGGGTGTTGCTGTTGCCCGTGCCGGGCGACGGTGAGGTGGCGGGCTGCTGGTCGTCCCCGTTGGTGGGGTTGTCCTTCTGGGAGGCCTCGGCGTCCTTGCCCGGGTCCCCGGTGATCTTCGGGGCGGCGATGGTGCCGTCCGTGCGGACCTTCGGCAGGCTCTTCTGCGGCTTCGGCAGCAGTGCATTCTTGTTGTCGATGGAGCCGTCGCCCTGGACGCCGTAGAGCGAGCTGTAGATGTTGCGCACGGCCTCACCGGAGGCTCCGGAACCCGTACCGGCCTGGGCGATCGTCATGATCACCGTGTAGTCCTTGGAGTAGGTGGCCAGCCAGGACGTGGTCTGCTTGCCGTAGACCTCCGCGGTACCGGTCTTGGCGTGCAGCGGGATCTTGTCCTGCGGCCAGCCGCCGAACTTCCAGGCGGCGGTACCGCGGGTGATGACGCCCGCGAAGGCGTCGTCCATGCCGTTGAGGGTGGCCTGGCTGACCGGCAGCCTGCCCTTCTTCCGCGGCTTGATCTCCTGCACGGTCTTGCCGTCGGCGCTGATGACCGCCTTGCCGATGGTCGGCTCGTAGATCGTGCCGCCGTTGGCGACGGCGCCGTAGATCACCGCCTCCTGGATCGGCGTGACGAGCGTGTCGCCCTGGCCGATGGAGTAGTTGATCTCGTCACCCTCGCGCATCTTGTTGCCTTCGAGGCAGTTCTCGTACGCGATCTTCTCGACGTAGGAGCCGTCCTTCTTGCCGGACTTGCACCAGGCGTCCTTGTTGGCCTTCCAGTAGTCCAGCTTCCACTGGCGGTCGGGGACGCGGCCGGTGACCTCGTTGGGCAGGTCGATGCCGGTCTCCTTGCCGAGGCCGAACTGGTGGGCGGTCTTGAAGAAGTAGTCCTTGGGCTCGCCCTTCTTCGGGTTGATGCCGCCGTCCTTCTTCCACTCCCGGTCCGCGAGGCCGTAGAAGACGGTGTCGCAGGAGACCTCCAGCGCCCGGCCGAGCGAGATCGGGCCGAAGCTCTCCCCCTCGAAGTTCTTGAAGACCTGACTGCCCACCGAGTACGAGCTGGTGCACGGATAGCCGCCGTCCCACTCGTAGCCGGCCTGGACCGCGGCGGCCGTGGAGACCACCTTGAAGGTCGAGCCGGGCGCGGCCTGACCCTGTATGGCCCTGTTGAGCAGCGGGTAGTCGCTGTGCTTGCCGGTGAGGGCCTTGTAGTCCTTGGCGGAGATGCCGCCCACCCACACGTTCGGGTCGTAGGTCGGGGCCGAGGCCATGGCGACGATCCGGCCGGTCTTGGCCTCCATCACCACGACGGCACCGGAGTCGGCCTTGTAGTTCTCGCCGGTGATCTTGTCGAACTGCTCGCGGGCCTTCTTCATGGCCTTGTTCAGCTCGTACTCGGCGACCCGCTGGACTCGGGAGTCGATGCTGGTGACCAGGTTGGAGCCGGACTCGGCGGCGTCCGACCTGGCCTTGCCGATGACCCGGCCGAGGTTGTCCACCTCGTAGCGGGTGACGCCGGCCTTGCCGCGCAGCACCTTGTCGTACTGGCGCTCCAGGCCGGAGCGGCCGACCATGTCCGAGCGCAGGTAGGGCGAGTCGGTGTCCTTGGCCTTCTGGATCTCGTCGTCGGTGACCGGCGAGAGATAGCCGAGGACCTGGGAGGTGTTGGACTTGCCCGGGCCCGCGTAGCGGCGCACGGCCTCCGGCTCGGCGGTGACGCCGGGGAAGTCCTCGGCGCGCTCGCGGATCTGCAGGGCCTGCTTGGGGGTTGCCTCGTCGGTGATCGGGATCGGCTGGTAGGGCGAGCCGTTCCAGCAGGGCTGGGGGGTCTTGGCGTCGCACAGCCGGACCTTCTGCATGACCTCCTCGGGCTTCATGCCGAGGACGCCGGCCAGCTTGGTGAGGACGGCCTTGCCGTCGTCCTTCTGCTTCAGCAGGTCGGTGCGGGAGGCGGAGACGACCAGGCGGGTCTCGTTGTCGGCGATGGGCACCCCGCGCGCGTCCAGGATGTCGCCGCGCACGGCGGGGTCCACTACCTGCTGGACGTGGTTCCCGGAGGCCTCCTTCTGGTACTCGGCCCCCTCGCGGATCTGCAGGTACCACAGGCGGCCGCCGAGCGTGCCGAGGAGGGAGAGGACGAGGATCTGGATCACGACGAGCCTGATCTGGACCCGTGGGGTCCGTCCGGTCTCGGGAATGTTGGTCACTGCGGCTGTCTCCCCCTCTCAGTGCGCGGACGTGCGTGCGCGTACAAATGATGAACGACGGTCCTGTGAGGCCACGTTCCGCCGGAACGTCCCCGTTCGGGTGAACTCTGGCCCGCTCACAGCCGCTTGACCCCCTTGATGCGGCCCACCCGGGTCGAGCGGGTGCGGGCCTTGGCCTTCAGCGAGCCGAGGCCGCCGCGCTGGCTGCCGATCCGCAGGCCGGTGCCCGAGGAGAGCCACCCGGAGGAGATGTCGCCGGCCTTGGCGGCGGGGCCGCTGTCGGCGAGCGGGTCGTTGTCGGAGCGGCGGGCCAGCCACATGATCCCGGGGACCACGAAGGGCGCGAGCAGCAGGTCGTACAGGGCGGCCGAGAACAGCAGGCCGGTCAGGCCGACATGGCGGGCGGCGGTGTCGCCGACGAGGGCGCCGACGCCCGCGTACAGCAGGGTGGAGCCGACGGCGGCGGCGGCCACGACGGCCATCGGGCCGGTCGCCGACTTCAGGCGGCCGTTCTCCGGCTTGATGAGTCCGGCGGCGTAGCCGATGACGCACAGCACGAGGGCGTAGCGGCCCGCCGCGTGGTCGGCGGGCGGGGCGAGGTCGGCCAGCAGGCCGGCGCCGAAGCCGACCAGGGCGCCGCCCACATGGCCGTACACCATGGCGAGGCCGAGGACGGTGAGCAGCAGCAGGTCGGGGACGGCACCCGGCAGGTGCAGGCGGGCGAGGACGCTCACCTGCATCACCAGGGCGACGACGACCAGCGCACTGGAGAGCAGGATCCTGTTGAGACGCATGGGGATTCAGCTCCTACTGCTGCTGCTCGTCGGTGGTGTTCGCGTCGGCCGACGGGGTGACCGTGACGGTCACCGTCGGCGTCGGGACCGGCTTGGGCTTGGTCGGCAGGACCTCGTCGCGCGGGTCCTTCTTCGGGGCCTCGACGACCACACCGACGATGTCGAGCTGGGTGAAGCTGACGTACGGCGTGACATAGAGCGTGCGGGTGAGGCCGCCGCCGGAGGGGTCGACGCGGGAGACCACGCCGACCGGGACGCCCGGCACGAAGGGCTTGTCGGCCTGGGAGCCGAAGGTGACGAGCCGGTCGCCCTTCTTCACCTCGGCCTTGCCGTTGAGGAGTTCCACGCGCAGCGGGCGGTCGCCCTGCCCGGAGGCGAAGCCGAGTTCGTCGCTGGCCTCCATACGGGTGCCGACGGTGAAGTCGGGGTCGTTGGCGAGCAGCACGGTGGCGGTGTCGGGGCCGACGGTGGTGACCCGGCCGACGAGACCGTCGCCGTTCAGCACGGTCATGTCCCGTTTGATGCCGTCGTTCGCGCCGACGTCGATGGTGATGGTCCAGGAGAAGCCCTGCGCCGACCCTATGGCGATGACCTGGGCGCCCTTGATGCCGTACTGGCCCTCGCCGGCGACCTTCAGCATCTTGTCGAGCTGCTTGAGACGGCTGCGGTTACGGTCGTCGCTGCCCAGTTTCGCCTTGAGGGCCGCGTTCTCCTTCTCCATGGTGGCGAGCCGGTCGTGGCGGTTGTCGGAGTCGCGGACCGCGGAGACGGCGTTGCCGACGGGGTCGACGGCCGAGGACAGCCCGTTCTCGATCGGGCCGAACACCGCGGCCGCGGCCTGCCGGGCACCCTCGACCGGCGAGTTCCGGCCTCCGCGGATGTCCACCGTGATCAGCGCGAACGCGATGGCGACCAACAGGACCAGGAGCAGCCGGCTCTCTTTCGTGTCCCTCACGTGCGGCGGCCGTGCCCTTCCTCAGTAGGAATTCGGGAAACCCCTCAAGGCGCCACTCGCGAAGCGCAAACCCAAGGGGTCCATTTGTGGGAGCTTATGCCTCGATATCAACGATCCGCCGTACGAGAGGAGATCGTCTCGTACGGCGGAATCGAAGAGTTGGTCATCTGCGCGGCTGGGCGTCCAGGACCTGCTGGAGCGCCTCGAACTCCTCGACGCACTTCCCGGAGCCGAGCGCCACGCTGTCCAGCGGGTCCTCGGCGATGTGGATCGGCATGCCGGTCTCCCGCCGCAGCCGCTCGTCCAGGCCGCGCAGCAGTGCTCCGCCGCCGGTCAGAACGATTCCCCTGTCCATGATGTCGCCGGACAGCTCGGGCGGGCACTTGTCGAGGGTCGTCTTGACCGCGTCGACGATCGCGTTGACCGGCTCCTCGATCGCCTTGCGGACCTCGGCGGCCGAGATGACGACGGTCTTCGGCAGTCCGGACACCAGGTCCCGGCCGCGGATCTCGGTGTGCTCGTCGGCGTCGAGCTCGTACGCCGAACCGATCGTGATCTTGATCTGCTCGGCCGTCCGCTCACCCAGCAGAAGGCTGTACTCCTTCTTGATGTGCTGGATGATCGCGTTGTCCAGTTCGTCACCGGCGACGCGGATGGACTGGGCCGTGACGATTCCGCCGAGCGAGATGACCGCGACCTCGGTGGTGCCGCCGCCGATGTCCACCACCATGTTGCCGGTGGCTTCGTGGACCGGCAGTCCGGAGCCGATGGCGGCGGCCATGGGCTCCTCGATGATGTGCACCTGACGGGCTCCGGCCTGGGAGGACGCCTCGATGACGGCGCGGCGCTCGACGCCGGTGATGCCCGAGGGCACACAGACGACGACCCGCGGCCGGGCGAGATACCGCCGCTTGTGGATCTTCAGGATGAAGTAGCGGAGCATCCGCTCGGTGATCTCGAAGTCGGCGATCACACCGTCCTTGAGCGGACGCACGGCGACGATGTTGCCGGGCGTCCGGCCGATCATCTTCTTCGCTTCGGCACCGACCGCGAGGATGCCCCCGGTGTTGGTGTTGATCGCGACGACGGACGGCTCGTTGAGCACGATTCCGCGACCCCTGACGTACACCAGCGTGTTGGCGGTCCCGAGGTCGACAGCCATGTCACGGCCGATGAACGACATTGAGTTCCCCATCCGGATTCATCTGGCCTTCCCGGGCTTTTGAGGGCATATCAGGTCGGCGAGGCGGGTGCTGTGACGTGAAGGCTTCCATCGTAAACGCGCCTGCACGAACACTGCGCGAGGGTCTTCGCCATTGTCAGCAGATGGCGCAGCGCCTCGCTTGTGGAGACGGCCCATCGGAGGCACACGTTCCCCCGATCGGCAACGCATATGCCGAGGGACGGCCGAAAACGTACGGCCGCCCCAGGTCAGGACTCCGAGCGGAGCTGACAGTCACTCAGAAAAATTAGCGAAAAATCTGCCGGGACGTCTCACGCATGGCCCGGGAAGAAGATCTTCACCTCGCGCTCGGCGGACTCCTCGGAGTCCGAGGCGTGGATCAGGTTCTCGCGGACGATCACGCCGTAGTCGCCCCGGATGGAACCGGGGGCGGCCGCGATCGGGTCGGTCGGACCGGCCAGGGCGCGCACGCCCTCGATGACCCGCTCACCCTCGACGATCAGAGCCACCACCGGGCCGGCTGACATGAACTCGACCAGCGGCTCGTAGAAGGGCTTGCCGACGTGCTCGGCGTAGTGCTGCTCCAGCGTGCCCCGGTCCAGGGTCCGCAGCTCCAGCGCGGTGATCTGCCAGCCGGCCTTGCGCTCGATACGGCTGATGATCTCGCCGGTCAGGCCACGACGGACGGCGTCGGGCTTGAGAAGGACGAGGGTGCGCTGGCTCACGAGGGGCTCCTTACGACTGGCATGTGCGGTGGGACGAGGTTACAGGGCGTGTCCGTGCGGCCGTCACGCAGCGTCAGGCGTGGTGGAGGAGGACTCCGCCCGCGCCGCGAATCTCGCCTTCGCCTCGTCCACCTTCCGGCCGAAGTGCACCGACGCCCACCACAGGGCGGCGAACACCGCGCCCATGAAGTACATCGTCGGGACGAAGACACCGGAGGCGATCAGGGCGAGCTGCAGCGCCCAGCCGAGAGCGACACCGCCCGGCCGGGTCACCATGCCGCACAGCAGCACGCACAGGACCATGGCGACACCGCTGACCAGCCACACCGTCGAGGAGGACAGGTCCGGGTCCTTCATGGCCACGAGCCCAGCGAACCCGATGATGAAGAACTCGCCGATCAGCGTTGATGAACAGAGCGTGCGCACGACGGAAACCTCAGCCCTTCCCCAGCAGCAGGCGGGCCTCGCCCACCGTGATGACCGACCCGGTGACCAGCACCCCGCCGCCGGTGAACTCGCCCTCCTCCTCGGCCAGCGTGATCGCGGCCTCCAGGGCTTCGGGCAGCTGCGGCTCGACCTGGACCCGGTCCTCGCCGAACACCTCGACGGCGATCGCGGCCAGCTCGTCCGCGTCCATGGCGCGGTGCGAGGAGTTCTGGGTGACGACGACCTCGGCGAAGATCGGCTCGAAGGCCTCCAGCAGGCCCTTCACGTTCTTGTCCGCGCTCGCCCCGACCACACCGATCAGCCGGCTGAAATCGAACGCCTCCCGCACGGCCTCGGCGGTCGCCTCCGCGCCCGCCGGGTTGTGAGCGGCGTCCAGGACGACCGTGGGAGAGCGCCGAACGACCTCCAGCCGCCCCGGCGAGGACACCGCCGCGAACGCCTTGCGCACGGTGTCGATCTCCAGCGGCTCCGCGCGCAGCGCGCCGACCCCGAAGAACGCCTCCACGGCGGCGAGCGCCACGGCCGCGTTGTGCGCCTGGTGGGCGCCGTGCAGGGGCAGATACACCTCGGGGTACTCGCCGCCCAGCCCGCGCAGGGTGACCATCTGTCCGCCGACCGCCACCTGCCGGGCCACGACGCCGAACTCCAGCCCCTCGCGGGCCACCGTGGCGTCCACCTCGACGGCCTTCTTCAGCAGCACCTGCGCCGCGTCCACCGGCTGCTGCGCCAGGATCACGGTCGCGTCCTGCTTGATGATGCCGCCCTTCTCACCGGCGATCTCCCCCGGCGTCTCCCCGAGCCGGTCGGTGTGATCGAGACCGATGGGGGTGACCACTGCGACATCGCCGTCGATCACGTTCGTCGCATCCCAGCTGCCGCCCATGCCGACCTCGACGACGGCGACATCGACCGGGGCGTCCGCGAAGGCGGCGTACGCCATGCCGGTGAGGACCTCGAAGAAGGACAGCCGGTACTCCTGCGCGGCGTCCACCATCTCGATGTACGGCTTGATGTCCTGGTACGTCTCGATGAACCGCTCGGCGGAGATCGGGGCGCCGTCCAGGCTGATCCGCTCCGTGATCGACTGCACGTGCGGGCTGGTGTACCGGCCGGTGCGCAGCTCGAAGGCGCCGAGCAGGGCCTCGATCATGCGGGCGGTGGAGGTCTTGCCGTTCGTCCCCGTGATGTGGATCGAGGGGTACGACCGCTGCGGCTCGCCCAGCACGTCCATCAGCGCCGCGATCCGGCTGACGGAGGGCTCCAGCTTGGTCTCGCCCCACCGGGTGGCCAGCTCCGTCTCGACCTCGCGCAGGGCCTTGTCGACCTCGGGGTCCTCCGGCCGTCCGGGTACGTCGGCCTGCGGCGCCCCGCCCTGCGTCCGCAGGGTGCGGCTGCCGGCCTCGATCACCGCGAGATCGGGGTCGCGGTCGGTCTCGGCCTCGAGGAGTTCCTCGAAGGCGTCGAGGGGGTCGGGGGTGTCGCTGGTGCCGGGGTGGTCGCTCACGGGGCCAGTCTACGGAGCCGCGGTGACAAAGGGTGCGGTGGCTCTTTCGGACGGTCCGGGACGGCCCGCCATCTCGGCCGGGTGCGGGCCGTCGGTGATGACTCGCGCAGTTCCCCGCGCCCCTGAGGTACATACGGTCACACCGGATGCACAGCCGCGGCCAGGCGTGCCCGGTCCGGGACGGCCCGCCATCTCGGCCGGGTGCGGGTCGTCGGTGGTGACTCGCGCAGTTCCCCGCGCCCCTGAGGTACATACGGTCACACCGGATGCACAGCCGCGAGAGCGAGCGACCCCGCCCGGGCATGCGAAGGCCCCCGGAGCTTTGCGGCTGCGGGGGCCTTCGTCGGTGTGCGGGCGGCTATGCCGACGGGAGCCTGTCCAGCTGGGCCTGGATCCGGGCGATGTCCTCGTCCGCCTTGGTCAGACGGGTGCGGATCTTGTCGACCACGTTCTCCGGGGCCTTCGCGAGGAACGCCTCGTTGCCGAGCTTGGCCGTGGCCTGCGCCTTCTCCTTCTCGGCGGCGGCCAGGTCCTTGGCCAGGCGCTTGCGCTCGGCGGCCACGTCGATCGTGCCGGACAGGTCGAGGGCGACCTCGGCGCCGGCGACCGGCAGGGTCGCCGTGGCCGTGAAGGACTCACCCTCCGGCTGCAGACGCAGCAGCTGGCGGATGGCCGCCTCGTGCGGGGCCAGCGCCGTACCGTCCAGCGTCAGCCGGGCCGGGACGCGCTGGCCCGGCTGCAGGCCCTGGTCGGCGCGGAAGCGGCGGACCTCGGTGATGACGGACTGGAGGGACTCGATCTCCCGCTCGGCGGCCGTGTCACGGAAGCCGCCCGGAGCGTCAGCCCCAGGAACGGACACAGCCTTCGGCCATTCCGCGATGACGATCGACTCGCCGCCGGTCAGCGTCGTCCAGAGGGTCTCCGTGACGAACGGGACCACCGGGTGCAGCAGCTTCAGCGTGACGTCCAGGACCTCGCCGAGAACCCGCTTGCTGACCTCCGCCGCCTCGCCGCCCGCCTGGAACGTCGTCTTGGACAGCTCGACGTACCAGTCGAAGACCTCGTCCCACGCGAAGTGGAAGAGCGCGTCGGACAGCTTGGCGAACTGGAAGTCGTCGTAGTACGCGTCGACCTCGGCGATGACGGAGTTGAGGCGGGAGAGGATCCACCGGTCCGTCGCCGACATCGCCGCCGGCTCGGGCAGCGGGCCGTCCACCGTCGCGCCGTTCATCAGCGCGAAGCGCGTGGCGTTCCAGATCTTGTTGGCGAAGTTGCGGGAGCCCTGGACCCAGTCCTCGCCGATCGGGACGTCGACGCCCGGGTTGGCGCCACGGGCGAGGGTGAAGCGCAGGGCGTCACTGCCGTACTTGTCCATCCAGTCCAGCGGGTTGACCGCGTTGCCGAAGGACTTCGACATCTTCTTGCCGAACTGGTCGCGGACCATGCCGTGCAGGGCGATGGTGTGGAACGGCGGGGTGCCGTCCATCGCATACAGGCCGAACATCATCATCCGGGCGACCCAGAAGAAGAGGATGTCGTAGCCGGTGACCAGGACGGCGTTCGGGTAGAACTTCGCGAGCGACTCGGTCCGCTCGGGCCAGCCCAGGGTGGAGAAGGGCCACAGGCCGGAGGAGAACCAGGTGTCGAGGACGTCGGTGTCCTGGTGCCAGCCCTCGCCGGACGGCGGCTGCTCGTCGGGTCCGACGCAGACGACCTCGCCGTTCGGGCCGTACCAGACCGGAATCCGGTGGCCCCACCACAACTGCCGTGAAATGCACCAGTCGTGGAGGTTGTCGACCCAGTCGAAGTACCGCTTCTCCATCTCCTGCGGATGGATCTTGACCTTGCCGTCGCGGACGGCGTCACCGGCGGCCTTCGCCAGCGGGCCGACCTTGACCCACCACTGCATGGACAGGCGGGGCTCGATGGTGGTCTTGCAGCGCGAGCAGTGGCCGACGCTGTGGACGTACGGCCGCTTCTCGGCGACGATCCGGCCCTCGGCGCGCAGCGCGCCGACGATGGCGGAGCGGGCCTCCAGGCGGTCCTGGCCCTGGAAGGGGCCGGGGACGGTGATGACCGCGTGCTCGTCCATGACGGTGATGGACGGCAGGTCGTGCCGCTGCCCGATCTCGAAGTCGTTCGGGTCGTGGGCCGGGGTGACCTTGACGGCGCCGGTGCCGAACTCGGGGTCGACGTGCTCGTCCGCGACGACCGGGATGGAACGGTCGGTCAGCGGCAGCCTGATGAGCTTGCCGATGAGGTGCTTGTAGCGCTCGTCCTCGGGGTGAACGGCGACGGCGGTGTCACCGAGCATGGTCTCGGCACGGGTGGTGGCGACGACGATGGTGTCGTCCCCGTCCCCGTACTTCATGGAGACCAGCTCGCCGTCGTCGTCCTGGTACTCGACCTCGATGTCGGAGATCGCCGTCAGACAGCGGGGGCACCAGTTGATGATGCGCTCGGCGCGGTAGATCAGCTCGTCGTCGTAGAGCCGCTTGAAGATGGTCTGGACGGCCTGGGACAGGCCCTCGTCCATGGTGAAGCGCTCACGCGACCAGGCGACACCGTCACCCAGGCGCCGCATCTGGCCGCTGATCTGGCCGCCGGACTCGCCCTTCCACTGCCAGACGCGCTCGACGAAGGCCTCCCGGCCGAGGTCGTGGCGGGATTTGCCCTCCTTGCCGAGCTCCCGCTCGACGACGTTCTGCGTGGCGATACCGGCGTGGTCCATGCCGGGCTGCCACAGCGTCTCGAAGCCCTGCATGCGCTTACGGCGGGTCAGCGCGTCGATGAGGGTGTGCTCGAAGGCGTGCCCGAGGTGCAGGCTGCCGGTGACGTTCGGCGGCGGGATGACGATCGTGTACGGCGGCTTGTCGCTCTTCGCGTCCGCCTCGAAGTAACCGCGCTCTACCCAGCGCTCGTACAGCGGCCCCTCTACATCGGCCGGCGCGTACTGGGTCGGCAGTTCGGAGTCGGGCGCGGGTGGCTGCTGCTGAGCGTTCTCGGTCACGGGGGTCAGTTTAGAGGTGTCACGGGGCGGTCCCGAAACGCGTTTCTTCTGTAACGGTGGGACCCCCGGTGCCCTGTGGTTATCGGGCCTGGGCCAGGATGTCAGGAACACATAAGCATCTGAGGGGGAACCCAGAAATGAGCAACAACCAGCCGGGCCCGTACGGCCAGCAGCCGCCCTACGGCCAGCCGGGGCAGCCTGGTCCCTACGGCCAGCCGGGCCCCTACGGCCAGCAGCCGCAGGCGCCCCAGCCCGGCTACGGCTACCCCCAGCAGGCCCCTCCGGCCGCGCCGCAGCCCGGCTACGGCTACCCGCAGCAGGGCGCGCCGCAGCAGCCGGGCCCGTACGGCCAGCAGCCGGGCGCCTACGGCCAGCAGCCCTACGGCGTGCCGCATCCGCCGGCTCCGGCGGGCGGCAAGAAGAAGACGGGCCTGATCATCGGTGCGGTGGCGGTCGTGGCTGCGATCGCGGTGGGCGCTTACTTCGTGCTCAGCGGGAGCAGCAGCGGCGGCGATGTCGCAGACGACGGCCCGCACAAGCTGACGGCTCCGGAGTCGGTGATCAACGGCACGTACCTGAAGGAGCCGTCGGGCTCCTCTGACGAGGTCAGCAGCTCCGACCTCTCGGACTTCGAGAAGGCGGGCGTCAAGGACCCCAAGGCTGTGAACGGCGGCTACCAGAACGGCAAGGGCCTGACCGCGAAGGGCCTCTCGTTCGCCGGCGTGTACGGCACGATCGACGACCCGGAGGCGGTCATCGACGCCGCCTTCGCCAAGGCCAAGACGGAGTCCGAGAAGGACGACAAGGGCAAGCTGATCGGCAGCCCCGAGACGGTCCACCCGTCGGGCTTCTCCGACGGCGTCATGAAGTGCCAGGTGGCCGAGTTCGACAACAGCGGCTCGTCGTCCTCGTCCGCCGGTGCGGCGAAGACGGTCAAGGTGCCGATCTGCCTCTGGGCCGACCACAGCACGACCGCCCGGGTCACGGCGTTCAGCCTGGCCGGCTTCGCCGCCGGTGAGAGCGGCACGATCGAGGACACCGCCGACCTCGCGGCCAAGCTCCGCAACGACGTGCGCGTCAAGTCCTGATGGTGTGAAGCACGACGACGAAGGGGCCCCGGTCGGCTGACCGGGGCCCCTTCGCGCATGTCCGTGCCGGCGGCTACGCCGTCTTCTGCTCCCCCGAACCCCGCCCCCGCGCATCCCGCGGAATCAGCGTCGGGTTCACGTTCGAGTGGACGACGTCCGCCGTGATGACGACCCGGGCCACGTCCTTGCGGGACGGGACCTCGTACATCACCGACATCAGGACCTCCTCCATGATGGCGCGCAGGCCGCGGGCGCCGGTCTGGCGGAGGATGGCCTGGTCGGCGATGGCCTCCAGGGCCTCGCGCTCGAAGTCCAGCTCCACGCCGTCGAGTTCGAAGAGGCGCTGGTACTGCTTCACCAGGGCGTTGCGGGGCTCGACCAGGATCTGGAGGAGCGCTTCGCGGTCCAGGTTGTGGACGGAGGTGATCACGGGCAGGCGGCCGATGAACTCCGGGATCATGCCGAACTTGACCAGGTCCTCCGGCATGACGTCCTCGAAGACGTCCTTCGACTCCAGCTCGCGCTTGGAGCGGATCGTGGCGCCGAAGCCGATGCCCTTCGCCCCGGCCCGGGACTCGATGATCTTCTCCAGGCCGGAGAAGGCACCGCCCACGATGAACAGGACGTTCGTCGTGTCGATCTGGATGAACTCCTGGTGGGGGTGCTTACGGCCGCCCTGGGGCGGGACGGAGGCCGTGGTGCCCTCGAGGATCTTGAGCAGGGCCTGCTGGACACCCTCGCCCGAGACGTCACGTGTGATGGAAGGGTTTTCACTCTTCCGCGCGACCTTGTCGATCTCGTCGATGTAGATGATGCCGGTCTCGGCCTTCTTGACGTCGTAGTCGGCCGCCTGGATCAGCTTCAGGAGGATGTTCTCGACGTCCTCGCCGACATAGCCCGCCTCCGTCAGCGCCGTCGCGTCCGCGATCGCGAAGGGGACGTTCAGCATGCGGGCCAGCGTCTGCGCGAGGAGGGTCTTGCCGGAGCCCGTGGGACCGAGCAGAAGGATGTTGGACTTCGCCAACTCGATGGCGTCGTCGCGGCCTTGGGCGCCGCCGTTCTCACCCGCCTGGACCCGCTTGTAGTGGTTGTACACCGCGACGGACAGGGCCTTCTTCGCCGCCTCCTGGCCGACTACGTAGCCCTCCAGGAACTCGTAGATCTCGCGGGGTTTCGGGAGTTCCTCCCAGCGCACCTCGCTCGTCTCCGCGAGCTCCTCCTCGATGATCTCGTTGCAGAGATCGATGCACTCGTCGCAGATGTACACACCGGGCCCTGCGATGAGCTTCTTGACCTGCTTCTGGCTCTTGCCGCAGAACGAGCACTTGAGCAGATCGCCGCCGTCACCGATGCGTGCCACGGTGTGCTTCCCCTTCGCCTGGGAGACGCCTGGACGCTTTCGAATCCAGCGGCTCCTGGTGCTGCCTTATGTCCGACGGTACCTTGCCGGGCCCTGTGTTCGGGCCCCCCTTGGCAGGGTTCACTTTGACGTGCTCCGTGCCAAGAGGGGCAGAGACTACGTCGACGAATGCATCGACCCGCGTCAGCGGACGTCGGCGTTGTTCATCTTCCGGGTGGAGATGATCTGGTCGACGATGCCGTACTCGAGCGCCTCCTCGGCCGTGAGGATCTTGTCGCGCTCGATGTCCTCGCGGACCTTCTCGATCGGCCGGTTGGTGTGCTTGGCGAGCATCTCTTCGAGCTGCGTACGCATCCGGGTGAACTCGTTGGCGATGATCTCCAGGTCGGAGAGCTGACCGCGGCCGGTGGAGCCGGCCGGCTGGTGGATCAGCACGCGCGAGTTCGGCAGCGCCATGCGCTTGCCCGGCGTACCGGCGGCGAGCAGGATGGCCGCGGCGGAGGCCGCCTGGCCCATGCACACCGTCTGGATGTCGGGCTTCACGAACTGCATGGTGTCGTAGATGGCCGTGAGGGCCGTCATGTCGCCACCGGGGCTGTTGATGTAGATCGAGATGTCCCGGTCCGGATCCATCGACTCCAGGCACAGCAGCTGCGCCATGACGTCGTTGGCGGAGGCGTCGTCGATCTGGACGCCCAGGAAGATCACGCGCTCCTCGAAGAGCTTCGCGTACGGGTCGTACTCGCGGATGCCCTGGGAGGTGCGCTCGACGAAGCGCGGGATGACGTAGCGGCTCTCGGGCCGGGGCCCTTCGTACATGCCGCTGGCGGCGCCGTGGAAGTTGCTCATGAGGGTGTTCACCGTCCTGGTGGCGTTCTGGGGGCTGGGGTCGTGGCGGTGCATGGCGTGGCCGGGCCGGTCAGGCACCGGTGCCGCCGCCTCCCGGAACACCCGAGGCGTGCGTGATGATCTCGTCAATGAGACCGTACTCCTTGGCCTCTTCCGGGGTGAACCAGCGGTCGCGGTCGCCGTCGCGGACGATCGTCTCGACGGTCTGGCCGGAGTGCAGCGCGGTCAGCTCGGACATGGTCTTCTTGGTGCGCAGCAGGTACTGGGCCTGGATCTTGATGTCCGAGACCGTACCGCCGAGGCCGGCGGAACCCTGGTGCATCATGATGTCCGTGTGCGGCAGGGCGAAGCGCTTGCCGGCGGTGCCGCCGGTGAGCAGGAACTGGCCCATCGAGGCCGCCATGCCCATGCCGATCGTGACCACGTCGTTCGGGATGTACTGCATGGTGTCGTAGATCGCCATGCCGGCCGTCACCGAGCCGCCGGGGCTGTTGATGTAGAGGTAGACGTCCTTCGTCGGGTCGGCGGCGAGGAGCAGCAGCTGTGCGGTGATCTTGTTGGCGATGTCGTCGTCAACCTGCTGGCCGAGGAAGATGATCCGCTCGCCGAGCAGCCGGTTGTAGACCTGGTCGCCGAGGCCACCACCGATGGAAGGCTCGCCGGCGGCGGAGGGCATCAGATTCGTCACGTATCCACCTGCTCGTCTTACGACGGCGCCGGGCCGTCTCACGTTGTCCTGCGTTGTCCTGCGGGTCCTGCCGGGGGCATCAGGGGACTCCCCTGCCCTCGTATTCATGGACCCTAACGCTCAGGTCCCTTCGGGGAATCCCGGAGATGGGGGTGTTCGCCGGGGGCGTAGCGGAGGGCTCCGCCGGGGGGCGGGTGCGGACCGCAGGGAGGTGGCGCGGAAATCGTCGGCCCGCGGGCCGGTGGGGCCCGTGTGCAGCCCGTGTGCAGCCCGTGGCGGAGGCGCGGCGGGCTGTGCGCGCCCGGCGCGCACAGCCTCGGATCGATACGGCCCCGCACCCCTGAACCCGGACGGGCCCCCGGTACGACAAACGGGCCCCTCGGGAGACTCCCCAGGGGCCCGTCTACGTCGTCAGAGACGCCGCGGGGCTCAGCCCTCGGCCTTCTCCTCGTCCGTGGTCTCGGCGGCGCCCTCGGCGGCCTCAACCGTCTCCACGGCGGCCTCGGTCTCGTCCTCGTCGTCCAGGTCGATGACCTCGCCGTTGGTGTCCTTCACCGTGGCGGCCTCGACCACGACGGCCAGGGCCTTGCCGCGGGCGACCTCGCCGACCAGGAGCGGAACCTGGCCACCCTCGACGACGGCCTGGGCGAACTGGTCGGGGGACATGCCGGAGGAGGCCGCACGCCGCATGAGGTGCTCGGTGAGCTCCTCCTGGTTGACGTTGAGGTTCTCCTTCTTGACCAGCTCGTCGAGGACGAACTGGGTCTTGATGCCCTTGACCGCGGCCTCGCGGGTCTCGGTCTCGAACTCCTCGGCGGTCTTGCCCTGGAGCTCCAGGTACTTGTCGAGGGTGAGACCCATCTGCCCGAGCTGGTGGTGCTCCAGGTTGTGCTTGCGGGTGTTGACCTCGTCCTCGAGCAGCTTCTCGGGGACCGGGACCTCGACCAGCTCGAGGAGCTTCTCCAGGACGCGCTCCTGGGCCTGGGTGGCCTGGTCGTACTGCTTCATGTTGGCCAGGCGCTTGCGGCTGTCGGCCTTCAGCTCGTCCAGGGTGTCGAACTCGGAGGCGAGCTGCGCGAACTCGTCGTCCAGCGCGGGCAGTTCACGGGCGGCGACCTGGGTGACCTTGACGGTGACCTCGGCCTCCTTGCCCGCGGCGGAGCCGCCCTTCAGCTCGGAGGTGAAGGTGGCGTCCTGGTCGGCGGACAGGCCCTTGACGGCGTCGTCGATGCCGTCGAGCAGCTCGCCGGAACCGATGGTGTACGAGACGCCCTGGGCGACGCCGTCCTCGAGGACCTCGCCGTCGACCTTGGCTTCCAGGTCGAGGGTGACGACGTCGCCGTCCTCGGCCGCGCGCTCGACCGGGGAGGTCGAGGCGAAGCGCTCGCGCAGCTGCTCGACCGACTTCTCGAGGTCCTCGTCGGTGACCTCGACGGCGTCGACCTCGACCTCGATCCCGGAGTAGTCCGGGATCTCGAGGGCGGGGCGGATGTCGACCTCGGCGGTGAAGTTCAGCGTCTCGCCGTCCTTCAGCTCGGTGATGTCGACCTCGGGCTGGCCCAGCGGGCTCAGCTCGGCCTCGTTGACCGCTTCGGTGTAGAACTTCGGCAGCGCGTCGTTGACGGCCTCCTCAAGCACCGCACCGCGCCCGAACCGCTGGTCGATGACGCGCGCCGGGATCTTGCCCTTCCGGAAGCCCTTCACCGTGACCTGCTGGTTGATCTTCTTGTACGCCGCGTCGAGGCTGTCCTTGAGCTCCTCGAAGGGCACCTCGACAGTGAGCCGAACCCGGGTCGGGTTCAGGGTCTCCACGGCGCTCTTCACGGTTCGGTCTCCTTGTGGCTGACTTCTCGGGTTCTGCCGGGACCAGAGAGTCCCGGCGGATTTCGCCGCCCGGAGGAGTACGTAGGCCGTGAGGGCCGGGGCACACGGGCGCGCAGCTTGCATAGTAACCGCAGCCGGTCAGCGCCCCAAAAGGGGATCTTCACGGTGACGTGAGCCGGTGGTCGGGGTGGCGGGATTTGAACCCACGGCCTTCCGCTCCCAAAGCGGACGCGCTACCAAGCTGCGCCACACCCCGTCTGGTGCGACACGTAGGGTACATGCCCGGGCCGGATCCGTCGGCCGCTTTGTCCGCTGCCGCGTGCGTGGCATCGCCGCAGTCCAACACGTTGGCCTCCGCGGCGCGCGACCCGCTAGGATGCTCTGCAGTGCCGCGATCACAGACCTGCGGCGCATTGTTGCGGGCGTAGCTCAATGGTAGAGCCCTAGTCTTCCAAACTAGCTACGCGGGTTCGATTCCCGTCGCCCGCTCTGAACGCAGAAGGCCCAGACAAGAGGATGTTTTCCTCTTCCTGGGCCTTCAGCCGTTTTCAGGGCCGATCAGCTCTCCGTGTCCCCCGCGTGCCCCTTCGGCCGGCGACGCCGCTTCAGGGCGTCCACGATCGCCGCGTCCACGCCGTCGGCGATCTCCCGCTCGCGGCTCTCCGAGGTGTGCTGATAGATCAGCGCCGCACGGGTCGAGCTGTGGCCGAGCCGGGTCACCAGCTCACGCATGCTGGCGTTGGTGCCAGGGTGTTCCCGGTGTGCCGAAGATCATGGAACCGGAGGCCCCGGACGCCCGCCTCCTTGCGCGCCTTGTAGATCACGAAGCGTGCAGCACTGTACGCAGCACGCCCCTCCGGGCCGTCTCGGGGCCGTGGAAGGGCGCTCAGGGACGACCAATGTTGACGACCTACGACAGTCGAACAGCAGGCCAGCGCGTTGATCGACTAGAAGACCGCGGGTCATGGCCCCGGCCCGTCACTCCTGGTCGCGGTAGACCAGACGTCAGAGGTCGAGCTGGTACTCGAACGTCGTGCGGGTCGGCGCATAGCCGAGCGCGTCGTTGATGCGCATCATGTGCGGGTTGTTGTCGGCGGTGTCGGTCAGCAGGCCGCCGAGATCGGGGTGCCGTTCGAGGGCGTGCCGGACGGAGGCGGCCTTCATCCAGCGGCCGAGGTCATGGCCGCGGTGCCGGGGGAGGACGCCGGTGCCGTAGTGCTGGCCGTCACCCTTGCCGTCGCCGGGGACCACCAGTTCGGTGAACCCGGCGATCGAGCCGTCAGACTCGTCGACGGCGGCGACGGTGTGCAGCAGGTCGCCCCGCTTCTCGACGGCCGCGGCAGCGGCCCTGACCCGTTCCAGGTCCCAGGTCACCGTGCCGAAGTCGGTGCTGCCCATCGGCATGTCGTCCATGGCGTGACGCGACTCGACATACGTCTCGGCGAGGTCGTCGGGGACCGTGCCCTCCCAGGAGGTCAGCCGGTAGCCGGGATGCGGCTCCTCGATGATCGCGGTGAGAGCCGTGACGTCCGCCTCGGCCGACGGGAGCCGGGTGAAGACCAGGGTCAGGACCCTGTGGAAGCCCCGGGCCGGCAGGAACACGTCACCGGGAGAGCCGGCCTCGGCCTGGGTGATGACGCAGCGCCGGCCGTCCTCGCGCGCGGCGGCCACGGCCGCCTCCAGGAGCCGGGAGCCGGTAGCCCTCCGCCGCTCGGCCGGGTGGACCCGCAGCTCCAGTTCGGCGAGATGCTTCTGCCCGGTCCTGGTGAAGAGGCGCAGAAACGCCGATCCGACGGGGACTCCGTCGGCGTCGGAGGCCAGCCACGCCAGACGGCGGGAGGACGATCCCGCATCGGGGTCGGTCAGCGGGGTGATGCGTATGGTCAAGGTGTCTCCATCGGCCTGGGTGATCGGCGGCCCGGAGAACGTAGTTGCTGCGGCTCGGACGCGGCAAAGGGTTAAAGCAGGGGCACTTGGACAGCTGACGATCAGCCAGTTCTTCGGCTACTGACAAAGCTGGGGCTCGAAGTCCACCCGTGGACTTGCTCGGCCGGCGCCCTGGACCGTCGCAGTACAGCAGCGAAGTACAGCAACGGCCTCAGCAACCACCACGCCCACAGTCGCATCGAGGGGCCGTGGCACGGTCGCCGGGCCGTGCCACTCCCGTGCCAGAACGGGCGGGAACTCGCGGGGAACCGAGGTTCACAGGGGCACTTCTGCCGGAAGGCAGTCAGGCCGGAGAATCCGCAGGTCACCCGTACTCTCGCCTCACCTCGCTCCTAAAGCGGGTGTCCGCGGGCCGCAAGGTCAGACCTCTGGGGCAATCTCGTTGATCAGGCCGCGGATGCGCTTCTCGATCTCGTCGCGGATCGGGCGGACAGCGTCTACTTCCCGGCCGGCCGGGTCGGGAAGCTCCCAGTCGAGGTAGCGCTTCCCGGGAAAGACCGGGCAGGTGTCGCCGCAGCCCATCGTGATCACGACGTCGGACGCTTGGACGGCCTCCACCGTGAGCACCTTGGGGACCTCGGCCGAGACGTCGATGCCTGCCTCTGCCATGGCTGAGACGACGGCGGGGTTCACGGTGTCAGCGGGAGCGGAACCGGCGGAACGCACCTGAACTCGGCCGCTGGCCAGGTGGGTGAGGAAGGCGGCGGCCATCTGTGAGCGCCCGGCGTTGTGGACGCAGACGAACAGGACGGATGGGCGCTCGGCGGGAGCGGTCATGGCGGGTTTCCTTCTGGAAGCGGCGTTCAAGAGGCGGTGGGAGCGGTGGGTTCGCGTTCGCCTTGGGCGGGGAGGATGCGGGTCTGTGCGGGCGCAGGGTGGGCGAACACGGCAGCCACCAGGCCGAGGCCGAGGACGGCACCGGTGATCTGTGCCGCGATGAAGGGGGCGGCCGAGGCAGGCGCGATGCCGGCGAACGTGTCCGTGAAGGCGCGACCGATGGTGACGGCCGGGTTGGCGAACGACGTGGAGGACGTGAACCAGTACGCCGCCCCGATGTATGACGCCACGGCCACCGGGGCGAAGTGAGCCCGGCCGGTGCGCCCGAGTCCGAAGATCAGCAGGACGAGTCCGGCGGTCGCGACCAGTTCACCGAGCCACAGGTGGCCCGCGGAACGGTCGTGCGCGGACCACTGCACCAGAGGCTTCGCGAACATGGCGTCGGCCAGGACGGCGCCACCGATCGCTCCGGCCGTCTGCGCGGGGACGTACGCAGCCACGTCTCGAAGCGTCAGCCCGTCGTGGGTGCGGCGGCCGGTCAACCAGGCCGCGAGCGTGACCACCGGATTGAAGTGCGCGCCGGAGACCGGTCCGAACAGCGCGATGAGCACACCCAGGCCGAACACGGTGGCGAGCGAATTGGCGAGCAGTTGCACGCCGACGTCGTGGCTCAGTTCGGCGGCTTGGATGCCGGAGCCGACCACCACGGCGACCAGGGCGGCCGACCCCACGGCTTCGGCGAGGACGCGACGCCCGAGCGATGCGCTCACGGGGTCTTCTCGGCCTTCTGCGTGGTCGCCAGGAACGCCGAGAGCCGGTCCAGGGTGCCGGGAAGCACCCGGTAGTAGACCCACGTTCCCCTGCGCTCGCAGTCGATCAGACCTGCCTGCCGGAGCAGTTTGAGGTGGTGCGAGATCGTCGGCTGGGACAAGTCGAAGGCCGGAGTCAGGTCACACACACAGACTTCGCCGCCCGCCCGCGAAGCGATCATGGACAACAGGCGCAGCCGGACCGGATCACCCAGCGCCTTGAACATCTTCGCCAGCTCGGCCGCCTGGACGTCGTCCAGAGGCGCGGTCAGCAGTCCCGGGCAGCAGGTATCCGACTGGTCGTCCTGCCCGAGCACCACAAGCTCTTGCTTCGACATTCTTCTATGTTGAAGATTTTCGATCCAGGGCGCAAGCTCTGAATCGGCAGACATCAATGCAAGCAGATGGGAGTCACGCCATGCCCCGTGCCCAGCTCGCCCTGCGGGTCAGCGACCTGGAAGCGTCGATCACCTTCTACTCGAAGCTCTTCGGCACCGAACCGGCCAAGCGGCGCGAGAACTACGCCAACTTCGCCATCACCGAGCCCCCGCTCAAGCTCGTACTCATCGAGGGCGAGCCCGGCGAGGAAACCCGCCTGGACCACCTCGGCGTCGAGGTCGAGTCCACCGACCAGGTCAACGCCGCCACCAGCCGCCTGAAGGAGGCCGGCCTGGCCACCTTCGAGGAGAACGACACCTCCTGCTGCTACGCCCTCCAGGACAAGGTCTGGGTGCACGGCCCCGGCAAAGAGCCGTGGGAGGTGTACGTCGTGAAGGCCGGCACAGACACCCTCGGCAAGAGCGCCGACCTCGACGCCACCAGCGACGGCTGCTGCACGAGCCAGACCACCGAACCGGCTTCGACATCCTCGGGTTGCAGCTGCGGGTGATCGTCGGGCACCACGGTGCAGGCGTGTCCCCCACGTGCCCGTAGCTAGCACGGACCGCCGGGGAACAGCAGGCACCCACGGGCTGAGCGTCGCGAAACCCCAGCTCAGCAACGTCCCAACTCAGCGGCCACCCACGTATGCGATCTTCCAAACCAGCTGCGCGGGTTCGATTCCCGTCGCCCGCTCTGAACGCAGAAGGCCCGGGCGAGAGGGTGTTTCCCTCTCCCTGGGCCTTCTGCCGTTCCCCGGGCCTTTGTCTTCGGCCGTTCCCGGGGCCTTTCGGATCTGCGTGTCCCGGTTCGCAGGTCAGAGCCGTTCTCGCCCCGCCTGGCTTCCAAGGCGGTGGTCAGTCCGTGGCGATCAGCAGGTCCCCTCCGTATCGCCAGCCGATGCTCACCGCGCCGTCGGCGGTGTCGAGGATGTCGAGCTTCTCGGAGTCGTCGACGTCGTTGTGCGTGGTCATGGCCGGCAGCCGCAGGGTATGGAGCAGGTGCCCGGTGCCCGCATCGAGGACGAGCAGGTCGGCGTGGATCCGGCGACCGGCGTCCGCCGCGGTGAGGAACGGCTGGCGTACGACGTACACCCGGCCGTCCGCGACCTTGGGGAACCCGTACTCCTGGCCGCTCGGCGCCCGCAACCGCCAAGAGGGCTGTCCGTCCCGGGTGTCGTAGGCGCGCAGGAGTGTGTCGTGATCCTTGGAACGCTCTTTCGGGTCGGTGCCGGACACCACGGTGCCGCTGCCCGCGGCGACCACGTCCCGCTTGCCCAGGGAGAGAGCGGCGCGTGCAGAGATCCTTCGGCGGTTCATGTCGAGCAGCCGGACGGCCTGCGGGCGGTCCGGATCCGGAGCGGCCAGCGTGTGCCCGTCGGCCCAGGCCGCCAGCTCCGGGTCCACGGTGCGCTGCTGCCAGAGGATCTTGCCCGTGCGGTTGTCGACGCCGAGCAGAAGGCCGTACACGTCCCGGTCGTCGTCACTCGCCGCATTGCACAACACGTGGACAGCGCTCAGACGGTCCGGCAGGACGTGCACGGAACGGAGAAACACCTCGGGACACGACTCGGGCGTCTTCACCGTCCACAGAGTCCGGCCGTCGCGCTCGTCGAAGGCGCGCACGGCACCGGGATCCTCGGTGACGGCCCGGCCGCCGACGAGCTTCACGGACCGAGGGTGGTCGCCGGCCCGAATCTCTGCGTGCCACAGCAGCTTGCCCGTGCGCAGATCGATGGCGACGAGTTTCCCGTCGGTGAAGCGGGCCACCACGGTGCGTTCCGACACCCCGAACGACCACACAGCAGGGTTGTGCGTGTCCCGGCGCTCGTAGCGCCAGTACTCCTTGCCGGTCCGCAGGTTCACCGCCGCCATACCGGAATCCGTCCACCGCAGGGACAGCCCGTGCACCAGGACCTGCTCATCCGCCGTCCGGCGTATGACGTGTTCAGGCGCGGCCGGGGCCCCGGTCGCGAACGCGGCGGGAAAGGGGCCCTGCGCGCCGGTGAACACGTCCCGTGACTCGTACCAGTCCTGCAGCCGAGCGGTCGCGAGGAGGACCAGCACGATGAAAACACCCCACGCCCGGCCGCGGGCGCTCTGCACGCCCGCACGGCCCGGAGCAGGCCCGCCCGGTCCTCCCCGCATTCCCACCCCTGGTTCTCCCGGCACATTCATCCGTTTCGTGCCACGATTGCGCCGGCTCAGCCCCGGACCGCATGCGCGGTCGTGGCTATCGGACGTCCACGAAGTCGCCGGCCGCGTTGACCGCCGGAGTCGTCGTCGTGCCCGCGAAGCTGTAGCGGTAGTAGCCGTCGGTGGCGGCGGTGACGGTCGTCCTGAGGTTGCCCGTGGTGTCGGACCTGATCGTCTTCACCGTGGTGTAGGTGCTGCTGCCCTTCTTGCGGAACTGCAGCTTCACCGACTGGTTCGTGTAGCCGTGGTACTCGTTGTCCTCCCAGTTGGCCCGGGAGAGCTTGCCGGTGACCGTGATGGCCTTGCCCTTCTTCACCGGCTCCGGCGAGGCGTCGACCGTCAGCTTCGAGTAGCGCTGGACCTTGAACGTGGTGGCCGCGTCCCGGTGGATGAAGTCGTGGTCATGGGCGGAGACCAGCGTGCTGAGGTTCCAGGTGGCCGCGGCGCCGTTGTCGACGGTGCCGGTCGAGGCCTGCGGGTCGAACGTCAGCGTGCCCGTGCAGGTCGACGTCGTGGCGCTCACCTCGACGCAGGTGATGTCGCCGTCGTCGTACCAGATCTGCGCGTAGTTCGGCTTCGGGCCGAAGGCGCTGATGTACGTGGTCTCGGCGATGCCCGAATCGTCCGACGCGGTCACGGAGACCTTGGCGGACACCACGTTGGTGGTGCCGACCACGACCGGCTTGCCGCCGTTGACGACGACCTTGTCGATCGTGATGTTGCCCGCGCCGCCGTCCTCCGCCTGGGCGGCGGTGGCACCGGCTGCTGTGGCGACCAGCGCGACGCTGGTGCCGAGCAGGGCGAGGCGCATGGTTGTGCGCATGAATGTCCCCCACAGAATCTTTGGATTGATCACCGGGAGGGTACGGCGTTGGCCAACGATTCACCACGTTGTTGTTTCAACGAAGTGGACATCCCGGTTTCCTCCGACCGGGTGCTGAGGCCCTCGCAGCCCGAGTGAGCCCCCGCAAGGGCCGGCTGCTCATCACAGGGCACCTTGCCGCCAGAACCCCGGCAGACCGGCACTCGTGCGCCCTACGGGCCCGATGAGCGGGTTCCGGGGCTCTCGGGCTCACAGGTCGCGGATGTTCACCGTGAACACGGAGCGCAGGCCGTACGGCACGTAGAGGGCGTCGCCCACCAGGACGAGGGGGGCGCCGGCCGGGCCGGGTGCCTCGGAGGTGCCGCCGTCGTCGCGGCCCGGACGGGTGGCCCTGACCCGGCCGGTGCGCGGGTCGAGGGCGGCCAGACGGCCGGTGGGTGAGGCCAGGTAGAGGCGGGTGGAGGTGGCGTGCGGCGGGCCGGGCTGTTCGACGGTGGAGTTGCTCCGCCACAACAGCCGGCCGGTGAGCGGCGAGAACGCGTGGACGCTGCCGCTGGTGAAGGTGAAGTAGACCGTCCCGCCCTCCAGATGGACGCCGCTCATGGCGGTCTCGGCGCGGGACAGCCTGACGGCCGTCACGACGTGCGAGGAGACGTCGAGGAGGGTCAGGGTGCGGACGGTGTCCGTGGCGTCGGCCAGGATGAGGTGGCCCGCGGCCTCGCCGAGGACGCTCAGCGCGCCCTTGGCCGACACCGTCCACCGGAGCCGGCCGGTGGACGGGTCGATCTCGGCGATGCTGGTGCGCGTGACGTGGTAGTTCTTGCCGAAGGACCCGCACAGCAGGTAGGCACGCCCGGCGGCACCGCTCAGCTGGCACGCCCCCTTCTCGTCCACGTTCGAGTACCGCAGCGGGCGCTTCCAGCGCGCCCTGCCGTCGGCGGCGTCGAGCAGGGCGTAGGACTCCCCCTTGTCGCCGTGGACGGCGATGACGCCCTCGCCCGTGGCGACGGCATAGCCCTCCTCGCCGCCGTAGGCCGTGTCGCCGTCGGCGGTGACCGTCTTCCACAGCACCTTGCCGGTGTCGGCCCGGAGCGCCTGGACCGTGTAGCGGGTCAGGGAGGTGTCCGGGTCACCCTTGGGCGTGTGGTCGTCGGCGCCCCAGACGTAGACGGCGCCGCCGTGGGTGCCGATGACCGTGCCACCGCTGCCGCCCCCGTTCTGGCCGGGCGTGGGGTCGAGCGGCAGGGCCCAGGTGTTGCGGCCGTCGGCCAGGTCGAACCGGGTCGCCAGGAGGCTGTCTCCGGCGCACACCAGGGACGCGCCGACGGCCGAGCAGCGGCTGAAGGCGCCGGCGGGGCTCGTCGTGTTCGCGTCGCCGGCGGTCGGATCCTTGGACTGCCGGTGCCAGGGCTTCCATCCGGCCGGGAGATCGCCGGCGGCGCCGTCGCCCCCGCGTGTGACGGCGACCGTCGTGCCGGCGAGCGCCGCCAGGACGGCCGCGACCGCCGCGGAGACCAGCCACCACCTGCGGCGGCGACCGCGCGGGCGTACGGCGTCGGCGGTGTCCCGCGGCGCGGGGTCCGGTCCCGGGCCGGGCAGGCTGCCCTCGCGCAGCAGGTACAGGAGTTCGTCGGGGGTCGGCCGGGACTTGGGGTGTTTCTCCAGGCAGAGGCGGATGAAGGGCAGCAGTTCCGCGGGGGTGCCGTCGAGCACGGGGTCGCCCTCGACGACCTTGGTCGCCGACTCCCAGGGGTTCGCGCTGTCGAAGGGACCGTGCCGGGTGGCGGCGTACACCAGGACCGCGCCGAGGGAGAAGATGTCGGCGGCCGGGCCGACCTCGTGCGGGGCGGAGAACTGCTCGGGGGACATGAAGGGCGGGGTGCCCATCACCCGGCCGGTCTGGGTGAGGGCGTCGGCCGCGGCCGCCTCGGTGGCCCGGGAGACGCCGAAGTCGATGACGCGGGGGCCGTCCTCGGCGAGCATCACGTTGGCCGGTTTCAGATCCCGGTGGACCATGCCCGCGCGGTGGATGTCGCGCAGGGCCTCGGTGAGGCCGGCGGCGAGTTCGCGCAGGCGTCCGAGCGGCAGGGGGCCGTGACGGCGGACGTGGGTGCCGAGGTCCTCGCCGGGGATGTAGAGCGTGGCCATCCAGGGGCGCGGCGCGTCGGCGTCCGCGTCCACCACGGGTGCCGTGAAGGCACCGCTGACCTGCCGGGCGGCGGCCACCTCGCGGCTGAAGCGGATGCGGAACTCGTCGTCGTCGGCGTACTGGTCGTGCACGACCTTCACGGCGAGGCGACGGCCGGAGGCGGAGCGGGCCAGGTAGACCACGCCCATGCCTCCGCTGCCGAGGCGGTCCTCGATCCGGTAGCCGCCCACTTCCCGCGGATCCGAGTCGCGCAGCGCCATCCTCGTACGTCCCCCCGTTGTTTCAGTTGTCCGGTTCTGCCGGCGCACCCCGCCGGAGTCAGAACCTGATCGAGTTGATCGTCTCCGCTATCGAGTTCAGGAAGCGGTTGATGGACGGTGCCATGCCGGTCGAGGCGAGGAAGAAACCGAAGAGGACGGCGACGATGGCCGGACCGGCCTTGATGTTCCCCCCTCTGATCAGCACTACAAGGATGATCGCCAACAGCAGCACCACAGACAGTGAAATGGCCACAACTGATCACACCCTCGGTCGGTCCGCTCTCCCGGCCCGGGGGTACTGCCCCGCACCCCCGCCAGAACCATCGTGCCACCAACCCGGCCGTGGTATGCGGCTCGTGACACAACGTTGGGCAGCCGTCCGGCCCGTACGGAGCCCCGCACAGTAATTCGACAGCACACCCCGGCACGCCCCCACAGGAAATTACGCAACTTCGTTTCGGTGCTCACACATCATGTACGCAGGCAATTCGAATTGATGACACAGAGGCGACTTATGCCCCAATTAGTCGGGATGAATCGGGACATCGAGGGTGAACGGACGGGATCGGTGTGCCCGCCATCACGTGGACAGGGGAGGGTAGTTATGTAAATCAGCGGGTACCCGATCGCGATAACCAGGAATGACAGCGGGAGTTTTACGAAATCCCACAGTCGACGCTAGGGTGCCTGAGATGTTTGACGCCGCCTCGTCCCCCGGCCAGAACCGCAGGCCGCTCCCCCCGGCACAGTCGCCGGTGGACGGAGTGCCCGGTCCGCGTACCCCGATGAGCGCGCAGAAGCGGTGGCCGCCCGCGACGGACAGACCGGGCAAACAGCGTGATTCGTTCTTCGACAACGCCAAGTACCTGGCGATCGTGCTCGTCGCGATGGGGCACGCCTGGGAGCCGCTGAAGGGCGACAGCCGGATCCTGGAGGCCGTGTACACCGTCGTGTACACCTTCCACATGCCGGCGTTCATCATCATCTCCGGCTTCTTCTCGCGCAGTTTCGACATGCGCCCGGACCGGCTGAAGCGGCTGATCACCGGTGTCGCCGTGCCGTACGTCCTGTTCGAGGCGGCCTACCCGCTCTTCAAGAACCTGGTCGTCGGCTCCCACGAGGAGATCAGCCTCCTCGATCCCTGGTACCTGACCTGGTTCCTGGTGGCCCTCTTCGTCTGGCGGCTCACTACACCCGTCTGGAGGCTGGTGCGCTGGCCGCTGCCGCTGGCGATCGGCGTCGCCATGCTGGCCACGGTCACCCCGAACATCGGTGACGACCTCGACCTCCAGCGCGTCCTGCAGTTCCTGCCCTACTTCGTGCTCGGCCTGTGCATGAAGCCCGAGCACTTCCATCTGGTGCGCCGCCGCTCCGTGCGGATCGCCTCGGTGCCCGTCTTCGCCGTCGCGCTGGCGGTGGGCTGGTGGGCGGTGCCGCGCATGAACACCGCGTGGTTCTACCACCGCGACTCCGCGCAGGAGCTGGGTGCCCCGTGGTGGTGCGGCCCGGTCATGGTGCTCGCGATGCTGGGCAGCTCCCTGCTGCTGACGGCCTGCTTCTTCGCCTGGGTGCCGCGTCGGAAGATGTGGTTCACGGCGCTGGGCGCGGGCACCCTGTACGGCTACCTGCTGCACGGCTTCCTGGTGAAGTTCGCGGACTACCGGGGCTGGTTCGACCACGCCTCGCTGCACCGCCCGCTCGGCGAGATCGCGGTGACCGTCGTCGCGGCCGCCGCCGTCACGGTGCTGTGCACCCGCCCGGTGCAGCGGCTGTTCCGCTTCGCGATGGAGCCGAAGATGGAGTGGGCGTTCAAGCAGGACGCGGCCGAACTGGCCCGCGAACGCCAGAAGAAGGAACGCGAGCGGGAGAAGGTCGACGCCTAGGCCTGTCCGGCCCCCGGGGTGTCGTTCGGATCACCTCGGATCAGGCCTCGGCGCATGATGCGGTGCATCGCAAGGCGGAGCATCACCCGCTGACCGGGCGTACCCGGGTGATGCGACGACGCGGCGAGGTGCCGTACCAGGCGTCGCGGACCCGGGGCGATCCGAACGACACCCCCTAGCTCGCCCCGTGGCCTCCTTGCCCCAGACCGAGAAGCGCGCGCATCCGTGCGTACTTCTCGGTCAGTCGTTTCCGGGTGGGTTCGTCCAGGACCGCGAGCCGCTCCGGGTCGGCGTTGTGCGCCAGGTCGGCCTCCTTCACCAGCACCGCGCCCGGGGTGGCGAGGATCCGGCGCGCGTACGTCTCCGGCTCCTCCCCCGTCCGCTTGGTGACGGCACGGACGATGGCCTTGGTGCGCGGGGTCAGGGCGGCCTGCGCCAGCCACTCCTCGCTCAGCGCGTCGTCCTCGACGGAGTCGTGCAGCCAGGCCGCGGCGATCTGTTCGGTGTCGCCGCCGCGGGCGCGCACCCCGTCGGCGACGGCCGCGAGGTGTTCGGCGTACGGCCGGCCCGCCTTGTCGGTCTGCCCCGCGTGGGCGGTGCGTGCGAGGCTCTCGACCTCGGCCAGGGTGAGTCGCGTGTCGGTCACCCCTCCAGTGTCTCCCGGCGCAGTGCCGCCCGGGCCGGGACGGTGACGGCCGTCAGCCCGAGCAGCAGGATGCCGCCCGCGAAGGCGCCGTAGACCACGGGCGGTATGTACGGTCCCTGCCCGGTCAGTCCGTTCATCATCGGCACCAGCGTGGCCACGGCGATGGCCGTGCCGAGCGCGATGCCGGCGAGGGTGACCAGCAGGGCCTCCCAGCGGATCATGCGCAGGATCTGCCGCCGGGTGGAGCCGATCAGCCGCAGGGTGCCGAGTTCACGGCGCCGGGCGAGGACCGTCATGACCAGCGTGTTTCCTGCCGCGACGGCCGCGAACCCGCCGAGTACGGCGGCCATCACGGTGTTGGCCCAGGCGTTGAGCTCACGGTCCAGGGACTGGGCGGCGGAGTAGCCGTCGCGGTCCAGCACGGTGCCGAGGGGGGCGAGACCGGCCGTGGTACCGCCCTTCGTCCACAGCTCGGTGTCGAAGGCGGAGGTGACGTGGGAGGCGAGGTCGGCGCGGCTCATCGTCAGCTCGGACAGCCCCATGCCGCGGCCGTACGTCGCCACGATCACCGGGGCGGCCCTGGTGCCGTCGGGCAGGAGCAGGTGCAGGCGTTCGCCGACGCCTGCATGGGCGTTGCGGGCGAGGCCGGAGTCCACGGCGATCTCACCGGGCCGCAGGGAGAGGCGCCCGTGCCGGACGTCCAGGTCCTGGACGGCGGCCAGGTCGCGTACGGAGCCGGTGACGCCCTGGGCGGAGGCGGAATCCAGCGCCCCGGAGACCGGGACGAGGACCGAGGTCCGCAACAGCCCGACGGCGGCGGTGACTTCGGGGCTGCGCCGGGCCTGTCGTACGGCGTCGGGTGCGAGACCCGGCTGCGCGGTGACGATGTGGTCAGCGGTGACGCCCGCGCGCTGCTGGTCGGCGGTGACCTTGTCCTGGCTCGTCTGCAGGAACACCAGGACCGACGCGAAGGCCATGGCGAGCACGATCGGGGTGATCGCCGAGGCGAGCCGGCGGGCGTTGGTGCGCGCGTTGGCGGCGGCGAGGGCGGCCGGGGCGCCGGCCCCGCGCAGCGGGAGCCCGAACAGGGCGGCGCAGGCGCGGGCGACGAGCGGGCCGAGCAGGGCGACGGCGAGCATGAACAGGAACACGATCCCGAGGGCCGCGTTGGCCGCGTCGTCGCCGCTGAGGGAGGAGGCGAGCCCCGCGCAGACGCAGCCGCCCACGACGGCGGCCAGACCGAGCGGGGTCCGGATCCAGCCGATGCGCAGCCGCTCCACGGACGCCTCGCCGAGTGCCTGGCCCGGTTTGATGCGGGAGCTGCGGCGGGCGGCCAGACCGCCGGCGCACAGGGCGGTGACGAGGACGGTGCCGACCGCGGTGAGCAGCGGGATCCAGGAGACGGAGACCCGTACGGCGTCCGGGACGGCTCCCTTGTCCTGGAGCTGACCGAACCACCAGCGGGCCAGCGCGATGCCGGGCAGACAGCCGGCCGCGCCGGCCGGCGGGGCGACGAGGAGGGCCTCGGTGGCGATGGTCCGGCGGATCTGCCGCGGTGTGGTGCCGATGGCCCGCAGCAGGGCGAACTCGCGGGCGCGCTGACCGACGCCGAGGGCGACGGTGCCGGCGGCGGTGAACACGGCGACCAGCGTGGCGATGCCGCCGAAGGAGCCGCCGAGTCCGGTGAGCAGTTCGCGGGCCTGGGCGAGGGAGGGGTCCTCCACGGCGCCGCGGTCGTCGCCGGTGTGCACCAGGGCGCGGTGGCCGAGGGCGCGGGACACCTGAGCCTTGAGGGTCTCGGCGTCGACTCCCGCCCTCGGCAGTACGGCGATGGCGTCGACGCGGCCGGGATGCCCGGAGCGGCGTACCGCGTCGGAGTCGGCGAACCAGGCGGCCTCGCCCGGGACTCGGGCGAGGCCGGAGACGCGGTAGGCGGTACGGGTGCCGTCGGGGGTGGTGAGGGTGACCCGGCCGCCGACCGTGCCGTGGGTGAGGACGACCTCGCCGGGGCCGGGTGCCCGGCCGGCGGTGAGCCGCTCGCCGGTGAAGGTGGTGGAGCCCCAGTTGTGGGCGGCAACCGGGGTGCCCTGTGGGCCGCGCACCGGGAAGGTGACGTCGGCGACGGCGGTACGGGCACCGGGAGCGGCGGCCGCCCTGGCGACCAGGGAACCGTCGAGCCGGGCCCGGTCCGGGACGGGCTGGTTGTCACCGTCGTCGCCGTGGCCGAGGCGGGCGCGCTGGTCGGCTGCCGCCACGACCGGGGCGTGGGCGTAGCGCTCAGGTGGGACCTCGGCCCGGACACCCGTCTCCAGCAGGATCCCGCAGGCCGCGACGATCATCGCGGCGAGCGCGAGGGCGATGAAGGTGCCGACGAAGCCGGAGGGCTTGAAGCGGAGGGCTGCGCGGGCGAGGCCGTTGGGGAGGAACATCAGGATGCCGTTCTGCGATCGGGGCCGGAGTGGGGCCGCGTCCGGAGCGGGTTCGGGCGTGCCCCGGGCCGCTCCGGGCCGTGTAGTACCGCGGGGCGCCATGAGCCGCTCCGGGCCGTGCGGTGGTGCGGGCGTGTCAGGCCGCGGAGGCGATGCGGGTCGTGAGGTCCGTCATGCGGGCGGCGATGCGGGCGGCCGGAGCGCGGTCCAGGTGGTCGACGATCGTGCCGTCGGCCAGGAACAGGACGCGGTCCGCCCAGGCGGCGGCCGACGGGTCGTGGGTGACCATGACGACCGTGGCGCGCTGGGTGTTCACGGCGCCGCGCAGCAGAGCGAGGATCTCCGCGGCGGTGGTGGTGTCCAGGGCGCCGGTGGGCTCGTCCGCGAAGACGACGTCGGGGCGGGTGACCAGGGCCCGGGCGACGGCGACGCGCTGCTGCTGGCCCCCGGAGAGTTCGCCGGGGCGGCGCCGGGCCTTGCCGGCGAGGCCGACCTGGTCGAGCACCTCGGCGCAGCGGCGGCGGTCGGCGCGGTGGCCGGCCAGCCGCATCGGCAGGACGACGTTCTGCTCGACCGTGAGGGAGGGCAGCAGGTTGAAGGCCTGGAACACGAAGCCGAGGCGGGTGCGGCGCAGTGCCGTCAGCTTGTTCTCGCTCAGGCCGGTGATGTCCGTGCCGCCGAGCACGACCCGGCCGGCGGTGGGGCGGTCCAGGCCCGCCGCGCACTGCAGGAACGTGGACTTGCCGGAGCCGGAGGGCCCCATCACGGCGGTGAAGGTGCCGGGCGGGAGGGTGAGGTCGATGCCGCGCAGGGCGTGCACGGCGGAGCCTCCGCGGCCGTAGCGGCGTGTGACTCCGTGCAGTTCTACGGCCCAGTCGCTTGGCATGGGCATCCTTCCGGTCCGTGGGGCGTTCGGTGGCGTGTCTCGAACGTACGGATGTGGAGGGCGGCCGGGCCATGCGGGCGACTGGCGGATCCGGGCGGGGGAAAACCCCACCCCGGCATTCCCTCGCGCCCGCCGCCAACCCTGTGCTGTAATGGCTGCATAAGTAGTTCACCTATTACCAACGGGGGAGAGGCCATGCCTTTCGGGAGCACCGCGGAAGCCGTACGCGCCTGGGTCGACGGATGGGTCGTGTCCCGCGGAGCGGCCGAACCGGCCCTGCAGCCCTGGGGATTCACGGTCGAGGTCGGCACGCCCAAGGAGGTGGCCCGCCACGTGCTGCCCGCTGCCGACGAGCCGACCGTCCGCAAGATCGCCGAGAACACCACCGCCGCGGGCGTCTGGCTGAAGACGTTCGTGCCGCCGGAGACGCTGGAGGCCTGGCTGCCGTGCGGCTGGGGGCTCGCGGGCGGTCCCGGCTTCCTGATGTCCACATCACTGCGCGCCACCGAGCCGCCGCCCGGTCTCGCCGACGGCTACCGGCTGCGCAGCTGGAGCCGGGCCGGGGTCACCCGGGTGCTGATACGTGCCGCCGACGGGGCCTTCGCCGCGCGCGGGCAGATCGCCGTCACCGGCCGGACCGCCGTGGTCGACCAGGTGGAGACGGATGGGGCACACCGGCGGAAGGGGCTCGGGCGCGTGGTCATGGGCACGCTCGCCGCTGCCGCCGCCGGTGAGGGGGCGACGACGGCCGTGCTGGGCGCGACCCCGGAGGGGCGGGCCCTGTACGAGACGGCGGGCTGGCGGGTGCTGGCTCCGCTGACCGGCGCGCGGCGCACCGCGGCGTAGGCCTTCGCGGTACTGCGCACCGGGGCAGGAGCCCCGGCCGTCCCCGGCCGCCCCCGGTGGTACCCGGCGGCTCAGCGCGCCACCGTCGCCCCCTGCCGGCAGATCAGCAGCAGCGCCCGGTCGTCGTTGACGTCCTTCGCGACCGCCTCGATGAGGTGCCAGGCGGCGCCGTGGAAGCCACCGGCGACATAGCGGTCGGCCTCGCCGGTGAGACGGTCGATGCCCTCCACGATGTCCCGGTCGGAGGTCTCCACCAGACCGTCCGTGAACAGCATCAACACGTCCCCGGGCCGCAGCGAGCCCTTCACGGGGTCGAACTGGGCGAGGTCGTACACGCCCAGCAGCGGACCGTCGGCGACCTTCTCCTCCCAGCGGCCGCTGCCCGCGCTCAGCTGGAGCCCCGGCGGATGACCGGCCGAGTACAGCTCGTAGTCCCCGGAGTCCAGATCGAGGACCAGGTGGATGGAGGTGGCGAAGCCCTCGTCCCAGTCCTGGCGGAGCAGGTAGCCGTTGGCGGCCGGGAGGAAGGCGTGCGGGGGAAGGGAGCCCAGCAGGCCTCCGAAGGCCCCCGACAGCAGCAGCGCGCGCGAGGCCGCGTCCATGCCCTTGCCGGAGACGTCCGTGAGGACGACCTCCATGGTGCGGCCGCCGTTCGTACGGGCCGCGACGACGAAGTCGCCCGAGAAGGACTGTCCGCCCGCCGGGCGCAGCGCCATCTCGTGGTGCCAGCCGTGCGGCAGCTTCGGCAGCTTGCTCTGCACCCGGATCCGCTCGCGCAGGTCGAAGAGCATGGTGCCGCCGCGCCGCCACGGCACGCCGACCCGGCTGCGGAACTGCGCGGTCAGCAGACCGAAGAAGCCGCACGCGGCGACCACCAGGACCACGCCCGGGGTGACCCGCGAGGGCCCCTCGGTGTACGGGCCGAGCCGCACCGACTCCACGATCAGCGCGGAGGCCCCCGCCGCGTAGAGGCCGAGCAGGCTCGCGGGGCGCAGCAGCAGGCCGCCCGCGACGATCGGCAGCACCAGGGTGGCCGGGGAGCACCACACCGAGTTGGCGAGGGTCATGGCCGCGAGGACGGGGATGGTCAGCAGCAGACCGGCGAGCGCGATCCAGTCCGAGCCGTCGCCCCGGAAGTAGTCCACTGCGCTTCTGCGCAGGCCTACGCGGGCCCGGTGCCACTGCATCTTCCACCGGGCCGTGAACGTCTCGGCCTTCGCGCGCCGCTCTCGTCCTGCTGCCATTAGTTCGGGACCCTATCCATCGGACCAGCCGCTTGGCACGGGAGGTCCCACTTGTCCCCCGTGAGAGGCTCAACTTCGCGGTTCAACTACACAGTGAACGGCACGGAGGGCCATCGCACCGCCGCCCGGGAGAAATTCGCTGGCTCGCCCCGCAATGCCCTGATAGGCATGACTCATGGCGACTGACCGTTCGACCGAGCTGAAGGTGCTGCGTCCCGACGAGTGGGACGGATGGTGGGACAACCTGATCCGCGCCTTCGGCGCCGGCCCGGCGTCGACCGAAGAGCGCGAACTGGACAAATCACTCACCGAGTTCGACCGTTCCCTGGCCGCCTGGGACGGGGACGTGTGCGTGGGGACGGCGGGGGCGTTCAGCTTCCGGATGACCGTGCCGGGCGGGGCCCTGGTGCCCACCGCGGGCGTCACCATGGTGAGCGTGGCCGCCACGCACCGGCGGCGCGGGGTGCTGACCTCGATGATGCGGCGCCAGCTGGACGACCTGCGCGCGCTGGGCGAACCCCTGGCGGCACTGACCGCCTCCGAACCGGCGATCTACGGCCGGTTCGGGTACGGCGCCGCGGCGTTCCAGCTGCACGCCGAGATCGACACGGGCCGGGTGACGCTGGACCTGCCCGCCGGCACCGAGGACGTGCGGCTGAGGTACGCGAAGCCCTCCGACGTCCTGGCCGAGTGCGAGGCGGTGTACGCGGCGCTGGTGCCGCGCCGTCCCGGGATGCTGGCCCGGCAGCCCGGCTGGGAGCGGGCGGGGCTGCTCGACCCGGAGAGCGAGCGGAACGGGGCGTCGGCGCTGCAGTGCGTGGTGGCCGAGCGGGACGGCGAGGTCACCGGGTACGCCCGCTTCCGCACCAAGCTCGGCTGGGGGCCGAGCGGGCACGACGGCACGGTGTCGCTGGAGGACCTCGCCGCGCTGGACCCGGCGACCGATGCCGCGCTGTGGCGATTCCTCTTCGACATCGACCTGATGTCGACCCTGACCGTGCGGGGTCGGCCGCTCGACGACGCCTGGCAGTACCTGGCCTCCGACATCCGGCGCTGCCGGCCGCGCATGCGGGACTCGTGCCACGTCCGTCTCGTCGACGTCGGTACGGCCCTGTCGGCGCGCACCTACCAGGCGGCGGTGGACGTCGTGTTCGAGGTCGAGGACGCCTTCTGCCCCTGGAACACGGGGCGTTGGCGACTGACCGGCGACGGCAAGGGCGCGTCCTGCGAGCGCACGACCGATGCGGCCGATCTCGCCCTGTCCGTACGGGAGTTGGGCGCGGCCTATCTCGGCGGCGTGAGCCTGCTGTCGCTGGCGGCGGCCGGGCGGGTACGGGAGCTGCGGCCTGGGGCGCTGGCGGAGGCGTCGGTGGCGTTCGGCTCACCGGTCGTGCCGTGGCTGCCGCACGGCTTCTAGTGCCGCGGCACCAGGGCCTGTCCGGCGGACAGGCCCTGGCCTCCGGTCAGGGTTTCTGGCAGGTCGGGCACCAGAAGAGATTGCGGGCGGCCAGGTCGGCCGTGCGGATCCCGGTGCCGCAGATGTGGCAGGGCAGGGTGGCCCGGCGGTAGACGTACACCTCACCGCCGTGGTCGTCCACGCGGTGCGGGCGGCCCATGGCCTCGGGGGTGTGCTCGGGGCGGACGGTGTCGATGCGGTTGTTGCGCACGCCCTCGCGCATGAGCGCGACGAGGTCGGCCCAGAGGGCGTCCCACTCGGCCGCGGTGATGTCCCTGCCCGGACGGTAGGGATCGATGCGGTGCCGGAAGAGGACCTCGGCGCGGTAGACGTTGCCCACACCGGCGATGACCTTCTGGTCCATCAGCAGTGCCGCGATCGTCGTACGGCTGCGGCGGACGCGGGCGTGGGCGGCGGCCGGGTCGGCGTCCTCGCGCAGCGGGTCGGGGCCGAGCCGGTCGTGTATCGCCCGCTTCTCGGCGTCCGTGATGAGCGCGCAGGTGGTGGGGCCGCGCAGATCGACGTACGAGGTGTCGTCGGCGAGACGGAGCCGGACGGTGTCGGCGGGCGGGGGTGCGGGGGCCGGGCCGAAGTCGACCTTGCCGAAGAGGCCGAGGTGGATATGGACCCAGTCGGCGTCCCGGAACCGGAGGAAGAGGTGCTTTCCGTGGGCCTCGGTGCCGGTGAGGAGGGCGCCGTTCAGCAGGTCGGCCGCGTCGGAGAACTTGCCCTGAGGGCTGGTCACCCGCATGGCGGCGCCCTGGAAGCGGCCGGCGTAGTCCTGGGCCAGCCGGTGAATGGTGTGCCCCTCTGGCAAGGCCGAGGTGTCCTTTCCTGCCGTTCAACTCCCACCCGTCCGCACACAGCCTCGCCCCGCCCCTCGCCCGCACCTCCCGGCCGGCCGGGTCGGCCGGGCGGGTGTGCGGCAGGGGCGGGACCGGGCTCGGCGGCCGAGCGGGTCGGGGGTGCCGGCTACTGCTGCGGGTGGTGGGCCGGGACGGGAGGCAGGTCGCCGGTCGTTTCGTACGCCGCCAGCATGTCGATGCGGCGGATGTGACGCTCGTCACCGGAGAACGGGGTGTTGAGGAAGACCTCGACGAACTTGGTCGCCTCCTCCGTGCTGTGCATCCGCGCACCCACGGCCACGACGTTGGCGTCGTTGTGCTGCCGCCCCAGTGCCGCCGTCTCCTCGCTCCAGGCCAGCGCCGCGCGCACGCCCTTCACCTTGTTGGCGGCGATCTGCTCCCCGTTGCCGGAGCCGCCGATCACGATGCCGAGAGCCTCGGGGTCCGCCGCCGCCTTCTCCGCGGCACGCAGGCAGAAGGGAGGGTAGTCGTCCTGGGCGTCGTAGATGAGGGGCCCGCAGTCGACGGGCTCGTGCCCCGCCGCCGTGAGCCATTCGACGAGGTGGTTCTTGAGTTCGTAGCCCGCATGGTCGGAGCCGAGATACACGCGCATGGGACGAGTGTGACACGCCTGTTCCGGGGCGGCAGCCTCGGGTGTTCGAGGCGAAAAACGTGAGCTGAGCCATAGAACCTCAAGGAAAGCTCAAGTAACAATCCGGATTCAGAGGTTCCCGAATCCGTTCACCTCCGATTCACTGGACCGGCTCGTACACCGCTCGTGCGGGCAGCTCACCTGGCGCAAAGGAAATCCGTCCATGACCCCTGGTTCGGGCCTCCAAGCAGGACTGAAAAACCGCCATCTCTCGATGATCGCGATCGGTGGTGTCATCGGAGCCGGCCTCTTCGTCGGTTCCAGTTCCGGTATCGCTACCGCGGGACCGGGCATCCTCCTCTCGTACGCCCTCGTCGGCACGCTCGTCGTGCTGGTGATGCGCATGCTCGGCGAGATGTCGGCCGCCAATCCCACCTCCGGTTCCTTCTCCGCGCACGCCGACCGTGCGCTCGGACGCTGGGCCGGCTTCTCCATCGGCTGGCTGTACTGGTTCTTCTGGGTCGTCGTGCTGGCCGTGGAGGCCACCGCCGGCGCGAAGATCCTCGAGGGCTGGATCCCTGCCGTACCGCAGTGGGGCTGGGCGCTCATCGTGATGCTCGTCCTGACCGCGACCAACCTGGTCTCGGTCAGCTCCTACGGCGAGTTCGAATTCTGGTTCGCCGGCATCAAGGTCGTGGCGATCGGCGCGTTCATCGTCGTCGGTCTGCTGGCCATCTTCGGCGTCCTGCCGGGCGTGCACGCCGAGCAGGCGACCTTCTCCAACCTGACCTCGCACGGCGGCTTCCTGCCGCACGGCCCCGGCGCGATCCTCACCGGTGTGCTGCTGGTCGTCTTCTCCTTCATGGGAAGCGAGATCGCGACCCTGGCGGCCGGCGAGTCGGAGAACCCGCAGCGCGCCGTGACCAAGTCGACCAACAGCATCATCTGGCGTATCGGCGTCTTCTACCTGGGCTCGATCCTGGTCGTCGTCTCGCTGCTGCCGTGGGACGCCGCCTCGATCGCCAAGGACGGCTCGTACGTCGCCGCCCTGGACTCCCTCGGCATCGCGCACGCCGGTGAGATCATGAACTTCATCGTGCTCACCTCGGTGCTGTCCTGCCTGAACTCGGGCCTGTACACGGCCTCCCGCATGGCCTTCTCGCTCGGTCAGCGCGGTGACGCCCCGAAGGCGTTCGCCCGCACCACGTCCCGGGGCGTGCCGATGACGGCGATCCTCGCGTCGGTCGTGTTCGGCTTCGTCGCCGTCTTCTTCAACTACCTGTCGCCGGACAAGATCTTCCTCTTCCTGGTCAACTCCAGTGGCGCGGTGGCGCTGTTCGTGTGGCTGGTGATCTGCTTCTCGCAGCTGCGGATGCGGAAGATCATCCAGCGCGAGGCGCCGGAGAAGCTCGTCGTGAAGATGTGGCTGTACCCGTACCTGACCTGGGCGACGGCCGGACTGATCGTGTTCGTCCTCGGCTACATGCTGACCGACACCAAGGGTGCGAGCAGCGGTCGTACGACCGTGCTGCTGTCCCTGATGGTCGCGGCGGTCGTGCTGGTGATCGCCTTCGTGAAGCAGAAGATGACGGCGGGCCGCGCGACCGAGGCGCCCGCGGTCGAGGCCGAGGTCGAGGACAAGGTCCCCACGGTCTGACCTGCCCTCCTCCCGACTCACAGCACGGTGAAGGTCTCCTTCACCGTGCTGTACGTCTTCAGGGCCTGTGCTTCGATCTCCGGCTGGTACCAGGTGTTGATCTGGTACGACTTCCCGTCCGCGTCGAAGCCGAGCAGGCGGGCGTGCCAGGGGGTGCCCCTGAGGGTGAAGGTGTACTCCCAGACAACCGCCGGGTGTCCCTGGAAGCTGGTCTCCCCCAGCCGGATCTTGACGTAGTCCCGTCCCCGCTGGGCGTCCTTCTCCGATCGCCGCCAGGTGTCCAGGAGGTCCCCCCGGGCCAGTGCGGACTTGCCGACGAGTTCCTGCCGGCCGTCGGGCGAGGTGTAGTGCACCTCGGCGCCCGTCTTCACATCCCGCCGCCACCCCCGCGGCGGCACCCACGCGAACCCGCCCGCCTCCGTCCGCGCACCGGGCGGTGGGCTGTGCGGCCGGGTGGTCTCCTCGACGGTCGGGGAGACGGCCGCGTGCGAGGAGGCCGTGGCGGTTCCCCCGCGCGCACCCTCCCGCCGTCCGCCTGCACCGGAAGTGGCGAGCAGTACGGCGACCACGACACCGACGGCGACGACCCCGAGCACGGCGAAGAGCGCGGTACGACGGGAGTGGGGCCCGGCAGGCGCTTCAGTCGCCCCGCCCGCTTCGAACGGCACGCCCGCACGTCGCTCGGTCACCGCCCGGGATCGGGCGAGAGAGACACCGGACGGCCCCACCGGCCCGCCCCCGATCCCCTCGGGCCCCTCGGGCCTCGAACCGACTCGACCCGCAACGGCGTCGGCGGCGGGGACGGGAGCAAGAACGGGTCCGCCACCGACAGGGTCCGTGCCACTGCGGACCGGGGCAGGGCCGTCGCTCGCGGACACGGGTCCGCCCCCGGCGGGAGCAGGAGCGGGAGGGTGTCCGCCGCCGGAGGGAAGGGAAGCGGGGCCGCCACCGGAGGAAAGGGAAGCCGGGCCGCCGCCGGCACGGACCGGCGACTCGCCGGTGGGGGTGCTCGGGGACGGCCGGCCGGGCGGGGCGGCTTCCGGCCCGGCCCGGCCCTCGTCCGGGACCCGGCCCACCGCCTCGCTCTTTGCGGGTCCGCCCCCCACGGTGGGCGGCTCCCGGAACGGGTGCGTCGGTATCGGCGGATACGCCACCGCTCGCAGCGCCGTCTCCACCTCCGTGAGGGTGGGGCGAGTCGACGGATTCTTGCCCAGGAGGGCGGTGAGGACGGTGTGCAGCGGGCCTGCCGACGTCGGGAGCCGGGGCTCCTCGTAGAGGACCGCGTGCAGGGTGGCCAGGGTCGTGTCACGGGCGAACGGGGAGTGGCCCGACAGGGCCGCGCAGAGGGTGGCGCCGAGCGACCACAGGTCGGACGGCGGGCCCTGGCGGCGGCCGGAGACGCGCTCGGGGGCCATGTAGTCGGGGGAGCCGACGAGCATGCCCACCATGGTGAGCGCCTTGGCGTCCTGGATCGCCGCGATGCCGAAGTCCGTGAGGACCACGCGGCCCGCCCGGCTCTCGACCAGGACGTTGCCCGGTTTGATGTCCCGGTGCAGGACTCCCCCGGCGTGCACCTGGCGCAGGGCCGCCACCAGGCCGAGGCCGATGCGTGCGGTCTCGCGCGGGCCGAGCGGACCCTCCTCCGTCATGATGCGCTCCAGCGAGCGGCCGGGGACCAACTCCATGACGATCCAGAGGCGTTCGCCCTCGTCCACCACGTCGTAGACGCGCACGACGTTGGGGTGGTCGATCCGGGCGGTCGCCCGGCCCTCGCGCAGGGTGCGCTCGCGGCGGGTGCGGATGTCCTCCGCGTCATGGCCGTCGATGCGTATTTCCTTCACCGCGACCAGTCGGTCGAGTATTTCGTCGACGGCTCGCCACACACGCCCCATTCCCCCCTGGCCGATGCTTTCGACCAGCCGATAGCGCGTGTTCACCAGCAGCCCCGGAATCCCGCCGGCCCCCGACTCTCCCGCTTCCCCCATAATTCCCGGCAATGCCCCGCACCCCCCTCAACGACCGTCTCTGCGGAAACACAACGGTCACACTTCGCGCCGTACCAGCATAGTGCGGGGAAATCTTGTGGTACCTCTTCAAGTACTGCGAATTCAGGCGCAGTCCAGGGGGTTGCAAGGGGGGCGAACATGAGTTCTCGTCGCAGGGCGGGCATCGCGGGATCGCTGGCCACGGCATCATTCTCGGCCGTGCTGGTGCTTGCCTGCACAGCCGTTGCCGATGACCAGGGACCGGGCAGCGACAAGGGAGGAAAGGCGGTCGACGCGGCACCGACGGGCGTGCGGCTGCGCACACTGCTGCCGGAGAAGATCTCGGTCGACAACAGTTCGAAAAAGACAGCGATTACCGCCACCGTGAAGAACGAGGGCACCGAGGACAGCGGCGACATCCGGCTTTTGGTGGTCGGATTCGACGGACTGAAGGTCACGGGGGTGCAGGGCTGCTCGGCGATCGCGGAAAAGGACCTGCCGGAAGGTTCGAACAGCGGTTTCAGCTGCCCGGTCGGTCCGCTCGCGGCCGGGAAGTCCAAGTCGTACGCGGTACAGGCCACGTACGACCTGAGCAAGGCCGGGAAGATCTGTCTGCCCGTGCAGACCACGGACGGGAAGAAGACCTTCTGGCAGCAGGGCCCGGTGCCCTTCGGCACGACCAACCCGTCGCCGAACGCCCCGGCCACCCCGCTGCTGCTCGGCACCGACAACAAACCGGTCGCACCCGGCGGCGACGAGCTGCCGAAGACCGGTGTGGGGCGCGACGTGCTGCCCCTGGGCGCCGCGGGCGCCGCACTGATCGCGGCCGGCGCGGCCGGAGTGTGGTGGTCGCAGCGGCGGCGGCAGGAGGTGTGAGCTGAGCGGACTATGGCCGCATGACCTGACGGAGGCTGTCAGGTCATGCGGCCATCGTGTGCGTCATGACCTTCGCGGACGACAGCGCAGGCCTCCTTCTCCTCCACCCGGCGTTCGCGCTGCCGGCGGACGACACCCTCGGCCGGTCGCTGGACTTCGCCCTCGGGGCCGGGGACCGGGGCTGTACGACCCCGAGACGCGCAAGAGGCTCGCCGGGGGCAAGGAGCTGTACGACCCGGCGAGCCTCTTCTGCAGGAACTGCGGCGTCAGCGCTTGCTGACGAACTTCCAGGCGGTGGGCAGCGCGCCCATCGCCAGGGCGGCCTTGAGGGCGTCGCCGATGAGGAACGGGGTGAGGCCGAGGGAGATCGCCTGGGAGGCGGACATGTCGGCGGCCAGGGCCAGGTAGGGAACGCCGACGGCGTAGATGATCGCCTCGCCGAGGATCATCGTGCCCGCCATGCGCAGCGGGGAGCGGTCGGCGCCGCGGCGGGCCAGCGCGCCCACGGCCGCGGAGGCGAGCAGCATGCCGATGATGTAGCCGAAGGAGACGGCGCCCGAGCCGGAGGCGCCGCCCGCGAACCACGGCACACCGACAACGCCCGCGACGGCGTACAGGGCCAGGGAGAGGAAGCCGCGGCGGGCACCGAGCGCGGTGCCGACGAGCAGCGCGGCGAAGGTCTGGCCGGTCACCGGAACCGGGGATCCGGGCACCGGAACCGACAGCTGGGCCGCGAGGCCGGTGAGCACGGCGCCGCCGAGCACGAGGGCGGCGTCGCGCACACGGGACGCGGGAAGAAGGTCGGCGAGGACGGTGCCGGGGCGAGCGGCGACGCTGGCGGTGCTCATGGGGACTCCGCGGATGGTGTGGGCAGGTGGGAACACCGTGACGCTATAACGGCGTCCGTGCGCCGATCACCGTCAGCGCTCGACAAAGGCGGGAACCGGCCCTTGGTGGGCTCCGGACAAAGGATGCGGGTTACACCGGGTACGGCGTGATACCGGTCACTGAGGTGGAGTGGTCCGCGGTACGAAGGAGCGGATCGGCTCCTCTGTAGGGTTTCGCCAAACGGTCGTTGCCGTCTCGCCCGTCGGTCGCCGTCTGGGCAGCGTGGGGGCGTTTTGCTAGCTTCGAACACATGGTTGCCCAGGCCCGGTACTTCACGTCGCGTCGCTATGTCGACCTGCGACGCCAGGGCACGGCCACCTGTCGCCGCCCGGGGTAGGGGCGGCCCCCGGGGCGCCTCTCCTTTCCGAGACGTGTCGGCCCCGTTCCCGAGGACGGTTCTCCATGCCCCGTACCGCGGCATCCACTCTTGTCTCCCCTGTTCCCCGTGCCGCCGACCGCGACCGGCGGCGCACCAGCGCCAGCGTCGTGCTGCGGTCCGTGCTGGAGCACGGGCCGGTGGCGCGCAGCACCATCGCCCGGCTGACCGGGCTGTCACCCGCGTCGGTGACCGAGCACTGTGCCCGGCTGGGCGGGCTCGGGCTGATCCGTGACGAGGCGACGCCCCGCCGGTCGAACGGGGTCGGCCGGCCGCATGTGCCCGTCGATCTCGACAGCGAACGGTTCGTGGTCGGCGGGGTGCACGTGGCCGTGCCGTACACCACGGTCGCGCTGCTGGACCTGAGAGGACGGGTGGTGGCCGAGCGGCGGTTGGAGCACGAGCGGACCGATCCGGGCCGGGTGCTGGCCCGGGCCGGCGAGGGCCTGGCGGAGCTGCTCGCGCAGGCGCCGGACCGCCGGCCGCTGGGGGTCGGGGTCGCCGTCGGCGGCTGGGTGGACCGGGAGACGGGCACCGTGGTCGAGCACGAGCTGCTGGGCTGGCGCGAGGTGCCGGTGCGGGAGGTGCTCGGCGTCCGCACCGGGCTGCCGGTCCATGTGGACGGGCACGCACGGGCGCTGGTCAACGGCGAGCGGATGTTCGGGCGGGCTCGGGGAAGCCGCAGCGTGCTGCATCTGTTCGTGGGCAACGTGGTCGACGCGGCCTTCGCCACCAACGACGAGGTGCATCACGGGCCCCGGTCGCAGGCCGGTGCGATCGTCCATCTCCCGGTGCCCGGCGGCACCGAGCCGTGCCCGTGCGGCCGCACGGGCTGCCTGCAGGTCGAATTGAGCGAGCGGACGCTGTGCCGACGTGCCCGGGCGGCCGGGGTGACCGACGGGACGAACCCGATGCACGTGGTGGCCGCGGCGGCGGGAGGCGACGCGGTGGCGCGGCGGCTGCTGGTGGAGCGGGCCCGGACGACCGGGCGGGCCGCCGGGCTGCTGCTGGACGTGCTCAACCCGGAGACCGTCGTCGTGACCGAGGTCGGTGTCATCCACTTCGAGGACTGCCTGCACGCGCTCAGGGATGCGGCCGGAATTCGCCGTGAGGCGGCCGTGCTGCCGACGAGTTTCCCGGATTCCGTACTGGCGGTGGCGGGCGGATCGGTGGCCCTCGACGTGCTGTACCGGGACCCGCTGGGCGCGTCACCTGAGGCTATTTAATTCAGAAGCTCGGAATGTTGACAGGGGTCGCACATGGCCTGGAACATGCTGGTCATGAACCCGCTCACGAGCTGTCGCACCCTCTGTTGCTGACACGTTGCCGCGCATGAAGCGCGTGTTTCCGTCTGCGTGAGTTCACTTCTTCCGGCGCCTTCCGGTATTCCCCGCTTCCGGCGTTCGGCCTGCCCGTTTCGGCCTGCCCGCAATTCCGTCTGATTTTTCGCTCCGTGCCTCCCAGGGAGTCCTCCCATGTCCTCATCTCCGCCTGCTTCCGGCCTTGACCGCCGCCTGTTTCTCACCTCCCTGCTCGGCGCGTCCGCCGCCGTCGCGGGCCTCAGCGGCTGCGCGAAGGGGAGTGCCGCCGCCGACACCGAGGGCGCCGCCACCGAGCCGCTCGCCGACAAGGTCCCGTCCGGCACCAACCTGAAGATCGCCTCGTACCAGAACACGCAGCAGCTGCAGTTCAAGCTGGCGAAGCTGCCCAAGCTGCCGTTCACGGTGTCCGACTGGGTGAACATCGGGGCGGGCCCGGACGTCATCAACGCCTTCCGCGCCAAGTCCCTGGACCTCGCCAACAACGCGGGCATCCCGCCGATCCAGGCGCACTACCAGGGCTACGACGCGAAGATCGTGGCGATCGACATCACCCGCAGGCCCAACTACCTCTTCGCGACGAAGCCGGGCAGCGACATCCGCACGGTCGAGGACTTCAAGGGGAAGAAGCTCGCCTTCTCCCAGGGGCAGGCCCAGGGCGTCGTCCTGCTGCGGGCGCTGAAGAAGGCGGGCCTGAAGTACGACGACGTGAAGCTGGTCCCGCTGACCAGCAACCAGTTCCTGACCGCCCTGCAGTCCGGCCAGGTGGACGTGGCACCGCTGGCCAACAGCCAGGCGCCCGCCTACCTCAAGCAGTACGAGTCCAGGGGCGCCCGCACCATCACCACCGACGTCGTCGACCTGCTCAACCTGCTGTGGGCGCCGCAGTCCGTACTGAACGACCCGGCGAAGGCCGCCGCGGTCGCCGCCTACATCCCGCAGTGGGCCCAGGGCCAGGTATGGACGTACGAGCACCCGGATGTGTGGAACGAGGAGTTCTACGTCAAGACGCAGAACCTCACCCTCGACCAGGCGAAGTCGATCAGCGCTCTCGCCAACAAGCCTCTCTTCCCGCCCAGCTGGGACGAGGCGGTCAAGTGGGAGCAGGAGACCGCCGATCTGCTCGCCGAGGGTGGCTTCGTGAAGAAGTTCGACGTCTCCTCGCTCTTCGACCACCGCTTCGAGTCCATCGCCGCCAGGGCCGTACCGGCGGAGTACCGGAAGTGAGCGCCGTGACCACGACGACGACCGCCGTGGCGGCGACGGCCGCCGAGGAACTCCCCCAGGTCCGCCGGCGCCGCCGGCTCTCCCCCGGCCGCCAGGTGCCCGCCGCCCGGCTGGCCGGCCCGCTGGTGCTGCTCGTCCTGTGGGCCGCCGCCTCGGCCGCCGGACAGCTCGACCCGGGTGCGATCCCCGCACCCTGGACGGTGCTGAGGACGGCCGGGCGCCTGTGGAGCGACGGCACGCTGCCGACGGACGTGCTGACCTCGCTGGAGCGGGCCGCGTACGGCTTCGCGATCGGCCTGACCGCCGGGGTCGGACTCGCCCTCGCCTCCGGGCTCAGCCGGGCCGGAGAAGCACTGATCGACGGGACCGTGCAGCTCAACCGGGCGATCCCGACCCTCGGGCTGATCCCGCTGTTCATCCTCTGGCTGGGCATCGGGGAGACCTTCAAGATCGCCATCATCGCGATCGTCGTCTACATCCCCGTCTATCTGAACACACACGCCGCGCTGTCCGGCATCGACAGCCGGTACGTCGAACTCGCCGAGGTCCAGGGCCTGTCGAGGTTCGCCTTCATCCGGCGGATCGTGATCCCCGGGGCGCTGCCCGGATTCTTCGTGGGTCTCCGGCTCGGCGTCACCGGCTCCTGGCTGGGCCTGGTGGTCCTGGAGCAGATCAACGCCACCAGCGGCCTCGGCTACATGATGTTCCAGGCGCAGAACTACGGCCAGAGCGACGTCATCCTGGTCGGCCTGCTGATCTACGGCGTCTTCGGCCTGGTCTCCGACAGCGTGGTCCGTCTGATCGAACGGAGGGTGCTGTCGTGGCGCCGCACACTGAGCAGCTGACCCGGCCCGCGGTCCGACTCCGCGGCCTGACCCGCTCGTTCGCCGACCGCACGGTCCTCGACGACATCGATCTCGACCTGCCCGCAGGGCAGTTCACGGCCCTGCTCGGGCACAGCGGCTCGGGCAAGTCCACCCTGCTGCGGGCCGTCGCCGGGCTCGATCACGGAGTGGCCGGCAGCGGCCGGCTCACCGCGCCCGAGCGGGTGTCCGTGGTCTTCCAGGACTCCCGGCTGCTGCCCTGGCGCCGGGTGCTGGACAACGTGCTCCTGGGCCTGGACGGCAAGAACGCCGAGGAGCGCGGCCGGGCCGCGCTGGCGGAGGTCGGCCTGGGGGGCCGTGAGCGGGCCTGGCCGGGCGAGCTGTCCGGCGGCGAGGCGCAACGTGCGGCGCTCGCCCGCTCGCTGGTCCGTGAGCCCGAACTGCTGCTGGCCGACGAGCCGTTCGGGGCGCTGGACGCGCTCACCCGGATCCGGATGCACCACCTGCTGCGCGAGCTGTGGGAGCACCACCGGCCCTCCGTGCTGCTCGTCACCCACGACGTGGACGAGGCGATCGTGCTCGCCGACCGGGTCCTCGTCCTGGACCGGGGCCGTATCGGCCTCGACCTGACCATCGACCGACCCCACCCGCGCTCCTATCGCGAGCCGGTGCTGGGCGAATACCGCGAGCGGCTGCTGGCCGCCCTCGGTGTGACGGAGGACCACACATGACCCGCCGGCTCCACCTGAACGCGTTCCTGATGAACACCGGCCACCACGAGGCCTCGTGGCGGCTGCCGGAGAGCGACCCGTACGCGCACGTCGACCTCGCCCACTACGTGGGCCTGGCCAGGATCGCCGAACGCGGCACCTTCGACTCGCTCTTCCTCGCCGACGGCCCCCAGCTGTGGTCGAACCTGGCCCAGCGCCCGGCCGGCGCCCTGGAACCGCTCACCCTGCTGACCGCGCTGGCGACGGCCACCGAGCACATCGGCCTGATCGCCACCGCCTCCACCTCCTACAACTCCCCTTACAACCTGGCCCGCAAGTTCGCCTCGCTGGACATCATCAGCGGCGGCCGGGCGGGCTGGAACATCGTCACCACCGCAGGCGAGGAGGCCGCCCGCAACTTCGGCCTGGACGCCGAGCCCGCGCACGCCGAGCGGTACGCCCGCGCCGCCGAGTTCCTCGATGTGGCCCTCAAGCTGTGGGACAGCTGGGAGGACGACGCGATCGTCGCCGACAAGGCGGCCGGGGTCTGGGGCGACGACGCCAAGATCCATCCGCCCCGGCACAGAGGCACCTACTTCAGCGTCGAGGGCGCGCTCAACGTGCCGCGCACACCCCAGGGGTACCCGCTGCTCGTGCAGGCGGGCTCGTCAGAGGACGGCAAGCGGTTCGCGGCCCGGTACGCGGAGGCGGTGTTCACCGCCCAGCAGACGCTGAAGGACGCACAGGACTTCTACGGCGACCTCAAGTCCCGTGCCGCCCAGGAGGGCAGGAACCCCGACCACATCAAGGTGCTGCCGGGCATCGTCCCGGTGATCGGCTCCACGGAGGCCGAGGCGCGGGCGGCCGAGCGGGTCCTGGAGGACCACATCGTGTACGACCACGGGGTGGGCCGCCTGGAGGCCCTGCTGCGCCTTCCGCCCGGGACACTGGAGCTGGATGCCCGGCTCCCCGACGACCTGCCGCCCGAGTCGGCCATCGAGGGCGCCAAGAGCCGCTACACACTCGTGGTGGAGCTGGCCCGGCGCGAGCGGCTGACCGTACGGCAGCTGATCGGCCGGCTCGGCGGCGGCCGCGGGCACCTCACCTTCGCCGGGACGCCCGAGCAGGTCGCCGACCAGGTGGAGACCTGGTTCACCCAGGGCGCCGCCGACGGCTTCAACATCATGCCCGCCGTGCTGCCCTCCGGCCTCACGGCCTTCGTCGAACACGTCGTACCGCTGCTGCGCACCCGAGGCCTGCTGCGCACCGCCTACGGCGACCGGCAGACCCTGCGGGAACGCTACGGCCTGCCCCGCCCCGCCAACCAGCACACCGACACCACAGCCCTCGTCTGAAAGGACCGGCCACCATGTCCCTCGAGATCACCAAGGTCACCGCACGCATCGGCGCACAGGTCTCCGGCGTCGACATCACCGGGCCGCTCGCACCGGAGCAGGTCGCCGCGATCCGCGAGGCCCTGAACGTCCACAAGGCGCTCGTCTTCGACGCCGGAGCACTCGACGACGCGGGCCAGCAGGCCTTCGCCCGTCACCTCGGCGACCTCACCACCGCCCACCCGACGGTCGGCGCCGTCGAGGGCGCCCCGAACGTGCTGCCCGTGGACAGCGAGCGGGGCCGCGCCAACCACTGGCACACCGACGTCACCTTCGTCCTCAACCCGCCGCAGGCCAGCACCCTGCGCAGCATCACCGTGCCGCCGTACGGCGGCGAGACCCTGATCGCCAACGCGGCGGCCGCCTATCGCGATCTGCCCGAGCCGCTGCGCCGGCTGGCCGACACCCTGTGGGCCGAGCACACCAACGACTACGACTACGCCGTGCCGGACGAGGAGATCGACGAGGAGAAGGCGGCCCAGCGCGCCCGGTTCACCTCGATCACATACCGCACCGCCCATCCGGTGGTCCGCGTGCACCCGCTGACCGGCGAGCGCGGGCTGTTCATCGGCGGGTTCGCCCAGCGGATCGTCGGCCTGTCGGCGGGCGAGTCCCGCAGGATCCTGGACCTGCTCCAGGCGTACGTCACCCGGCCGGAGAACATCCTGCGCTGGCGCTGGTCGGAGAACCAGCTGGTGCTCTTCGACAACCGCATCACCCAGCACTACGCCATCGACAACTACGACGGCAGGCCGCGCCGGCTGCACCGGGTGACCGTGGCCGGTGACGTCCCGGTCGGTATCGAGGGCAAGGAGAGCTACTCGATCGAGGGGGACGCCTCGCACTACACGGCCGTGGCGGCGTAATCAGGGCTTCACCCTGTGTACAACGGGTGTCCGCATTCTGGGCGGTTCCGTCGCGTGAGCGGACGGGCCGCCCAGACTGTGGGCGTTTTTACCCGCCTATTGCACTGGACGAGCCGTGCCCATGCCCAGCACCACGACCGAGACGCCACCGCAACAGCAGGACGGCGCCTCTCTCTCCCACGGTCTCAAGCAGCGCCACCTGTCGATGATCGCCCTCGGCGGTGTGATCGGCGCCGGCCTGTTCGTCGGCTCCGGCGCCGGTATCGCGGCCGCCGGTCCGTCCATCGTGATCGCGTACACCCTCTCCGGCCTCCTGGTGATGCTGGTGATGCGGATGCTCGGCGAGATGTCGGCCGCGTATCCGTCCTCGGGCTCCTTCTCCGCGCACGCCGAGCGGGCGATGGGCCCCTGGGCGGGCTTCACGGCGGGCTGGTCCTTCTGGGTCCTGCTGTGCACGGCCGTCGGCCTGGAGGGCATCGGCGCTGCCCACATCGTCACCGGCTGGCTGCCGGGCACGCCCGAGTGGGCCTGGGTGGCGCTGTTCATGGTGGTGTTCTGCGGCGCGAACCTCGCCGCCGTGAAGAACTTCGGCGAGTTCGAGTTCTGGTTCGCCGCGCTGAAGGTCGGCGCGATCTCCCTGTTCCTGGTCCTCGGCGTGCTGGCCGTCGCCGGGGTGCTCCCCGGCACGGACTCCCCGGGCGCCTCGAACCTCACCGGTCAGGGCGGCTTCCTCCCGAACGGCAGCGAGGGCCTGGTCATCGGCCTGCTGGCCTCGGTGTTCGCCTACGGCGGCCTGGAGACGGTCACCATCGCGGCGGCGGAGTCGGAGAACCCGGTGAAGGGCGTGGCATCCGCCGTACGCACCGCGATGTGGCGGATCGCCCTGTTCTACATCGGCTCGATGGCGGTCATCGTGACGCTGGTCCCGTGGGACGCCGAGGCGGTCGTGACGGACGGCCCGTACGTCGCCGCCCTGAAGCAGCTGGGCATTCCCGGCGCCGGCCAGCTGATGAACGTGGTCATCCTCGTCGCCCTGCTCTCCGCGATGAACGCCAACATCTACGGCTCCTCGCGCATCGCCTACTCGCTGGTGGAGCGCGGTCAGGGTCCGAAGGTCCTGGCGAAGGTCTCCGGCGGAGTGCCCCGCATCGCCGTCCTCACGTCCTCGGTCTTCGGCTTCCTCTGCGTCCTGCTCAGCTACTGGCGGCCCGACGACGTCTTCTCCTGGCTGCTGAACATGATCGGCGCGGTGATCCTGGTCGTCTGGATCTTCATCGCGGTCTCCCAGCTGCTGCTGCGCCGCCGCATCGAGCGGGAGGCACCGGAGCGGCTGGTCGTCCGGATGTGGGCCTTCCCGGTCCTCACCTGGGTCGCCCTGGCCGGCATGGCGGCGATCTTCGTGCTCATGGCCCGGGAGCCGGACACCCGCGTCCAGCTGTACTCGACCGGCGGGATGACGCTGTTCCTCGCGGCCGTGGGCTACGCCTGGCAGCGGGCGCGCGCCAGGTCCTGACCTCGCCACTCCGTCCCGGAAGACCCCCTCGGTGAACCCGTGGGGGTCTTCTTATTGCTAATGTGTAGTTGCAAGTTAGTCGCAATAAGAGTCATGATCGGTCCGAAGGACGGCGGCGGAGCACCGCTCGCCCCCTGGGACGTCCTGCCTCGTGATCGTCTTCTCACCCTTCACGTCGGCAGGCGGATGAAAGAAGACCCCCGCGAGGACGTGACTCGCGGGGGTTTTCCCCACCCCTGAGGTCCACCGATCGGCTGACGCCAAGTTCAACCGAGCACCCGTGTCCTTGAAATGCCCTGTTCAGCAAGGCTTTTGGGCATGAACACACTCACTGTGCGCGCAGCGCGCTGGAGCGCCCGGCACCCCTGGCGGGCCCTCCTCGGCTGGCTGCTGTTCGTGGCGTTGTGCCTGGGCGTCGGCAGCGCCGTCGGCACCGACAGCGCGAAGACGGCCGACTACCGGGTCGGCGAGGCCGGGCGGGCCGAGGCCATGGCCGCCGACGGGCACCTGGAACGCCTCTCCACCGAACAGGTACTGATCTCGGCCCGCTCGGGTGCCCTGGACGAACGGGCCGCCGCCTCGGCCGCGCGGGAGCTGACCACCCGTATGCGAGGACTGCCGGAGGTCGCGCACGTGGCCGGCCCGGTCCGGTCCCCGGACGGCCGCATCCTCATGGTGGAGGTGTCCGTCAAGGGCGAGGAACGGGACGCGGTCGACAAGGTCGACGCCCTGCTCGCGCAGACCGCCGCCGTCCAGAAGGACCACCCCGGGCTGCTGCTGGAGGAGACCGGCAGCCCCTCCACCAGCAAGGGGGTCGACCAGCAGCGCGACGAGGACCTGGCCCTCTCCGAGAAGATCACGCTTCCGGTCACCCTGCTCACCCTGCTGGCCGTGTTCGGCTCGCTCACCATGGCCGCCGTACCGCTGCTGCTGGCACTGTCGTCGATCGCGGCGGCCGTCGGGCTGGCGATGGTCGCCTCGCACCTCACGCCCGACACCGGGGTGGGCACGAACGTCATCCTCATGATCGGCCTCGCGGTCGGCGTCGACTACACGCTCTTCCACCTCAAGCGGGAGCGCGAGGAGCGGGCCCGCAGCGGGGGCCGGCTGAGCAGTGAGGCGCTGGTCGAAATGGCGGCGGCCACCTCCGGGCGGGCGGTCGTGGTCTCCGGCCTCGCGGTCGTCGCCTCCACGGCCACGCTGTATCTGGCCTCGGATGTCATCTTCTCCTCGCTCGCCACCGGCACGGTCGTGGTCGTCCTGGTCGCGGTGGCCAGTTCGCTGACCGCGCTGCCCGCACTGCTGACCGTGCTGGGCCGGCGGACCGAGCGCAGGGCACGGCGGCGGGCGGCACACGGAAAGCCCTCCCGGCGGATCCGGGGCGAGAACGGCGGCCGGTTCTGGTCCGCGCTGCTGCGGCCCGCGGCCCGGCACCCGCTGGCCACGCTCTGCGCCTCGCTCCTCGCCCTGCTCGCCCTGGTCCTCCCGCTCACCGGACTGAAGATCACGGAGATGAGCCGGGACACGCACTCCCGCGCGATCCCCGCGATGCGGGTCTACGACCGGCTCAACGACGCGTTCCCCGAGCGCCGGGTCACCCACCAGGTCGTCGTGCGGGCATCTGCGGCGCGGTCCGCCGAGGTCGGCGGGGAGCTGCGTGAGCTGGCCCGACGCGTCGCCGGCGACCCGCTGTTCAGCGGCGCCTCCCGGATCCGCACCTCCGCCGACCACCGGACCAGCGCACTTGAGGTGAGGGTCCCGTACCTCGGCAACTCCCCACAGGCGTACGACTCCCTGGACCGGCTGCGGCACGGCTACCTGCCCGCCACCGTCGGCAAGGTCGCCGGCGCCCGGTACGCCGTGACCGGCGACGTGGCCCGCTACACCGACTATCCGGCCCACCAGGAGAGCAAACTCCCGCTCGTCCTCGGGGCGTTGCTCCTCGTGACGTTCCTGATGACCCTGTACGCGTTCCGCTCCGTCGTCCTCGGCCTGATCGGCGTCGTGCTGAACCTGCTGTCGGCGGCGGCCGCGCTCGGTCTGCTGGTCCTCGTCTTCCAGCACACCTGGGCCGAGGGACTGCTCGACTTCCACTCCACGGGCTCGATCGGTTCACGTGTACCGCTGTTCCTCTTCGTGATCCTGTTCGGGCTGTCGATGGACTACCAGGTGTTCGTGGTCAGCCGAATCCGGGAGGCGGTACTGGCCGGCACGCCCACACGGCAGGCGGTACTCGACGGGGTGCGGCGGTCGGCGAGCGTGGTGACCAGCGCGGCCGTGGTGATGACGACCGTGTTCGTGAGCTTCGTCTTCCTGCACATCATCGAGATGAAACAGATCGGATTCGTGCTCGCCGCGGCCGTGCTGATCGACGCCTTCGTGGTCCGTGTCCTCGTCCTCCCGGCGGCTATGCTGCTGCTCGGCGAGCGCACCTGGTGGCCGGTACGGCCGGCCCGGACCGCCGCCACCGGCCCGAACCCGGCCCTGGTGGACGTAGGTTGACGGGTATGACCACATCCGCCGCTCCGCCCGCCGACGCCCTGTGGGCGACCTCGCTGCGCCGCTGGAACGCGGTGTGCTGGGTCCTGTTCGCCGCGATGGCGGTCGGGATCACCGCCCTGGGCGACGGCGCCGGCCGGTACGCCGCCCTCGCCCTGCTGGGCAGTGTGGCCCTCTGCTTCGCGGTGCTGGACCGCCACCCCGCCAACCCCGTCGTACGGCCGCACGGGTACCTCGCGGTGCTGGTGCTCGCGCTGGCCGGGCTGGCCTATCTGCGGACCAGTTACGCGGCCCTGTTCATGGTGACGCTGCCGCACTACTGGATGTTCGGCCGCACCCCCCGGATCTCCCTCGCCTTCCTGGGGCTGGCCACCGCCGGCACGCTGCTGGGGAGCTGGGTGCGGCAGGGCTGGTCGGGCGAGTTCTTCGGCGAGACGGTCGTGGGCACGCTGATCGTGGTCGCGGTGGGCGTACTGATCGGGCTGTGGGCCCGCGCGGTGGTCGAGCAGAGCAGCGAACGCGCGCGGCTGATCGTGGAGTTGGAACGCACGCAGGCGGAGCTGACCGAGGCGCATCTGCGGCAGGGCGCGGCGGAGGAACGGGAGCGGATGGCGCGCGAGATCCACGACACGCTCGCCCAGGGCTTCGCGTCGATCGTCGTCCTGGCGGAGGCGGCCCGGGCCGGGCTCGCCACCGATCCCGGGCGCGCCGCCCGGCAGCTGGTGTCGATCGAGTCGACCGCCCGGGAGAACCTGGCGGAGGCCAGGGAGCTGGTCGGCTCCGGCCGGCCGCCGGGCGGCGCGCACTCCGGCTCGGTGGCGCAGACCCTGCAACGGATCCTGGACCGGTTCGCCGAGGACACCGGTCTGGCCGTGGCTGCCGAGCTGGTCGACCTCGACTGCGACCAGCAGACCCGGATCGCGCTGCTGCGCTGCACCCAGGAGTCCCTGGCCAACGTGCGCAAGCACGCCCGGGCCTCGACGGTCGGGGTGGTGCTGTCCCGGCGGCCGCACGGTGTGGAGCTGGAGGTGACCGACGACGGCACCGGGTTCGTGGTGGGGACCTCGACGGGCTTCGGGCTCGACGGGATGCGCAAACGGCTCGCCGAGCTGGGCGGACGGCTGACGGTGACCAGTTCGGTGGGGGACGGGACACGGATTCTGGCGGTGATTCCGGCATGAGCGAAGAGCTGCTGCGGGTGGTCGTGGTGGACGACCACACCGTGATGCGCGCCGGGGTGATCGCCCTGCTCGACGGCGAGGAGGACATCGAGGTCGTGGGCGAGGCGAGCGACGGCCGTGCCGCCCTCGCACTCGTCGCCCGGCACGACCCGGAGGTGGCTCTGGTCGACCTGCGCATGCCCGTGCTGGACGGAGTCGCGACGACGGCCGAGATCGTCGCCCGGCACCCCCGCACCCGCGTGCTGATCCTCACCACCTACGACACCGACGCCGACATCGAGCGCGGTGTCGAGGCCGGCGCCATCGGCTATCTGCTCAAGGACACCACCCGGGAACAGCTGGTCGACGCCATCCGCTCGGCCGCGCGCGGCGAGACCGTGCTCGCACCCAGGGTGGCGGAGAAGCTGGTCGCCCGGATGCGGCGCCCGGTCCAGGACCCGCTCACGGCCCGCGAGACCGATGTCCTGAACGCGGTGGCCGACGGTCTCACCAACGCCGAGATCGGCCGCCGCCTGGTCATCTCCGAGGCCACCGTCAAGACGCATCTGCTGCGCCTGTTCGCGAAGCTGGACGTCAACGACCGGACGCGGGCGGTGGTGGTGGCCATGGAGCGGGGACTGCTGCGGCGCTGACTACGGCTCGCAGGGCACGTTGAGCGAGAGCAGCGCGGTGTCCTCGCCGCTGACGCGGATCTCGCTCACCGCCGTGTTGCGCAGCCTCGGCAAGACGCGGCGGTACTCCGCGACCGGGATGTGCAGGAGCGAGCACAGCACCAGCCGGAGCAGGGTGTTGTGCGCGACGACGAGGACCCGCCCGCCGGGGCGTGCGGCGGCGATCCGGCGCAGGGCGGCCGTGCCGCGGGCGGCGGCGGCGCGCGGGTCCTCGGCGCCGGGGAAGGGGTGCGCCACCGGATCGGCGCAAAAGGCCTGCGCCGCCTTGGGGTTCTCCGCCTCGAACTCGGCGAGCGTACGGCCCTCGACCACGCCGAAGTCGCACTCGCGCAGCCCGGGTTCGCGGTGCGGGGTGAGGCCGAGGGCGCGGCAGGCCGGCTCGGCGGTGGCGATCGCCCGGGACAGCGGCGAGGTCCAGATCGCGTCCACCGGACGGGCGGCTGCCCAGCGGCCGAGCGCCTCGGCCTGGGCCCGCCCGGCGTCGGTCAGGCCGACATCACTCACTCCGGCGTACCGGTTCTCGGCGTGCCAGACGGTCTGGCCGTGGCGGGCCAGCAGCAGGGTCGTACTCATGAGCCCGGAGTATCCCGGTGCAGCCGCGCCAGCGCATGCCGCGCCACCGCCCCCGGCAGCCAGCCCCGGGACTCCAGCTCCCCCACCAGCCGGGCGTACGGCTCGGCATAGCGGGCGGTCCGGTCCGGGCGCGGGTCGGTCGTCGTGCCGGTCCGGACCATGCCCTCGGCCGCGTCCGCCAGTGTGGCCGCGGCGCCCGTGCCGTACGCGGCCAGTGCGGCCATGCCCAGGGCCGGTTCCGTCCGCCGCGGCACCCGGGCCGGGCGGCCGAGGACGTCGGCGCGCAGTTGGGTCCAGTAGGTGCTGCGGGCCGCACCGCCGGTGAAGGTGAGGGGGCCGTCCAGCGGGGCGCCGAGGTGGTGCAGGTAGTCCAGGCACAGGCGTTCCGCGAAGGCCACGCCCTGCAGGAGGGCCGCCCACAGGTCGGCGTCGGAGACCGGGTCGCCGAGCAGGAGGGCGGTGGCGCGCGGGGCGTGGAAGGGGAAGCGCTCGCCCGGTGAGACGAGGGGGTAGGCGATCGCGCCCGACGGCTCGAAGGCGGCGGCGCGGGCGTCCAGCGCGGCCGGGTCGGTGCCCGGGAAGCGGGCGGCCAGGACTCCGGCGCCGACGCTGGAGGCCCCGCCGGGCAGCCAGGTGCCGTCCGGCGCCAGGTGGTTGTAGACCACGCCGGTCGGATCGCGCACCGGCTCGACGGCGGCTCCCTTCAGCACGAGGGTGGTGCCCAGCACCGAGTTCCACGCTCCCGCCCGCAGTGCCCCCGAGGCGATCTGTGCCGCGCAGCCGTCCGTCATGCCGGCGACGACCGGAGTGCCGGCCGGGATGCCGGTGGCCTCCGCTGCCGCCGCGCCGATCTCACCGAGCCGGGTGCCGGGGCGTACGACGTCCGGGAGGGTGCCCGCGGGGAGCCCGGTGATGTCAGGCCAGCGGTCGCGCTCCACGTCGTACGCCGTCTTCAGGGCATGGCTGGAGTCGGCGGGTACGGGCCCGCCGACGAGCCGGGCGTTGATCAGATCGGGCTGGTGCGCCACCCGGCCCGGCCCGTACCGGTCGACGAGCCACCGCACCTTCGGCAGCGCCCAGGTGTCCTGTACCGCGAGCCCCGCCGACCGCAGCCGCCCCGCCTCGGCCGCCGCCCGCCCGTCGTCGTACATCAGCGCCGGGCTCACCGGGCGCCCGGCGCCGTCCGTGAGCAGCACGGTCCCGGAGGTCCCGCACACCGCGACCCCGCCCAGGCCCGTGCCCGTGCCTTCGAGGGCCGCCCGGCAGGCCGCGCACACCGCCTCCCACCACTCCCCCGGATCCTGCTCGTGCCGCACTCCGTCCCGCCGCCCGCGCCGCAGCGGCGCCGCACCGCTGCCGAGGACGCTGCCGTCGGCCGTCACGAGCAGGGCACGCGCCCCTTGCGTGCCGAGATCGATCCCGAGCCACGCCAACCCCATCCGGACCTCCCGCAGATCGCGACCGGCACTGTGAACTTCCCACACCCTTCTGAGATTTCCCCCTGATTTCCCCGTGCACAAGGGATTGACGCCCATCCATCGCCGTTACACCCTCTGTTGTCGAGTCGACTCACCGTGTTAACCCGCCCGACCCCAGCGCCCCACCGACGGAGGTCACGGATGGACAGGCACGTGCACGACCGCCGGCGTTTCCTCGCCCTCACCGCCGCCACCGCCGCGGCCCCGCTGCTGTCCGCCTGCGGCGCCGGCTTCGGCGGCAACGACGGCGACAAGGCAGGCGGCTCGGCCGCGGACGACGTCACCGGCGCCTTCGACTGGAAACGGGAGAAGGGCACGACCGTCAAGGCGCTGCTCAACAAGCACCCGTACACGGACGCCCTGATCGCCGACCTGAAGTCCTTCACCGAGAAGACCGGCATCAAGGTGCAGTACGACGTCTTCCCCGAGGACAACTACTTCGACAAGCTCACCGTCGACCTCTCCAGCGGGCGCGCCTCCTACGACGTCTTCATGCTCGGCGCCTACATGGTCTGGCAGTACGGGCCACCGGGCTGGCTGGAGGACCTCGGCCCCTGGATGCGCAGCTCCTCGGCCACCGGCGCCGAATGGGACCAGGCCGACTTCTTCCCGAACCTCCTGCAGGCCGACCAGTGGTCGCTGAAGGCGGGCGCACCGCTCGGCCGGGGCGGGCAGTACGCGCTGCCGTGGGGCTGGGAGACCAATGTGGTGGCCTACAACACCGAGGTGTTCGGCCGGCTGGGGCTGAAACCGGCGGAGTCCTTCGACGAGCTGCGCGAGCTGGCGGGCGTGATCAAGAAGAAGGCTCCCGGCGCCGGGTTCGACGGCATGTACGGGATCGCCGTACGGGGATCCCGGAGCTGGGCCACCATCCACCCCGGGTTCATGACCATGTACGCCCGCAACGGGCTGCGCGACTTCACCGTCGACAGCGGGAAGCTCACACCCGCCATGAACACCCCGAAGGCCGTCGCCTTCACCGAGGACTGGGCCGGCATGGTCAAGCAGGGCGGGCCGCCGTCGTGGACGTCGTACACCTGGTACCAGTGCTCCAGCGACCTCGGCGCGAAGAAGGCCGGGATGCTGTTCGACGCGGACACGGCCGCCTACTTCCAGGCGGTGAAGGGGGCGAGCCCGGCCTCCGGGAAGATCGCCTTCCATCCCGGGCCGAAGGGACCGGACGGCTCCCTCGCCACCAACATGTGGATCTGGTCGCTCGGCATGAACGCCAGGAGCAGGCGGAAGAGCGCCGCCTGGCTCTTCCTGCAGTGGGCCACCGGGAAGGAGCACCTGCGCAAGGGTGCCATCGCCTACAACCACATCGACCCGGTGCGGAAGTCGGTCAGCCAGGACGGCGCCTACCGGGACAAGATGAAGCACCTGCCGGGCTTCCTGGAGACCTTCGAGACGGTCGTCGACCAGACGAAGATCCAGTTCACCCCGCAGGCCCAGTTCTTCGACGCCACCACCAGCTGGGCGGCCGCCCTCCAGGAGATCTACGGCGGCAAGGACGCGAGGTCCGTGCTGAACGGGCTGGCGGGCGACCTCAAGTCCAAGGTGGGCTGACGGGTCATGGGCCGGCGGATCGCTCTGCGGCCGTACCTCCTCGTCCTCCCGGCGCTGCTGCTGACCTGCGGAATCCTCTATCCCTTCGGGCTCGGCCTGTACTACACCCTGTTCGACTTCTCGGCGAGCAAGCCGCAGCCGGACATGGTCCGGCTGCACAACTACGAGACGGTCTTCACGCAGGACGCGTTCTGGAACTCGGCCTGGGTGACCGTGCTGTACGCGGTCGGCGCGGCCGCCGTGGAGACCGTGCTGGGTGTCGCCGTGGCCCTGCTGCTGCACCGGTCGTCCCTGGTGGGCCGCATCCTGGAGAAGATCCTGATCCTGCCCCTGATGATCGCCCCGGTGATCGCGGCGATCATGTGGAAGCTGATGCTCCAGCCGTCGGTCGGCGTGATCAACCACCTGCTGAAACCCTTCGGGCTCGGGGGAGTGCAGTGGACGGACACGCCGACGGGTGCGCTGCTGTCGTCGATCGCCGTGGACGTCTGGGTCTACACCCCGTTCGTGGCGATTCTGGCGCTGGCCGGTCTGCGGTCGCTGCCCGCCTCCCCGTTCGAGGCGGCGGCCGTGGACGGCGCCGGCTGGTGGTACACCTTCCGGCGGCTGACCCTGCCGATGCTGTGGCCCTACGTCCTGGTCGCGGTGATCTTCCGGTTCATGGACTCGCTGAAGGTGTTCGACATCATCTACGCCCTGACCGAGGGCGGTCCGGGCGACTCCACGGTCGTGCTGCAGATCCGGGCGTACCTGGAGGCGATCCGCTTCCAGCGGTACTCCTTCGGGATCAGCTACACGATCGTGCTGTGGGCCGTGGTGTACCTGGCCGCGATGGTGCTCGTCCGGCATCTGGGGCGGATCCAGCGGAAGGCGGCCGAGGTCAAGTGACGCACAGGAAACGCCTCTTGGGGTGGCTGGCGGATGCCGCTCTCGTCCTGTACTTCGTCTTCGCGCTGTTTCCGGTCGCCTGGATGGTGATCCTCTCCCTCAAGCCCGCCGACCAGCTTTTCAGCACCTACTTCTCCTTCACTCCGACCCTGGGCGCCTACCGGACCGTGCTGGGCGACAGCGAGGGCATCCCCTTCGTGCGGTTCTTCGTGAACAGCCTGGTGGTGTCGGTGGGCGCGGTCGCGCTCTCGCTGGTGGTCGGGCTGCCGGCGGCGTACGCCTCGGCGCGCTGGCGGTTCAGGGGCTCGGAGAACCTGATGTTCACGCTGCTGTCGTTCCGGTTCGCGCCCGAACTCACCGTGATCATCCCGCTGTTCGTGCTGTACCAGAAGCTGGGGCTGTTCGACACGTACGTCGGCATGGTGTGGGTGCTGCAGCTGGTCACCCTGCCGCTGGTGGTGTGGATCATGCGGTCGTACTTCGCCGATCTCACCCCTGAGCTGGAGCAGGCGGCGCTGCTCGACGGCTACTCCCGCAAGCAGGCCTTCTTCAAGGTGGCGCTGCCCCTGGTGAAGCCGGGCATCGCGGCGGTGTCCCTGCTGGCGTTCATCTTCGCCTGGAACAACTTCGTCTTCCCGCTCATCCTCACCTCCAGCTCGGCGCAGACCGTGACCGTGGGCGCGCTGTCCTTCCTCGGCGGCGACCGGCCCAAGTACAACCTCACGGCCGCGGCCGCGCTGGTCTCCGTCGTACCTCCGCTGTTGCTGGCACTGACCATCCAGCGGTATCTGGTGCGCGGGCTGTCGTTCGGGGCGGTGAAGTCATGAGCATCGCGCTGCGGGACGTACACAAGGCGTACGGCCGGACGAAGGCCCTCGATGGAATCGAACTCCACGTGGAGGAGGGCGAGTTCTTCTGTCTGCTCGGGCCGTCCGGGGCGGGCAAGACGACGACGCTCAAGACCGTGGCCGGTCTGGAGCGGCCCGACTCCGGGACCGTCGAGATCGACGGCCGGGATGTGCGGGACGTGGAGCCCTACGACCGGGGCGTGGCCATGTGCTTCGAGAGCTACGCCCTCTACCCGCACCGCTCGGTGTACGACAACCTCGTCTCGCCCCTGCGCTCCCCGCGGCACCGGCTGCCCGCCGGCGAGGCCCGCGACCGGGTCGGGGCCGTCGCCGAACTGCTGGGCATCCATGCCCTGCTGGACCGGTCGGTGGGGCAGCTGTCCAACGGGCAGCGGCAGCGGGTCGCCCTCGGCCGGGTGCTGGTCCGCCCGGCCCGCGCCTTCCTTCTCGACGAACCCCTCTCCCATCTGGACGCCAAGCTGCGCCAGCAGATGCGGGCCGAGCTGAAGGCGATCGGGGCCGTGCGGCGCACGACGACGCTGTACGTCACCCATGACTCCGTCGAGGCGCTGGCGCTCGGGGACCGGATCGGGGTCGTCCGGGACGGGCGGATCGTGCAGACCGGCACCCGGGAGGACATCTGGTACCGGCCCCACGACACCGAGGTCGCCCGGGCCTTCGGGCGGCCCCGGATCAATCTGCTGCCGGGGACGGTGACGGAGAGGGGGGCCTTCCGGTCGGTGGACGGCACGGTCGAGCTGCCGCTTTTGGTGCGGGCCCCCGCAGGCAGCGAGGTCCTGGTCGGTGTGCGTCCGAGGGACGTCTCGCTGACCGGGGACGGCCACCGGCTCACCGGGTCCGTCTACGTCACCGAGGTGCTCGGCCGATCCGTCGAGGTCACCGTGCGGATCGGCACACAGCACCTGTCGCTCGTCGCGGCCCGCGACGAGGCGGCCGGGCTGCGTCCCGACGATCCGGTCCGCCCGGCCGTCCGGCCTGAGAACCTGCTGGTGTTCGAGGCCGACCGGCCGGAGCGTCCAGGACGACGGATCGGGAAGAGCACGTGATGAGCAGTGGTGCACAGCAGGGACCCGCGGCCCGGCAGGCCGCCATGGCCGAACTGGTCCTGGCCGAGGGTTCGGCGACCGCCGCCGAACTGGCCGAGCGCTTCGCGGTGAGCCTGATGACCATCCACCGGGACCTGGACGAGCTGGAACGGCAGGGCATCGTACGGAAGTTCAGGGGCGGGGTGACCGCGCAGCCGTCCGGGGTGTTCGAGTCGAATGTGCAGTACCGGCTGAAGACCATGCGCCCGCAGAAGGCCGCGCTCGCCGAGCGGGCACTGAAGTCCATAGAGCCCGGCATGGCGATCCTCCTCGACGACTCCACCTCCACCCTGGAGATAGCCCGCCTGCTCCGGCTCGGCGCGATCACCCCGCTCACGGTCGTCACCAACTTCCTGGAGGCGGTCAACCTCCTCACCGGTCAGCGGGGCATCCATCTGATGGCCCTCGGCGGCGACTACGACCGGCTGCACTCCTCCTTCCTCGGGGTGTCCTGCGTGGAGGCGGTCGAGCAGCTGCGGGTGGACGTGTGCTTCGTGTCGACGTCCGGCGTGCACGGCGGCTACGCCTACCACCAGGAGCAGCACATCGTCTCCGTGAAGCGGGCGATGCTCGACGCGGCCGCCCGCAACGTGCTGCTGGTCGACCACACCAAGCTGGGCCGGGTCGCCCTGCACCGGGTCGCCCCGCTCTCCCGCTTCGACCTGCTGCTGGTGGACGACGGGGCGTCCCCCGAGGCGCTGCGCGACCTGGACGAGCACAAGGTGCGCTACGAGGTGTGCGCCACGGATCCGAGGGAGGGCGATGACCGCGCTGGAGCTACGTGAGCTGCGCAAGACCTACCGGTCGCGGGGCCGCCCGGCGGTGGAGGCGGTCCGGGGCCTGGACCTGAGCCTGCAGTCCGGCGAACTGCTCGGGCTGCTGGGCCCGTCGGGCTGCGGCAAGTCCACCACGCTGCGGATGATCGCCGGCCTGGAGGCGGTGACCGGCGGGGACATCCTGGTCGGCGGCGCCTCGGTGGCGGGCCGTCCGGCACAGGAGCGCAACATCGGGGTCGCCTTCGAGAACTACGCGCTCTACCCACCGCTGACGGTCGCCGAGAACCTGGCGTTCGGGCTGAGGGCACGCCGCAGGAGCGCCCGGGGCGATGTGCGCCGCAAGGTCGCCGAGATCGCCGGGCGGACCGGCCTCACCGATGTCCTCGACGCCCGCCCGGCCGGACTGTCCAGCGGCCAGAAGCAGCGCGTCTCCCTGGCCCGCGCGCTGATCCGCGAGCCGGACGTTCTGCTCCTTGACGAGCCGCTGTCCCATCTGGACGCGGCCCAGCGCGACACCACCCGGCGCGAACTCAAGCGCATCCAGCGCGACCTGGGCCACACCACGATCCTCGTCACGCACGACCAGGAGGAGGCCCTGTCCCTCGCCGACCGGATCGCCGTCATGCGGGACGGCGTGATCCAGCAGCTGGGGACGCCCTACGAGATCTACGACAGCCCCGCCACCTCCTTCGTGGCGGACTTCGTCGGCGAGCCCGCGATCAACCTGCTGCCCGGCATCGCCACCGGCGACGGCCACACACGCCTCTCCACCGGGGTGCGGATCCCACTGCCGGTACCGGTCGACGCGGGCCGGGCCGTGCTGGTCGGCATCCGCCCCGAGGACCTGGCTCTCACCGGAGCCGACGGCCTCCCCGCCCGGGTCGTGGCCCACGAACCCCTGCTGGAGTCGGGCATCGCCACGCTCGCCCTCGACGGAGTGGAGCGGCACCTGGTGGTGCTCACCGGGCCCGAGGTGCGCCTCGCACACGACGAGCACGTCCGGGTGACGGCCGGACTCACCCATGTCTTCGACGCCGAGACGGGAGACTCCCTGCGATGACCTCCATGGAGCAGTTGTGTGTCGTGGCCGCCGGCGACCACTTCGTCCTGCCGTCCCTGATCGGGGAGGCGGTCGGACGGGAACTGAACGGCGCCTGCGAGATACGGGAGTTGACCCTCGACTGGCCGCTGGTGCCCTTCGGACCGGTCGCCGAGGTCGGCGAGGCCAGCGACGCCGAGGACGACCTGATCGGCGCCCTCGCGGACGCGCGGGTCCTGGTCACCCAGATGGGCCCGGTGACCGAACGGGTCCTGGACGCCTGCCCGCACCTGCGCCTGGTCGTGGTCTGCCGGGGCGGCCCGGTCAACGTCAACCTGGACGCCGCCGAACGGCACGATGTCCGGGTGTGCTTCGCGCCCGGCCGCAACGCCGCCGCCACCGCCGAGTTCACCGTCGGCCTGCTTCTCGCGGCCCTGCGCCGCATCCCCCAGGCCCACGAACTCCTCGCCCGCCGGGGGAGCTGGGCCGGATCGGCGTACTACACCTACGACCGGAGCGGACTGGAGCTGGAGGACCTGCCGGTCGGGCTGGTCGGCTACGGCGCGGTCGGCAGCCGGGTGGCGCGTGTGCTGTGCGCCTTCGGGGCACGGGTGATGGTGTACGACCCCTATGTGCGCGGGGAGGTGCACGGGCTGCGCGTGTCCTCGCTGGACGACCTGCTGCGCCGTTCCCGGGTGATCACCCTGCACGCCCGGCTCACGGCGGAGACCCGCGGTCTGATCGGCGGGCGCGAGCTGGCTCTGCTGCCGCCCGGCGCGGTGGTGGTGAACGCGGCCCGGGGGCCGCTGCTGGACGAGGACGCGCTGTGCGACGCGCTGGAGAGCGGGCGGCTCGCGGCGGCGGCCCTGGACACCTACGCCCGTGAACCGCTTCCGCCGGACTCCCGGCTGCCCGCGCTCGCCGACCGTGTCGTCCTCACCCCGCACCTGGGCGGGGCCAGCCGGGCGGTGGCGGAGAAGGCGGCGCGGATCGCCGCCGCCGAGGTGGGGCGCTGGGTGCGCGGGGAGCCGCTCGCGCACTGTCTGACGTGAAGAGGAGTCTCATGTACGTCGGGATCGATGTGGGCACGTCCATGGTGAAGGCCGCCGCCTTCGACGGCACCGGTCGCGAACTGGCCGTCGAGGCACGGCCGGTGGGCCTCGATCTGCGGGGCGGGTCCGTGGAGCAGGACATGGAGGAGGTGTACGCGGCCGTCGTCGCCGTGCTCCGGGCGCTGACCGCTCGGGTTCCCGAGCCGGTGGAGCTGGCCGGGCTGACCGGGCAGGGCGACGGAGTGTGGCTGGTGGACGCGGCGGGCCGGCCGGTGCGGGCGGCGATCTCGTGGATGGACGGCCGGGCCCATGAACTGGTGGACCAGTGGCTGGCGGACGGCACGTTCGAGACCGTCTTCCGGCGCACCGGCAGCGCGATGTTCCCGGGCTGCCCGGGCCCGCTGCTGGCCTGGCTGGACCGGCACGAGCCGCAGTCGCTGGACGCGGCCGCCGCGGCCGTCTACTGCAAGGACATGGTCTTCCAGCGGCTGACCGGCGCGACACGGGCCGTGACCGACGTGTCGGACGCGTCGATGCCGTTCCTGGACCCGCACACCCGGTCCTACGACAACCGGGTCGTGGAGATCCTCGGCCTGACCCACCGCCGGGGCCTGCTCGCACCGGTCGGCGACCCGGTGGCGACGGGCGAGACGACCGGCGCGGGGCTGCCGCCGGGCACCCGGCTGGCGAACGGCCCCTACGACCTGGCGGCCAGTGCGCTCGGCGCGGGTGTCACGGAGCCCGGCGACGGCCTGCTGATCGTCGGCACCTGCCTGGCCGCCCTGGTCGCCACCACGGGCCTGGACCTCGGCGGTGAACCGGCCGGCCTGTACATCTCCACCGACCGGCCCGGGCACCGGCTGCGCGCGATGCCCGCGATGGTCGGCACGGCGGCCCTGGACTGGGTGCTGTCGACGACGGGGATCCGGCACGCGGAGGCCGATGCCCTGCTGGCCGCCACCCCGCCCGGCGCCCACGGCGTACGCGTGCTGCCGTACTTCGCGCCCTCCGGCGAGCGCGCCCCCTTCGTGGAACCGCGGCTGCGGGCCGAACTCACCGGTGTCTGCCTGGAGTCGACGCCCGCCGACCTGATCCGCGCCACCTGCGAGGGCATCGGCTACGCGGCCCGGCACTGTCTGGCGGCGGCGGGTCTGACCGGGACGCTCGCGGTGTGCGGCGGCGGCACCCGCAGCCCCGCCTGGATGCGGCTGCTGGCCGACGTCCTGGGGCGCCCGCTGCGGGTGGTCGAGGGCGAGGTCGGCGCGCGGGGCGCGGTCCTGGCGGCGGCCGGGCGCCACGGCGTCGCCCTGGACCGGACGGCCTGGACCGAGCCGACCCGCACGGTCGAGCCGGACCCGGAACGGGCCGCGTACTACGCGAAGGGGTACGAGGAGCACTTGGGGCGCCTGGCCGAGGCACGCGCTCGGGCCCGGCGCTGACCGGGCCCGAGCGGGAAGACCTACAGGTTGCTGAAGTCCGGGCCCTTGGTGCGGGTCCGCTTGATCTCGTAGAAGCCGGGGACGGAGGCCACGGCGAGCGTGCCGTCCCACAGGCGGGCCGCCTCCTCGCCCTTCGGGGCCGGGGTGACGACCGGGCCGAAGAAGGCGATCTGCTCGCCGGCCGGGCCCGGAACCGAGATGACGGGGGTGCCGACGTCCTCGCCGACCTTCTCGATGCCCTCCTTGTGCGAGGCGCGCAGCTCGGCCTCGAACTCGAAGTCCTTCTGCTCGGCGTACTCGATCAGCTCGGCAGGCAGGCCGACGTCCGCGAGCGCGCCGGCGATGGCCTCCAGGGTCGGGCCCTCGCCGTTGTTGTGGATACGGGTGCCGAGCGCGGTGTAGAGGGGGCCGAGGATGTCCGCGCCGTGCTTCTGCCAGGCCGCGGTGACCACGCGCACCGGCGGCCACGCCTTGGTCGAGAGCATCTCCCGGTACTGCTCGGGCAGCTCGTCCAGCTTGTTCTCGTTGAGGACGGCGAGGCTCATCAGGTGCCAGCGGACCTCGATCTCGCGGACCTTCTCCACCTCCAGCACCCAGCGGGAGGTCATCCAGGCCCAGGGGCACAGCGGGTCGAACCAGAAGTCCACAGGGGTCTTGCCGGAGGTGCTCGCGGTCTCGGACATGCTTCTCCTCAGCGAAAAGGGCTCTTGAGGAGGGTCAACATTGCCCCTGTCACCCCCATTCCCTGGTGCCCCCTGTCAGGGGCGCGTGGCAGGATCGGTCCTGTTCCACCCCACCCGAACGATCACGAGGGAGTGCGCCCGTGCCCGGTGAGAATCTGACCCGCGACGAAGCCCGGGAGCGGGCCGCCCTGCTGTCCGTCGACGGGTACGACGTAGCGCTGGACCTGCGGTCCGCCGTCGGCGACGGGAACGACGAGCCGCGCACCTTCCGCTCGGTGACCACGATCAGGTTCCGCTGCAACGAGCCGGGCGCGTCCGGCTTCGCCGACCTGGTCGCGCCGAGTGTGACGTCCGTCACGCTCAACGGGAAGGATCTGGACCCGAGCGAGGTCTTCGACGGCACCCGGATCGTCCTGGAGGACCTGGCCGCGGAGAACGAGCTGACGGTCGACGCCCGGTGCGCCTACTCGCGCACCGGCGAGGGCATGCACCGTTTCGTGGACCCCGAGGACGGCGAGGTCTACCTCTACACCCAGTACGAGCCGGCCGACGCCCGCCGTGTCTTCGCGAACTTCGAGCAGCCGGACCTGAAGGCCCCGTACCGCTTCGAGGTGCGGGCGCCCGAGGGCTGGACGGTGTGGAGCAACGGCGCCGGCGAACTCACGGACGGAGTCTGGCGGTTCGCGGAGACGAAGCCGATCTCGACGTACATCACATGCGTGGTGGCGGGGCCGTACCACTATGTGACGGACTCCTACGAGCGGACCTTCGAGGACGGGACGAAGCTGGAGATCCCGCTCGGCGCCCTGTGCCGCAAGGGCCTCGCGCCCTACTTCGACTCCGACGACGTCTTCCTGGTCACCAAGCAGGGCCTGGACTTCTTCCACGACCACTTCGACTACCCGTACCCGTTCGGGAAGTACGACCAGGCGTTCGTCCCCGAGTACAACCTGGGCGCCATGGAGAACCCGGGTCTGGTGACCTTCCGCGAGGAGTACATCTTCCGCGGCAAGGTGACGCAGACGTCCTACGAGGGCCGGGCCAACGTCATCCTGCACGAGATGGCGCACATGTGGTTCGGCGACCTGGTCACCATGGTGTGGTGGGACGACCTGTGGCTGAAGGAGTCCTTCGCGGACTTCATGGGCACGTTCGCGAACGTCGGCGCGACCCGCTTCACCGACGCCTGGATCACCTTCGCCAACCGCCGCAAGGCCTGGGCCTACCGCGCGGACCAGCTGCCCTCCACGCACCCGATCACCGCGGACATCCGCGACCTTCAGGACGCCAAGCTCAACTTCGACGGCATCACCTACGCCAAGGGCGCCTCCGTACTGAAGCAGCTGGTGGCGTACGTCGGCCAGGACGCCTTCCTGGAGGGCGCGCGGCGCTACTTCAAGCGGAACGCGTACGGCAACACGCGCCTGGGCGACCTGCTGTCGGTGCTGGCGGAGACCAGCGGCCGGGACATGACCACATGGGCCCGCTCCTGGCTGCAGACCGCCGGGGTGAACTCGCTGACCCCGCAGGTGCTGCTGGACACCGAGGGCGGCCGGATCGCCGAGCTCGCGGTGGTCCAGGACGCCCCCGAATCGCACCCCCAGCTGCGCCCGCACCGGGTCGCGGTCGGCCTGTACCGCCGTACGCCCGAGGGCTCGCTGGAGCGGTACACGCGCGTGGAGACGGACGTCGAGGGCCCGCGCACGGTCGTGACGGAGCTGGGCGGGGCCGAGGCCCCTGCACTGGTGCTGGTCAACGACGACGACCTGACCTACTGCAAGATCCGCTTCGACGAGACCTCGCTGGTCACCCTGCGCGAGCACCTCGGCGCGCTGACCGATCCGCTGGCGCGCGCCCTGTGCTGGTCGGCACTGTGGAACCTCACCCGCGACGCCCTGCTGCCGGCGCGGGACTTCGTGGACCTCGTCCTGCGGTTCGCGGGCCGCGAGTCCGACATCGGCGTGCTGCAGATGCTGCACGCCTGGGCGAACTCGGCACTGGTGCACTACGCGGCGCCCGAGTGGCGGGCGAGGGGCGAGGAGTTGCTCGCCGAGGGTGCGCTGCGGGAACTCCGCACGGCCGAGCCCGGCAGTGAGCACCAGCTGGCCTGGGCCCGCTTCTTCGCGACGGTCGCCTCCGGCGCGGGGGACCTCGCACTGCTGAAGGATCTGCTGGACGGCACCGAGACCGTCGAGGGCCTGACGGTGGACCAGGAGCTGCGCTGGGCGTTCCTGGAACCGCTGGCCGCCCACGGCGTGGCCGACGAGTCCGCCCTCGCGGCCGAACTGGCCCGCGACGACACGGCGTCCGGCAAGCGCCACCAGGTCCGCTGCCTGGCGGCCCGGCCGTCGCAGGCGGTCAAGGCGCAGGCCTGGGCCCAGGTGGTGGAGTCCAACGCCCTGTCGAACGCGCTGGTGGAGGCGACGATCACGGGCTTCGGCCAGCCCTCGCAGCGGGAGCTGACGGCGCCGTACGCACAGAAGTACTTCGCGGCGATCGAGCGGGTGTGGCGGGAGCGGTCGATCCAGATCGGCATGGACGTCGTACGGGGCCTGTTCCCCTCCTTCCAGGACCGCCGGGAGACGCTGGACGCGACGGACGCGTGGCTGGAGGCCCACGCGGACGCGGCGCCCGCACTGCGGCGGCTGGTGCTGGAGGCGCGGGACGATCTGGCGCGGGCGCTGCGCGCACAGGCGTGCGACGCGGCGGCAGCCGGCGCCTGATCATTGGCCTGAGCTTTCCCGGTCGGTGACCGTTACGGAATTCAGGCAATAACAGCCGTAACCCCTGGTCCACACCCGATTGGACCAGGGGTTTTCCATGCCTACTCGGCGCCCGAACACCCGTCCTTTAGTACCGCCTTGTCCGCATTCATCGACGGCCGTGTAACAGCGGTTAAGGGTGGGACGGGACGCGGGAATCCCGAGGCCATGACGCACAACACCCCGCTCTCCCCCCGCCCCCTTCACCACCTCTCCGATGTCCACCGCCGCGTCCTGACGGCGGCCCGGCTCCGCTCCCACGGCGTCTCCACGGCCGAGCTGAACGACCAGTGCCGCCCCGGCGGCCCCTGGCAGCTGCTGCTGCCGAACGTGGTCCTGCTCCACCCCGGCCCGGCGACCAGCGAGGAGCGGCTGCACGGGGCCCTGCTGTACGCGGCACGCGAGTCGGCCCCGGGCGTCCCGGCCCAGCCCACCGCCGACGAGCCGCACCGCCCGGTGTACGCGGACGCCGTGATCACGGGCCTCGCGGCCCTCACCCTGCACGGCTTCTCCTCCACCCCGCCGCTCCTCTCCCTGGACCGCGTCGACGTACTGATCCCCCGCCTGCGCCGGCTGCGCTCCAGCGGCTACGTCCGCGTCCTGCGCACCCCGGCCCTGCCCAAGCCCTGCGCGGTGGCGGGCCTGCCGGTGGCCCCGGTGCCGCGCGCACTGGCGGACGCGGTGGCCGAGTTGACGGACGCGGGCGCGGTGCGCCGGCTGCTGACCGAGGCGGTACGCGCCGGTCACTGCGAACCGGCGGCGGTGGTGAGGGAGTTGACCCAGGCGAAGCTTCTGACCCGCCCGCACGTGGTGGACGCGGTGGACTCGCTGCTGGCCGAGGGCCGGGCGATCGCGGAGGACCGCCTGTACCGGATGGTCGGCGAGTACGGCCTGCCCGACCCGGTCTGGAACGTGGACCTGCGCCTGCCCGGCGGCCCGCACCTCGGCGGACTGGACGCGTACTGGCCCGAGCAGGCGGTCGCGGTGGAACTCGACACCCGCGCACCCCGCCAGGACGAGGACGCGCTGTGGTCGGAATACGCGCGCAAGCGGGAGCACCTGGAGCGGCTGGGCATCACGGTCGTCTACATCACCCCCAGGAAGCTCAGGGAGTCCCTGGAGCAACAGGCGACCGTGGTCCGCACGGCCCTGATGGCCTCCGGCGACCGCGACCCGGCCGCGTATGTCGTGGTGCTGCCCCGGTAGTGACACCCCGGGACAGCACCAGGAGGGGAGAGGAGGGGCCACCGGACCTGGACCGGTGGCCCCTCCTCATGGCCGGGTGGGCGCACTAGTGTGACCGGGATGAGCGATGAAGCCGTCTTACTGCGCCCGGTGCACGAGGACGACCTTCCGATGCTGGAGCGCTTTCTCACCGATCCTGTCGCCGCCGGTCCCTTCCAGTGGTACGGCTACGCGGATCCCGGCCGGTTCCGCCGCCGCTGGGCGGAGAACCGGATGCTCGGCGAGGACGGCGGACAGCTGATCGTCACGGCCGGAGGCGATCCGCTCGGGTTCGTCGCCTGGCGACGGGTCGTCGTCTCGCCCTCCACCCACTGCTGGAACATCGGCGCCCAGCTCCTGCCCGAGGCCTGCGGGCGCGGTATCGGCACCCGGGCCCACCTACAGCTCGTCCGCTATCTCTTCGCCCACACTCCCGTGATGCGGATCGAGGCCGACACCGAGGCCGAGAACATCGCCGAGCAACGGGCCCTGGAGAAGTCCGGCTTCACCCGCGAGGGCGTACTGCGCGGCATCGTCTTCCGGGACGGGAAGTGGCGTGACGGCGTCTCCTACAGCGTGCTGCGCGACGACCCGCTGCCCGCCCACGTATGACGCGTACACCTCGTCGAGCAGCGCGGCGTACGCGGCGATCATGCGGGTGCGGCTGAAGCGCTCACGGCTGCGTTCCAGGGCGGGAGCCAGGTCGGCGCGGCCCGTGATCGCGGCCGACCAGGCCAGGGCGATCGCGCCCGGGTCCGGCGGGGTGACGAAGCCGTGGCCGGTGACGATCGCCGCGCTGTCGCCGACGTCCGTCGTCACGGGGACGGCGCCGCACATCATGCCCTCGATCAGGCACAGCGGCGCCGCCTCCCCGGAGACGGAGGTCAGAGCGACGACGTCGGCGCCGGCGTAGACGGCCTCCATGTCGTGCCGTACGCCGAGCAGGTGCACCCGGTCGGCGAGGTCCCGCTCCCCGGCGAAGGCGCTCTCCAGGTCCGCCCGCAGGGCGGGGTTGGCGTCCGTCATCCCGGCCCCGCACATCACGACGTGCCCGCCGCCCTCGCGGGCCAGCCAGGTCCGGGCGGCGCGCAGGAGGAGCGGGACGTTCTTCATCTGCGCGTACCGGGCCGCGAAGACGACCACCGGAGCAGCGGCCGGAATGCCCAGCGACGCGCGGAAGGCGATCCGTGCCGCCGCATCGGGGCGGAAGCGGAGCAGGTCCACCCCGTTGGGGATGACGTGCAGCAGGGCGGCCGGGATGCCCGCGGCCTCGTACGCCGCCCGCGTCGACTCGGCGCAGCACACGCACGCCACCACCGTGCCGTCGGCGATCGCAGCCTTCAGCTCGTCCAGCGCCGGGCCCTGGTTCTCGGGGTCGGACCGGTGCAGGCCGACCACGACCGGGCGGCGGGGCAGGCCGGACTGGTTCAGCAGGGCGAGCGGCTGTTCCTTGAGGGAGAGGATCACGTCCGCCCCCGCCATGGCCCTGGCGGTTTCGGCCAGCTCCGGTCCGCTGAAAACAGACGCTGCGACCGAGCCGTCCACCAGACCCGCCGTGCGCCCCAGCGAGGTGACCGCGACCTCGCCGGCCGTCAGCGCCCGGTAGCAGTGGTCGTCCTCCATGCGCTGCCGGGTGGCCTCGCGGTGGACCTCTCCATGGATGCTGAGCACCTGGTGGGACTGGCCGCCCTCGGCCAGTCCCAGTACGACGTCGCTGTGCACGATCCTGGCTCCTCCGGAGAAGAAGCCCTCGTAGACCGACAGCACACGCAGTCCGTGCCTCGTGCGCACACGACCACCCGCCTTGCACATAAATCGAGCCATCCCCGTGAACAGCGGGTTAGCCGATATGAGGCGGTACGGACATTACGGACAGATGAACCGGATGCTTCGTTTCTGGGTCTCTTCAATGACGCGGACCGTGTGGCGACGGCACCCGTTCCGCAGCGTCATCAGCACCCCTTCCCGCGTTACGGGCGCGCACCCGCCGCACAAGATCCGCGGCCGCCCGTGACCAGTGCGGGTGATCGAAAGTGAAGCCCGCGCCGAGAAGGCGGCCGGGCACGACCCGCCGGCTCTTGAGCAGCAGCTCGGCGTCGGAGCGGAGGGCGAGGGCACCGGCCTCGGCCATCCAGCGCGTGGCGGGCAGGCCGACCGGCACGCCCCAGGCGGTGCGCAGATCGCGCATGAACATGCGCTGGGGCAGCGGGGCGGGTGCCGCGAGGTTGACCGGTCCGGCGAGGTCGTCCCTGCCGATCAGGAACTCGACCGCCCGGACGAAGTCCTGGTCGTGGATCCAGGACACGTACTGCGCGCCGCCCGCCACCGGGCCACCGAGACCGAGCCGGGCCAGCCGCAGCAGGATGTCGAAGACGCCGCCCCGGTCGGGGCTCATCACCATCGCGGTGCGCAGCGCGACCTTGCGGGTGTGCGGGGTGCCGGCCGCCTCCTGCTCGCGCTCCCAGGCCCTGGCGATGTCGACGCTGTAGGCCCAGTAGCCGGGCACACCCGGTTCGGCTCCGCCGATCAGGCCGGTCCTCTCGTCGTTGGGCGCGTCGAATCGGTGGGCGTAGACCGTGGCGGTGCTCATCTGCAGCCAGAGGCGAGGAGGCCGGGCCGCGGCGCCGATCGCCTCGCCCACGACCCGGGCGGAGTCCACCCGCGAGTCCATCATCGCCTGCAGGTTCGAAGCGGTGTAGCGGCAGCTGACGCTGCGGCCGGCCAGGTTGACGACGACATCGCTGCCGTCGATCCGGTCGGCCCAGGGACCGAGGGTGCGACCGTCCCAGCGGACCTCGCCCGGGCCCGCCGGACGCCTGCTCAGCACCACCACGTCATGTCCCGCCGCGGTCAGCGCGCGCTTCAGGACCGTGCCCACCTGGCCGGTCCCCCCGGGTATCACGATCTTCATGGGCCACTCCCCTCACCGTGTGGCAGCAACCCTAGCGAAGAATTGAACGTGTTCAAAACCGTGTGGCCGGGGGACCGATGGTCTGCGGATCACCGGCCGCAGAACTCCCCCTCCGCCACCGCCGCCGTGTCCCCGGCCCAGTCCCCGTTGAAGTTCAGGGCGAGGGAGTGGCGGCCGTCGGCCGTCGTCACCGCGGAGGACGCGGAGCCGTGGATGCCGCCGTCGTGCCCCCAGACGTGGACGCCGCAGCTCAGCCTGGTGTCCATGAGACCGAGGCCGTAACCGATGTTCGGGACACCGGCCATCTTCACCGTGGTCTTCATCTCCTTCAGCTGCCGCGGCGGGAGCAGCTTTCCGCTCAGGAGGGCGCTGTAGAAGCGGTCCAGGTCCGCGGAGTTCGAGATCATCTCGCCCGCCGAGGACGCGAGGGAGGGGTTGAGCTTCGTGACGTCGTACGACGGGCCCGTCGCCGTCTGAGCGAGCTTCGAGTAGGCACGGCTGCTCGGCCGCGGCACGGTGACCCGCGTGCCGGGGACCGAGGTGGCCGTGAGGTGCAGCGGCTCGATGATGCGGCGGGTGATCTCGGTGGCGTACGAGTGACCGGTCACCTTCCCGATCACCATGCCGGCCAGGACGTAGTTCGTGTTGGAGTAGTTCCAGGACGTGCCCGGTGCGAAGTCCGGCTTGTGTTTCATCGCGACCGCCACCAGGTCGAGCGGCGTGAGCGTGTCGTAGCGGTGCCGGAAGAAGCCGTCCTTGAGGAAGTAGGTGCGGCCGAAGTCGTCGTCGGCCGTGTAGTTGTAGATGCCGCTGGTGTGGTTGAGGAGCTGGCGGACGGTGATGTCACGGCCGTCGTGGCCGTGGCCGCTCACGACCCCGGGCAGCCACCTGTCCACCTTGTCGTCCAGGGAGAGCCGGCCCTCCGCCTCCAGCTGGAGCAGGACGGTGGAGACGAAGGACTTGGTGATGCTGCCGACGCGGTAGCGGTCGGCCGTCGAGCGCGGCTCGCCCGTGCGGGTGTCGCCCACGCCGGCCGTCGTGGACCAGGTGCCGTGGGTGTCCTTGGCAGTGGCGGTCACCCCGGGGACACCGGCCCGGACCGCGGCCTCGATCGCACGGCGGGCGGCGGAGTGGGTGTCGGTGGAGCGGGTGTCGGTGGAGCCGGCGTCGGCAAGGTGACTGCCGACGGCGGGCCCGGCCGCGACGGCCGGGCCCGCCAGGGCCGCCGAGAGGAGCAGGGCGGTGGCGCCCACCAGGGTCGTGCGTGCACGCATGTCTTCCCCCAACTGTGCTGTCGGTTCGGTCGGGGGAAGGGACCGGTGGTGGTGTGCGAAGGTTGCCCGACTGTAGGCCGGTTGAGTGACTTTCAGCCCTTCTTGAGCACCAGTTCGGTATTCCGGTCGGCCGCGCTGCCCGCGAGGGTCTTGTTGGCGCCGGGGGCGTTGTAGGACAGCTCGCGGTAGAGGGCGGCCAGGCCGGTCTGGGAGAGATCGGCGTAGTCGGTGCGGTGCGGGGCGGCGGACTCGATGAGGGTGGTGAAGAGGGAGATCGTGCCGTCCTTGTTGTCCGCCAGCTCGATGACCCGGGCGAGCTGGGGGTAGTCGACGTGCGAGGCGGTGGAGATCTCCCAGAAGGAGCGGCCGCCGGAGGCCTTGTGCGGGGTGATGACGTTCTTGTGGATGTGGCCGTTCACCCAGGCGAGCACGTTGGTGTGGGAGGCGAGGACCGAGATCACCTCGGCGCCGTTGTGGCGGCGCTCCCCCGGGTGGGCCGGGTCGGGGCGGGTGTTGGTCATGGTCTTGCTGGTGTGGTGGCTGAAGACGACGGCGTAGGAGTCCTTGTTGTCCTTGAGCGTCTTGTCCAGCCACTTCAGCTGGGCCGTGCCGAGGGAGCCCTCGTAGTGGCCGCCGGCGTCGGTGGTGTCGAGGCTGATGCCGATGACGTCCTCGGAGATGCGGAAGGCGTAGTACTGCGTGCCCGCGTCCAGGTTCGCCGAGGAGTAGCCGTGGCCGGCCGGGCCGTGGCCCTGGTGGGCGGGGTCCAGGTGGGCCTTCAGATAGTCGGCGGAGGTGTACGGCGCCCGATTCTGGTCCGGGGTGACCGACCGCATGGAGCGGGCGTGGGCCTTGAGGAAGTCGCGGTAGCCGACGCCCTTGGGGTCCGTGGCCTTCTTGATGGCGCCCTGGAGCTTCTTGGCGTCGGCGGCGGAGACGCTCATCAGCTTCTTGCCGCCGATGGCCGCCTCGGCGAGGTAGGGGTCGCCGTGGGAGCCGTAGCAGCCGAGCGGGAGGGAGTCGTGGTTGCCGACGGTGGAGTACCAGGGCAGGTTGAGCCCGGGGCTGCGCACCTCGCGGATCGCGGCGGCCAGGAAGCCCTTCAGGTACGGGAAGCCGAGCGCCTTGTCGCCGTCGCGGGTGGTGGAGCCGGGCTGCCAGTACTGCTTGAGGCCGCTGTTCTGCACGCCCTCGTAGTGCCGGGGGTCACCGGAGTTGGGGGTGATGCGGCCGCCGCTCATCACCTTCATGAACCACTCCAGTTCGGAGTGGGCGTTGTTGTCGGTGTTGTCGCCGGTGGTCATGACGAAGTGGAGCGGAGCGCCGGTGACGGGGGCGCCCCGCAGCGCGTTCACCCGTTCGACGAGCGAGACGGCGCCGGGCACGGTCAGCGCCTCGTGCGGGCGCCAGGCGTGCGGGTCGGTGGAACGCAGGAACTCAAGGCGCAGGGGGTGCTGAACATCCATCAGGTGCAGGTCGGTGAACTGCACGAACGCCGCGAGGGTGGTACGGCGGCCCGCACGCCCGGACTTGGGGGTGGCCAGGTCGCTGCGCACGACCCGCTTCCAGCCGGGACCGTCGCCGAGGCGCCGGTAGCCGGAGCTGTTGCGGGGAGCGGCGACGGAGGCGAGGGTGGTGCCCTTGGTGTAGGGGGCGAGCGGGGCCTTGGCCGAGACCTTCCGGGAGGCGACCACGGGGGCCTCGGAAGCGGCGGCGGCCTGGCTCTCGGTGGGACGAAGGGCGTAGCCGACGCCCGCGGAGAGCGAGACCGCTCCGGCGGCGGCGAGGACAGTACGGCGGTGGACCCCCAGTGCGGAGGCGGCGACAGAGCGTATGCGCGACATGGCGCGATCTCCCCGAGTGCGAACGCGTCGGCTGTGGTCGCGGGCCGTCGCAGGCGCGAACGCCCCGCTCGCTCTGGATGGTTGGCACTGGGGATGACCTGCGCGTGAACGCGGCGGCAACGCGCAACGCCGATCACCGTACGTGGATCTCGGGTGGGTGGTGCGGTCATGGAGTGGATTGCGGATGGCCGGAGGCCGGTTACTCCTCGTTCATCTGCCGGGGTAGGGGACCGTCCTCGGACCCGTCGGCGGGGCTCGTCCCGGGCCCGGCCCCGGCGGCCTTCTCCGCCCGCCCGGCCGGCTTCTCCGCCCGCCCGGCGGCCGGCCGCTCGCGCCACAGGCGCAGCGCCACGTCGATGAGGCCCACCCGGTTGAGGCCGGGTACGGCGTCCAGGTCCTGCCAGGCGGCGAAGTCGGTGGAGCCGCCGACCTCGTGGCGGAGTTCGCCGCCGGCGATCTCGCCCTCGTAGAGGATCCGCACGCCGTGGTGGTCGGTGAGCCGTCGCGGCCGTCCGCTGCGGAAGACGTGGCGGGAGGAGTCCACACCGAGGAGGCCGGTCACCTCGATGCGGTAGCCGGTCTCCTCGGTCACCTCACGGCGGACGGTGTCGTACGGGTCCTCGCCGTGCTCCATGCCACCGCCAGGCAGCACCCACTCGGGGGTGCCGTCGGGGCTCGGCGAGCGGGCGAGCAGGATCTGTCCGTCGCGGACGCACACGGCGTAGGCCGCCACCCTCAACTTCCGTCGCATGGACGGACGTTAGCGGGTGCGCTCCGGGTTGGCGGGCGAATATTCCGGCGCGGCCCAGCGCAGGGGCAGGGCGGCGGGCGTTTCCACGGCCTCCGTGACGAGGAAGCGGACGGTCCGTTCGCCGCCGGCCGTGAACTCGGTGTGCGCCTCGCCGGTGAGCTGGAGAGTGGTGCCGGTCGTCCAGTCCAGCAGGAGGAGTCCGGCGCGCGGGTCGGCGCGCAGGTTGCCGAGGGTGAGGAACATGGCGTTGCCGGTGTAGTCGGGCCAGCTCAGTTCGTGCGGGGACATGACCCGGACGAATCCGGGGTTGCCGCCCCGGTGGCTGACGTCTGCGCCGCCGGCGTGCACGGTGGCCAGGAAGAAGGTGTCGGCCGCCGTGATGAACCCCGCCTGTCCGGCCTCCAGCCGGGCCAGCCGGCGGGGCGTGCCCGGCTCGCGGTCCGGGACCCGCTCGAACGACTCCCGGCGCTGGATGTACTTCGGGCAGTTGGAGAACACCTGGTCGGCCTCGACCGCGAAGCCCCGGGCCGTGGGCCGCAGCCGGCCGTTGAGGCGCATCCGGCGGCGGGTGCGCGGGTCGAGGGCGAGGGTGCCCACGGGGGTGCCCGGTGCGGTCACGGCCGTGGCGAGCGGGTCGGCCGGGGGCGGCCCTCCCACGACGGACATCTGCCGGGGCCCGGTGGCCCGGACGAAACCGGGAGCGCCCGCGACCGGCGAGGCCCACACCCGGCCCGTACGGGGGTCGGCCGCGCCTACGACCAGCAGGGGCTGGATGCCCAGGAAGGCCGCCGCGACCGGCTTGATGTCCTGCCCGAGGGAGCGGCCCACGTGGTCGGCGCGGTCACGGACGCCGGCCAGGTCCTGCACGGCGCGCGAACCGGCGTGATACACGCTCATGGCTAGAAGAAACCGCAGGTGGGAGCCGAGGAGTGCGGGGCGGGGGCGCCCTCGGCGCCGTGCGGCACGGAGATCTCCAGACGGGTGCCGTCCGGGTCGTGGAAGAAGATCCCGCCCGAGGCCGATCCCTCCCGATGGGCCACCAGGCCCTCGTGGGCGAACTCCACCCCGGCGGCCCTGAGCGCCGTCTCGTACTCCCGGACCCGCTCCGCCGAGTCGGCCGTGAAGGCCAGATGGTGCAGTCCGGCCCGGCCTGCGTCGTACGACCCCTGCGCCTGCTGCCAGAGGGTGAGGACGGGCCCGCCGTCGCCGTCGCCGTCGCCGTCGCCGTCGCCCAGGAACGCGTACCTGCGGTCGTCCTCCTTGCCCTCGGCGAGCAGGGCGAAGCCCAGGACGTCCCGGTAGAAGGCGAGCGAACGGTCGAGGTCGGTGACGTTCAGGCCGGTGTGGCCGGTGCGCAAGGTCATGGCTCTCCCCTTCGAGCTGTCTAACCGTCGTTTCTTAGACTAGAAGGTTAGATGCAGAGACGTCAACCGGTCACGTACTCTTGAGCGGTTAGCCGAGAAGGAGTACCCCGATGTCCACCAGCCGCGATCCCCGCCCGCTCACCGGCGAGCCCCTCGCGCTCGACCTGCTCAACACCAGGTGGAACAGGGAGGGCGTCACCCAGGACCTGCTCGCCGACACCGGGGGACTCGCGGTGTGGCTCGCGAGCAACGGGCTCGACGCCGCCCACCCGGCCGGCGCGGACGCACTGCGTCATCTGCTGCTGGCCCGGGAGGCACTGCAGACCACGGTGGACGGGTCACTGGCACAGGGGGCGCCGCTCGTCGACGCCGTACTCGCGCACGGGCGCATCAGGGCCCGGCTGACCGAGGAGGGTGCGGCCGAGGAACCCGAGTTCGCCGACCCGTCCTGGGGTCCGGCCTGGCTGGCCGCCCGGAACTATCTCGAACTGCTGGCGCAGGCCCCGGACCGGATCCGCAGCTGCGCCCATGACACCTGTGTCCTGCACTTCTTCGACACGTCCAGGAACGGCACCCGCCGCTGGTGCTCGATGGCCGCGTGCGGCAACCGGGCGAAGGCGTCCCGCCATTACGCCCGCTCGAAGGAAATCTGAGCAAATACGGGACTATCGGCGCTCTATCCGGTCAAATCCCATCGCGGGTTTTCCCCATACATCCATATCGATTAGGTCAACGGTCCCCAAATTTCTGTCCCTTGGGTAAAGCTGTGCCCTCGTCCGGCACTGGACTCTTTACCTACAAGGGATGCCGATGACCCACACCCCCGAGCGCGATCCCATACCCGGCCACAGACGCCTGGCCCGCATAGCCGTGGCCGTGGGCGTGGTGGCCGCTCTCTCCGCGACCGGGCCGATACCCATGGCCCTCGCCACGGACGTGCCGCCCGCCACGGCCGCCGACCCCGGCGTCAAGTCCGCCCACGACAAGCTCGGTTCGGACGACGCCGACCTGCTCGCCGAGGCCAAGACGGACGGCGACAAGAACGTCACGATGATGATCGCGACCACGCCCGGGAAGACCGAGCAGGTCGCCCAGGAGCTGGACGCGGTCAAGGGCGGCTCGGTGGGCCGCACCTACGACAAGCTCGGCTACGTCCGCGCCACCGTCCCGACGGTGAAGGCGGACTCGGCGATCGCGGCCGCCGCGAAGCTGTCCTCGGTGCAGGCGATCGACCTCAGGCAGGAGATCCCGCTCGACGACCCCACCCCGAGCGCGGACACCGCGCGGGGTGCCGGGTCCAAGGCGTCGGCGGGCACGTACTCGGCGCCGGACAGGAAGACCCCGGCGGAGAACCCGTACAACCCGTCCTTCGAGACCGGCGCCGTCGACTTCGTCGACGAGCACCCGAAGGCGGACGGCCGGGGCGTCACCATCGGCATCCTCGACTCCGGCGTCGACCTCGGCCACCCGGCGCTGCAGAAGACCAGCACCGGCGAGCGGAAGATCGTCGACTGGGTGACCGCGACCGACCCGATCGTGGACAGCGACGGCACCTGGCGCCGGATGACCAATCCGGTCAGCGGCCCCTCGTTCAGCTTCGGCGGCGCGACCTGGAAGGCGCCCGAAGGCAGCTACCAGGTCAACCTGTTCCGCGAGTCCGCGACGGCCGGCGGCGATGCCAAGGGCGACGCCAACCGGGACGGCGACACCACCGACGCCTGGGGCATCCTCTACGACCCGGCCGCCGGCACCGTCCGCGTCGACCTGAACAACAACTTCGACTTCACCGACGACACGCCGATGAAGCCGTACAAGGACGGCTTCCAGGTCGGCTACTTCGGCACCGACGACCCGTCGACCGACGTCGTCGAGCGGCAGCCGTTCGTCGTCCAGGTCCGCAAGGACGTCCCGACCGACCCGTACGGCGGCGACTGGGTCGGCAAGAAGGCCGACTTCGTCAACATCGGCGTCATCGAGTCCGAGCACGGCACCCACGTGGCCGGCATCACCGCCGCCAACGGCCTGTTCGGCGGCAGGATGAACGGCGCGGCCCCGGGCGCGAAGATCGTCTCCTCCCGTGCCTGCACCTGGACGGGCGGCTGCACCAACGTCGCCCTCACCGAGGGCATGATCGACCTGGTCGCCAACCGGGGCGTCGACATCGTCAACATGTCGATCGGCGGCCTGCCGGCGCTGAACGACGGCAACAACGCGCGCGCCGAGATGTACACGCGCCTCATCGACACCTACGGCGTCCAGCTCGTCATCTCCGCGGGCAACTCCGGTCCCGGCGCCAACACCATCGGCGACCCGGGCCTGGCGGACAAGGTGATCTCGGTCGGCGCGGGCATCTCCAAGCAGACCTGGGCCGCCAACTACGGCTCGCAGGTGGAGACGAAGTACGCGATGATGCCGTTCTCCTCGCGCGGTCCGCGTGAGGACGGCGGCTTCACGCCGACCCTGGTCGCGCCCGGTGCCGCGATCAACACCACCCAGACCTGGCTGCCGGGCTCCCCGGTCGCCGAGGCGGGCTACTCGCTGCCGGCCGGCTACTCGATGCTGCAGGGCACCTCGATGGCGTCCCCGCAGGCCACGGGCGCGAGCGCGCTGCTGCTGAGCGCCGCGAAGCAGAAGGGCATCGACCTGACGCCCGCCACCCTGCGCACGGCGCTGACCTCGACCGCCGACCACATCAAGGATGCGCAGGCCTACGAGGAGGGTGCGGGCCGCATCAACATCGTGGACGCCTGGGACGCAATCAGGGACGACGCCACCTCCCACGACTACACCGTCAAGGCCCCGGTCGACACCGCGATCGACTACGCCCTGAAGACCCCCGGCTTCGGTACCGGTCTCTACGACCGCGAGGGCGGTCTGAAGGCCGGCCAGAAGAAGACGTACGACGTCACCATCACCCGTACCTCGGGCCCGGACAAGGCCGTCCGGCACGAGCTGCACTTCGAGAACAACGCCGGTGGCACCTTCCGGATCCTCGGCGACGACGTGGTGAAGCTGCCGCTGAACCAGCCGGTGACGGTCAAGGTCCAGGCGGCCCCGAGGTCGGCGGGCCTCAAGAGCGCGATCCTGGAGGTCGACGACCCGAGGACGGAGGGGATCGACAAGCAGATCCTCACCACCGTCGTGGTCTCCGCCCCGGTGAAGTTCACCTACTCCACGGCGGGCTCGGTCCAGCGCAACACCACCCGGTCCTACTTCCTGACCGTGCCCGAGGGCGCCAAGTCGCTGGAGGTCGCGATCGGCGGGCTGAAGGACAAGAGCCAGACCCGGTTCATCGCGATCCACCCGTACGGCACTCCGGTCGACAACACCGGCACCCCGTACTGCTACAACAACTACCTGGACGGCAACGGCTGCAAGCCGGACGTGCGCGCCTACGCCGACCCGCAGCCCGGCGTCTGGGAGGTCGAGGTCGAGGCCCGGCGCACCTCGCCGCTGCTCGACAACCCGTACACGCTGGACGTCTCCGTCCTCGGCGCGGCCTTCGACCCGGAGACCGTGACCGTGCCCGAGGCCAAGGTCGGCACCCCGGCCACCGCCTCCTGGAAGGTGACCAACAAGTACGCGGCCCTCGACGGCAAGCTGGTGGGCGGCCCGCTCGGCTCCTCCAAGACGGCCCGCCCGTCGATCAAGGAGGGCGAGACGCAGACCACCACGGTGGACGTCCCGGCCGGTGCGAAGTCCCTGGACGTCGCCATCGGAGGCGTCTCGGACGCGGCCGCCGACCTGGACCTGACCGTGTACGACGCGAGCGGCAACCAGGTCGCGCAGTCCGCGGACGGCGACTCGGAGGAGGCGGTCTCCGTCCCGTCCCCGGCCGCCGGCACGTACACCATCAAGGTCGTGGGCTACTCGGTGCCCTCCGGCACCACCGACTACGCCTACCGGGACGTGTTCTTCTCGGCCACGCTCGGCACCGTCACGGTCGACGGCTCGGCCCCGGTCAAGCTCGGCACGGGTGACTCGGCCACGGTGACCGGCCAGGTCACGGCCGCCGCCGAGGCCCCCGCGGGCCGCGCGTTCTTCGGCCAGGTCCAGCTGGTCAACGCCCGGGGCACGGTCGCGGGCACCGGCAACGTGAACATCGAGAAGGTCACGCCGTAACGGGGTGACCCGAGGTGAGGGGCGGGTGGCCGGTCCGGCACCCGCCCCTCTGCCGTCGGTCAGCCCGGTTTCCCGGACGGGCACGTGGTGTGCCGGGACTCGGGCAGGGCCCGGGTGATCCAGGCGCGGTCGGCGGCCACACGGGCGTCGCCCACGGCCCACAGGCTCGCGGCGTTGCGGCCCACGTCGACCCCGACGAGCACGTGCTGTCCCTTGCGCGGGGCCGGGTCGGCTCCGTCGTCGAGCAGGAAGGTGGCCTCGGCCGGGCCGTCGGCCGGCTTGTAGGAGCGGGTCACGGTCAGCACGATCCGGGTCCACGGGGTCTGCGGCTGCGGATCCACCGCGGCCACCGTGCCCTCCGCGACCAGCCGGTAGCAGGCCAGGGCCCGCGCCGGGTCGGAGGGCCGCCCGCCCTCGTCGGGGTAGCCGGACGAGGCGCCGGCCTCTTTCTTCGCGTCGGCGCTGGCCCCGCTCGCCGAGTCGGCCGCCCCCGAGGAGTGCAGCACGGCCCAGCCGAGCCCGGCGACCATGCCGAAGGCGGCCGCTCCGGCGAGCGCGCCGAGCGCGACGCGCAGCGCCCGGCGCGGGCCGGACGGGCGGCCCGGGCGCGGGGGGCGGGCCGGGCGTGCGGGCCCCGCGGGACGCGTGGCGCTGCTGGGACGTTTCCCCGGCTGTGCGGTCCGCGCAGCCGCGGGAGCGTGCGCGGACGCGGCCTCCTCGGGTGCCGGCTCCTCACTCGCGTCGTCCCCGGTCAGCGCCTCCGCGAGCCAGGTCAGCTGTTCCTTCAGCATCGCCACGTCGACCTCGGCCGACCGGTGTTCGGTCAGGAAGGCGGCGTCTTCGCGGGCTTCCTCCGGCAGGGGTTCGCCCGTGATCGCGGCCATGAGCGCGTCCATGCCGGCGTACTCGCCCGCGCCTGCCGCGCCCTCGTGTTCGGCGGTCACGTCACACCACCTCGTCGTCGTGCAGCCGCTCGCGCAGGGCGCGGACCGCCGTGTGCAGCCTGCTCTTGACCGTGCCCTCGGGGACGCCCAGTTCCTCGGCGATCCCACGCACCGGCAGGTCGGCGAAGAACCGCAGGATCAGGACCTGCCGCTGGGCGTCGGGCAGGTCGTCCAGCCCCCGGGCGACGGCGAGGGAGAGCAGGCTGGTCTCCTCGCCTGACGGGTGGGCGGGCTCGCGCAGCGCGGCCAGCCGCTCCCCCAGCCGCTCCTGGCGCCGCTTGGCCCGGTGCCAGTCCATGGCGAGGTTGGAGGCGACCACGGCGGCCCAGGCCGACACGTCCCGCGGTGCCTCGCGGCCGCTCGCGGCCCGTTCCAGCAGCCGCAGGCGGACCTGCTGCACCCCGTCCGGCAGGTCGGCCTGCGGCACCCCGCCGAGCGCGAGCACAGCCCGCACCCGGCGTTCCTGAGCCGCGTCCAGTGGATCGTCGTCGCTGCGGCCGGCACGGTCCGCACCGGCGTACGCCCCCTGGTCGCGGCGCGCCCCTCCGCGCAGCACAAGCCACCCCCTCACGCGTTTTGCCCCTACGACGCCCAAGGGGGCGGAAACGTTCGGCCGGATCCGCCGGACCTGTGGAGGCGTACGTCACACCGCCGTGTGCCCGGGGCCCGGCCGGGCAGGGGCGGCACAGCACAGCTTCCGGCGCGGGGTCCCCACCGAGGGAATATCTGCAGCTCAGCGGGGTGTACGACGGAGGTACGGAACCGTCGGCCGGGTGATCGTGTCCCAATCCTCGGGCACGTCCCGCAAAGAATTGGACAGGTGGACCGGGGTCGGCCGCATGATGGAAATGCCCCGGTCATGCAGAGGCAAGCAGCAAGAGACACGTAGAGGGAGTCGCCGTGAGGGTCGGAATCGTCGGAGCCACCGGTCAGGTCGGCACGGTCATGCGCAGGATCCTCGTGGAGCGGAACTTCCCGGCCACCGAGCTGCGCCTGTTCGCCTCGGCCCGCTCGGCCGGGACCGTGCTGGACGGCGTGACGGTGGAGGACGCGGCGACCGCCGACTACACCGGCCTCGACATCGTGCTCTTCTCCGCGGGCGGCGCGACCTCGCGGGCGCTGGCCGAGAAGGTCGCCTCCCAGGGCGCCGTGGTGATCGACAACTCCTCGGCCTGGCGGAAGGACCCCGAGGTCCCACTGGTGGTCTCCGAGGTGAACCCGCACGCGATCGTCGACCGCCCCAAGGGCATCATCGCCAACCCGAACTGCACCACGATGGCCGCGATGCCGGTCCTGAAGCCGCTGCATGCGGAGGCCGGCCTCGAGGCGCTGATCGTGGCGACCTACCAGGCGGTGTCCGGCTCCGGTCTCGCGGGCGTGGCCGAGCTGCACAACCAGGTGCAGAAGGTGGCCGCCGACGCGGACAGGCTGACCCACGACGGCGAGGCGGTCGACTTCCCCGAACCGCAGGTCTACAAGCGCTCCATCGCCTTCAACGTGCTCCCGTTGGCGGGCTCGATCGTCGACGACGGTCTGAACGAGACCGACGAGGAGCAGAAGCTGCGCAACGAGTCCCGCAAGATCCTGGAGATCCCGGGCCTGAAGGTGTCCGGCACCTGTGTGCGCGTCCCGGTCTTCTCCGGTCACTCCCTCCAGGTCAACGCCCGCTTCGCCCGCCCGCTCCCCCCCGAGCGCGCGACCGAGCTGCTCGCCGGCGCCCCGGGCGTCGTGCTGTCCGACATCCCGACCCCGCTGCAGGCGGCCGGCAAGGACCCGTCGTTCGTCGGCCGCATCCGCCGCGACGAGACGGTGGACAACGGCCTGGCCCTGTTCATCTCCAACGACAACCTCCGCAAGGGCGCCGCGCTGAACGCGGTGCAGATCGCGGAGCTGGTGGCGGCGGAGCTGTCCGCAAAGGCCGCGAAGTAGGACACCGGCCGCACGAGAAGCAGGACACCGGCTGCCCGAAGGGCGGTCACCTCCGGGTGGCCGCCCTTCCGCATGCCGCCGCGAGGGCGACCGTGGCAGCCGGGAACATCGCCTTTCCCGCAGGTCCCATGGAAGGATGGCGCAACCCACACATAACGAGGAGATGACCGCGTGCCTGGCACAAACCTGACTCGCGAAGAGGCGCAGCAGCGGGCGAAGCTGCTCACCGTTGACTCGTACGAGATCGATCTCGACCTCTCCGGCGCGCAGGAGGGCGGTACCTACAGGTCCGTGACCACGGTGCGCTTCGACGTCGCCGACCAAGGCACGACGTCCTTCATCGACCTGGTGGCGCCGGCCGTTCACGAGGTGACGCTCAACGGGGACGCGCTGGACCCCGCCGAGGTCTTCGAGGACTCGCGGATCGCGCTGCCCGGACTGCTGGAGGGACGCAACGTCCTGCGGGTCGTCGCCGACTGCGCCTACACCAACACCGGCGAGGGCCTGCACCGCTTCGTCGACCCGGTCGACGAGCAGGCCTACCTCTACACCCAGTTCGAGGTGCCGGACGCCCGCCGGGTCTTCGCGTCGTTCGAGCAGCCGGACCTGAAGGCGACGTTCCAGTTCACGGTGAAGGCTCCCGAGGGCTGGACGGTCATCTCCAACTCGCCGACGCCGGAGCCCAAGGACAACGTCTGGTCCTTCGAGCCGACGCCGCGGATCTCGTCGTACATCACCGCGCTGATCGTCGGTCCGTACCACTCCGTGCACAGCGTGTACGAGAAGGACGGGCAGAGCGTGCCGCTCGGCATCTACTGCCGTCCCTCGCTCGCCGAGTTCCTGGACTCGGACGCGATCTTCGAGGTCACCCGGCAGGGCTTCGACTGGTTCCAGGAGAAGTTCGACTACGCGTACCCGTTCGCGAAGTACGACCAGCTCTTCGTGCCCGAGTTCAACGCGGGCGCGATGGAGAACGCGGGCGCGGTGACCATCCGCGACCAGTACGTCTTCCGGTCCAAGGTGACCGACGCGGCGTACGAGGTGCGCGCGGAGACGATCCTGCACGAGCTGGCCCACATGTGGTTCGGCGACCTGGTCACCATGGAGTGGTGGAACGACCTGTGGCTGAACGAGTCGTTCGCCACCTACACCTCCATCGCCTGCCAGGCCTCCGCGCCCGGCTCGAAGTGGCCGCACTCGTGGACCACGTTCGCCAACTCGATGAAGACCTGGGCGTACCGGCAGGACCAGCTGCCGTCCACGCACCCGATCATGGCCGACATCCGTGACCTGGACGACGTGCTCGTCAACTTCGACGGCATCACGTACGCCAAGGGCGCGAGCGTGCTGAAGCAGCTCGTCGCGTACGTCGGCGAGGACGAGTTCTTCACGGGCGTGCAGGCCTACTTCAAGCGGCACGCGTTCGGCAACACGCGTCTGTCCGACCTGCTGGGCGCCCTGGAGGAGACCTCCGGACGCGACCTGAAGACGTGGTCGAAGAAGTGGCTGGAGACGGCCGGCATCAACATCCTGCGGCCCGAGATCGCCACCGACGGCGAGGGAGTCGTCACCTCCTTCGCCGTGCGCCAGGAGGCCCCGGCCCTGCCCGCCGGCGCCAAGGGCGAGCCGACCCTGCGCCCGCACCGGATCGCGATCGGCCTGTACGACCTCGACGAGCCGACCGGCAAGCTGGTGCGCTCCGACCGGATCGAGCTGGACGTCGACGGCGAGCTGACCGCGGTGCCGCAGCTGCACGGCCGGCGCCGGCCCGCGGTGATCCTGCTCAACGACGACGACCTGTCGTACGCCAAGGTCCGCCTCGACGAGGAGTCGCTGCGGGTCGTCACCGAGCACCTCGGCGACTTCGCGGCGTCCCTGCCGCGTGCCCTGTGCTGGGCGTCGGCCTGGGACATGACCCGCGACGGCGAGCTGGCCGCCCGTGACTACCTGGCGCTGGTGCTGTCCGGTGTCGGCAAGGAGTCCGACATCGGCGTGGTGCAGTCGCTGCAGCGGCAGGTGAAGCTGGCGATCGACCTGTACGCCGACCCGGCCGCCCGCGAGGCCCTGCTGACCCGCTGGACGGACGCCACGCTGGCCCACCTGCGGGCCGCAGAGCCGGGCGGCGACCACCAGCTGGCCTGGGCGCGCGCCTTCGCGGCGACGGCCCGGACGCCGGAGCAGCTGGACCTGCTGGAGGCCCTGCTGGACGGCTCGCAGACGATCGAGGGCCTGGTCGTCGACACGGAGCTGCGCTGGGCGTTCGTGCAACGGCTCGCGGCGGTCGGCCGTTTCGACGAGGCGGAGATCGCGGGCGAGTACGAGCGGGACAGGACGGCCGCCGGTGAACGCCACGCGGCCACCGCCCGGGCCGCCCGCCCGACGCCGGAGGCCAAGGCGGAGGCGTGGGCGTCGGTCATCGAGTCCGACAAGCTGCCGAACGCCGTGCAGGAGGCCGTGATCGGCGGCTTCGTCCAGACCGACCAGCGGGAGCTGCTGGCGCCGTACACGGACAAGTACTTCGAGGTCCTCAAGGAGGTCTGGGACTCCCGTTCGCACGAGATCGCCCAGCAGATCGCGATCGGCCTGTTCCCGGGGATCCAGGTCTCCGAGGAGACCCTGACCCGGACGGACACCTGGCTGGCCGCGGCCGAGCCGGGCGCGGCCCTGCGCCGGCTGGTCTCGGAGTCCCGCTCGGGCGTCGAGCGGGCCCTGCGGGCCCAGGCGGTGGACGCGGCGGCGTAGACGCCGTACTCGTCGCGGTCGTCCGTGCGGCGACGGGGGCGCCCGGTGTGACACCGGGCGCCCTTTTCCCTGGGCTCAGCCTGCCTCCGCACACACCCTGCGGGCGATGTCCAGCATGGTCCGCACATGCAGTCCGGTCTGCGCGGAGACCGGTATCCAGCGCAGTTCGTACGCCTTGTCGAGTTCCCGGCACCACTCGCGCACCAGGTCGGTGAGGGCGCAGGCGGTCTCCGGGGCGGTGCGGGCCAGGGACCGGCGCAGCATGGCCGCCGCGCGCAGCGGGAGACGGCGGGCGGCGACACCGAGGGTGGCGAAGTGGCCCCGGGAGCCGGTGCGTTCCTCGGCGGTCCAGGCGGCGGCGAGCGCCGGTGCCACGTCGAGCAGTTCCCGGGCGGCGGTGTACAGCGGCAGCAGGCCCTCGGGTACGCCGGCGGCCGGCCCCTCCCCCAACAGCTCACTGATCTCCCAGGTCCGGCCCAGCAGCAGCTCGCCCACCTGTGCGACCTCCCGTTCGGGGTCATGTGCCGGCCGGGGGTCGCTCACCGCCGGGGCGGCCCAGGCGGGCGCCTCGACCAGGGCGGTCAGGGTGCCGTACCGCCGGGGATACAGCCAGGTGCTCTCGGCGACGAAGCCGCTCGGGTCGCGTTCGCTTCCGGTGCACTCGTCCGGGAGCCGCAGGACACCGGGCGGGTCGGGGTGCCAGTCGGGGCCGTCGCACGGGTGGTCGTCCAGCGGGATGCCCAGGCGTGCGGCCGTCTCCCGGAAGGCGCGCGCGGCACCGGCCGGCTGTCTCGTCTGCATCGTGAAGGCGCCGCCGAACTCGATGCCGTGCAGCGTGAACTGTGCCACGGGCCGCAGCGTGTCGAGCAGCCGCACGAGCGCCGCCGACTCGGGCATCGGCCGCCGTCCCGTGCCGGGGGCGGGCGGCGACTCGGGCTGGCAGGCGAACGCGGGCCGGTAGAAGTGCCGGTGGCACTCCTCCAGCGAGAGGGCCGGCTCCTCGGGCTGCCAGCCGTGCGCGAGGCGGGCGCCGTCCGGGTCGAGACACAGCAGGAAGTGCCAGGTGCAGCCGAACGACGCGAGGCCGTCCGGCCGGCCCGCGAAGAGCCCGGCGAGCCGGAGCGCGGAGGCCCCGCCCACCGGCTCGTTGGCGTGCGCACCGGCGACGGTGAGGATCTGCCGCTCCCCGTGCCCGGCGGACAGCAGCCACAGCGGCCGGCCGGCCCTGCTCTCGCCGACGGCCCGCAGCCGCAGCATCCCGGGCGCCACCGCGACCAGCGCCCGGGCACGCCGCTCCAGTTCCTCGACGCCTGGATAGCCCATGTCAACTCCACTTCCGTTCCTGGATGTCGAGCGTCTCCATGGGAGCGTCGGGAGTAGACCCCGTCAAGAGTGACCCACGAGTCACGTCACCCCGGGAACATCCCGGGCGCCACCGGTCACGGTGCGGGCGCCGACGATCCCTCCGTACCGCGCCGGTCGCGGCCAGAGCGGTGTCCGGATCCCGCCGGTGCGCGGCCCGGTGGCGCAGCACGCTGGCTCCATGACCACCTACACGGCACGACCGCTGACACCCACGATCCTCAGGGAACTGCGCGCCATTGACGACGCGGGCCGCCCGATGTCCGCCTTCACGGACGAGGAGGGCGGCGCACCGCTGCGCTGCTGTCTGCGCCGCAGCACACCCGGCGAGCGGATCGCCCTGGTCTCGTACGCGCCCCTGCGCCGCTGGGCGGCCGAGACGGGCGCCGACCCGGGCGCCTACGACGAGCAGGGCCCCGTCTTCGTCCACGCCGACGAGTGCCCCGGACCGGACACCGACGCCCTGCCCTTCGCCAACGCGCACCGCACGGTCCGCCGTTACTCCGCCGACGGGCGCATCCTGGGCGGCCGGCTGGTCGAGGACCCGGCCGCGTTCGGGACGGCCTTCGCCGAGGCCTTCGCCGACCCCGAGGTGGCCCTCGTGCAGGTGCGGGCGGTGGAGTACGGGTGCTTCCTGTACGAGGTGCGGCGCCCCTAGTTCCGCCCGGTCAGCCCGCCAGGCCGTGCGCCGCCTCCCGCAGGGCCCGGAGCACCTTGTCCACGGCCGCGCCCGCCTCCGCCCCCTTCCGCACCGCCGCCACCACATGGCGCACCGGCCGGTCCGCGCCCAGCTCCCGCAGCACCACGCCCTCGCGCCGGCCCGCCGCCGTCCGGGGCACCAGGGCGACGCCCATCCCCGCCCCCACCATGGCCAGGATCGCGGTCCAGCCGGAGGCCGAATGGCCCTGATGGGGGCTGAAGCCGGCGGCCTCGCAGGCACGGCGGGTGATGTCCGACCAGGGGTTGCTGCCGCCGAAGATCCAGGGCTCGGAGGCGAGATCGGCGAGGGTCAGCCCGGGGGCCGTGGCCAGGGGGTGGTCCGGCGGCAGGGCGACGTCCAGCGGGTCGGACAGCAGGGGGAGCCGGGTGAAGCGGGAGTCGGCCGCGCTCGGGGCCTCGGCGGCGAGGGAGAGGGCGAGGTCGACCTCCCCGGCGGCCAGCAGCTCGTAGGCCTCGGCGGCCTCGGCCTCCCGGGCGCGTACGGTCACTTGGGGATGAGAGGCCCGCAGCGCCCGTACGGCCGGTACGACGAGGGCGGGCACCGCCGTGGAGAAGGCGCCGACCCGCACCTCGCCGGCCTCGCCCTGCGCGTAGGCCGCGAGCGCCGCGTCCGCACGTTCCAGTTGTTCGAACACCGCCTCCGCGTGCCCGAGCACCAGCCGGGCCGCGTCGGTGAGCCGAACCCGGCGGCCCTGGGCCTCCAGCAGGGGCACGCCGAGCTGCCGGGCCAGGTTGGTGAGCTGCTGGGAGACCGCGGAGGGGGTCATGTGCAGGGCCTCGGCCGTCGCGGTGACGGTGCCCCGCTCGCGCAGGGTGCGCAGGATCTGCAGCTTCCTCAGGTCCCACTCGGCCATACCGGCACGGTACACGCCGGCCTCCGGCACCTTCGGTCCGCCCGCGTCCCGGCCTCCGGTGCCACCGGGTCGACCGTGCTCCGGTCCTCCTCGCCGCGGCCCTCGGTGAGCGCGGCGGAGAAGAGGGAGAGGACACCGTCGAGGGGCGGGTGCCGGTCCTGTCCGGCCTCGTCGGCCATGCGGGTCGCGTAGGGGAGGTCCTTGTGGGCCCGTTCGGCGGAGAAGCCGACCGGCGCGGGCGGGGTCGGACAGCTGTCCACCGACGGGCACCGGCTGATCGTGTACCAGGCCGAGCCGGGCAGCCCCGGCCACGACGCGATGGTGCTGCTCGGCATGGCGGACCCGGCCGTCACCGACGGGATCCCGCGCCGAGCATGACCCCGCCCAGGATCAGCGCCATGCACAGGAGTTGCGGCCCGCCGGTGCTCTCGCCGAGCAGCGCCCAGGAGAGCGCGGCCACGCACACGGGCTGGAGGTAGTACACGATGCCCGAGCGGGTGGCGCCGATCAGGGTGATGGCCCTGCCCCAGGCGAAGAAGGCGACCGCGGAGGAGGCCACGCCGACGTACAGCAGGGGCAGGACGGTGCCGGGTGTCGGGGTGAAGCCGCCCTGGACGGCGAGGCTGGCCGCCTGGACGGGCAGCAGCAGGACCGTGCCGACCAGGAACGTGGTGAACAGGAAGGCGATGCCGTCCAGTTCGGCGGGCCTGCGCCGGAGGAGGGCGCTGTAGGCCGCGAAGGAGCAGGACGCGGCGATCATCCACAGGTCGCCGGCGCCGAAGCCGGCCCCGCCGCCCATGAGCAGCACCACGCCCGCGCAGGCCGTCAGCAGTCCGGCGGTCCGCCGCGCTCCGAGGCGTACGCCGCCCAGCCGTTCGAACGCGGCCATCAGGACCGGTGAGGCGGCCATGATCATGCCCATGGTGGCGGCCGGGGTGGTCAGGCCCGCCTGGTTGACGAGGGTGTTGTAGACGGCGACGCCGAGCAGGGAGGCCGACAGGACGTAGCGGCCGTGCCGCCGGATCAGGGCCCGCTGCCGCCAGGCCCGGCGGGCCCCGAAGGGTGCCACGGCCACCAGGGCGATGACCCAGCGCCAGAAGGCGTGCTGGATCGGCGGGACGCTGTCGTGCAGCGCGCGGGAGGTGACGAAGCTGCCGGACCAGACGACCGTGGCGAGCGCGGCCAGGGCCACACCGAGCAGAGAGGCGGCCTTGCGGGGGCGAGCGGTGCGGGCGGTGCGGGCGGTGGTCCGGTGCAGGACGGCGGCCACGGGGGTCCTTTCGCTGAACGGTGGCGGGTGTGCGCCTACCGTCGCAGCGCCGAATCTGTCAGGTCCATCGAATCTTTTCGAGTGGTCTTTTCAGCAGAACTGAACGATGGGCGCCCTCCCGCGCCCAGCTGCCCGGCCAGCGTCGCCCCGAGCGCCAGTGCCATGCCCGCCGCCTGCACCGGCGTGAGCGCCTGCCCGAGGGCCGCCCAGCCCACCACGGCTGCGGTCAGCGGGGAGAGCGGGCCGAGGAAGCCGACCTGGGTGGCGCCGAGCCGGCCGATGCCGCTGAACCAGAGCCAGTAGGCGACCGCCGTGTTCGCCAGCGCGAGGTAGAGGTAGCCGCCGGCCGCACGGCCGTCGAGCGCGGGCGGGGCGCCCTCGACCAGGACGGCGACCGGCGCGATGAGCAGGCCGCCGGCGGTCAGCTGCCAGCCGGTGAGCGCCAGCGGGCCGACGCCGTCCGGGCGGCCCCACCGCTTGGTCAGCACCGTCCCGGCGGCCATCGAGGCGGTGGAGGCGAGGGCGGCGAGCACCCCGACGGCGTCGAGGGCACCGGCCCCCTTGAGTACGACGAGGCTCACCCCGAACGCGGCCACGACCCCGGTGGCCAGGGTGCGCGCGGTCGGCCGCTGCCCGAGCAGCGGCGCCGACAGGCTCACGACGAACAGCGGTCCGACCGAGCCGACGACGGCGGCCATGCCGCCCGGCAGCCGGTACGCCGAGACGAACAGCAGCGGGAAGAAGGCGCCGATGTTCAGCGCGCCCAGCGCGGCCGCCTTCGCCCACCAGGCACCGCGCGGCAGCACCCGGGTGAGGGCGAGCAGCAGCAGTCCGGCGGGCAGGGCGCGCAGCAGGGCGGTGAACAGGGGGCGGTCCGGCGGCAGGAACTCGGTGGTGACGGCGTAGGTGGTACCCCAGGAGACGGGGGCGAGGGCGGTGAGCAGGACGGTCACGGGGCGTTTCATGGCCCGGTCCCTTCGGCTTGTCGGCTTGGCGGCCTCTCGGCCGCCCTGCATCGGAGGTGTCGCGGGTTACGCCGTCACGGGCGAGCGGGGCGGCGCGTCGGCGCCGCGGATCACGGTCACCGGCAGGGGCCGTACCGCCTCCGCCGGCAGTCGGCGCTCCACCCGGATCAGCAGGGCGGCGGCCACCGCCGAGGTGAGGACGAGGACGGCCCACGGCGCCCGGCCGTCCAGCGCGAGCAGGGCCGTGAACAGGGACGGCGCCACCGCCTTCGCCAGCGACCAGGACATCTGGTAGGCCGCCAGGCACCGTCCGCGCACCGCCTCGGGCGCCGCCTCGACGGCGAGCACCTGGGCGGCGGGGCTGTGGATCAGCTCGCCGAGGGTGTAGACGACGACCACGGCGCCCAGGGCGACACCCAGGACCGTGCCCGAGCCGGGCCGCAGGGTGCCGAGCACGATCTGCGCGGCGAACGCGGTCGCGAACAGGGCCCCGCCCAGCGCCGCCGCCCGGGTGCGCCGGGCGCCGGCCCGCCGGACCCGCGCGCCGACGAAGACGCCGGCCGCCGCGCACAGCGCGGTGTTGACGGTGAACGCGGCACCGGTGAGCACCGTGGGCCCGTGCAGCCACTCCACGACGAACAGCGGGAAGAGGACCGAGAGGGCCGAATAGCTCAGCGCGTTCAGGAAGTTGGCGCCGGTGACGACCAGGAAGGGCCGGTCGGCGAGGACGAGCCGGTAACCGGCGCCCGCCCGCCCCGGGACCGTGGCTCCACCGCCCGCGCGCACCGGCTTCAGCGGGCGCAGCAGCAGCGCCGCCAGCGCGAAGGAGAGGGCGTTGCCCCAGGCCGCATATGTGTAACCGGTGCTGCCCGCGAGGGTGATGACCAGCGTGGCCAGCAGCGCGCCCGCGCCGTTGCCGGCGTTCTGCAGCGCGCGCGTCGACGCCTGCAGCCGGTCCCGCCCCGATCCGTGCGCCACCTCGCCGATCAGGGACTGCTGTGCGGCGGGGAAGGCACGGTCGGCGGCCGCGGTGACCAGGGCCACGGCCGCGAAGGCGGCGAGGGAGTGGGCGAAGGGGTAGAGGACGAAGCCGACGACGCGGACGCCGTACAGCGCGTACTGCACCCGCTTCGCGCCGTACCGGTCCACCGCCGTCCCGGCGAGGGGCAGCGCGCCGATGCCGGCCAGTCCGGTGGCCGTGAGCACGGCGCCCACGACCGTGAAGGACAGCCCGGTGACGCAGTGGAAGAACACCAGCGTGAACGGGACGTACATGCCGGTGCCGACGCCGTTGACCAAGGCGGCGACGGGCAGGGCCCACTCCCCCGGGATCCGCTCGCCGTGCCCGCTCTTCCTCTTCACGTTGCCGCCCCCTCCGAAATGACTTGATGGAAAGTAGCTTAGCGCCAAGCAACTTTCCGTCAAGCTACTTTCTTGCGGCTGACCGTCCGGAGGGCGATACTCGGCGCATGAGTGCAGGCCGGCAGCAACACGGGGATCCCGTCGACGCGATCATCGACCAGTGGGCGGCCGTACGGCCCGACCTCGACACGAAGGCGATGGAGGTCTTCGGGCGGATCTACCGCCTCTCCCGCACCATGGGCGACCGTATGGAGCGCGCCTACGCCCCCTACGGCATCTCACGCGGCGAGTTCGACGTGCTGGCCACCCTGCGCCGCTCCGGCGAGCCGTACACCCTCTCCCCGCGCCGGCTCTCGGGGACGCTGATGCTCACCACCGGCGGGATGACCGGCCGCCTCGACAAGCTGGAACGGGCCGGCCTGCTGCGCCGCTCCCCCGACCCCCACGACCGCCGCGCCCTCCAGGTGACACTGACCGACAAGGGGCTGGACGTCATCGACCAGGCGGTCGGCGCGGGCCTCGCCGTCCAGACGGCGGCCCTGTCGCCCCTGGACGACGAACAGGCCGGCCAACTGGCCGGCCTGCTGCGGGATTTGCTCGCCGGGACCCAGGAGCCGGGGCACCAGGCCTAGGACACGACGGCGGCCGGGCGGCGGCCGCCGACGTGCACGGTCAGCGCCGCCTCGGTCCGTGCCGCGTCCGTGGAGTCCGCCGCCCAGGCCACATGGCCGTCGGGGCGCACCAGCACGGTCGTGCGACGGTCGCTCGCCCAGCGCGCCACGGTCAGCCGGTCCGCGCGCCCGCCGTCGTACGGCTCCGGGGTGATCAGTACGAACCGGCCGCCGCGCAGGGCCTCGTAGAGGCGGCCTCCGCCCGCCAGGGCCACGTCCGGGACCCGGGTGCCGGTCAGCCGGTGGGCGCCGCGGGGCGCGGGGTAGCGGTAGCCGATGCCGGTGACCTGGCCCGTGACCTTGCGGCGGGCCGGGCCCACCGTGTCGAGGAAGGTGGTGAGGGCGGCGCGGGCCACCAGTGTCCAGGGGCGCTTGGCCATGGCGAGGCGCACCATGCCGCCGCTGCTGCGCAGCACCGCCCTGCCGACCGGGTGCCGCTCGGCCTGGTAGCTGTCGAGCAGCTCCGGGTCCGCGTGACCGGCGACGACCGCGGCGAGCTTCCAGCTCAGGTTGGCCGCGTCCTGCAGCCCGGTGTTCATGCCCTGACCGCCGGCCGGGGTGTGCACGTGCGCGGCGTCCCCGGCGAGGAAGACCCGGCCGACCCGGTAGGCGGGCGCCTGACGCTCGTCGCTGTGGAAGCGGGACATCCAGCGGGCGTCGTGCATCCCGAAGTCGCGGCCGAGCGCGAGCCGGGTGATCTCCTTGACCTCGGCCAGGTCCAGCGGCTCGCTGTCCGGCACGTTGCGGCCGCGGTGCCAGCCGATCACCCGGTAGTAGCCGTCGCCGAACGGGGCGAGGAAGGCGAAGGCGTCGCCGACGGCGTTCACGGTGAGCAGGGTCGGGGGCTTCTCGGCGAGCAGGACGTCGGCCAGGACGACGGAACGGATCACCGACCTGCCCGGGAACGGCAGCCCGATCGCGTCCCGCACGGCGCTGCGCATGCCGTCGGTGCCTACGACGTACGCGGCCCGCAGGCTCTCCGTCCGGCCTCCGGGACCGCGGGTTTCCACCGTCACGCCGTCCGCGTCCTGGGTGAGTCCGGTCAGCTCGGTCTCGTGCCGGAAGTCGACGCCCGCCTCGACCGCCCGCCGCTCCAGCGCCTTCTCCACCTCGTACTGCGGAAGGACCAGCAGGTGGTTGAAGCGGGAGGGGAGGGTGCCGAGGTCGAGGGTGAGCCGCCCGAAGAGGCGCAGCCGGTCCAGGGGCTGACCGGCCGCCTCCAGCCCCTCGGCGAGGCCCCGGGCGTCGAGCTGTTCGAGGGTGCGGGCGTGCAGGACGAAGGCGCGGGAGAGGTTGCTGATCCCGTGGGGGCGCTTTTCGAGGACGGTGACCGGGATGCCGGCGGTGGCGAGATCGCCGGCGAGGAGGAGGCCGGTGGGGCCGGAGCCGACGACGAGGACGCGGGGCGTGGCGCCGTTGGTGCCGGTGATGCCTGCGGTACCGGTGGTTCCAGTGGTGCCGTTCATGAGTGGCCTCCTGGGTGCCAACACTTGTTGGTCAACATCTGTTGGTCAACGCTTGTTGGCAAACGTACAGCGGCCCCCCATTCGATGTCAACAGTTGTTGACCCACACATGTTGGCCTACGCTCGTTGGCATGACCGGCAGCACTGACAGCAAGAGCAGCATCACGAGCGACGGCGCCACCACGGCCCAGGCGCGCCGCTCCGACGCCACCCGCACCGCGATCCTCGCCGCCGCCCGCGAGCGCTTCGCCGCCGACGGCTACGAGCGGGCCACCATCCGCGCCATCGCCAAGGACGCGCGCATCGACCCGTCGATGGTGATGCGGTATTTCGGCAGCAAGGAGGGTCTGTTCGCGGCGGCCGTCGCGCTCGATCTGCGGCTGCCCGACCTGGGGCAGGTGCCGCGGGAGGAGGTCGGCCGGGCGCTGGTGACCCACTTCCTCGACCTGTGGGAGGAGAACGAGGAGCTGACGGCCGTGCTCCGGGTCGGCGCGACCAACCAGGCCGGGGCCGCGCGCATGCAGGACATCTTCCGGGACCAGTTGCTGCCGGTGACCCGGCAGGTGTGTCCCGACCCCGAGCAGGTGCCGACGCGGGCAGCGCTGTGCGCGGCGCAGCTGCTGGGGCTCGCGCTCACCCGCTATGTGCTGCGGCTGCCGCCGGCGGTGGCGCTGCCCCGCGAGGAGCTGGTGGCGTGGCTGGGGCCGACCGTGCAGCGGTATCTGACCGCGCCGAGCCCCTGAGCCCCGTCCGGAAAACGCCTGAGGGCCGCGCCCGGACAACACCGAGGGGCCCCGGCCCGGAAAACACCGAGGGCGCCGGCCCACCGCACAGGTGCGGTGGGACGGCGCCCTCGGCAGAGGTCAGGTTGCGCTCAGGCCTTCGCCCGGGCCTTCGCCTGGCCGGGCTTGATCACGCGGATCTTGGACTTGTCCAGGACCATCACCAGGCCCGCGATGACCACGAACAGGGCCAGCGGCAGCAGCACGAACAGACCCAGCGTCTGGACGACACTGAGGCCCTGGCCGGGGTCGTCGCCGTCGTCGCGGGCCAGCGCGAGCGCGGGGGACGACATGAGCAGCATCATCAGCGTCGTACCGGCAGCCAGGGCGCCGGCGCGCAGGGCGTTCTTCTTGTCCACGTTCCCCAAGTTAGCGAACGGTCGGAAGGGGCGCGCGCCCGGGGTGCCGTACTCAGTCACCGCGCGGGCCGAGGCGCTCACGCAGGACCGCCAGCAGCGCCCTCAGCCGTGGCGAGCCGGTCAGCTCCTCCAGGGTGACCGGCCTGCCCTCCGCGTCGGCGATCGGCAGCCGCCAGTTCGGGTACTGGTCCCACGTACCCGGCAGGTTCTGCGGGCGGCGGTCGCCGACGCCGTCCGGGAGCCAGACCCCGAGCAGGCGGGCCGGGGTGCGCAGCAGAAAGCGGTACACGCCCTGGATCTCCGCCTCCTCGTCGGATCCGGGTGGTCCGGCGGCCGGGCTGTCGAGCAGACCGAGGCTGCCCAGCAGGGCGAGCCACTCCGCGGTGTCCGCGATCGCCTCCGCGTGCTCCTCGGCGGCCGAGCGGGTCAGCAGGCCGAGGCGGTCGCGCAGGTCGACGTGTTCGCCGGCGAGCCGGGCCGCGGTGGGCGGCAGGTCGTGGGTGGTGGCGGTGGCCAGGCAGTCGGCCCGCCAGCGCTCGGGCGGCAGCGGGCGGCCGTCGCCCTCCCAGTCCCGTTCGAACCACAGCACGGAGGTGCCGAGCACCCCGTGCCGCTGCAACGTCTCGCGCACACCCGGTTCCACGGTGCCCAGATCCTCGCCGATCACCACGGTCCCGGCGCGGGAGGCCTCCAGGGCCAGCAGGGCGAGCATGGCGTCGGCGTCGTAGCGGACGTAGGTGCCCTCGGTGGGCGGGCAGCCCCGGGGCACCCACCACAGCCGGAACAGGCCCATCACGTGGTCGATGCGCAGGGCGCCGGCATGGCGGAAGAGGGCGCGCAGGAGATGGCGGTAGGGGGCGTGGCCGGAGGCGGCCAGGCGGTCGGGTCGCCAGGGCGGCAGACCCCAGTCCTGGCCGCGGGCGTTGAAGGCGTCGGGCGGGGCGCCGACCGACATGCCGGCGGCGAAGTGGTCCTGCTGGGCCCAGGCGTCCGCGCCGCCGGGATGCACGCCGACGGCGAGGTCGTGCACGATCCCGACGGGCATGCCGGCCTCCCGGGCCGCGTGCTGGGCGGCGCGGAGCTGGCCGTCGGTGAGCCAGGCGAGACGGGAGTGGAAGTCGACGCGGCAGGCCAGCTCGGCGCGGGCGCGGGCGGTCTCGGCGGAGCGCGGGTCGCGCAGCCCTTCCGGCCAGCCGGGCCAGTCGGAGCCGTGGGTCTCGGCGAGGGCGTACCAGGTGGCGTGGTCCTGGAGCGCCTGCCCCTCCTCGGCGCGGAAGGCGTCGTACGCGGCCCGTCGCTGCGGCTCGAGCGGGACCCGGAGGACCAGCTCCAGGGCCTCGCGCTTCAGCTCCCACACCGCGTCCCGGTCGATGAGGGCGCCCTTGTCGAGGACGTCGGCGCGCAGCCGCTCGGCGCGCTCCAGCAGCGCGCGGATCCGGGCGCGGTCCCGGGGGTCCTCGATGTGTGCGAACTCGGGGATCTGCTCGATCCGCAGGTGCACGGGGTCGGGGAAGCGGCGCGAGGACGGCCGGTACGGGGACGGGTCGGTCGGGGCACCGGGTACGGCCGAATGCAGCGGGTTGACCTGCACGAACCCGGCCCCGGCGGTGCGGCCGGCCCACTCTGCCAGCTGGGCGAGGTCGCCGAGGTCGCCCATGCCCCAGGAACGCCGGGAGAGCAGCGAGTAGAGCTGCACGAGCAGGCCGTACGTGCGGGTGGCGGGGGCGGGCAGCCGGTCCGGGGCGACGACGAGATGCGCGTGCCCGGTGCGGCCGTCGGGGGCGGTGGCGCCGACCCGGTGCACACCGGCGGGCAGCCCCTCGATTCCGTTGCGCTGCTCCCCTTGTTCGGTCTCGACGCACAGGCGGGTGCCGGGTGGCAGCGCGGCGAGGGCGGCGGGCGGCTCCTCGGTACCGGCCCACCGGACCACGGTCGGCGGCAGCAGCCGTTCGCGCAGCTCGCGCTCCCGCGCGGCGAGCGCGGTGCGGACGGCGTCCGGGGTGCCCGCGTCGACGTCGAGGGCGGCCAGGGCGGCGACAACGGCGGAGGCGGAGACGGCGACCGTGCGGTCCGGGGCGGGGCTGTAGGAGGTGGCGACCCCGTGCAGACCGGCGAGCCGGGACAGCTCCTCGTCCTCGTGCGCCGCGGCCATCTACAGCCCCGCGACGAAGGAGTCCGGGACCGGGTCGGACTCGCTGGTCAGCGGGGCGGCGTCGGCGAGCGGCGGCTCGCTGGTCAGGGGCTCGGCATCGGGCAGCGGCGGCTCGCTGGTCAGCGGCGCCTCCGCGCACGCGCTCTCCGCGCTGAAGACGCACACCTGCGTCTCGTGGGAATCGGCGGCGGGCTCCGCCACGGGTTTCCACTGGGCCGGGATCGGAAGATGAGCCGGTGCGGCCACGGGGGCCTCCTCGTCACTGGGTCGAATGCTGCGGCTTGCTGCGGTTACGGCAGGCCTACCCCGTGACGGCCAAGGCACTCTCCAGGACCGGCGGAGCGCAGGTGAGCGCCCGTCGTGATCCGGTGCCGCCCTGCTGATCGATAGACGGGGTGTGAGACTGTTCCGCCCCATGAGGGGCCAGCGGGAGAAGGACGGCGCGGGGGACGCAGTACTGCTGCGGGCCGTCGCGGCGGGGGATCCTGCGGCGATGACCGACCTGTACGACCGGCACGCGGGCTGGCTGCACGCGCGGCTGACGCGGCGCTGTGCCGATCCGGAGGTCGTCCGGGAGGTGCTGCAGGACACCTTCGTCACGGTGTGGCGGTCGGCAGCCGGGCACCGCGGGCAGGAGGCCGGCGGCTGGCTGTGGACCATCGCGGCGCGGCGGCTGGTGGACGCCCGGCGGGCGCAGGAGCGGGCCGCGCGGGTGGCGGCACTGCCGCCGGAGCCCCTGCCGCACGGGCGGTGCGAGCCCGCAGCCTCCGCGGAGGACAGGGTGCTGGCCGCTCTGGAGTACGGCGATGTCGGTACCGCCCTCGACCGGATCTCCCCCGAGTTGCGCGAGGTGCTGCGCGCGACCGTCGTCGACGGGCTGAGCACCCGTGAGGCGGCCCGGCTGCTCGGCATACCCGAGGGCACGGTCAAGTCCCGCGCCCGGCGGGCCCGCGCCGAACTGCGGTCCGCCCTCGCGCAGTTGAACACGTCCCCGCTGGGAGGCACGGCATGACCCACGGCAAGGCGCGTGTCTGGCACGCCTCCGACGACCTCGTCGTCCGCTATGCCGACGGCTCCCTGCCGGAGCCGGACGCGTGGTCCCTGGAGACGCATCTGGAGGGCTGCGCGGGGTGCGCGACGCGGGTGTCCGCGGCGGTGCGCGACATGGAGACGGGTCTGGTCCTGGCGGAGGTGCGGGAGGCGGTACTGGGCGCGGCGCCCGCACGGGAGGCGCTCGCGAAGGCACCGGTCCCTGCACGCGTGCTGCCCCGTCTCGCCCGCCTCCTGTGGGCCGCCGGGCCCGCCGTCCGCGGGGCATGGCTGCCCGCGGTACTGCTCGTGGCCGTGGGGGCGATGGCCCTGGGGTACGGGGGCGGCGTGCCCGGTGCACGGGCGCTGCTGCTGGCGATCGCTCCCGTCATGCCCGTCATGGGGGTCGTCCTGTCCTACGGGCCGCACGCCGACCCGCTGTACGAGGTCGCGGCGGCCACCCCGGCCGGGGGGCTGCGGCTGGCGCTGACCCGGACGGCCGCGGTCCTCGCGGTGAGCCTGCCGCTGCTGACCCTCACCGGCCTGCTGCTGCCCGCCTCCGGCGCCCCGGCGGCCGCGGCCTGGCTGCTGCCCGGACTGGCCCTGACCCTGGCCACGCTGACCCTGGCCTCCTTCATCGGCCACCGGACAGCGGCCGGGATCACGGCGGGCGGCTGGCTGTGCGCCGTACTCGCCCCGGTACCCGCCGCCACGGCCGGCGAGGCCACCGCACGCCTGGCCGACCAGCTCTCCCGCTGTCTGGACGGCGCCGGAGCCCAGGGCGCATGGGCGGCAGCGGCCGCCCTGAGCGCCGCACTGCTGACCGCCCGCCGCCCGGCCTACGACCGGCTGATCCGCAGGTGAGCACGGCGACCGCGGTGCGGCCCGGCCGCTGACCGCGTCGCCCACGAACAGCCGAACACCCGAACCACCGGCCGGCGGCCATGCGCCGCACCGCCCGCGAACACCCGAACCGCCGGTGACCGCGACCGCCCTGCGGCCCCTGCCGGCGCTTCTCCCTGGAGACACCTTGAGTTCCATACACGTAACGGGCCTGCAGGTCCGGCACCGCAAGACGCTCGCCCTCGACTCCGTGGACCTGGATCTCGGCACCGGTGTGCACGGGCTGCTCGGGCCGAACGGGGCCGGGAAGACCTCGCTGATCCGGGTGCTGGCCACCGTGGCCCAGCCGTCCGGCGGAGGGGTGGAGATCCTCGGGCAGGACAGCGGCGACCATCGCGGGCGGGCCGAGATCCGGCGTCGACTGGGTTATCTGCCGCAGGAGTTCGGCTACTACCCCGGCTTCACGGTCCGGGAGTTCGTGGCGTACGTCGCCTGGCTGAAGGGGCTGCCCGCCGACCGCGTCCCGGCCGCCGTGGAGCGGGCCGTGGCCCGGGTCGGGCTCGCGGACCGTATCGACGCGAAGATCAAGAGACTGTCCGGGGGCATGATCCGGCGTGTCGGCATCGCCCAGGCTGTCGTCAACGACCCGAGCGTGCTGCTGCTGGACGAGCCGACCGCCGGTCTCGACCCCGAACAGCGCATGGAGTTCCGTGAGTTGCTGCGGGAGCTGGGCGTCTCGGCCACGGTGGTGGTCTCCACCCACCTCGTGGAGGACGTGGCCGCCGCGTGCACGGAGGTCACCCTGCTGGACGGAGGCCGGGTCGCCTACCGGGGCACGCCCAGGGCGCTCACCCTGCTCGGCGAGGCCTCCGACGGCCCTGGCGACCACCCGATCGAGCGTGGCTACACGGCCGCGCTGCGGGCCCACCGCACGGCGGGCACGCGGGAGGCGGTCCGATGACCCTCGTAGCCGAACCGAAGGCAGCCGCCCGAACCCCGCACCCCCTGCGCGCCGAGGCCGTCCGCGGCTTCGCCCCGTTCGCCGGTGCCGCCGTCCTGCTGACGGTCGGCGTCATGCTGGCCGGCTCCTCCGCCCGCTGGCAGGGCGGCTGGGCCGAAACCGCCTCCAGGACCCACAACGCGCTGCTGATCGCCCTGCCGCTGGCGGCCGCCGCGGGCTGCTGGCAGGGCGGGCGGGAGCGACGGCGCCGCACCGACGAGCTGTGGGGGACGGTCGTCCGGGCGCCGCTCGTGCGGTTGCTGGCGTCCGCTCTGCCGGTGGCGCTCTGGGCGGCCGCCGGCTACCTGGTCGCGGCAGGCCTGGCCATGCTCGCCACCTGGCCGTACTCCCGGGGCGACGGGCCGCGCCTCGCCCTGCTGCCGGGGGACGCGGTGGCCCTGGCGGCGGCCGCGCTGGCCGGGCATGTGGTGGGGCGGGTCGCACCCTCACGGCTGGCGGCCCCGCTGCTCGCGATGGCCGGGTACGTCGGGCTCGGGATCGTGGCCACCGCCCGCACGGGCTACGGCGTCCACCTCAACCCCGCCTTCCCGGTCCTGGACAGCGAGCTGCCGGTGTGGTGGCAGCCATGGGCGATGGCGGTGTGGACGGGCGGGCCGGCACTCGCCGCGGCACTGGCGTACGCCGCCCGGCGCAGGGTCACGGCCCTGCTGCCGCTGGCAGCCGCCCTGGCGGCCGGCACGCTGCTCGTGCAGAGCGGGAACGCCCTGTGGCATCCCGACCCACTCGCGCGACGCCAGGTCTGCGACACCTCCACCACCCCGGCAGTCTGTGTCAGCGCCCGGTACCCGGGCATGCTCCCGCAGGTCCGGGACGCGCTGTCGGGGATCACGGGCAGGCTGAAGGGCGTACGCAACCTTCCGGTCCGCTGGGAGGACCGGGACGGCGACCCGCACGCCGACAAGGCCCGGCTGCCGATGCTGACACCGCTCGGCTGGTCCGTCGTACGGGGACGGCTGACGGATCGGGAGCAGTACGCGTGGGAGGCCGTGGTCGCGCTGGCGGGGCACATGGAGTGCAACGGCCCGAACCCACGGATGAGCAGGGTCGACGACGCCGTGGAGCACTATCTGGCGCCCAGTCCCGCGGAGAAGGACTTCGACGACGCGGACGCGCACGGCACCGCGGCACAGCGCGCCGAACTGAGGGACCGCCGCTCGGCGCGGGCTCACCTGGCCGCCATGGGCGACGACGAGCGCCGCGAGTGGCTGTCGGCCTACTTCGCGACCCGGGGCGACTGTGACCCCGAGGAGGTGCCGTCCCTGTGACCGGACTCCTCCTGTACGCCCGCTCCCGCGCGCTGCCGGCCACGCTCGCCGCCCTCGCCGGCACCACCGCATTCGCCGTCTGGGCCGCCGACCGGCTGGACAGCTATCTGGACCCCGACCGCCGGGTACCGATCGTCGCCCTGGCCCCGCTGCTGGCGGCTGCCGTGATCGGCACGAGCCTGTACACGGCGTCGGAGGAGCTGGACCGGACTGCCGTACGGCCCTGGTGGCCGCGGCGGCTGGTGCAGCTGACCGCGCTGACCGCGCTGGCGGCGGCGCTTCTGCCGCTGGCGGTGCTCGGGCACTCGGGGACCTTCGGCCCGCCTGCCATGATCCGCAACACGCTCGGCTGTACGGGCGTCACGGCGTCCGCGGCCGTCCTGCTCGGCGCGCGGCTGAGCTGGCTTCCGGCGTTCGGCTATGTCACCGCGGTGTATCTGGCCTCGTCTGGGGCGCGCGGGCGTGCGGTCACGGTGTGGGCGTGGCCGATGCAGCCGGGCGTCCAACCGGGCGCCTGGTCGGCGGCGCTGGCCGCGTTCGTGGTGGGCGGCGCCCTGTATGTCGTACGGGGATCGCGGGCCGAAGGGCCCCGTGGCTGAACGGGGCCGTTCGGCCACGGGGTGTACGAAGGCCCGGATCGTCAGGCTGAAATGCCGTCGATCCGGGCCATGGCGTCGTCCGCGCCGAACGGCTGCAAGTAGGGCAGCCAGCGCGGGTCCCTATGTCCGGTCCCGATGATGCGCCAGGCCAGACCGGTGGGCGGGGCTGGTTTGTGGCGCAGCCGCCAGCCGATCTCGACGAGGTGTTTGTCGGCCTTCACGTGGTTGCAGCGGCGACAGGAGGCCACCACGTTGTCCCAGACGTGCTTGCCTCCGCGGCTGCGCGGGACGACGTGGTCGACGCTGGTTGCGACGCCACCGCAGTACATGCACCGGCCCCCGTCGCGGGCGAACAGCGCCCTGCGGGTAAGAGGAACGGGCCCCCGATAGGGAACCCGGACGAATCGCTTGAGCCGGACCACGCTGGGTGCGGGGACTGTGACGGTTGCGCTGTGCATATAGGCGCCGGATTCCTCGAGGGAGACCGCCTTGTTCTCCAGGACGAGGACGAGCGCGCGGCGAAGCGGTACGACGCCGAGCGGCTCGTACGACGCGTTGAGGACCAGGACATGCGGCACGGGGGCCTCCTTGGGCGTCGGCGGCGCGTGGCTCGCGCCGGGACGATCTGCAGCCAGTCTCCCCTCATGCCTGGTGGAAGCGCCACCATGTCCCGGTAACGGGCTGGGAGTGTTTTCGACCACACCCGATTCATCCCCAGGATCATGGCCTGTTCAAGCCCGGGTGAGAACGGTCTCTCCTGTGCGGATCGGCGCGGAGCACACACAATGCCCCGTTAGTGTGTTGGTTCTGTCCGCCCGGTGACCTTTTCGTGACCTTGACCGCCCCACCGGAGCGGACCGCGCAGCACCATGGAGGTACCAGCCGTGTCCTTGCCCGTCGCCCTACCGGCCGCCGGTGCGACGCCGACCCCGTCTCCCTCGGGGTCGACGGCCCCTGCCGTGCCGTCCCTGCAGGACGCCCAGGAGAGCGCGACGAACGCGGCGAGCTGGGTCGAGCAGAACTGGTCGACCTGGCTCGCGATGGGCCTGCAGATCCTGCTGATCCTGGTCGTGGCGTTCGCGCTCAGAGCGGCGGTGCGGCGGGCGATCACCAAGCTGATAGACCGGATGAACCGGACCGTGGAGTCGGTGGACGGCACCGCGCTGGGCGGGCTGCTGGTCAACGCCGAGCGGCGCCGGCAGCGCTCGCAGGCGATCGGCTCGGTGCTGCGCTCGGTGGCGAGCTTCGTGATCCTCGGCACGGCCGCGCTGATGGTGCTGTCCACCTTCAAGATCAACCTGGCGCCGCTGCTGGCCTCGGCAGGTGTGGCCGGTGTGGCGATCGGCTTCGGCGCCCGGAACCTGGTCACGGACTTCCTCTCCGGCGTGTTCATGATCCTGGAGGACCAGTACGGCGTCGGCGACTCGATCGACGCGGGAGTGGCCTCCGGCGAGGTGATCGAGGTCGGGCTGCGCGTGACCAAGCTGCGCGGTGACAACGGCGAGATCTGGTACGTCCGCAACGGCGAGGTCAAGCGGATCGGCAACCTCTCCCAGGGCTGGGCGACGGCCGGGGTCGACGTGACCGTGCGGGCGAGCGAGGACCTGGACCGGGTGAAGGCCACGCTGGACGACGTCGCCGAGCAGATGAGCAAGGAAGAGCCCTGGAACGAACTGCTGTGGGGGCCGATCGAGGTGCTCGGCCTGGACAGCGTGCTGATCGACTCCATGGTGGTCCGGGTCTCGGCCAAGACCATGCCCGGCAAGTCGGTCACCGTGGAGCGCGAGCTGCGCTGGCGCATCAAGCGGGCGTTCGACGCGGCGAGCATCCGCATCGTGGGCGGGGCGACGGCCGTGGAGGACGTCGAGGGCACCCCGGACCCGACCTCGGTGGTGGCGGCGCCCTCGGTGTACTCCAACGCGGAGTCGCCGCAGTCGACGGCGGCTTCGCCGATCACTCCGCAGCAGCGGTCGGCGCCGAAGTAGGGCGCACAACAGCGGAACGGTTCAGCACGCTCGTTCGAGTGAACGATGGGGCACCCGGCGCCGAGTGCGCGCCGGGTGCCCCATCGTTCTGCCGGGGCGCCCAGCGCGGGCTTAGCCTGGCAGCAGCGTGACAAGGAGAAGCGATGAGCGCCGAACCGATCATGGAGCCGGTCATGCCGCAGGTGGACCCCATCGACTTGTTGAACGCGTTCGAGAAGGCAGCGTCACCGATGCCGATTCGAGCGGAGTACATCGAGGGGACGGGCTATTTGCCACCTCAACCGGAGCATCAGCACAACGCAGGTGCAGTGAAGATCATCGTCCAGTTCCACCTGGCCGGACTCGACACGGCCGGCGTGAACGACGGCTTCCGAGTGCCCCACCCAGATGGTCGGACGATGGCTCTGGTCGTCCCGGACTTCTACGTCTGCCGCCGTAATCCGACCGAGCTCGACGAGTCGTACCGCAAAACCCACAGGGGCTGGTACCCCATCGCCATGCTCGCACTGGTCGGCGAAGTCACCTCCACCAACCACGAGACCGACACCGGCCCCAAGTTCCGCACCTACGCCGCCGCCGGTATCCCCGTCTACGTCCTCATCGACCGCCACTCCAAGACGGCACACTGCTACACGGATCCGGTCCTCCCCGGCGACGACCCGACCGAGGCGTACTACGACACCGACACCAAGGTCGGTCTCGGCGAAACCCTCCCGCTGCCGGCCCCCTACCCCACCCTGGACACGGCCCCCTTCATCGACGGCTGACGCACGGCGACGCCCGGCCCCGGCCGCCCGGCCGTACCCGCCGCCGACCACATCGAGGTCCCCCAGCACCGACCGGCCGCACCGCGCCGTCTTCGAGCGCCCCCGAGGTAACGACTCTGTTGCCTCGGGGGCGTTGTCTATTGACGCCCCCTTCGTCCTGGGCTTACGTTCCTCCCACCCCAATAGGAAAGTTTCCTAACAGTGATCTCCCGCCGTCCAGTGATCAAGGCTGGACGTCCGGCCGGGGTCGCTGGGAAGCTGGACAGCTGGAAAGGCAGGTGTCGAAACCCATGGCAGGAACCGCCGGTACGCCGGGCACCCCGCGCGTCCTGCGCGCCATGAACGACCGCGCCGCCCTGGATCTCCTGCTGGAGCACGGGCCGCTGTCCCGCACCCGGATCGGCAAGCTCACCGGCCTGTCCAAGCCCACCGCCTCCCAGTTGCTGGCCCGCCTGGAGGCCGCCGGCCTGGTCCGGGTCACCGGCATCAGCGAGGGTCGGCCGGGCCCCAACGCCCAGCTGTACGCCGTCAACCCGACGGCCGCGTACGCCGCCGGACTCGACGTCACCCCGAGCCGCATCCGCGCCGCCGTCGCCGACATCACCGGCCGCACGGTGGGCGAACACGAACTTCCCACCCCTGGCCGCCGTCCGGCCCACCCGGTCGTCCAGCAGGTCACCGACGCCCTCGACGGCGCCGTGAAGGCCGCCGGGCTGGCCCGGGACGACGTACACCGGCTGGTCATCGGCACCCCTGGCGCCTTCGACCCGGGCACCGGCCGGCTGCGCTACGCCTCCCACCTGCCCGGCTGGCACTCCCCCGCGCTGCTCGACGACCTCGCGGCGGCGCTCCCGATGCCGGTCGAGTACGAGAACGACGTCAACCTCGTCGCCATCGCCGAACAGCGGCTGGGCGCGGCCCGCGGCCACGCGGACTTCGTACTGCTGTGGAACCAGGAGGGCATGGGCGCCGCCCTGGTCCTCGGCGGCCGGCTGCACCGCGGCTGGACCGGCGGCGCCGGCGAGGTCGGCTTCCTCCCCGTGCCCGGCACCCCCCTGGTACGCCAGGTGACCAAGGCCAACAGCGGCGGCTACCAGGAGCTGGCCGGCTCCCAGGCCCTACCGAAGCTGGCCCGCGAACTCGGCATCGAGGACGTGCCGTCGGGTTCGTACACCGAGGCGGCCGCGCACCTCCTGGCCCGTGCCGCCGACCACGCGGGCGGACCGCACCGGGAGCTGCTGGCGACCTACGCGACCCGGCTGGCCACCGGTCTCGCCTCGCTCGTCTCCGTCCTCGATCCCGAACTCGTCGTCCTCAGCGGCTCCGCCCTGACGGCCGGCGGCGAGGTGCTGCGCGCCCTCGTCCAGGCCGAGCTGGAGGAGCTGGCGGCGGCCCGCCCCCGGCTCGTCGTCGGCGACGTGCGTGAACACCCCGTGCTGCGCGGCGCACTGGAGTCCGCGCTCGCGACCACCCGTGACGAGGTCTTCGACACCTCGCGCTGAGCCCCACCCTCCCCCCGCAGTTCCCCTTCTCACCCACCCCGCCCCGGGAGACCTCGCCATGCCCGAAGTCGTACCCTCCATTGCCCGAAAGACGGCATTTGCCCTGACCGCGTCGCTGGCCCTGCTCACCACCGCCTGTACCGGCCAGTCCGGCTCGGGCGCCACCGACGACGCCTCCAAGGACACGACGATCAACTTCTGGCACGCGTGGAGCGCGCCGAACGAGGTGAAGGCGGTCAAGTCCCTGGTCGCCGGCTTCGAGAAGGCCCATCCCAACATCCACGTGAACATCGTCGGCAACATGACCGACGACAAGATCAACCAGGCGCTGCGCTCGGGCGGCGACAAGGCCCCGGACGTGATCTCCTCGTTCACCACCAACAACGTGGGCAAGTTCTGCTCCTCGGGCGCGCTGGTGGATCTGAACCCCTTCTTCAAGAAGGCGAAGATCGACCCGGAGACGACCTTCCCGAAGACGATGAACGAGTACACCCAGTTCGACGGCAACCGCTGCGCGGTGCCGCTGCTGGGCGACGCGTACGGCCTCTACTACAACAAGACGGCCTTCAAGAAGGCGGGCATCACGGCGCCGCCGAAGACGTGGTCCGAATTCGAGACCGACGCCAAGAAGCTGACGATCAGCCAGGGCGACAGCTTCAAGCAGCTGGGTTTCATGCCGGACTACCACGGCTGGGAGTCCACGACCGAGCACTACTTCGGGCAGTTCTCACCGACGTACTTCGACAAGAACGGCAAGTCCGACCTCGCCGAGGACCCGGCGTTCGAAAAGGGCTTCACCCTCCAGAAGAAACTCGTCGACGAACTCGGCGGATTCCAGAAGCTGGAGAAGTTCCGGGCCACACTCGGTGACGAGTGGGGCCCGAAGCACCCCTTCCACACCGGCCAGGTGGCCATGCAGCTGGACGGCGAGTGGCGCCTCGGCATGGCCGAGGAGGCCAAGCCGGGCTTCGAGATCGGCGTCGCCCCGCTGCCCGTGCCGGACGACCAGGCCGCCCAGTACGGCAAGGGCTACATCACCGGCACCATCGCGGGCATCGCCGCCACCAGCCACAAGCAGAACGCGGCCTGGGAGCTGGTGAAGTACATGACCACGGACACGGACGCGGTGGTCGGCTTCGCCAACGACATCCACAACGTGCCCTCCACGCTCGCCGCGCTGAAGTCCCCGAAGCTGAAGTACGACCCCCGGTTCAAGACCTTCCTGGACATCGCCGCGAACCCGGACTCCACCACCACTCCCGCCTCCATCAACGGCGGTGTGTACCTGGTGACGATCCAGCAGTTCGGCTACGACTACGAGAGCGGCAAGGTCACCGATCTGAAGGCCGGCCTGAAGAAGACGGCCGCGCAGATCGACACGGACATCGCGCAGGCGAAGTAGCCGATGAACACGATCACGCTCGCCTCGAAGCGCCGCAGTGCCGGCCTCGCCGCGAAGCAGCGGAAACAGGCACTGCGGACGGCCGCCTTCATGTCGCCCTGGCTGATCGGCTTCGCGGTCTTCTTCGCGTACCCGCTGATCTCGACCGTCTACTTCTCGTTCATGCACTACGACGGCTTCAAGCCGCCGACGTGGAGCGGCACGAAGAACTGGACGTACGTCTTCGAGCACTACCCGCTCTTCTGGCCCGCCCTGCGCAACACCCTGTGGCTGGTGCTGGTCATGGTGACCCTCCGGGTCGTCTTCGGACTTGGTGTGGGCCTGCTCATCACCAAGATCAAGACGGCTGCGGGAGTCTTCCGCACCCTCTTCTACCTGCCCTACCTCGCCCCGCCGGTGGCGGCGACGATGGCCTTCGCCTTCCTCCTCAACCCCGGTACGGGCCCGGTCAACTCGATCCTGGAGAAGGTGGGCATCCCGGCGCCGGGCTGGTTCAACGACCCCACCTGGTCCAAGCCCGCCCTGACCCTGCTGGCGCTGTGGGGCATCGGCGACCTGATGGTCATCTTCATGGCCGCGCTGCTCGACGTACCGAAGGAGCAGTACGAGGCGGCCGAGCTGGACGGCGCGTCGGCATGGCAGCGGTTCCGCTACGTCACCCTGCCGAACATCTCGCCGATCGTGATGTTCGCCGTGGTCACCGGTGTGATCCAGACGATGCAGTACTACACCCAGCCGCTGATCGCGGGGAAGGTCGCCTCGGGCGTGATCCAGGGCGCGGGCACCCAGTTCGAGCCCGGCTACCCGGACAAGTCCACGCTCACCCTCCCCCAGCTCGTCTACAACCTCGGCTTCCAGCGCTTCGACTACGGCTCGGCCTGTGTGGTGGCTCTGGTGCTGTTCGTCCTGTCCATGGCCTTCACCGCGCTGTTGATGCGGCGCCGGGGCGGTCTCATCCAGGCAGGTGACTGACCATGACCCAAGTACTGGACCAGCCGGTGAAACTGGCGCCGCAGGTGTCCGGGGCGGAGCGGACCGCCCGCCGCAGGGCGCTGCTCGAATGGATCGCGGTCCACTCCCTCGGGATCGCCGCCGCGCTGTTCTTCACGCTCCCCTTCGTGTTCGTGTTCCTGACCTCGCTGATGAGCGACACGCAGGCGCTCAGCCGGGACCTGATCCCGCACACCTGGCAGTGGGGCAACTACAAGAAGGTCTTCGACACACCCGGCTTTCTGACCTGGTGGAAGAACACGCTGATCTACGCCGGTCTCGGCACCGTGCTGACCGTGGGGTCCTCCATCCCGGTGGCGTACGCGCTGGCCAAGTTCCGCTTCCGGGGCCGCAGTCTGTCCCTCATGCTGGTGATCTCGATGATGATGCTGCCCCCGCAGGTGATCATCATCCCGATGTACCTGTTCTGGGCGAAGCAGCTGGACCTGTCGGGCACGCTGTGGCCGCTGATCATCCCGATGGCGTTCGGGGACGCGTTCTCCATCTTCCTGCTGCGCCAGTTCCTGATGACCATTCCGAACGAGTATGTCGACGCGGCGAAGGTGGACGGCTGCGGCGACCTCAGGACCCTGCTGCGGGTCGTCCTGCCGATGGCGAAACCGGGCATCGCCGCCGTGGCCCTCTTCCAGTTCTTCTACGCCTGGAACGACTACTTCGGCCCCCAGATCTACGCCTCGGAGAACCCGGGCGCCTGGACCCTCTCCTACGGACTGGAGTCCTTCAAGGGCGCGCACCACACCGACTGGAACCTCACCATGGCCGCGACCGTGCTGGTCATGGCCCCCGTGATCCTCGTGTTCTTCTTCGCCCAGAAGGCGTTCGTGGAAGGCGTCACGCTCACCGGAGTGAAGGGTTAAACCACATATGAAACTCGCTGTGGTCGGCGGAGGCTCGACCTACACCCCCGAACTCATCGACGGCTTCGCGCGCCTCAGGGACTCCCTGCCCATCGAGGAACTCGTGCTCGTGGACCCGGCCGCCGAGCGTCTGGAGCTGGTGGGCGGCCTGGCCCGCCGGATCTTCGCCCGGCAGGCCCACCACGGCCGGATCGTCACCACCTCCGACCTGGACGCGGGAGTCGAAGGCGCCGACGCCGTGCTGCTGCAGCTGCGCATCGGCGGCCAGGCGGCCCGTCTGCAGGACGAGACCTGGCCCCTGGAGTGCGGCTGCATCGGCCAGGAGACGACCGGCGCGGGTGGCCTGGCCAAGGCGCTGCGCACGGTCCCCGTCGTCCTCGACATCGCCGAACGGGTCCGCCGTACCAACCCGCGTGCCTGGATCATCGACTTCACCAACCCGGTCGGCATCGTCACCCGCGCCCTGCTCCAGGCGGGCCACCGGGCGGTGGGCCTGTGCAACGTGGCGATCGGCTTCCAGCGCAAGTTCGCGGCGATGCTCGGCACCGACCCGAAGGACGTCCACCTGGAGCACGTGGGCCTGAACCACCTCACCTGGGAGACGGGGGTGCGCCTCGGCGGCCCCGAGGGCGCCAACGTCCTGCCCGAACTCCTGGCCGAACACGGCGACACCATCGCCGACGACCTGCACCTGCCCCGCCGCCTGCTGGACCGCCTGGGGGTCGTCCCCTCCTACTACCTGCGCTACTACTACGCGCACGACGAGGTGGTGGGGGAGCTGCGCACCAAGCCCTCCCGGGCGGCGGAGGTCGCGGCCATGGAACGCGAGTTGCTGACGATGTACGGCGACCCGTCCCTCGACGAGAAGCCGGCGCTGCTGGCCAAGCGGGGCGGCGCCTTCTACTCGGAGGCGGCGGTCGACCTGGCGGCGGCCCTGCTGGGCGGGGCCGGAAGCCCGTACCAGGTGGTGAACACGCTCAACAAGGGCACCCTGCCCTTCCTGCCGGACGACGCGGTGATCGAGGTGCAGGCGGCGATGGGCCCGAGCGGACCCGCGCCGCTGCCGGTGGCGGACCTGGACCCGCTCTACGCGGGCCTGGTGGCGAACGTGACGGCGTACGAGGACCTGGCCCTGGAGGCGGCCCTGCGCGGCGGCCGGGACCGCGTCTTCAGGGCGATGCTGGCTCACCCCCTGATCGGCCAGTACGAGTACGCCGACACCCTCACCGACCAACTGATCGCGCACAACCGGGAGCACCTCGCGTGGGCCTGACCTCGACCGTCCTTGCCATCGACGCGGGCAACAGCAAGACCGACGTGGCCTTGGTCACCGCCGGCGGGCAGGTGCTGGCCACGGCCCGCGGCGGCGGCTTCCGCCCGCCGGCGGTGGGTGTGGAGGCGGCGATGGACGCGCTGGCCGACCCGGTCGCCCGGGCACTCACGGACGCGGGCCTGCCCGCCGCGTCGCACGTCTCCGCCTGCCTGGCCAATGCGGATCTGCCGGTGGAGGAGGAGCAGTTGGCGACCGCGCTGCACGCGCGCGGGTGGGGCGCCTCGGTGGAGGTCCGCAACGACACCTTCGCGATCCTGCGGGCGGGCGTGGCCGAGCCCCGGGGCGTGGCCGTGGTGTGCGGCGCGGGCATCAACTGCGTCGGCATGCGCCCCGACGGCCGCACCGCGCGTTTCCCGGCGATCGGCCGCATCTCCGGCGACTGGGGCGGTGGCTGGGGACTGGCCGAGGAGGCGCTCTGGTACGCGGCCCGCGCCGAGGACGGCCGGGGCGAGCCGACCGCCCTCTCCCGTACGCTCCCCGCCCACTTCGGCCTCGCCTCGATGTACGCCCTGATCGAGGCCCTGCACCTGGAGCAGGTCGAGCACGGCCGCCGGCACGAACTGACCCCGGTCCTCTTCGAGACCGCCGCGCAGGGCGATCCGGTCGCCCGCTCGATCGTGCACCGCCTCGCGGAGGAGGTCGCGACGATGGCCACGGTCGCTCTCACCCGCCTCGACCTCCTCGCCGAGGAGACCCCGGTCCTGCTGGGCGGCAGCGTCCTGACCGCGGGCCACACCCAACTGGACGACGGCATCCGCGACCTGCTGTCCTCCCGGGCCCCCAAGGCGGACGTCCGGGTGGTGAGGGCCGGCCCGGTCCTGGGCGCGGCCCTGCTGGGCCTTGACCGGCTGGGGGCGGGGGTGCGGGCGCAGGAGCGGGCGCGGGCCTACTGGTCCAGGTAGAGGCAGAAGGGGTGCCCGGCGGGGTCGAGCAGCACCCTGACGTTGTCCTGGGGCTGGTGGTCCGCCTCCCGGGCGCCGAGGTCCAGCGCGTGGGCCACCGCGGCCGGAAGGTCCTCCACTTCGAAGTCGAGGTGCATCGTGATGCGCTGGGCCCCTTCGCGGGCGGGCCAGACCGGGGGGACGTGGCCGGCCGCGAACTGGAAGGCGAGGTAGGCCACGCCCTCGGGCGGGGCGACCGCCGCTCCCTCGGCGTCCTCCTTGGCGATCTCCCAGCCGAGGAGTTCGGCGTAGAAGCGGGCGAGCGCGTGCGGATCGGGGGCTTCCAGCACCACGCCCCACCAGTCGTGTCGGGACCTGCGAGGGGTGCCGGGGTCATGGCCGGGTCGTCCGTGCATGCCGCCGAAGGCTACCGGGGAACCGATCCGGCGCACCCCGCGTGTTCATCAACAGGGGGTGGCGCGACACGCTCCCCGCGCCGTCGCATCTGTGGGTTGCGCTGCGATCCGATCAAGATCGAGTGAAGGCTGGTGCGGATGTCGGTCCGGGCGGTGATACTGGGCGGCGAACGGATGACCACGGGGGAGGTCAGGTGACACACCCGCCGAAGAGCAGCACGGCAGCGCCACCGGCGGGTTCCGCCGTGCCCGGGATCCCCGCTCAGCCCGGCCGGCCTCCGGTCGTCCCGGCCGTCTCCCCCGCCGCGCCCGCGCGCCGTACCGCCTTCGCCGAGGGCGTGGAGCGGGTGCGGGCCGCCGCGACCACCGAGCCGGGGCGGCTGCGGATCATCGGCGCCGTCCTCGCGCTGCTCGTCGTCGCGTTCGGAGCGGTCACCGCCTGGCAGGCCGCCGAGCGTGCCGCCGCCGCCGACGACGTGCTGCACCGCAGCCAGCCGCTCAGTTCCGGCGCGGCCGGCATCTACCGCTCGCTGGCCGATGCCAACACCGCCGCCTCCAGCGGGTTCCTGGCCGGCGGGCAGGAGACCGCGGACTCGCGCGACCGGTACGAGAAGGACATCCGCACGGCCGCCTCGGGGCTCGTCACGGCCGCCGCCAACGCGGAGCCCGGCTCGCCCTCCGAGGCGACCATCGCCAAGCTGAACCGGCTGCTGCCCCAGTACAAGGGACTCATCGAACGCGCCCGGACCTACAACCGGCAGGGATATCCGGTCGGTGGTGCGTATCTGCGGTACGCCAACGAGAAGATGCAGAAAGAGATGCTCCCGGCGGCGGAGGATCTCTACACGAAGGAGAACCAGCGCCTCGACGCCGACTACGGCGACGCGACTCCGTACCCCTGGGTCGCCATCGCGCTCGGCGTGCTCGCCCTGGCCGCGCTCGGCTGGGCCCAGCACCGCACCTACCGGCGCACCAACCGCGTCCTCAACCACGGCCTCGTCGCCGCCACCGCCGCCACCGGCGTGGTGCTGCTCTGGCTGGTCGTCGGCCACACCGTCGCGCGCTCGGGCCTGGACGACTCCTACGACCACGGCATCCGCTCGCTGAAGGTGCTGCACGACGCGCGGATCGCCTCCCTGAAGGCGCGCGGCAACGAGAACCTGAGCCTGGTGGCGCGCGGCGCCGAGACCGTCACGGTCGGCGGACAGCAGTACGACGCCTACTACCACGACTTCGACAAGGACATGACCGTGCTCGGCAAGGGCCTCACCGAGGCCGACGGGCTCGCCGACGACCGGGCGGGCACCGAGCCGGTCAAGGCGGCCGAGGGCAACATGGCGGTGTGGAAGCAACGTCACGCCTCGGCCCGTACCGAGGACGAGAACGGCAACTACCAGCAGGCGCTGGACATGGTGATCGGCGGCAAGGGCGCGACCGGTGAGTGCTTCGACAGCGTCGACAGCAATCTCGCCCGTGCCATCGACCACGAGCAGACCGAGTTCAAGCAGTCCGCCGGTGGCGGGCGGGATGCGATGACCGGACTGCCCGTCGGTGCCGCGGTCCTGGCGGTCCTCGGCGCAGCGGGCGCGGTCGCCGGCATCGGGCGCAGGCTTTCGGAGTACCGGTGACAGGGGGCAGGACGATGTACGCAGCACGTGCACGGGCCGCCCTGCGGGGCTGGGGCGGAGTCGGCGCGATGGCGGTGCTGTGCGCCCTGGCGCTGGCGTTCGTCCTGTTGCTGCCGCGGACCCAGACACACCAGAAGGGCGTGCGCACGGCCGGCCAGGGGGTGGCCGACGTCAGCCAGGCGCGTGCCGAGGACTGCAAGGACGCGCAGGCGCAGAAGCAGACGCTGTCGCCGTCCGGTGCCGACGGGCCGACGATCGACGCCATCAAGTCCCGTACGGGCGCCAAGCGCAAGCTGGTGGTCGGCGTCGACCAGAACAGCTACCACTGGGGCTACCGCAACCCGAACACCGAGGGCGCGGAGCTGGAGGGCTTCGACATCGACCTGGCGCACCGGATCGCGCAGGACATCCTCGGCGACCCGGACGCGGTGCAGTTCAAGGCGATACCGACCAGCCAGCGTATTCCCGCCATCCAGGACGGCCGGGTCGACATGGTCGTGCGCACGATGACCATCACCTGCCAGCGGCTGGGCGAAGTCGCCTTCTCCGCACCCTACTTCAAGACCGGGCAGCAGGTGCTGGCACCCAAGTCCTCGCCCGTCACCGGCTACGACGACACGCTCGCGCACAAGAAGATCTGCACGGCCTCCGGTTCCACCGCCTACAGCAAGCTGAAGGCGGACCGGGACAAGGGAACCCTGCCCGGCTCCACCGACATCTCCACCACCGTCCCCAACCAGCTCGACTGCCTGGTCCGGCTGCAGCTCGGCGAGGTCGACGCGGTGGTCACCGACGGCGCGCTCGCCGCCAGCCAGGCCGCCCAGGACCCGACGGTCGAACTGAAGGGAGAGGCGTTCACCACCGAGTACTACGGCGTGGCGATGAAGAAGGACGCCACCGATCTGGTACGCCGGGTCAATCGCATCCTGGTCGACTACCGCGCGAACGGCTGGCAGGCGTCGTACGACACATGGCTGTCGGCCACACTGGGGAAGGACTCGGGACCGTCCAAGCCGCCCGCACCGCAGTACCTGCGCACGAGCTGACCCAGCCCCGACGACAACCCGCCCCAGGCCAACCACACAGCAGCGAGAGGTGATCGATGGGCGTCACGGACCCCGCCGGGCCGGTGATGGACCGGGACGAGGTGGACCGTGCGTTGGCGCGGCTCGGCGCGGAGCACGAGGCGATCGAGACCTCTCTGCTCGCCCTCCAGGACCACGCGGGCCGCAGACTCCTCGAAGGCGCCGAACTGACCGGCGCCACCAGGGAACGCTGGACGGCCACGGAGGCGTCGATCACCCTGCTGTGGGCGTACTTCGACGCCTACACGGCCGCACTGCGCTCCGCCCGGGAGATCCGCGCCCGGCGCCGCTGGTCCAGCCGTGAGGACCTGGTGGAGCTGACCGAACTGCTGCGCGGCGAGGGCGTCACCGTGCCCGGCAGCGCCAACGCGCCCTCCGTCACCGGCTCCGGCAAGCTGAGCGAGCAGTTCTCGCTCGGCACCCTGGTCGACCGGATGAACGAGCTGTACGCCTCCTCGCTGGACATGGTCGTCACCGCCGACGCGGTCTGGTCGGCGCTGCCCGCCCGGATCGATTTACTCGCCGCGGAGCTCCAGCGCACCCGCAAGCTCGCGCACTCCGTCGGCGTACGCCCGGGCGAGCACCCGGCCGGCGACGACCTGGAGCGCATCACGCGCACGCTGACCAGGCTGCGCGAGGACGTCGTCACCGACCCGCTGTCCTTCTGGGTGCCGGCCGAGGGCAGTTCGGCGCCCGGCGGCGGCCGGCCGGACACCACGGTGTACGACCGCGAGGCGCGCGCCCTTGAGGACGTCCGGCGGGAGATCGACGCCGTGCTGACGGTGCGCCAGGACGCGGAGGCACGGCTGATCAAGCTCCGGGACGTGCTCTCCCGCGCGGACCGCACCCTCGCCGAGGCGCGCACCGCGCGCGGCGAGGTGCTCGCCAAGATCGCCGCGACCGAGGTGCCCGTCGTCAGCGGGCCGCCGACCGCGCTGCAGGAGCAGCTGGCGACCGCGGCGGAGTACCGGCGGCAGGCGCAGTGGCACCGGCTCTCCCCGCTCCTGGAGTCCCTGGAGCAGAAGGCCGAGGACGAACTGCTCCGCGCCCGCGAGTCGTTGACGGCGGTCACCGCACCGCTGGCGGTCCGCGCCGAGCTGCGCGGCCGCCTAGACGCGTACAAGGCGAAGGTGGCCCGGCACGGGCTGGCCGAGGACCCGCTGCTGATCGAACGGTACGACAGCGCCCGACGCATGCTGTGGAGCGCGCCCTGCGACCTTCGGGTGGCCGAACAGGCGGTACTGCGCTACCAGCAGGCGGCGGCGGAGCAGTTCGGCGGACCGAGGATTCCCCCGCAGGGCGGATCTCAGGATCGTAGGAGTGAGTCGTCATGAGTCAGGCACAGCAGGCGTGCCAGCGGCCGGGGTGCGAGGGGACGTACGAGGACGTCGGCGGCGGTGAGCTGTACTGCGACACCTGCGGTCTCGCGCCGGTCGTCTCGACCGGGGGTCCCCCCTCTGGGGGAGGGATGGTCGAGTCGCCGCCTACCGGGATCACGGGTGGCGGCAAGGGGTCGGCCGGCAGCGGCAGTTCACGCAGCGCGCGTACGTCCTCGCAGTCGTCCAGGTCGCGGCGCTCGGTGTCCGGGCGGCTCTCGCGCTCCCTGTCGGGCAACTCCACCGGCCGCTCGGTGTCCGTGCGCAGCTCCGGCTCCTCCTCCGGCACCTCCACGCGCGGGCGGCTGGGCGCCGGGCTGGTCTCGGTGCCGCAGGTGCCGCGGCCCGACCCGCGCGCGATGGTGCTGGAGAATCCGGAGGTGCCCGAGCGGAAGCGGTTCTGCTCGCGCTCCGACTGCGGGGCTCCGGTCGGCCGGGCACGGGGTGAGAGGCCGGGGCGCACGGAGGGGTTCTGCACCAAGTGCGGGCACCCGTACTCGTTCGTGCCCAAGCTCAAGGCCGGGGACATCGTGCACGGCCAGTACGAGGTCGTGGGCTGTCTCGCGCACGGCGGCCTGGGCTGGATCTATCTCGCCGTGGACCGGGCCGTGTCCGACCGGTGGGTGGTGCTCAAGGGCCTGCTGGACACCGGTGACCAGGACGCGATGGCGGCCGCGATCTCCGAGCGGCGGTTCCTCGCGGAGATCGAGCACGCCAACATCGTGCGGATCTACAACTTCGTGGAGCACCTCGACCAGCGCACCGGCTCCCTCGACGGCTACATCGTCATGGAGTACGTCGGCGGCAAGTCGCTGAAGGAGATCGCCAACGACCGCCGCACCGCCGACGGCCGGCGGGATCCGCTGCCGGTGGAGCAGGCGTGCGCCTACGGCATCGAGGCTCTTGAGGCGCTCGGCCATCTGCACAGCCGGAACCTGCTGTACTGCGACTTCAAGGTCGACAACGCCATCCAGACCGAGGACCAGCTCAAGCTGATCGACATGGGCGCGGTGCGCCGCATGGACGACGACGAGTCGGCGATCTACGGCACGGTGGGCTACCAGGCACCGGAGGTCGCGGAGGTCGGCCCGTCGGTGGCGAGCGACCTGTACACGGTGGGCCGTACCCTCGCGGTGCTCACCTTCGACTTCCAGGGCTACACGAACATCTTCGTGGACTCCCTGCCCGACCCCGACAACATCGAGGTCTTCCGCCGCTACGAGTCCTTCTACCGGCTCCTGGTCCGCGCCACCGACCCCGACCCGGCCCGCCGGTTCGCCTCCGCGCAGGAGATGTCCGAGCAGCTGACCGGGGTCCTGCGCGAGGTCGTCTCGCTGCAGACCGGGCAGTCCCGGCCCGCGCTGTCGACGCTGTTCGGACCCGAAGTGAAGGTCACGGACACGGAGTTGTTCCCCAAGCCGGTCGGGGACGTGTCGCGGCTCGGGGCGCGGGAGGCCGCGCCCGAGGCCGGGCTGCCCCCGGCGGCCCTCGTCAAACCCGTCGACACCCCCGCCGCGGCCCTCGCCCTGCCCGTCCCGCTGGTCGATCCGGGCGACCCCAACGCCGGTTTCCTGGCGGGCCTGATGACGTCGGCGCCGGCCGAGCTGATCAGTGCTCTGGAGGCGGCGCCCGCGCCGACCGTCGAGACCCGGCTGCGGCAGATCCGTGCCCGGCTGGAGAGCGGCGACCACGAGGCCGCTCTGATGGCGCTGGCCAAGCTGGACGAGGAACGGCCCGACGACTGGCGGGTGGTGTGGTACCGGGGCGTGGCCGCCCTGGTCACCCGCGACTTCGAGGGCGCCGCGGTCGCCTTCGACGCGATCTACGACGCCTTCCCCGGCGAGGCCGCGCCCAAGCTGGCCCTCGGCCTGTGCGCGGAGGTGCTCGGCCAGCTGGACAACGCGGCCGAGTACTACCGCCTGGTGTGGGCGACCGATCCGAGCTTCGTCAGCACCGCGTTCGGCCTCGCCCGGGTCCGGCTCGCGGCCGGCGACCGGCAGGGTTCCGTACGGACCCTGGAGTCGGTGCCGGAGTCCTCCATCCACTACACGGCCGCCCGGGTCGCGGCCGTCCGGGCCCGGCTCAGACAGCGCACGGCGAGCGCGGGTGACGTACCGTTCCTGGACGACCTGACCGCCGCCGCAGGCCAGGTCGAGGCACTGGACGCGTACGGTCTGGATCCGGCCCGGCGCGAGCAGTTGTCGGCCGAAGTGCTCGGCAGCGCGCTGGACTGGATACTCTCCGGAGGCCAGGACACCGCCCAGCCCGCCGCCGTCGGACGGGTGCTGCTCGGCAGCGGTCTGGACGAGCGGGGTCTCCGCTTCGGCCTGGAGCGCGCGTACCGCACGCTGGCCCGGCTGGCGACCGGCGGCGAGGAGAGGATCGAGCTGGTGGAACGGGCCAACCGTTACCGCCCCCGGACGTGGGTGTAGTTGATGTCGCAGATGCCCCAGCAGACCGCACTGTCGAAGTGCCCGAGCTGTGCGGAGCCGCTCGAGTCGGGTGACCTGTTCTGCGGCGCGTGCGGATACGACCTCTCCGTCGTGCCCGTCCCGCCGCAGGACCATCCGACGCTGACCATGGCTCCCGCGCCGCGGGACGGAACGGACTGGCCCGCCCCCGAGCCGGCCGGTTCCGGCAGCACGCCGGGCGCGGTGCATGTGCCGGCCGATCTGCCCGGCACCGACTCGGGCGGCAAGCCCCTGCATGCCCAGGAGCAGCCGGCCGGGTCCGAGCAGCCCCCGGTCTCCGGGGTGCGCTTCGACCGGCCCCCGGAGCCCGACGAGTACCCGCTGCAGGCACCGGACCCGCGCGCGGTCGACGCCTCCACCGTGCCCGCCGACCCGCAGAAGGTCTGCGTGGCCTGCCGGTCGGGCCGGGTGGACAGCGACGGCTACTGCGAGAACTGCGGACACGCCCAGCCCCGCGAACGCGACCACATGGAGCGGGAGTCGGGCCCGGTCGCCGCGGTCAGCGACCGCGGTCTGCGCCACCACCGCAACGAGGACGCGTTCACCGTCGGGCACACCGCGCTGTCCGACGGCTCGCCGGTCGCCCTGGCGATCGTCTGTGACGGCGTGTCCTCGGCGACCCGTCCCGACGAGGCCTCGGCGGCCGCCTCCCAGGCGGCCGGTGACATCCTGCTGGCCGCCCTGCCGCGCGGCACCCACCCGCAGCAGGCGATGCACGAGGCGATCGTCGCCGCCGCGCAGTCCGTCAACGCGCTGGCGGAGGAGCCCGCTACGGCCCGCGAGCACGCCCCGCACCAGAACGCCCCGGCCTGCACCATCGTCGGCGCGATCGTCACCCCCGGGCTGCTGGTGGTCGGCTGGGTCGGCGACAGCCGCGCCTACTGGGTGCCGGCGGACGGCGGCGGGCCCCCGGCCCGGCTCACCGAGGACGACTCCTGGGCCGCCCAGATGGTGGCGGCCGGCCTGATGAGCGAGGCGGAGGCGTACGCCGACGAGCGCGCCCACGCGATCACCGGCTGGCTCGGCGCGGACGCCTACGAACTGGAGCCGCACACCGCCTCCTTCAAGCCGGACCGGCCCGGGGTCGTGGTGGTGTGCACCGACGGCCTGTGGAACTACGCCGAGACGGCCGAGGAGATGTCCGAGATCGTCCCGCCGGACGCGGCCGCCCGGCCGCTGCACAGCGCCCGGGTTCTGGTCGGCCACGCCCTGGACGGCGGGGGCCACGACAACGTAACAGTGGCCGTCCTGCCGTTCCCGGCACCGCCGCAGGGGGCAGGATCGGCCTGAGGCCGCAACACCACGGGGAAGCACGGCGGGCCGGAGGGGACCGGTCCGTCCACACGCACCGCCCTGCGTCAGCGGGGTGTCCGAGGGGGATTCGAACCAGCATGGCCAATTTCGCAAAGTCCAACGCCCCGCAGTTCTCGATGGACGTCTACCAGAACGAGTACCTGCCCGAGGGCGGCCGTGAGGTCAACGCCATCGTCACCGTGACCGCGACCGGCGGCGGCACGATCGGGAGCGCCGCCACCCTGGCCCCGCACCTGTACGCGCCCGGCCAGGGCCCCTCGGCAGCGGTGGCGATCATGGTCGACTGCTCGGGTTCCATGGACTACCCGCCGACCAAGATGCGCAACGCCCGAGACGCCACGGCGGCCGCGATCGACACCCTGCGCGACGGCACCCGCTTCGCGGTGATCGGCGGTACGCACGTCGCCAAGGAGGTCTACCCCGGCGCCGGCCGTCTCGCGGTCGCCGACGCCACCACGCGCGAGCAGGCCAAGCAGGCGCTGCGCCGGCTCAGCGCGGGCGGCGGGACGGCGATCGGCACCTGGCTGCGGCTCGCCGACCGGCTGCTGTCCGCGGCGGACGTCACCATCCGGCACGGCATCCTGCTCACCGACGGACGCAACGAGCACGAGTCACCGGAGGATCTCCGGGCCGCGCTGACCGAGTGCGCCGGACGGTTCACCTGTGACGCGCGGGGCGTGGGCACCGACTGGGAAGTGAAAGAAGTCACAGGCATCGCCTCCGCGCTGCTCGGCACCGCCGACATCGTCGCCGACCCGGCGGGCCTCGCCGACGACTTCACGCGGATGATGGAGACGGCGATGGGCAAGGAGGTCGCCGACGTCGCGCTGCGGGTGTGGACTCCGGTCGGTACGACCATCAGGTTCGTCAAGCAAGTGGCGCCCACGGTGGAGGAGTTGACCGGCCGGCGCACGGAGGCCGGACCGCGTGCCGGGGACTACCCCACCGGGTCCTGGGGCGACGAGTCCCGCGACTACCACCTGTGCGTGGAGGTCCCGGCGGCCGGCCTCGGCCAGGAGATGCTCGCCGCCCGGGTCTCGCTGGTCGTCCCGCAGCCCGGAGACACCTCCCGCCCGGGCGCAGCCGGGAGCGGGGGAGGCTCGGTGCAGAACCTCGGTGCGCAGGGGCTGGTACGGGCCGTGTGGACCGACGACATGACGGCCTCGACCTCGATCAGCCCCCAAGTGGCCCACTACACCGGGCAGGCCGAACTGGCACAAGCCATCCAGCAAGGGCTCGATCTTCGCAAAGCGGGCGATTTCGATGGAGCAACGGCCAAACTGGGGCGCGCTGTTCAGCTCGCGAGCGCCTCGGGGAACGCCGATACTGCGAAACTGCTTGCGAAGGTGGTGGACGTGGTCGATGCCGCGACAGGTACTGTGCGACTGAAGGCGAAGGTCGCGGAGGCCGACGAGATGACTCTCGAGACACGGTCCACAAAGACTGTTCGTGTAAAGAAGTAGTGACGTAGCAGCACTGAGCAGGACCTGAAGGAGAGGGGGAAGCGCCGACATGCCGACCTGCCCGAACGGACACCAGTCGGGTTCCGACGACTGGTGCGAGGTCTGCGGTCACCGCATGGCCGGTGCCGTACCTCCGCCCCCGCCGCCCCCGCCCGCCGGCGGCTACGGCTTCCCGCCCCCGCAGGGCGGCCAGCCCGGCGGCCGCCCGTCCGCGCCCGGCGGGCCCGAGCCGGAGCTGTGCCCGCAGTGCCGTACGCCCCGCGAGGGGGGTGCGCCCTTCTGCGAGGAGTGCCGGTGGAACTTCCTGACCAACACGGCCACCTCCTACACCCCGGCGGCCCCGCACCCGCCCCAGCCCCGCTTCCAGCCGCCGAGCGCGACCTACGGCAGCGGTGACTCGTACGAGTACCAGGGCTCGCGGCCCTCGCAGATGAACCGGCCCGCCGAGCCGATCCCGTCCTTCGGCAGCGAGCCGTCGGGTCCGACGCCGTTCGCCGGCGAACGCGGCCGCCCGTCCGGCCCGCCGCCCACCACGGGCGGTCCGGCGGGGCCGGGTGGCCCGTCCGGCTTCGGTGGCGGCCGGCATCCGTCCGGTCCGCCGTCGGGCTTCGTCGGCGGCCCCGGGCAGGGCCAGAGCGGTCCCGGCGGCCCGTCCGGCTTCGGCGGCGGTCCGGGGCAGGGTCCCGGCGGGCCGTCCGGCCCGCCGCCCTTCGGCCGTGAGCCCTCCGGTCCCGGCGCGCCCGGCCCCTCCGGCTTCGGCGGCGATCCCTCGCGTCCGGTTCCGCCGCCGCCCGGCCCGACCCCGCCCGCCGGTCCCGGCGGCACGGCCGGCGGTCCGCCGCAGGCCTTCCAGCAGTCCGGCCCGCCCGCACCGCCCGCCTTCCCGCAGGAGACCGGCCGGCCCCCGGCCGGCGGTCCGGCCTTCGGCGGCGGCGAGGACGACTGGGTGATCTCCCCGCCGTCGTCCACCGGCCTCTCCGGCGGCCCCGGCGGCTACGGCTACCCGTCGCCCGGCGCCACCCAGGCCCCTCCCGGCCCCGGCTTCCCGCACGCGCCGCAGGGTCCGCTGACATGGACGGCGACGATCGGCCCGGACCGCGAGTACTTCATGGCGATGATGCACCGCTCGGGCCCCGAGGCCGCGGGGCTCAACCTGCCCGCCTACTCGCCCGAGCAGCAGCGCACGCTCACCGGCAACCAGGTCACCATCGGCCGCCGCCGGCACTCCACCGGCGACACCCCGGACGTCGACCTCTCGGTGCCGCCGGAGGACCCGGGTGTCTCGCACCAGCACGCGGTGCTGGTCCAGCAGCCGGACGGCAGCTGGGCCGTCGTCGACCAGAACTCGACGAACGGCACCACGGTCAACGGCTCGGACGAGCCGATCCAGCCGTTCGTGCCGGTGCCGCTGCAGGACGGCGACCGGGTGCATGTCGGCGCCTGGACGACGATCACCATCCGCAGGGGCTGAGCCGGCCGGCCGAAGCCGCTGCGGCGGCTGAGCCGGCCGGAGCCCCTGGGACCTGATCCGCCGGAGCGGCCTCAGGGGAGGGGCCAGGCGTACGGCCCCTCCGGATCGTCCAGCCACGCCCACACGCGATCGGCGCCGACCGTGACGCCGTACCGGCCCCGGCCCGGCCTGCCCTCGTGTTCCCACAGCGCGCATGCCTCCTCCGGGTCGAGGCCGCCCCGGGTCAGGGCGAGCAGGAAACGGAACAGCTCGTGCACGCGGGCCTGCCTGGGCAGCCCGTGCAGGGACACCTCCCCCGGTTCGGCCCGGACCGTGCCGCGCAGCGGCACGAAGTAGGCCGCCCCGGGCAGGAAACAGCCCTCCGCGTGTCCGGCGTCGTGGACGGTGAGGGCGAGCAGTCCGGTCGCCATCGGGGTCAGGATGCGGGCGCCGGGGCGGCACTGGGCGAGCCAGGCCCGCGGCACCGTGGGCAGCGTGCAGGTGGCGATGATCCGGTCGAACGGGGCCCGTTCGGGCACTCCGCGCGCGCCGTCGCCGGTGACGACCGCCGGGTGGTACCCGGCCGCGGCCAGGTGCCGCCGGGCCGACTCGGTGATCTCCGGTTCCAGGTCGACGGTGGTGACGAGGTCGTGGTCGCCGAGCCGGTGGGCGAGCAGGGCCGCGTTGTAGCCGGTGCCGGCGCCCACCTCCAGGACCCGGTTGCCGTCCTCGACCCGCAGCGCGACCAGCATCCGCGCCATCAGTGAGGGCTGGCTGCTGGAGGAGAGCAGCTCACCGTCGCGCAGCCGGGTGGCCAGCGGGGTGTCGGCGTAGGCGCCACGCACCCAGCGTGCCCGCGCCTCGGGTTCCGGACTCTCCCCCCAGCGGCGCTCGTAGCCGCCCTCGACGCCGAGGTAGTAGTACGGCACGAACAGGTGCCGGGGCACCGCCATGAACGCCTCGCGCCACACCGGGTCCTCGTCCCAGGTCCCGTCGGCGTCGATCTCCCGCACCAACGCGGCCCGCGCCACGTCGGCGAGGGCCTCGATCCCGGTGTCGTAGGCGCCCATATCCCCACACTAGGGCCGACCCGGGACAGCGGTCCCAAGCCTTGAGTCCTGCGTCACCCGGTCTGAGACGATGGACGGGTGAAAGAGATTCGGCGCGGCACGCTTCAGGAGCAGACCTTCTACGAGCAGGTCGGCGGGGAGGACACCTTCCGCCGGCTCGTCCACCGTTTCTACGAGGGAGTCGCCGGGGACCCGATCCTCAAACCGATGTACCCGGAGGAGGACCTGGGCCCGGCCGAGGAGCGGCTGACCCTCTTCCTCATCCAGTACTGGGGTGGCCCCACCACCTACAGCGACAACCGCGGCCACCCCCGGCTGCGCATGCGGCACGCACCGTTCACCGTGGACCGCGCCGCGCACGACGCCTGGCTGAAGCACATGCGGGTGGCCGTCGACGAGCTGGGGCTGTCCGAGGAGCACGAGCGGACGCTGTGGAACTACCTGACGTACGCGGCCCAGTCGATGGTGAACACGCCGGACTGACCCACGCCCGGCCGACGCCCGCCGGAACGCAGGATTCCGGCCACAGGAGTCACTGAACGCCGGATTCCGGTCGCCTGACGCCGGAATCCGGTCACGATCCGGTATAGACCGGTCGACAATCGCTTACCCGTGGCTGTTGCCTCTGCAAGCATCGCCCGAAGATCTGGAAACAGATTCTGGAAGTCCGGACGACACGGGGGTCGGGTGACGGGGTTCGTCGTCTCGCGCGCGCGGGCACACCGACTGCTGCTGGGCTCCGCGCTGCTCACCGTGCTGCTGACCACGGCGGTGCTGGCGACGCTCGCGGCGTACTCCGGGGCGATCGGTGACGCGGCGCTGCGCCACGTGCTGAACGACCCGCGCAACGCGGCCGCCACCTCGCTGACGGTCAAGGCCGACGTGCCGGCCGGCGAACGCGCCGCCGCCGACGCCGCCGTCCTCCGGGGCGCGCGCAGGACCTTCTTTGGACTGCCGGTGACCGTACGGACGCTGCGCCGCTCGGGCCCGTACGCGCTGCCCCGCTCACTGCAAGCACCCGACCAGCGGTCGGGCGACCCGGACCTGACCTATCTCGCGGCGCTGGACCATACGCAGGTCCGGGCGACGTCAGGGCGGCTCCCGGGCCGCACGGCCGGCGAGGTCGAGGTGGCCCTCCCCCTGGCGGCCGGAAAGGCGCTCGGGCTGAAGCCCGGCGACCGACTCGCGCTGGCCGACCGGCTGGGCGAGGGGACGGTCCGGGTGCGCGTCACCGGGCTCTACCGGCCGGCCGCCACCGACGCGCCGTACTGGCAGCTGGACGACCTGCTCGGACGCGGCGTGAAGAAGTCCGGCTTCACGACGTACGGGCCCCTGCTCGCCGACCCCTCGGTCCTCACCGGCCGACGGGTGAGCACCGGACCGACGGCCTGGCTGGCGTCGGCCGACTTCGGCTCGGTGACGACGGGACGGATCGGGGCGCTGCGGACCGCGGCGCGGACCGGGAGCGGGGCGCTGCGCACGTCCCACGCCCTGCCCGGCGTGACGGCGTCGACGACCTCGCTGCCCGACGTCCTGGACCGGGCCGACCGCTCCCTGCTCGTCTCCCGCTCCACCCTGCTCATCGTCGTGCTCCAGCTGGTGCTGCTCGCCGGGTACGCGCTGCTGCTGGTGGCCCGGCTGCTGGGCACCGAACGGACCGCAGAGACAAGGCTGTTGAGGGCCCGTGGCGCCTCCCGGGCCCGGATCGCCGCCCTCGCCGCGGCCGAGGCCCTGCTGCTCGCCCTCCCGGCCGCCGTCTGCGCGCCCCTGCTCGCCGGACCGCTCACCACCCTGCTGACCGCCCACGGCCCGCTGACCCGCCTCGACCTGCACCTGGACCTCCCGCCCGGCGGCAGCCCCGGCGTGTGGCTGGTGGCGGCCTGCGTGGCCCTGGGCTGTGCGCTGATGGTCACCCTGCCGGCGCTGACGGGAGCCGACGCGGAACAGCCCGGCAGGCGCGCACGGCCGGGCGCGGAACCGGGCCGGACGCGCCCGCTCGTCTCCCGCTTCGGGCAGGGCCGTTCCTCCGGCGCGTCCGATGCCCGGACCGCACCTCGTGCCCGGCGCGCCGGTGGCGGTCTGCTGCCCACCCCGCTTCGCGCCGGTGCCGACCTCGGCCTGCTCGCCGTGGCCGCCGTGGCCTACTGGCAGTTGGGGGAGCAGGACTCGGGAGGTGTGGCCGCCGACCGGTCGGGGGCACTCGCTGTCGATCCGCTGCTGGTCGCCGCGCCCGCGCTGGCGCTGCTCGCCGGAACCGTGCTGACCCTGCGGCTGCTGCCGCCCGTGGCCCGGCTCGCCGAACGGTGGGCGGCGGCCGGGCGGGGGCTGCCGATGGCGCTGGCCGGCTGGCAGTTCAGCCGCCGTACCGCGCGCGCCGCGGGTCCGGTGCTGCTGCTCGTGCTCGCCGTCGCGCTCGGCATGCTGGCCATCGGGCAGGCGTCCTCCTGGGACCGCTCGCAGGACGACCAGGCCGACTTCCGCGCCGGGGTGCCGGTGCGGGTGCTGTCCACCGCGGACAGCGGACTGGGCCGTACGGACCTGTACGCGGCGCTTCCGCGGGTGCGCGAGGCGGTCCCCGCCGCGCGCGGCGAGCAGCCCCTGTCCGGCGACCGCACGGCGACGGTCCTGGCCATGGACACCGCGCACACGGCGGACGCGATGCTGATGCGCCCGGACCTGGCGGCCGTACCGGTGAAGCCGCTGCTGGCCGCGCTGGCGCCGAAGGACTCCCCGGCCGGGACCCGGGTGCCGGCCCACACCGCACGGCTGCGGCTGACGGCGAGCCTGCACAGCTCCGCCGGTCCCGGGACGACCGCCGACGTCACGGCCGGTCTCGAGGACCGGTACGGGGTGCCGTACCAGGTGCCGCTCGGCCTGCTCCCCGCCGACGGGCGCCCGCACGCCCTCACCCTCGATCTGACCTCCGCCCCCGGCGGGGCGATGTTCACCGGACTCCAGCTGGACATGATCCAGCCCACGGAGCGCGCCGAGCGACACCGGCTCACGGTCCGGGACCTGACGGCGGTGGGCACCGACGGGACCGGACGCCCGCTCGCGCTGCCGGCTTCGTGGAGCACGGCCGTGGACACCGGCGGCGCGGCCGTCTCCGGCCCCACCACCAGCCCCAGCCGGCCCCGGGTGGTCTCCACCCGGCCGCTGACCGTCTCCTACGGCACCGGATACCTTCCGGACGCGAGCAGCTGGACGGTCGCCAGCGTGTCCGTCCAGCTCCGGGTGGCCCGCCCCGCGCCGCCCGAGGTGACGGCCGTCGTGACCGACCGGTTCCTGGACTCGGCGGGCGCCCGCACCGGACAGCGCGTGGACGTGACGATCGGCGACCAGAGCCTGCCGGTGCGGATCGTCCGGTCCGTGCACGCGCTGCCCACCACCGGCGCCCCGGCGGCCTCCGGCAGCCACGACGGAGGCGCCGTCCTGGTCGATCTGCGCGCCGCGAACCGGGCGTTGCAGGCGCGGTACGGGGGCAGCGTCACACCCGACGAGTGGTGGCTGCGCACCGCGCCGGGCGCCGCTGCCCGGGTCGCCGCCGCCGTGCGGGCGCTGCCGGACGTCGACCCGGAGCAGGTGGTGGTCCGGGACGAGATCGCCGCCGAGCTGCGCGACGACCCCTTCGGCGCCGGTCCGACGGCCGCGTTCGCCGCGGCGGCCGTGGTGGCGGCGGCCCTCGCCGCGGTCGGCTTCGCCGTGGGCGCCGCCGGGTCGCTGCGGGCGCGGGAGGCGGACTTCGCGGTCCTGCGCGCCCTGGGCGCCCCGCGCCGCCGGCTGGCCCGGACGGTCGCCGTCGAGCAGGCGGTCCTGGTGGGTCTGGCCCTGGCGGTGGGGGTCGCCCTCGGCACCGTACTGGCCCGGGGAGTGCTTCCGTTGATCGTGCTGACCGGCGAGGCCACCCGGCCGGTGCCGGACCTGCTGGTCCGGCTCCCACCCGGCCGCGTGGTGCTGCTCCTGGTGGCCGTCGCCGCGGCTCCGCTCGTGGTCTCGGCCGTGGCGGCCCTGCGCCGGGCCGATCCCGCGCGGGCGCTGCGCGAACAGGGTGGTGAGTGAGGTGAGTTCCGTGCCTGCCGTCGCGCCCTGGGTGCGTACCCGGCTGCGCGCCGCGCCCGGTGCCGCCCTGGCGCTCGCGCTGCTGGTCGCGCTGACCGCCTGTCTGGCGGGCGCCTTCCCGCGCGCCGTCGACCGGTACGAGGACGCGGGCCTGCGGCACGCCCTCCATCAGGCCCAGCCCGAGCGCACCACCGTGCGGGTGAGCGCACCGCCGCCCCCGTTCGGTATGTCCGACGACGATCCGGACACGCTGCTCCGGCCCGACGCGCTGAAACGGCAGTACGAGAAGCTGCTCACGACGGTCGGGGGCTCGCTGCCCATCGACCGCGACCAGTCGGCGTACGGCGTCGCCACCGAGACCGGCAGCACGGTCGTCGATCCCTGGATCCCGCGTCCGAGCGGTGTGCCCGCCCAGGTCTCGCTGGTCGCGCAGAGCGGTCTGGCCGATCACGCGCGCGTCCGCGAGGGCCGGCTGCCGCGCACCTCGGGCCCCGTGGACGCGAGTACGCACGAGGCGGAGGCCGCCGTCACCGCGGCCACCGCCAAGAGCATGCACATCAAGGCGGGTTCGGTCATCCACGTACCCGGCATCGACGGCGGTCCCCTCGCCGTCCGGGTCACGGGCGTCCTCGTCCCGCGCGACCCCGCCGGCGCCTACTGGTCGACCGTCCCGCTGCTGCGCACGCCCAGCCTGGCCCGGATGAACGTACCCGGCCCGCCGCAGTACTACTGGCTGGGCGCGCTCCTGCTCCCGCAGGAGGCGGCCCCCGCCCTGCCGAGCACCGGTGCGAAGTTCTTCCGCTACTGGTACTTCGCGCCCCGGCTCGACAGCCTGCGCGCCCACGACCCGGACCGTCTGAACTCCGCCGTCGCCTCGCTGGAGTCCGGCCCCGGCCTCAGACGCGCCCGCGCCCTCACCGACCCGGAGAGCGACGTCCTCACCGGCCTGGACGACGTCCTCGCCTCCTTCTCCCGCCTGCGCGAGGGCATCTCCCCGCTGGTCGCGGTGGCCGCCGCCGGCACGGCGACGGTCGTCGCCGTCGTGCTGCTCATGGCGGGCGGTCTGGCCGCCGACCGCCGTCGCGCCGAACTCGCCCTGCTCCGCGCCCGGGGCGCCTCCCTGCCCGGCCTCACCGGCCGGCTGCTGGCCGAGACCGCCGTGGTCGCCGTACCCGCGGGCGCGACCGGTCTGGCGGCCGCGCTCCTGCTCTTCCCCGGCGCCCGCACCGGCCACGCCGTCGCCGCCGCCCTGGCCGTCACCCTCACCGCCTGCGCCGCCCTCCCGCTGAACGCGGCGCTCGTCCACCGCTCGGTACGGATGACAGCCCCGCGCGAGGACGTGACGGCCGTACGGCCCTCCCGGCGCCGCACGGTCGCCGAGGTGACGCTGCTGGCCCTGGCGGCCGGGGCGGTGGCGACCCTGCGCAGAAGCGGCACCTCGGCCGGTCAGCTGGTCTCCCTGGCCCCCGTGTTGACCGGCATCATCGCGGCCCTGCTGCTGCTTCGCCTCTACCCCCTGCTGCTGCGCCGCCTCGCCCGCCCGGCCGGGCGGCTGCGCGGGGCGGTGGGCCATCTGTCCCTGGCCCGCGCCGGAGGCACCAGGACCTCCGCGGTGCTGCCCCTGCTCGCCCTGCTGACCGCGCTCACCACGGCGGCCTTCGGCGGCTCGGTCCTGGCGGGCGTGGCCGACGCCAGGGACCGGGCGGCCCTGCTCACCGTGGGGGCCGACGCCCGCCTGGACTCGGCCGCCCCGCTCCCGACGGGCCTGGCCGCTCGGATGGGCAGGCTGCCCGGGGTAGGGGCGGTGGCGGCAGTGAGCATCACCTACGAGGCGCAGCCGCTGGACGGCGAGGACACGGTACAGCTGGTGGGCGTGGACCCCGCCCCGTACGCGAAGCTGGCGTCCGGCACCGGCCTGGGAGCCTTCCCCTCCGGCCGGCTGAAGGGCGCGGACACCCTCCCCGCCGTTGCCTCCCCCTCCGTCGCCCGGGCCTACGGCACCCAACGCCCCTTCCTGGTACGGCTGGCGGACGGCAGCGCCGTCACCGTCCGGATCACCACGGTCCGCGACCGCACTCCCGCGGTGCCCGGCGCCGACTTCCTGGTCGTCGACCGCGCCGGGCTCCCCTCGGCGGCCGCCCGCCCGACGTCACTGCTGCTGACCGGCGCCCACCTGGACGCGGACGCGCTGCGCCGTGCGGCCCCCGCCGCGGCCTCGGTCCACGCCCGGGCCGAGGAGCGGTCCCGGTACGCCGACTCTCCGCTGCAGACCGGCGCCGGGCACGTCTACACGGCGGCGGTGGCGGCAGGCGCCGGCTTCGCCGTGCTCGCCCTGCTCCTCGCGCTGCTGCGGGCGGCTCCCGAGCGCGCCGCGCTCCTGGCCCGCCTGCGCACGATGGGCCTCACCCGCGCCCAGGGCCGACGCCTCCTCGTCCTGGAGTCCCTCCCCCAGGCCCTCCTGGCCGCGGCCGGCGGCACCCTGACCGGCTGGGCGGCCGTCCGCCTCCTCTCCCCCGGCATCGACCTGACGACCATCGCCCTCACCTCACCCCAGGCCGGGGTGGACGAGGTCGTACTCCATCCGGACACCTGGTCGCTGACGGCACCGGCGGTCACGGTCGTGGCCCTCGCGGTGGGCGTCGCAGCGATACAGGCGTGGTGGACGGGAAGACGCGGGTCGGTACGGGAGTTGCGGGCGGGGGACGGGCGATGAGCGAGCGCAGGTACGTACGCATCCCGCGAGCCCGGGCAGGCGACCCCATCCCCGGCCGGCAGCAGCACAGGGCACCCCTGCAGGAGACCCCATGACATCCCACCCGAGCCTCACCGACCTCGCCGACCGGGTCACCGAAACCCGCAACCGCCCCGCCTACGGCCATGACGCCCTCATCACCTGCGACCGCCTCGTCCGCATCTTCTCCGCGGACGGCGTGGAGGTGCAGGCCCTCCAGGGCCTCGACCTCCTCGTCCGCGAAGGCGAGTTGATGGCCCTGGTCGGCGCCTCGGGCAGCGGCAAGTCCACCCTCATGAACATCCTGGCCGGCCTGGACACCCCCACCGCCGGAGCGGCCCGGGTCGCCGGCCGCGACCTGCTCGCCATGACCGCGAAGGACCGCCTCGCCTACCGTCGTGAGGTGGTCGGCTTCGTCTGGCAGCAGACCTCCCGCAACCTGCTCCCCTACCTCACCGCGGCCCAGAACGTCGCCCTTCCCCTCCAGCTGTCCGGCACCCGCACCAGCCGCCGCGCCCGCACCGAACGCGCCTTGGAACTGCTGGAGTTGCTCCAGGTGGCCGACTGCCGCGACCGCCACCCGCACGAGATGTCCGGCGGCCAGCAGCAGCGCACCGCGATCGCGGTGGCCCTCGCGAACGCCCCCGCGGTCCTCCTCGCCGACGAACCCACCGGCGAACTCGACTCCCAGACCGGCGCGCAGATCTTCGACGCGTTCCGCACGGCGAACGAGACCCTGGGCACCACCATCGTGATCGTCACCCACGACCAGACGGTGGCCGGCGAGGTCCGCCGCACGGTCGCCATCCGCGACGGCCGCACCTCCACCGAGGTGCTGCGCCGCAGCGAGGTGGACGCCACGACGGGCCACGAGACGGTGGTCGCCCGCGAGTACGCCATGCTCGACCGCGCGGGCCGTCTCCAGCTGCCCGCCGAGTACACGAAGGCCCTGAACATGCGCGACCGAGTGGCGCTGGAGCTGGAACCGGACCACATCGGCGTGTGGCCGGACGACAGCGAGGAGAGGTAGGGGCGGGGGCGAGGCCGGTCGGCGCACGCTGACGGCGTGGGCGCCTGAGCTGGGCCGGTCAGCACACACTGACCACGAGGGCGCCTGAGCTGGACCCGTCAGCACACACTGACCACGAGGGCGCCTGAGCTGGACCCGTCAGCACACACTGACCACGAGGGCGCCTGAGCTGGACCGGTCAGCGCACGCTGACGCCGAGGGTGCCGAGGCCCGCTCGCCGCACCACGACGGACCCGTACGGCGTCCGCAGCCTGAGCCATGCGCCGGAGGAGAACAGTCCGATGTCGGCCGCCGCGGCCCCCGGCCGCAGGAAGCCCAGGGACTGCGCCGCGTGCACGGCCCGCACGGGAAGCCGGGTCTCCGCTATCTCCCGGGACCAGATGTCCCGCCCGATCCGGTCCAGCTCCGCACGGGTACGCCGGTCCGGCGCCAACTCGTCCGTGCGGGAACGGAATTCGGCGACGGCCTCGGTGACCGTTCTGCGCAGCGTGTCCGGCACGGGCAGCCCCGGCTCGGGCCGCCAGCCGCCGCGCGGCGGCAGGACACCGGCCCACGGCGGTCCGGTGACCGCGGCCGGTACGGCGGCCGTGGCCGCCCGTTCGTCCAGGAACTCCAGGAACTCGCCGGCCGAGACGGTCACGTCGAGGGTGACATCGAGTCCGTTCTCGTACGGCTTGGCCAGCCGTACCGCGCGGACCACCAGGACCTCGAAGGACGGCGGGCGCCCGAACACGGCGAGCGCCGTCCCGATCGCCTGCAGGCGCACCGCGGCTCCACGGTCGTAGTGGAGCAGCCGGGAGAGGAAGGCGGCGAGGTCCGCCGCCTCCGTCTCGTCGGCGAGGTGGAGCACCGTCATGCGGCGACGGCCTCCTCGTCGGTCTCCTCGGCCCGGTCCATGTACTCCTCGAGGAACTCGCGCTCCTCGGACGTGATCCGGCGGGGCCGCTGGGCCTCGAAGTCGAACGGCACGACCACCGTCACGGCCCGTACGTAGACCAGGTCGTCGTCCTTCACCTCATAGGCGATGGTGAAGGACGCGGCCTTGATCTCCTTGACCCACAGCTCGACGTCCACCGGGTGGTGCCGGTGGACGAGCTGCCGCTTGTAGTCGATCTCGTGGCGCGCCACCACGGACCCCTGCTTGAACTCCTTTTCCGGGCGGAACAGGAAGTCGATGCGGGCTTCCTCCAGGTAACGGATGAAGACCGCGTTGTTGACATGGCCGTACGCGTCCATGTCGGACCAGCGCAGGGGGCAGCGGTAGACGTGACGCAAGAGATCAGCCCCGGGTCAGCTTCTTGTAGGTGGCGCGGTGCGGACGCGCGGCGTCCGGGCCGAGCCGCTCGATCTTGTTCTTCTCGTACGAGTCGAAGTTGCCCTCGAACCAGAACCACCGCGACTCACCCTCGTAGGCGAGGATGTGCGTGGCGACTCGGTCGAGGAACCACCGGTCGTGGGAGACGACCACGGCGCAGCCGGGGAACTCCAGCAGGGCGTTCTCCAGGCTGCTGAGGGTCTCGACGTCGAGGTCGTTGGTGGGCTCGTCGAGGAGCAGCAGGTTGCCGCCCTGCTTCAGGGTCAGCGCCAGGTTGAGACGGTTGCGCTCACCGCCGGAGAGGACACCGGACGGCTTCTGCTGGTCCGGCCCCTTGAACCCGAAGGCGGACACATACGCGCGGGACGGCATCTCGACCTGGCCGACGTTGATGTAGTCGAGCCCGTCGGACACGACCTCCCACAGCGTCTTCTTCGGGTCGAGGTTCTCGCGGCTCTGGTCGACGTAGGAGATCTTGACGGTCTCGCCGACCTTGATGTCGCCGGAGTCCGGGGTCTCCAGGCCCTGGATCATCTTGAACAGCGTGGTCTTGCCGGCACCGTTCGGACCGATGACGCCCACGATGCCGTTGCGCGGCAGCGTGAAGCTGAGGCCGTCCACGAGGACCTTCTCACCGAAGGCCTTGTTCAGCTTGTCGACCTCGACGACGACGTTGCCGAGCCGCGGCCCCGGCGGGATCTGGATCTCCTCGAAGTCCAGCTTCCGCATCTTGTCGGCCTCGGCGGCCATCTCCTCGTACCGCGCGAGACGGGCCTTGGACTTGGCCTGACGCCCCTTGGCGTTCGACCGCACCCACTCCAGCTCTTCCTTGAGCCGCTTCTGCCGCTTGGCGTCCTTCTGGCCCTCGACCTTGAGGCGGGAGGCCTTGGTCTCCAGGTACTTCGAGTAGTTCCCCTCGTAGCCGTGGAGACGGCCGCGGTCCACCTCGCAGATCCACCCGGCGACGTTGTCGAGGAAGTACCGGTCGTGGGTGACCGCGACGACGGTGCCCGGGTACTTGGCCAGGTGCTGCTCCAGCCAGTTCACCGACTCGGCGTCGAGGTGGTTGGTGGGCTCGTCGAGGAGCAGCAGGTCGGGCTGCTCCAGCAGCAGCTTGCAGAGCGCGACGCGGCGCTTCTCACCACCGGAGAGGTTGGTGACGGGCCAGTCGCCGGGCGGGCAGCCGAGCGCGTCCATGGCCTGCTCGAGCTGGGCGTCGAGGTCCCATGCGTTGGCGTGGTCCAGCTCCTCCTGCAGCTTGCCCATCTCGTCGAGCAGCGCGTCGGAGTAGTCGGTGGCCATCAGCTCGGCGATCTCGTTGAACCGATCGAGCTTGCCCTTGATCTCGGCGACACCCTCCTGGACGTTCTCCAGGACGGTCTTGCTCTCGGTGAGCGGCGGCTCCTGCAGCAGGATGCCCACGCTGTAGCCCGGCGACAGGAACGCGTCGCCGTTCGACGGCTGCTCGATCCCCGCCATGATCTTCAGCACGGTCGACTTACCGGCACCGTTCGGGCCGACGACGCCGATCTTGGCACCCGGCAGGAAGTTCAGGGTGACGTCGTCGAGGATCACCTTGTCGCCGTGCGCTTTGCGCGCCTTGCGCATGGTGTAAATGAACTCAGCCAAGAGAAACCGTCCGGCAGCTTGAAATCTGGCAGTGGGCAGATACACCCCATCTTGCCTGACTGCCAGCCTTGGGTGGTAACCCGTTTGATCCGGGGGCCCTGACCTGGGGCTTCGCTGGTGGCGACGGTGGCTCGTCTGTCACTGTCGGTCGCCGTCGACCGGCCCAGGACGGCCTCGCACGGCGCGGAGACGCCCCAGGAAGGATTCACCCGTCACCCGCCCAGCACACTCTGTGATGACACCGAAGGCTCGCCGGCCGATGACCTTGCCGGTGATCCGGGTCCCTACGGGGAGAGCTGCGACGGTTGCCGCCCGGCTCCCCCGGGACCGCGTCTGCGGCCGGCACGTCCCGGTCGTGCACCAGTGCCGCACACGGCTGCCGACTGTCGTCGCCGCCCGTGGTCGTTGATGTCAGAGTCGAATGTCAGCGGAAGAGCCCCGGCACCGGGCAGACTTCCAACGGCTCATCCGGCCGGTCGGCCCAGCCCCACCAGACATGCCGACCGGCACACCTCCACAGCGACCGGCACGTCCGCCGGCCGTCGTCCCCCCGCCTGGAGAGCACGAGGCCGCCGGACGCCATGGGCCGGCTGCACTCGGGGCAGGCCGGGGCTTCGTCGATCATGCGGCGCACCCTAGCGGAGCGCCCGCTTCGGTGGTCCGTACGCGTCCGCGCTCGTCCGCCGATGTACGTCGGCCTGTCACGTCACTCGGACACTCACTGCCGCTGCGCCCTCCGACCGTTCGGAGGGCGACGGCTGCGGCTCCGCGCCCATACATCAGCTGCACCGCCGGAGCACTCCCTGCCATCACGCCGAGGCCGACCGGGCCTTTCTGACGTGCAACACATGGCCCTCCAGGGGCAGCGGTGTCCGGTCCACCAGGGCGAGGCCGGCGTCGGCGAACAGCGTGCCGTAGTGGTCGGCGTGCCGTTCGCGCCCGCCGACGTTGCACATCATGTGGAGATCCCAGGCGGTTGCCAGCGAGACCGAGCCGTCGGGGGGCAGTACTCGTTCGATGACGAGCAGATCGGCGTGATCGGGCATCGCGCGGGCACAGTGGCGCAGGATCTCGCGGCAGCGCTCGTCGTCCCAGTCGTGCAGGACGCGGGACAGGACGTAGACGTCACCGCCCGCGGGTACGTCCGCGAAGTCGCCGGCCAGAAAGACGCATCGCGTGCCGTGGCCGGCCTCCTCGAGTCGGTGGCGGGCGGCTTCGACAGCGTGCGGGCGCTCCAGCAGGACCCCGTCCAGACGGGGGTGCGCGGCGAGGATGCGGCCGAGCAGTTCCCCGTTGCCACCCGCGACATCGACCACCGTGCCACCGGCGGGTGCCTCGGCCGCGGCGGTGAGCGCGGGATGCGTGGGGACCGGGTCGAACATGGCGGATCCGGCGGCCATGGACTGGTCGAAGAGTTCCGCGAGGTGAGGGTCGCGGGCGAAATGGTCGAAGTGGTTCTCGCCGAAGAGGTGCTCGAAGGCGACGTGCCCCGTGCGCACGGTGTGCCCGAGTCCGGCGAATGACTGGTAGAACGGGCCGCCGTACATCAGCGCCAGCGCCCGCATCGACCCCGGGGCGCCGGCCCGCAGCAGCGCGCCCAGCTCGGTGAGCCGGAAGCCGTCGCGGCCTTCCGTCACCGCGCCCAGCATCGCGAGATAGCGCAGCAGCGTCGCCAGATTCCGCGGCCTCGCGCCGACTTCCCGAGCCAGTTCCTCGACGTCCGCCCCTCGCTCGCCATCCATGGCGTCAGGTACCCGGAGCTGAGTGAACGCGGTCAGCGCCTGCGTCGTCCAAGCCCCCGTCAGCAGGCGCAGGAGCGTTTCGGCGGGCTGTCGGGCGCGATGCTCGTCGAGGTGGGCGGCGAGCACGTCGCGGTGGTCGCCGGGAACGTACAGCTCCACGCGCCGGCAACCGACCTTGGCTTCGGCGGCCGCGCCGAAGTAGAAGACCGTGCCGTTCTCGTGCGGGTTGTAGCCGCCGCCGTCCGGGGTGGCTCCGTAGCGGGCGAAGGTCGCGCACAGGCCACGCAGCACCAGCGGGTCGGGCGCTACGACCTCGAAGGCGACATGTGCCTCGTGCTGCCGCTCCCGCTCGGCCACGGCAATCGCGTCCAGGCCCGATCCCGGCGGCACGGTCAGCGCGAACACCTCGACCATACGGTGCGCCCCGTCCGCGCCGAGCACTGCGGGGCGCAGGATGCCGACGTCCAGTTCGGCCGCCGGCCGCCGATACCGCACGGCCAGTCGCTCCCGTACGACGACACTCGGCCGGGGTGGCGCGTCCGCGACGAGCCCGCAGTCGGTGAGCATGGCGCGCAACTCCGCCTCGTCCGACGGGAAGACGAGCAGCGCGGCGTGGGAGAAACGGCAGTGCTCCGTGAGAGTCCGCAGCTCCGGACCGTCGAGCCCGGGGAACAGGAGCGGGAGCAGGGTGGCGGTGTCCTGTTCCTTGACGAAGTCGACGGTCGCGAGCAGGCGGGACGTGTCGCCCGACAACGTCGTGATCATTGCGGGGATTCCTCATTCAGGTCTGGGATGACGCGGGGCAGGAAGGAAGACAGACAGGAAGACGGGACAGGAAGGACCGGGAAGGGGCAGGAAGACGGGGCGGGGAGACGGGACAGGATCCGGACCTCAGACGCCGACGTAGTGCTCGGCGAACCAGTCCTGGTGGCTGCGCGACGTACGCAGCGAAGTGATGCGGGAGCGCCGCAGGGAGTTGTGGAACATCGACGTGCCGTCCGAGCCGGACGGGCCGTGCAGCAACCGGATCATCCAGTGCGAGAACTCCTGCGCACGCCAGATGTACGCCAGGCACCGCGCGGAGTAGGCGTCGAGCCCGTCGGAGTGGTCGTGGACGATGTCGTCGATCAGGGCGTCGGCGAGGATCTCCGCCTCCAGGACCGCGAGATTGGCGCCCTTCGCCGCGGACGGGCTGACGAGGGCGGCGGCATCGCCCACCAGGAACAGCGAACCGTGACGCAGTGGTTCGAGTACATCGGACTCCAGGTCGACGATGGCTCGCTGTACGACACGTCCACGGTGCAGCGGGCCGTATTCCTTCCCCCGCATCCGTAGCTCCAGCTCGTCCCAGATCCGTTCCTCGGACCAGGCATCGGCCGGGGTGCCGCGCTCGCACTGCACGTAGTAGCGGGTGATCTCGCTCGTGCGCGCCATGTGCCCGGCGAAGCCTCGCTCGTGCACGGCGTACCCGACGGCGTCCATACTGGGCGGCGCCTCGGCGAGCAGTCCGAGCCAGGTCACGCCGTGGTCGCAGTGGTGCCGACGCACCGAGTCGGCAGGCAGCGACCGCCGGGCCGCGCCGTGCCGCCCGTCGCACCCGGCCACGTACCGCGCCCGCCATGTGCCGGGCCGCCCGTCCGCCTCGCGCACGGTCACCGAGGGCCGATCGGTGTCGGTGTCGAGGACGGCCACTGCCTCGGTGGCGAATTCGACCTGCCCGCCGGATGCCAGGAACCGCGTCAACAGATCCGTGACCAGCCGTTGTTGGGGATAGACGGTATGCCACTCACCGCGCCCGAGCCCGCTGTAGTCCAGCCGGAACCTGCCGTCCGCGGTGCGGAACTCGCACGCGCTGTGGGCCTGTCCGCACCGGCGCAGCCCTTCGGCCAGCCCGTGCCGCTCCAGGATCCTTACGGTGTTGGCCGCCAGGAACCCGGCGCGCGCCCGCGTCTGGATGTGTGCGCGCTCGGCACGCTCCAGGATGACGCAGTCGATCCCGCTGTCCTGAAGGAGATTGCCGAGCACGAGCCCGGCCGGTCCGGCGCCGAGGACGACCACGTCGGATGCTCTCCGGGTCTGCCTGTCTGTCACGAGACGGGATAGTAGGTCCGGTGAAGTGGCTTACTGTACAGAAATCACCTGAACGAGAAGAGTCGTAGCAGTGAGGTGGGGCGTGCGGTCCAGAGAGGCGCGCCGACCCGGTGGACGTGCGCGGCACCGAGCCGGCCCGGACGACGAACAACCCCGAGACGACCTGCCGACAGTGGTGGGTGCAGACCTGTCGGCAGGTCAGTTGGGCCCGTCCGGGCTCCGGGAGAAGGCCGTGTCGCCGGCCGTCGCCACGATCGCGTCCTTCACGAGCAGCACGCGCGGCGGGGTGTTCTGCGCCTTGTCCCCGGGGTCGTCCAGTGCGGAGGTGCGCCACACCTCCGCTCCGGTGCGGCTGTCCAGTGCCAGCAGGCGGCCGAAGCGGTTGGAGAAATAGACCCGCTTGTACGTCGCCGACACCGCGGGCGCGGACAGACTCTCCATGTCCGTCGCCTTCTGCCAGAGTTGTCTGCCGCTGTCCGCCGACACCGCAGTGACCGACCCGTCGGCCCGGACGAAGTAGACGACACCGTCCACAAGGGTGGCCACGCCGGTCAGCGGGCGGGCCAGGGGTATCCGCCTGATCTGCCCGGTTTCCGGGTCGACTCGCAGCAGCGCGTCGTACGGCCGTTCGTACCCGGACTCATAGACGTCCTTCGCGGTCCGGGGGGCGAGGAACAGGGGTTGCCCGCCGACAGCGCCGAGCGCTTCCGCCTTCCGGGGCAGTGTGGCGGTTTCCGTCAGGCTGCCGGGTTCGAGTTTCATCAGGTCCACCGGGGCCTGGCCGGGCTCGGTGCCGGCCGAGCACAGGGCGTAAGGGACGCCTCCCGGCGCCGACGGGGTGCAGTACTCGTCCAACGAGCGCCCCCGCCACAGCTCCTTGCCGGAAGGACCGTAGGCGACGAACCACGAGTGGTCGGCAGACAGCGTCAGCAGTCCGCTCCTGTACAGAACCGCGTTCTCGGACTTGCTGATGTCGCGTTGCCACCGCCGGTGTCCGGTACCGGCGTCGAGGGCCACCAGGCGCCTGGTCGTATCGTCCGGATCCTCGTACACGTAGACCAGCCCGCCGCGAACGCCGATCGGTTGCACTCCCTGAGGGCGGGTGCCGGACCGCCACAGGGTGCGGCCGGAAGCCGCGTCGATCCTGGCGGCCGTGAAGCCCGTACCGCCGCAGAACAGGGCGTTTCCCTCCGACACGCATCCGGGGCTCTGGTAGTCGAGAGGGACACCCGGCACGTCGTGCCGAAGGGCCGTGCGCCACGGCCGCCAGCCGTCGGGCAGCGACGCCGCACGCGCGCGGGCCGTTGCGGCGGTGGCGTCGGAGGCTGTGGTCGTGTCCCGGCCCGAGACGAAGAAACCCACCCCGATACTCAGCCCCGTGACGGCCAGGGCCGTGCCGAGGCCGGCGAGCAGCATCCGGGCTCGGCGTCCCTTGCCGGTGCCGGTCGCAGCGGCCGCGGAGGTGCCGGCCGCACCCCAGGGGGTGGGGCGGGGCCGGGGTTTCGCGGACTCTTTGGCCTTCGGGGGCGCGGTGGCGTCGGATTCCGGCAGCGCCTGGAGCATGCGGTGCAGGTCCGCCAGTTCCGCCCTTGCGGCCGGGTCCTTGTCCAGGCAGCGCTCGACGATGCCCAGGAGCGCATCGGGCACCCCGTCGAGATCCGGGGGCTCGTGCATCACCTGATAGCCGGTCGTGTAGGGGCTGCCCGCGTCGAACGGCCCTGAGCCGACGGCCGCGAACACCAGCAGTGACCCCAGCGAGAACACGTCCGAGGCCGGGGTGACGTCTCGGGGAGAGTCCAGTTGTTCCGGCGACATGAAGGGCGGAGTGCCGATTATGCGCCCGGTCATGGTGAGGCTCTGGTTGTCGGAAGCGCGCGATATGCCGAAGTCGATGACGCGCGGACCGTCCCCTGTCATCAGGACGTTGCCCGGTTTGAGGTCCCGGTGCACCAGGCCCGCCCGGTGGATGTCGCGCAGCGCCTCGGTGAGCCCCAGCCCCAGCGCGCGCAGTTCCCGCTGGCTCAGCGGGCCGTCCTTCTCCACGACTTCGGCAAGGGTGGGCCCCGGCACATAGAGCGTCGCCATCCACGGCCGGTCGGCGTCCGGGTCGGCGTCCACGACAGGTGCGGTGAAGGCGCCGCTCACTCTGCGCGCTGCCGCGATCTCCTGCCGGAAGCGCGTGCGGAACTCTTCCTCCTGGGCGTACGACCCGCGCACGAGTTTGACCGCGACCTGCCGTCCCGAGGCCGAGACTCCAAGATAGACGTCTCCCATGCCGCCCGACCCGAGCCGACCGAGAAGGGTGTACCCGCCTATGGACTCCGGGTCCCCGGTGCTCAGGGGCGTCATCGCCGATCATCCTTCCCAGCGCCTGCCTGCCTCACGGGGATCAGGGTAGGGCCTGCCGCCCCGAAGCGGAGCGCCGCATACCGCGGATCGGTGTCCCTGTGCCCGTGAGCCGTGCGGTGGGGCATCCGTCCTCACCCTCGACCGCCGCGACTTCCGCGCCGCGCGTCCTCCGGGCCGCCACAAGGCATTCCGGGTACTGCGCGACGCCCCTGCGCGCCGAGGCGAGTTTCCCCGCGCCGTAACGCCCGCTGCCGCATGAAACTTGGATCATGAAACCGCGGTTCAGCGGCGTGCTTCGGCAATGAGGGCGGTGAGCGTGCGGTGCCCACCAGGCACTCGCGCTCTCCGCGTGCAACGCAACAGCCCCAGGCCGCTTACCTGGGGCTTCAAAAGAGCGAGTGACGACAGTCGAACTCGTGCCCTCAGCTTGGGAAGCTCGGCACGGGAGCACGTTCAGACGGGTGAGTCGGTCGCGCCGCGCACTCGGCACGCCGATGTCGACGGCGAGGTCGGTGGAGGCGGTCAAGGGGGCAAGGGGGTCAACGAGTGGGCCGCGGTTCTCAGATCGGTGCTCCCATCAGGCTCCAGTCGGCCCGCACCTCTGCGGTGCGCTGCGCGCGACCGTGCCCTGCCCGTCACCGTGGCGGAACGCTCTCGGTCGCAACCGTGGCGGACGCTCTCGGTCGTAGGCGGAAGACCCCGGGGGCCGCCCGAGCACGACAGCCCCCTCCCTCCGCCCGCAGGCCTCTCACCTGCGGCGATGGTCCATGCATCGGTGTTGTCACGCAGTCAGACGGTCATCCCCTCGTTCGGTGTGGCCTGCCGCCCGGCACCGCAGCCTCGGGGAGAGCTACCCCACGATGATGAAGACGACTCCCTGGTTGAAGCCGTGATCGAAGCGGTGATCGAAGCGGAAGCGGTGGTCGAAGCGGTGATCGAAGCGGAAGCCGTGGTCGAAGCGATGGTTGAAGCAACCTCGACCCCAACCACCGTCACCGCACCAGCCGCTGGTCACCTGGGTGTGCGCGGCAGGGGCTGCAGCTGCTGCCGTGCCTGCTGCGCCGATCGCGGCGCCGCCGGCCATCAGAATGCCGGCCGCGGACACCGCGACGAGTCGCCTTGTGCCTCGTACTCGCATGCGGACACACCTTCTTTCCGGCGTCTCGCGACTACGAGGAGCACGTCCTGCGATCAAGATCCCCGCTGCACGGGAACCAGCGATCTGAGACGTACCCACAGGTTGCTGCTGTCATCTTTCAGTACGTTGACGGAGCCTTTTTGGATTGCCGCTCCGGCTGGCAGGTCACGGCCCGGCCGGCCGGGGGCTGCCGGGAGGGCGGTCACTCCCCCGCGGCCGTCTCCTTGCGGCGGAGGATCACCAGTACCGCGCCGCCGATCACCACCAGGCCGATGGCCACCCCCGCGATCATCGGGGTGATCGCGGAGCCGCCCGTTGCGGCGAGGTCGGTGTCGGTCGGGGTGGTGTTGCCGCCGGCCGAGGCCGGGGACGGCCGGCTGAGGGTCTGGGTGCTCTTCGTGGTGAGCGCGCCCTGCGTCTTGCAGTCGAGGACACCGGTGAAGCGGTGGCTCAGGCCGTTCGGGCCGGTGATCGTGAAGTCGTAGGGCTGGTCCTCCTGGAGCGGGACCGTCACCGTGCGGGACGTCCCGGCGGGGATCGTGTGCTCGGCTCCCATCAGCTCGAAGGTGAACGGCTGGTCGCCCTTGTTGACCGCGGTGATGTCCACGCCCCCCTCGGCGCAGTTCTTCCGGGCCGACACCGCCGGTATGGCGCCCTCGGCCGCCCAGATGGCGCTCGCGGTCGCGGAGACCGTGGACTCGCTGGAGCCGGCCAGGATCTGGGTCTGGCTGCGGCTCTCGGAGGAGAAGGCGCGGCCCACCGGCACGGTGGTGGAGGCCTGGACCGTCATTTCCACCGACCCTCCCCCGGTGCCGGAAGCCTGGGAGGGCCCGGCCGCGTCCTCGGGGACGTCGAAGTACAGCCGGCTGCCGTCCTTCGCTGACGTGATCACCCTGCCGGTCCTGTCGATGATCCGCACCCCGGCGGTGGCCGCGTCCGCCGGCGGGCTCACCGTCACGCTGTTCGCGTTGGTGTGCACGGTCACCGGCCCGAGCAGATCACCGGGGCGGCCGGAGACCGCGGGCGGGTCCAGGGTCAGCGAGGCCTGCGGCTCGGCGGTGCCGCGTGCGTTCTTCTCCAGGTAGTCGGCGAGCTTCTCGGCCTGCGGGTCGACCGCGTCGACCTTCGCGCCGTCCGAGTAGCGCCAGATGGCCACCTGCGTGCCGGCCGCCGCGTCCTGCTCGGTCAGGCCGTGCACGCCCGCCTGCCGGGCGAGCGCGGCGAGATCGTTGACCTGGGGGTAGGAGTTCTGCAGGATCCAGCGGATCCGGCCGGCGTCCTTGTTGGCGCCCAGCGAGGTGCCGCTCCAGGACGTCTCCTGGTAGCGGGCGTCGCGCTGGGTCGGGTTGTGGAGGTCGACGCAGTACGTCTGCAGGGTGCCGCCGCCGTCCACGGACATCTCGAACAGGCCCGCGGCCACCTGCTGGTCGCCGCCGTCCTCGTGGATCACGGCCTGGCCGTAGGTCTTCAGCCCGTTGATCGTGGCCGTCGCGCCGCCCTGGGGCTGCGGTGTCGCGTCGGCCACGGCCGTACCGGCGCCGGACAGCACGCCCGCGGCCACCAGGCCGGACACCAGCGTCACGGCGCCGAGGCGGGCCACTTGGACGAACCGAGGAAACCCAGAGAACGCAGCAAGCACAGAATTCCCCTTCGAGCAGGACCCATTGGATGTGGGGGACGGTCCCACCAGCAGAATCAGCAGCCCCGAGGGCCACGCCCGGCATCCTATGGATCACGCGGACCTCACCCGGCCGGTCAGATCGTCTGATGGCCGTTCCGATCCGGAATCGTTATCGCCCGGACGGGATGTGAACAGGCCTTATCGACAAATCCACTGATTCGGTCGCGGTGTTCGGGTCGGGGTGCTCGGAGCACGGTCGCCGACGAGCCGCGGCCCGGTCCGGGCGTGAGCGGAGCCGGTCGGGCCGGTTCCCGGCCTACGTCACGTCACCACCGCTGGTTCCGGAGGCTGTTGGGCCAGGACGCCGTCCGGGACGTCGGCGGGCGGTGTCTCCCAGTTCGGCTCCGGACGCGGCGCTCCCGGCGCCTCCGGCCTGGCCGCCCGGCGGAACAGCGCGGTGCCCCGCGCCAGGTCGTGGCCGACGGCCACCGCGTCGATGTCGGCCGACGCCCGGCTCTGCTGCCCCTCGCGCACCTCCGTGCGCACCTTCAGCCGTCCCTGGACGACGACGGGCTGGCCCACCTCCACCGAAGCCACCACGTTGACGGCGAGCTGGCGGTTGGCCCATACCGTGAAGAAGTTGGTGTGCCCGTCCGTCCAGGTGCTCTTCTCCCGGTCCCAGTAGCGCGAGGTCACCGCCAGCCGGAACCGCGCCGACGGGCCCGTCGCCAGCTCCCGGTACACCGGCTGCGTCGCCACGTTCCCCACCACGCACACCACGGTCTCGTTCATCGCGAACCCCTCCCTCATCCGGCCCTTCGACCGGGCGGACACCCGTACGGGCCCCTCCCGTACGGCTGCGTCTGCCGTGCCGGCGCACACGATCCGCATACGCCTTCGCACGCCACGCCACGCCGATCACCGACGCCGCTCGCCCGCCTCTCTCGTCGGGCGTCGGACGTGCGGTGCGATCGCCGTGGGATCAGACTGCCTCCGCCGGGCCGATCCCGCTGAGCGCTGTGGACGGGCTCCCGCCTGTGGAAAACCCCGTCCCCCGAACGAGTGGCCCGCCTCGCCCGGTCCCCTCACCCACCCGCAGCGGGCCCTTCTCCGTCCCTGGTCAGCCTTGCCCGCTCCCGCGACCACACCCGGCCCCCGGTAGCCCCCGGCCCCCTCGCCGACTCCCGCCGACCGCACCTCGCCCATGCGGACCCCACCGCACAGGCTTCACGGCACCCCGCCCAAGCGGACCTGATCGCAGCCCGCCCAGGCCGGCCTCACCGCACCCGCCCAAGCGGACCCAATCGCAGCCCGCCCAGGCCGGCCTCACCTCACCGGGCTCACCGGGCTCACCCCGGCCCCGGCCCGCACCACCCGTCCGTACTGCTCCCGCACCTCCCGGTACCGCAACAGCTCCGACGCCACCGGATCGAGCACCCGGGCCCGGCCGCAGCTCGCGGCCGCCTCCCGCAGCCGCCGTTCCGCATCCAGGCCGTATCTGCGCGCGGGCCCCCGCGCCGCCATCCGGCACCCCCACTCCACGAACGGCCCGCCGACGATCCCGCACACCATCAGCAGCACCGGCACCCCCAGATTGGGCGCCATGAGTTCGGTGATCTGGCCCGCAAGCCACAGGCCGCCCACGATCTGCAGCAGCGTCATGGCCGCCTGGACCAGCACGGCCAGCGGCCACCACCCCGGACGGGGCGGTCGTCCCGGCGGCAGCCCGGCCTTGGCCGCCAGCTCGTCCAGCGCCTCGGACAGCCCGTGGGAGCCGCGTACGGCCGCCTCGCGCACCGCCTGCGCCCATGGCGAGGGCAGACCCCCCGAGGCCCGGTCGGACACCGTACGGACCGCCTGTTCGACGCGCTGGCGTGCCGTTGCCTCCTCGTCGTCCTGGGAGCGCACCGTGATCCGGCCCGTCGTGTGCTCGCCGCGGCCCTGGTACCAGCGCCACAGCCGCAGCCAGGGCGTGCCGCAGGCGCGGTTGGCGTTGCGCAGCCAGGCGCGTTCGGCGGCCTCGCCGGCCGCGGTGGCGCCCACCGCGTCCGCGAGCCGGGCGGCGAACTCCTCCCGTGCCTCCTCGCTGAGGCCGACCCGCCGGCCGTTGGCGTACAGATGCCGCAACTCGACCGCCGCCGCGTCCACGTCGGCCGCGACCCGGCGCGTCGGCGCGCCGCGCTCCGTCACGAACTCGCCGAGCGCTTCGCGCAGTTCGCCCATGCCGTCCCCGGTGAGCGCGGAGAGCGCGAGCACGGTGGCGCCGGATTCGCCGTACTCGCCGAGCGCGACACCGTCCTCGTCGAGCAGCCGGCGCAGATCGTCCAGGACCTGGTCGGTCGCCTCCCCGGGCAGCCGGTCGATCTGGTTGAGCACGATGAACATCACCTCGGCGTGGCCTGCCATCGGTCGCAGATAGCGCTCGTGGAGGACGGCGTCGGCGTACTTCTCGGGGTCGACCACCCAGATGACCGCGTCGACCAGCTTCAGGATCCGGTCGACCTGGACGCGGTGCTCCACGGCCGCGGAGTCGTGGTCGGGCAGGTCGATGAGGACCAGCCCGCGCAGCTGCCCGTCGCCCTCCGCGCTCTGCACGGGGCGTCGGCGCAGCCGGCCCGGGATGCCGAGCCGGTCGATGAGACCCGCGGCGCCGTCGCTCCAGCTGCACGCGATGGGTGCCGCGGTGGTCGGGCGCCGTACCCCCGTCTCCGAAATGGCCACTCCGGCGAGCGCGTTGAACAGCTGCGACTTTCCGCTGCCGGTGGCACCCGCGATGGCGACGACGGTGTGCCGGCCGGAGAGCCTGCGCCGGGCGGCCGCCTCGTCCAGGACCCGGCCCGCCTCGGCAAGCGTGCGGCTGTCCAGGCGGGTGCGGGAGAGACCGACGAGTTCACGCAGGGCGTCGAGGCGGGAACGCAGAGGGCCGTCGTACGCCAGGGGTGCGGGGGTGTAGCTGTTCGGGTTGCGGGGCGAGCTGTCCAGCACGGAGGCGCGCTCGGTGGTGAGGGCCTCGGCGCCCTCCGCCACACGCCGGGCGATCAGACCGTCGTCCCAGGCCTCGGCGGATTCGGGGTCCGCGTCGGAGCCGGGGCCGGGCGTCTCGCCGTCCCGGGAACCGGTGCCCGGCCCGTGGCCGGCATCGGGGGTCTTCACGCGCGCGTGCCGCTCTCTGTCCCCGTTCGCCTCGGGTACGCGCACGTGCCGCTCGCCGTCTCCGCGCTCCTCGGGGACGCGGGCAAGCCGCTCGCTCCCCCCACGCTCCTGGGTCACGAGCGCGAACAGCGCGTCGTCCGTCTCGTCGTCCGAATCCCGGGCGGCCTCGGCCTCGGCCGTGGTGTCGACACCGAGCTCGGCAGCCATGTCCAAGGACGGGCCCCTGCCCGGAAGTCCGTCGTCCGGGCCACCGTCCACCAGCGGGTGACCGTCACCCGGCTCACCCTTGCCTCCGGGGCCGGGCTCCACTCCCCCGGCCCCGTCCGCAAGCTCCATGCGATCCATGTGATCCATGTGGTCGATGTGTTCCATCTGGTCCGTGTGGTCCGTGTGGTCCGTGTTGTGGTCGTGGTCAGTGACGGCGGTCACCGGTCACCTCTCCTTCTGCAGTACGGACAGCGCGGCGATGAGTTCGGCCTGGGGTTCGGCGTGGACGTCCAGGGCGTAGAGCGGGGCGAGGCGCCGCTCGCGTTCGGTGTGCATGACGCGGTCGACGTAGTCGTTCAGCAGACGCCCGGCCCGGTCGCGCAGCCGCAGCGCGCCGTGGGCGTTGATCCGCTCGGCGAGCCCCTCGCCCGCGTTGCGGGTCCGGCGCCCGCCGAGCAGCGAGGTGGCGACCAGGGCGGCGACGGCCTCGGAGTCGGGCACGGTGCTGCGCTCGGCCACCCGTACCTCGTCCTCGGCGTACTCCTCCAGTTCGCGCCGCCAGCGTCGTACCGCGAGCCCGATGCGGTGTTCGGCGTTCTCCAGGGAGGGATTCCGGTCGGTGAGCCCGGGCGCGCCAGCGGCCGGTTCACGCCGCCAGGCCTCGTCGACGCGCTCGTCGGCGGCCGTGACGGAGCACAGCAGCAGCGCGCCCAGGCTCTCCACGAGGGCGTCGAGCAACTCGCCGGCGGTGCAGTCGAGCGGGAAGGCGCGCCAGCGCTTGAGGGCGTCCCCGGCGAGCACGGCCCCGGACTGCAGCCGGCCGCGCACGCGCGCGTGCTCGTTGTCGTACGCGCCGTCGACGGCGGAGGCCAGTCTCAGGGCGGCCGCGTACTGGGCGGCGGCGGCGCCGGCCAGCTCGGGGATGCGTGAGTTCAGCGAGTCGAGGAGGCCGTTCGCCGTGCGGGCCATGACGTGCTGGCGGGACGAGGCGTCCTGGGCATGGTGGACGAGCCAGGTCCGCAGGGCAGCCACGGCGGAGGCCGGCAGCAGACCGCCGCCCCAGGCCGACTCGGGCAGCTCGGGCACGGTGAAGCGGGGTACGTCGCCGAGACCGGCCTTGGTGAGCAGGGCACCGTACTGGCGGGAGACCTCCGAGACGACCTGGTGCGGCACGCGGTCGAGGACGGTCACCAGGGTGACGTTGTACTCCTTGGCGGTGCGCAGCAGGTGCCAGGGGATGGCGTCCGCGTAGCGGGCCGCCGTGGTCACCATGATCCATACGTCGGCGGCGCAGATCAGCTCTGCGGCCAGGTCACGGTTGTCGGCGAGCAGGGAATCGATGTCGGGGGCGTCGAGCAGGGCGAGCCCGCGCGGGACACTGTCCGCGGTCTCCACGCGCAGCACGCGCGCGGGCTCCACCCCGGAGAGCAGGAGATCGTCGCTCGCGTCCCGGCGGGGCACCCACTCGCGGGTGAGGTCGGGGAGCACGCGCACGGCACTGAACCAATGATGGTCTTCCGGATGGCAGACCAGCACTGGTGTGCGGGTGGTCGGCCGCAGCACGCCCGCCTCGCTGACCCGCCGTCCCACGAGCGAGTTCACGAGGGTCGACTTGCCGGCTCCCGTCGACCCGCCGACCACGGCGAGCAGGGGCGCGTCAGGCTCCCGTAGCCGCGGTACCAGGTAGTCGTTGAGCTGCGCCAGGAGTTCGTCGCGGTTGGCACGCGCGCGTGGGGCCCCGGCAAGGGGGAGCGGAAAGCGTGCGGCGGCGACACGGTCGCGCAGCGCGGAAAGTGTGTCGATCAGCTGAGGCCGTACGTCCAAGGTCACCACATGCGAAGAATGCCCAATTTTAGGGGAATTCTGAAGCATATGGACATCTCAGCGCGCCGATGAGACACATCGGATGTAAGGGATGACTGGGACGCAGGCGCAGTCGAGGCATAACGAGTGCACAACACCCTGTGCGTCCAGGGCCAAAAGCGGTGCACGATTCGTACCTGCCTGCGATTATCAGGACCGCTTCACCGAACCTCCACATCGAGCCACGGAGGCGAAGCAACCGGGTCAAGGAGCGGGGAGCTTTATCCTTGTCCCGCACCAGGCCCCCGTAGCTCAGTGGATAGAGCAGGCGCCTTCTAAGCGCTTGGCCGCAGGTTCGAGTCCTGCCGGGGGCGCCACCCCTCGCCCTTCCGCCGGGAGGGCGTTTTTGCCGGCCAGGACGGGCAGCCGAGGCACCGGGCGAAGACACCTGGCGGCCATGGCTTTGATGGCCTTCGGCATGACGGCTTGCGGCGGCGCTCCGACCGCGAAGGCGACGGTCGGCCGGGGTGCGGAGCGGAATGCGCGTGTGCTGTCTCAGCAGCAGCTCGAAGACGCCGCCGCGGACGCCCGGCCAAAAGTGCGGGACGCCGCCGTTCGAACCGCTTCGCAGTCCTGCCCACGGCGTGCCCGATCGAGCGGGGAAACCGCAGGGAATACCGGGCAGTCACGGTGGCCGGGCTGAGAACAGCCCCGACCGAACACCCAGGTCTCAGGGCCGTCCCTGCTGCGGGACAAGCCAAGGCGGCGGGACTTGAACCCACGGTGTTCGCGGGCCGCGCCTCTCTCGTGCCGGAACGTGCGGGACCTCACGGGGAACCGCCCCGGGCCGGCGCCCCTGCTCAGCCCGCGTCCGGCAGCCGTCCCGGATATCCGTCCTCGTCCGATCGTCGCCGTGCCTCGACCGCGTTGTGCTCGCGGACCGAGGTCAGCCAAGCCCAGGGCTTGATCTCGTCCAACGTGAGGCCGGGGCAGGCCAGCTGGTGCGGGATCCGGCTGAGGGCGCCGGACAGGGGCTCGTCCAGGCCGCCGTTCCAGGCCTTGCCGCTGCCGGCGTCGATGTACCAGCGGTGCCCGCCCGGGACGAGACGGGCAGGGATGATCAGCCGCGGTTCGAGGAGGATGTGCTGCCCCGTGTAGGTGGGCCGCCGCTCGCCGGAGAGATGGCAGTGCGGGCACAGAGGCGGTGCGGGTGGCTCGGGGCCTGTTGCGCCGTCGACGTCGGCCTGGGCGCGATCGATGTTCTCCCACGGTTGTGGGGTGCCGGCGGGTGGCTGTCGGCACCCGTCCGGGCCGGGTAGCGGGACGATGCCGCCCTGGTGCCTGTCGTTTTCCCCCATGACCTCGAGAGTGCGGGCGGTCGCCGGGGCCAGGTAGGGCGCGATCTGGGCGCAACGAGAGCACACGGGCGGGGCACGCCCGCGCTGACCCCCGGCGCGTGAGGCGTATGGGGCTTCGGAGGCCGATGCAGGTGCAGCAGGAGTCGCCGCGGCGCGCTCGAGCCGGCGGGCTGTCACCCGTGGGAGATGGGCCGGACACCTTCCACGGCGCGGTAGTCAGGTGTCCGGCCTCAGGCCCCTGGGCCGCGGAAGGCACCCATGTCTCTTTCCCAGCGCTTGGCCGCAGGCTCGAGTCCTGCCGTGGCGCCGGTCCGTCATCCGTCTCGTGTCACAGAGGCGATCACGGTGGAGACCACGGCCGTGACGACGAGGCTCCCCATCATGACCAGCCCCACGCCGACCATGAAGAGGCCGCTGGAGTCGTCCGACCAGTCGTAGTAGGCGGCAACGGTGAGGCCGGCCGTGGTGCCGAGCACAGCACCCGCGACATGGCGCCGCGATGCGGCCCAGCACACCGGCGCCAGCAGAGTCAGCACCAGCCCGATCACCTGCCACGCCTCGTACGGGCCGGTCGTCGTACCGTCCGGTTGCACGTCACGATGCTGGTCCCAGCCCAGCCAGGCGGCCCACACCGCGAGCGACAGCCCGGCGAGCACGGGGATCGACAGCACCTGGAGAACGGGTTTCGGTTGTCCTTGGCTCATGGCGAAAGCGTCTCCGCCCGCCCCGGCACCGACCAGAGCGCAAGTACTCAGTTCTGCCCGAGTACATCAGCCGTGCGGGGCCCAGCCGCAGCTTCGGCACCTGCCGACAAGCCGTGGCCGAAGCGGGGCGGAGGCCGACAGCCGAGCGGGGCCGGGCACCCGATCCCGCTGAACGGGATGTGCCCGGCCCCTGCAACGAAGGCGTACGTCGCCCGCCGCGTCGGCGAGGACAAGAGCCCCGCGACGCCTGCGGTGTCTCAAGCGGAACGTCCGTCTTCCGCCCGGTTCACAGACTCTGTGCAGCGCGGACGGTCAGAACGCCCGGCTGTTGCAGCCCATGTCCGAACCGAGGTTGGTCGGCTGCGCACCCGGGGACCCTTCCCCGTTCAGCAGGTTGCCCGCCAGGCCGTTGACGGCGCCCACGCTGCCGAGCACGTTGATGTTCATGTCGTGCGAGCGGCACTCGATGCCCTGCGTGATGCCGATGTCGTGGCCCGACTCACCGTGGGCGAAGGCGGTGCCGACGCCGAAGGAGCCGACACTGCCGAGGACGGCGCCCAGGAGGACGGCCTTCTGAAGCTTGCGCATTTCTTCTCCGTTGGTCGAGCAGATGTGATCTGCCGCAGATCGAGTTGAGACGGCGGACGATGACGTGAAGGCGATCAGCCGAGTCGGGGCAGACCGAGCTGGCCGACCGGCGGAGCAGCGACCTGCCCAAGGCCGAGCCCCGGTACCTGCGGCGACCCGACGGGCCCGGCCAGCGGGCTGATGAGCGGGTTCACCTGCGGGTTCACCTGGGGGTTCACCTGCGGGGCGACACGCGGCGCGGGCTGCGGGTTGAAGGCCTGGGGCACGGCGACCTGCGGGGCGACCTGCGGCATGACCTGCGGCGCCGTCTGCGGGGTGACCTGCGGCATGGCCGGCGCCGACTGCTGGGGGGCCGCCTGCTGCGGGGCGTACGGCGCGTTGGAGGCCTGCGCGTAGCCCCCGGACGAGGCAGAGGCATGGGCGTATCCGCCCTGCTGCGGCGCCGGCGCCGGAGGTGCGGCCTGCATCACCGGCTGGGAGTAGGGCTGCGGACCGGTGACCTGTGCGGCGCCGGCCGAACCGGACGTCGCCGCAGCCTGCGGACCAGTCGGCTGGGGTGCCGCGTACTGAGGAGGCGCGTACTGCGGTGCCGGATACTGGGGGGCCGCCTGCGGTGCCGGATACTGGGGGGCCGCGTACTGCGGTGCCGCGTACTGGGGTGCCGCGTACTGCGGAGCTGAGTACTGCGGAGCGGCGTACTGCGGAGCGGAGTACTGCGGTGCCGGGTACTGGGGACCGGGCGCCGGAGCGGCACCGCTGTATCCGACGGGAGTATCGGCATGGCTGACGCCGGCGCCGATGGCGGACAGACCGCCGGCCGCCGCTACGACGAGCGCGGCCTTGTGAAGCTTACGCATGGAACCCTCGGCCCTTCAGTACCTGTACAGGGAAATCCGTTGTATTCAGTGCAGTCTTGCGGGCGCTCAGTCTGATGTTCGTACTGCGCTCTAACAGGGGTAATCCTGGGCTGTCACGTGGACTTCACGCCGGAGACGACAGCGAATCCCCTTGTCGCTCTCTGATTTCACGGTCACTGCCCTCTCCCAGCTGGCAACGACATTTCCCCTGACCCGGTCACGGCATCCAAGATTCCGTCACCCATTTGCCATCGATCGGATTAGCGGTTTTCCGGCCGGCCGATGTGGCCCTGGTTGCCGTGCCGTTGACGGCGAGCTGCAGCATGCCCGAGCAAAGGGCCCATTGCCGTGCGGCATTGGGGCAAATGAGTGACCACACCCCGGCTCCCGTGACCGGGTCCGCGCCGATCTCGTTCCCCTCAGGGCTAGAGCAATGGTCCATCGCAGCCGCACGAGGCGGCAAACAGCAACAGCTGCACCGACTCATCAGCATTTCCGTACGTTCCATGCACAGGTCAATGAAGGGCCGAGGGTTCCATGCGCAAGCTTCAGCAGGTCGCGCTCGTCGTCGCAGCAGCCGGAGGTCTGTCCGCCGTCGGCGCCGGCCCCAGCTTCGCCGACGCTCCCATTGCGTACAACGGCGCTGTTCCGCCTCCCGTTTCGCAGCCTGACGCCCAGGCCGCCTCATGGACCGGTTCGCAGGCCTCCGCGCAGACCTACGGTGCGCCGGCCGCCCAGCGGCAGGCGGACCCACAGCAGGGCGCCGACGTCAGCCCGCAGATCAACCCTCAGCTCAACCCTCAGCTGAACCCGCAGGTCAACCCGCAGAACTCCCAGCAGGCGGCCCCGGGTCAGGGCGACCTGGCGGGCCAGACCAACCTCTTCCGTCCGTACCAGGAGTGCAGCCCGCAGTCGCTGCTCAACGCGAATCTTCCGGTCGCCCTGCTCGGCGCCTCCGAGACCCATGGCATCAACTGCACTCAGGCCAACAGCCAGTCGAACGCCCTGGCCCACGCCATCGCCCACTAGGGCCTGCGGACAGCCGGACATCGACACACAGGCACGGGCCCTTCGAGGATCATCCTCGGAGGGCCCGCTCGCATGCGTTGCAACGTCAGAGTGTTTCTCCTACGAGATCATGAAATCGGCGCGTCGCTGCCCGTTTTGGGATATTTCTTATTATTCTCCCGTAACTGTAAGAAGTCGATCTGCCACAGATCGCAACACTCCACCTCCACCGGAGATGACATGCACAAGCTTCGCAAGGCCGCCGTCATGGTCGCCGCCCTCGGCAGCGTCGGACTCCTGACTGCCGGCACCGCTCACGCCGACGGCGGCTGGGGCAAGGGCGGCGGCGAAAAGGGAAGCGACAAGGTCAGTGTCCAGCAGAGCTCCAACTGCCGGTCGCACGACCTGAACCTCGACGTCCTCGGCGAGGTCGGCATCCTCGACGGCCTCCTGGGCAGCGCGCTCAACGGCGAGGGTGACCCGGGTGCGCAGAACACCCACATCGGCTCGACCATGGGCTGCAACAACAGCGCCTTCTAGGCACATAAGGGTCGCGCAGGCGACCCGGCGGGAAATAGGTCCCGGCACCGAGCCCCAGGCCCGGCGCCGGGACCCTTATTTATGCTCCCTATGTGCCGGTATTTATGATACTTGCACATCGACTTATCAAAATGCTGACACGTAAGGGATTTACGAATGTCAACCAGAGCGGTGAGAATTCCCCGAATTCGGCGCGTCGCCGATTGTTCAAAGGTACTTCGTATTAGCCTCCATAACTGTACGAAGTTGATCCGTCACAGATCGCAACCACTTCACTTCACCGGAGAAGACATGCACAAGCTCCGCAAGGCTGCCGTCCTGGTCGCCGCCCTCGGGAGCGTCGGGCTCCTGAGCGTCGGCGCCGCCCACGCCAACGGCGGTCGGGACGGCTCGGGCCACGACGGCCGTGGCTTCAGCATCCTGCAGAGCAGCACCTGCAGGTCGCACGACGCCAACGTCGACGTCCTCGGCGAGGTCGGCATCGCGGACGGCCTGGGCGGCAACCTGCTGAACGGCGAAGGCAACTCGGGCGCGCAGGAGACCTCCATGGGCTCGTCCATGGGCTGCAACAACAGCGTCGGCGGGAAGTAAGCAAGAACCTCTCCCCGGTGCCCCGGCCACAGGCCGGGGCACCGGGGCTTTTGTGTCACGGGAGGACCAGAAACCCGAAATGCCGGACCGGGAGCGATCCCGGTCCGGCATTCGCCGCTCGCACCTCAAAACCTGGGGTGAGGCACCTTGAGGCCCTTGGGCAGCTGCGCCTTGTTGGAACATTCCACGACCGGGCCGGCGTTCGTGGACCCGCTGGACCCGTCGCTCAGCAGGTTGTCATCGGGAAACACCAGACGGGGCCGGTCGATCGTCGAGCAGTCCTGCGTCTGCTTGACGAAGTACTTCCCTTCCTTGTCCTTCTTGACGGTCTCGCTCTTGCGCACACAGATGGTGTCGCCGAGGGAGGAGGTCTTGCACTCGCCCGGGGATTCATCGGCGTACGCCTGCGCGGCGCCCACACAGATCACGGCGAGACCTCCGATGAGCCCCGAGACGGTGGCGATTGTCTGTCGACTGAACATGCGCTTTGTTCCTTTGCACATCGAGGCCCGGACGTCTGCGCCGTTGACCGGCACGCGCCCGAGCCTTGGGAAGGTGGAAACAGGGGACCCAGCGCCTGGACGCACTGTCAGCCGCGTCCGACGGCGGCATTGCTGCAGCCCGGACGCGCGCCCTGATGGGTCTGCTGCGCGTCCGGGCTGCCTTTGCCATTGAGGGTGTCACTCAGCACACCGTTGAACGGCCCGAGTTGATCCAGGACACGGACGTTCAGATCGTGCGATGTGCGTATGGTGTTCTGAAGGATGTCGATGCGTCCGTCGTGGCGCTCCGAGGCCATGTGCGACGCGATGGTCCGCGAATCGATCGGCCACCGGGCCGACCAGGATGCGGACTGCGGCGCGACGACCTGAGCAACGGTCTAGGGGGACCACGCGGCCAGAGCGCTGGTCCGCGCGGAGGTCACCGTGGTGACCTGCGGACCATCGAAGCCGACGCCGCGGGTGGACAACCTCGCGACCGTTACGACTGCGACCGCGGCGCGCCGGAACTTGCACATCGAGCCCTCGGCGCTTCTTTACTTGTCGCCGTCCGAGGAGTACTGACCGTAACCCTCTTCGGGGGCGGACTCCTTGGCAGGCTCCTCCTGCGCCTGGGCCGGCGCCTGCGCCTGCTCCTGCGGGGCTTCGTGCTGCGGCTCGGTGTAGTAGCCACCCCACGTGGCCACGGCGTTGGCCGACGAGTTGGCCACCGCGGTGAGCTGCGGAGGGGCGTCATCGTAGCCGCCACCGGCGAAGCTGACGCCGACGCCGAAGGTGGACAGTCCCGCGACCGCTGCGGCTACGACCGCAGCGCGCTGAAACTTACGCATGTTCGATCCTTTCTTGCCTGGGCGTGAAGCCCTGACTTGACTACGTAGTGTGAGCATATACACACGAATCGTAGCAATTTGGGATCTTCGCCCCCTTTCGCCGTGTCGGTTCATCACACGGCGCTTTTCCGTTTCACATCGCCCCTGGAATCCAACGACGTTTCCCCGCGCCCGAGTCACGGGCAATTGAGGGCGCTCACCCGATTGCCCGCCGACGCGTGCGATGCGCGGTCCCGGGATCGACCGCACCCCGGAGAACGGCACGACGCACGGACACAGAAACAGCGGATGGCCGGTCCAGGTCACCCTGGTCCGGCCATCCGCCACTCGGAAGTCAAGGGAGGAGTCGGAAGGTTCCGCCCCGAGGCTCAGCCCAGCAGTCCGGGCAGCTCCACCTTGGAGTCGGCCTTGTCGCCGGCCGGCTTCGTGTCGGAACAGGTCACCTCGGGTCCGATCCGCGTCTTCCCGTTGCCCAGGGGAGCGGGCAACGTGAAGGGCTGCGTCGGCAGGCAGTTCTCCTGGTGGGGGAAGAACCCGCCATCGTCGGACAGCTCACCTTCGATCCGCTGGATGCAGGTGACATTGCCCTGAAGGTCGCGAGTGCAGATGCCCGGGCCTCCTCCGGCGTATGCCTGAGTGATGCCGGTACAGGTCACGGCGAGGCCGCCGAGAAGCCCCGAGACGGCCGCGATCTTCTTCCTACTGAACATGTGGATGCGTTTCCTTTGTGAGGGGCGCCCCGCGCGCCGATGAGCGCGATGCCGGCAACCGCTCGTCGACGCACCGGACTTCAGAGCCGGCGCGACGGAATGCGGGCCGGGGAAGCGGCCTCGCGCTTCGGGCGGCCGGGCGTGAACAGGGCCCTTCGGAGGGTGACCCCGAAGGGCCCGCGGAAAGCGTCGCGGACGACTACGCCGCCGACCTCAGCCAGTGAAGGCGTTGTTGAACTGGCCGCAGGTGGTGTCGAGGGTCTGGCCGAGACCGAGCACCCCGATCGGGATGTCGTTCTGTGCCACCGTCTGCGGACTGCACTCCTGGTAGGGGCGGTAGAGGTCGGTCACCTTGAGCCCGTCCTCGTTGGCGAAGGCAGTACCGGCGCCGGCACCCATGGCGGACAGACCGCCGGCCGCCACTGCTGCTGCGATCACGACCTGCTGAAGCTTACGCATGGAACCCTCGGTTCTTCATTGCCTGTACATCGAGGCTGATTGCCTACCGTGACTGAATGAACACTAGCAGTAGTTATCGGGGGTATTCCACACTGGTGGATATCCGTGTCCAAGAGGGCACATGGGGGCATTCGGGGACCCCCGAAGCATGGGTCGAACACACAACCCGGCCTGACGAAGCCTCACTTGACGAAGGCGCGAGGCCGTCCTTCCGTGAAGCAAAAGGGATTCCCAACACCACTGCACAAAGGTGGAGTTGTCCGGGGCCAGGAAGTGTGGTGTCCGCGGTGTTATGAAAAGGTCGGCTCCACGGCCCGGTTGCGGTCGTGTGCGGCCACGGAAACGACGAGGTTCCGCAGCCCCTCGACATACCGCTGCATGTTCTTGTAGGCCACGTCGGTGTCCGGGTAGCGGGCGGCGAACCACAGGCCCTCGTGCAACCGGTTGACCCAGGCGCACACCTGGTCGCCGTACGACACCCGGATCAGCCCGTACGCGTTCCGCTCGGCCCAGCGCTCGGAACCGGGGACGACGCGGGCGTCGACGTACGAGACGATCGAGTACAGGTCGGGCGAGGTCGGGCGGAAGTCCGCGCCGAGCAGGCGCAGCACCCGGGCCAGTGGCATGCGCGCCAGCGAGCGGTTGGCGTGCAACTGGGCGCGCACCGCGGCCAGCGCACCGTCGAAGTCCCGTGCCGCCGGCACCTCGATCGGGGCGCCGCCGACGTACCAGCCCACGGAGTCCGACCACGTGGACTTCAACCGGGTGTGGAACGGCACGACCGTGCGGTAGACCGGCTGTCCGCCGATCTCGTGGACGATCAGGCTGGTTGCCGCCAGGACGCCCACCAGGCTGCCGCCGTAGGGCCGGCAGTACGCCTCGAACGCGGCGGCGTCGTCCGCGTCCACGAGCCATTCGCGCATCAGCCTCTGGGTGGGCAGTGCGCCGCCGGGCCGGACACCGAGGTCGACGGGGAAGCTCGGCAGCTTCCCGTCGCACCGGGCGATGAACTCCCGCCAGCGGTCCACGATCGCGTGTGTGTCGTCGATCCCGTCCGCGTTCGTCCGCTCCAGCTCGCAGAAGTCCACGTAGCTGCCGACCGGTGGTCCGGCGACCGTCCGGCCCGCGATGCCCGCCGCGTACAGCTCGTGGATCTCCTCCGGAATGCGCTGGAGGGAGTAGGCGTCGACGTTGGTGTGGTCGAAAGCCAGGTACACGCTGGTGGAGTCGTCGCGGACGACCGCCGCATAGATGAGGTTCGGCCAGCCGAGCGCGTCGGCCGCGACGTCGAATCGGTCCTGCAGATACCGGACCAGTGCGTCCGCGTCGGCGAAGTCGCCGACCATCTCGCGGCGCAGCGACACATCGTCCCCGTCGAGGGTGAACCGCCGCATGTCGTCGCCGGCCCAGCGGAAGCCGCTGCGCAGCGTCTCGTGGCGCAGCGTCCAGCGACGCAGCGCCTCCTCCAGCGCGTCGAGGTCGGCGCGGCCCGGCAGGTCGAACGCCGTACCGAGCCAGGTCGGCACGAACAGGCCGTCCTCGCGCACCGACCGCGCCGTTCTGATGTGCCCCTCCTGGATGTATGCAGGCGGCCGCGGATCCGGCGGCAGCGCTGCCGCCGCCGCGACGGTCGCCGGGCTGAACGTCCACTCGACGAGCCGTCCGGGCCGGACCTCGCAGCGTTGGATGTCAGAAATTCGCACGGGGCGTCTCCGTTCGCAGAAGACACAGAATCGATCAAGGGGATGCCGTGCGGGTGAGCGGTGGCCATCGTGTCGCCGACATTTCAGCGGAACGTGTAGCGCATCGAACGGCGAAGCGATCGACCGACAGGGTGACGACGATGTCGAAGTCGGGGAGCGCGTCCGCGAGTTCGTCCTCGTGGAACGAGGTACTCACGGAGCCGAACTCCCTTTGTACATGGGGGTGATGCGCACCTTCACGGCCGTGACCGGTCACGGCTCGTCGCGTTGGAGGAGCATGCGGACCCTGCCCCTCCCGCGAACCGGCCTCACCCGTACTGGTAGATCTCGCTCATGTCCTCCAGCTCATCGGGCGTCATGTTCCACGGCGGCATCTTCTCGTGCCGGGCCACGATCCGGCCGTGCTGGGCGTTGCCCGCGGCCGGCGGCCGGTCCGGGAGATAGCGGTGGTCGCTGTGCCGCTGCCGCCAGCGGGTCCACTGCAGGTCGACGAAGGAGTGGTGCAGCCAGAAGACGGGGTCGTTGACGGAGGCGCCGCCGAGCATCACCCCACCGACCCAGCGGTGCACCCGGTTGTGGTTGCGCCAGGAGGGGCTGCCCCGGCCCGTCCCCCACCCCTCCAGGTTGTTGCGGAACCCCTTGGTGACCGTCGAGTCCCAGGGCGCCGTGTCGTAGACCGGGTCGGCCAGCGCCTTCTCCAGGTCGTCGTGGGTCGGCAGCGCGATCGGGTCGCGGGCGCGGCCGAGGTCGCGGGTCAGGAACTTCACGTCGGTCACGCTCTCTTTGATGGTCCAGTGGCCCGCCCGGTGGGCGAACGGACCGGTCATCACCTGCCGGTCCCCGTTCCGTCCGTTACCGCCGAGCAGATCTGCGGTCCACGGCAGGGAGGTGGCCGAGCGGTCGCGGGTCCAGTCCCAGTACGGCACCGTCACCGACTCGTCCACCCGGCGCAGCGCCCGCTCCAGCTCCAGCAGGAGCTTGCGGTGCCAGGGCAGAAAGGAGGGCGCCATGTGGGCGGTGCGCAGCCCGGACTCGCCGTCGGGGGTGTTGTACGCGATGTGCGTCCGTACGAACTCGTCGTACTCGCCGCGCCGTTTGACCTCCAGCAGGGCGTCCACGAAGCGTCGCCGCTCGGTGCGCGTCAGCTTGCTGACGTTCTTACGCGTGTACGCCATGCCCGCCCCCCATGCGCATCGGCCCTCCGTCCATCGAGCCCGGTGCCAGGTCACGCAGCTGCTCTCCGGGACCCAGTTCGTCGACCGCCGCGCGGGCCGCGGCGAGCGGTGTCGGGAACGAGCGGTAATGGTCGACCATGCTCAGCCAGCTTCCGTCGGCGCGACGCATCAGGTGCAGCGGCCGGCCGTCGACCGTGACGTCCCACCGGCCGCCGGCCACCCGCCGTGCCGTGGCGACCTGGACGCCGCGGATGTGGCGGCCGTGATAGGTCTCGTCGAAGCCGGTGGCCGGCCGGCCGTCCTGATCACGCGGGGGCCGGCAGGCCGCGGCCAGCGGGGCGAGCGCCGCGGCGACGGCCGAGGCGAGCAGCCCCCGCGTCACATCCCGCCGTGTTCTGCCCAGGGACCGTGCTCCGCGAGCGGCCGGCGTCCCGCGCCGCCCGCCCGCCGGCACCCCGCCGATGCCTAGGACCATCGTTCACTCCTCGTCCGTTTCGGTTGTCGGTACCGGTAACCGCCGGACGACCTTCCCGGTCACCGCAGTGCGGCCAGAGCGGTGACCGCGGCGCCGGAACCGGTGACGGGGACGGCGCGGGTTCCTCGAGCGCCCGGCCTGGTCAGCCGGTCCAGAAATCCCACCATCGGGTCAGGACGAGCATGCCGACGATGCCGGTGTGCAGCAGCGGCGGCACCCAGGTGAACTCGGCGAGGAACGTCCGCAGCGCGGCCGGTGCGGGCAGGAACCGGTGCAGTACGGCGAGCGACGTGACGTACCAGAACAGCACGATCGTGGCGACCCAGGCCAGACAGCACCACAGGCACAGCGCGTTGATCCGGTACAGCGACTGGAACTGCAGCCACGTCACGAACCCGATCCCGAACAGACAGCCCGCGTCGAAGGTCAGCCAGTACCAGCGGGGGAAGGCGGCGCCGGCCAGCAGGCTCATGCCGACGCAGATCACGACGCCGTAGGCCACCAGACCCAGCATCGGATTGGGGAAGCCGAAGACCGAGGCCTGTGCGCTCTTCATGACGCTGCCGCAGGACACCACCGGGTTCAGGCTGCACCCCGGTGTGAAGTCCGGGTTCTCGAGCAGCTTGAACTCGTCGAGGGTGATGACCCAGGACGCCAGCAGTCCGGCCGCGCCGGTGAGCACCAGGAGCAGCGCGAGACCGCGGCCGCCACCCACCGTCCGGGGCGCCGGCGCCTTCAGGGACTCCACGTGTTCCTTTCTTCGGCGACAGCCGTTGCGCCGGATCTTCGGCGGCTGCCGTGGCGCCGGAACGCGGGTCCGGCGCCACGGCTGTACCGGCGGCTAGGAGGTCGCGACGGGCAGGCCGGGCAGCGTCGGCAGGCCCGGCAGGGTCGGCAGCGCCGGCAGCCCGGGCAGGTTGACGGCGGGCAGGCCGCCGGAGAGCAGGAGGGCGGCGAGGTAGTTGACGAGGCCGGTCAGTACGCCGGTGAGCGCGGGGACGACCTGACCGGCGTCACCGGAGGTGATGGCCTTCAGGAGGGCGTCCAGCGCCTTGGTGAGCGCGGCGAGCGCGTCGCTCGCGAGGTCGGCCCGCGCCTTGGTGTCGCCCGCGGCCTCGGCGGGCGAGGACAGTGAGCTGGAGGCCGCCGGCACCACCGCGGTCACCTTGGCGATGGCGTCCTTGGCGGCCTGGACGAGCTGGGCGGCCTGGTCGGCGGGGAGCTGGCCGTTGTCGGCCTTGAGCACCGCGTTGAGCAGGTTGGTGACCGGGGCGAGCACGGTCCCGAGATTGCCGAGGCTCGTGACCTGCGCGAGAAGCGCGTCCGCGCCGGGGACGGGCGCGTGGGACGCCGCAGGAACACGCTCCCGGGCGGAGTCGGCCGCGACGGCGGCCGGGCCGGTGACGCCGGCCAGGAGGGCGGCGCAGAGTGCGGTGGACGCGAGACGCCGTACGGACAGACCACGCATGGGGGTTCCTTTCGATGGTGCGTCGGATCTTGTGCCCACCGTGAAATCACCCACCACCATCTGCAACCGATCAAGCGCGCCGGGTACCCGACTGTCCCTCAAGAACGCTGGATCGTCCCTGATCAGACGACACGTCACGGCCATCCCGGGGACCCGGTGAACGGCCCGCCCATTCGGGGCAACGCGGGTCGCCGTGGCTGCGCACATGTGTGCCGGACCCATTGACCATCTCCTACGCGTGAGTAAGTTGACTCTGCAGTAAGTCCGCATGGGTACGTAGCGCAGCACGTCAGCCGAGCCGCGACCGGGAGCCGTCATGGGCGTACGCAGGGATCTGAAACGGGCTCAGCTGCGCACCGACTTGGCGGCGCGTACCCGGGTCGAGCGGATCAGGGACGAGAGCGGCACGGTGCGCGAGGTCCGCACGGCTCCCCTGGCGCCGCGGAACGAAGGGGACAGCACCGCCGACATCCCGTACATCAACGCGGAGGAGGCCCCCGGCGCCGTGGTCCTGCGCCGCCGGGAGAACGGCATCTGGCGCCCGGTGACCGCCGCGGCCTTCGCCCGCGAGGTCACCGACGTCGCCAAGGGGCTGATCGCCGCCGGCCTCGAACCCGGCGGCCGTGTCGCCGTGATGTCCCGCACCCGCTACGAGTGGACGGTCCTGGACTTCGCGATCTGGGCCGCCGGCGGCCAGACCGTCCCGGTCTACGCCACCTCGTCCGCCCAGCAGGTGGAGTGGATCGTCCGTGACTCCGGCGCCCGCTTCGTCGTCACCGAGACGGCCGAGAACGCCGAGACGGTCACCACCGGCACGGCCGGCCACCCCGAGCCCCCGCGCCTGTGGCAGCTGGACGCCCGGGCGCTCACCGAACTCGTGGCCCTCGGCCGGGACGTCCCCGACGAGGAGGTCGCCAAACGCCGTACGGCCCTGACCCCCGATGCGGTGGCCACCGTCTGCTACACCTCCGGCACCACCGGGCGGCCCAAGGGCTGTGTGCTCACCCACGCCAACCTGTACGCGGAGGCCGCCAACACGGTCGAACTGCTCCATCCGATCTTCAAGGAAGTCACCGGCCAGGTCGCCTCCACCCTTCTCTTCCTGCCGCTCGCGCACATCCTGGGCCGCACCCTGCAGATCGCCTGTCTGCTGGCCCGGATCGAGCTGGGCCACTGCCCGAGCATCAGGCCGGACGAACTGCGCCCGATGTTCAAGGAGTTCCGTCCCACCTTCCTGGTCGGCGTGCCGTACCTGTTCGAGAAGATCCACGACACCGGGCGCGCCACCGCCGAGAAGATCGGCCGGGGCGCGTCCTTCGACCGCGCCGACCGCATCGGGGTGCGCTTCGGGGAGGCGTATCTGAACAGGTTCCTCGGTACGGGCAGGAGGCCGGGGATCGGCCTGTACGCGGCCTGGGCGCTGTACGACCTGCTGGTCTACCGGCGCATCCGCAAGGAGCTGGGCGGCCGGATGCGCTACGCCATCAGCGGCGGCTCCCCGCTCGACCGCAACCTCAGTCTCTTCTTCTACGCGGCCGGCATCATCGTCTACGAGGGCTACGGCCTGACCGAGACCACCGCCGCCGCCACCATCGTGCCGCCGCTGAGGCCGCGCCCTGGCACGGTCGGCCTCCCGGTCCCCGGCACCGCGGTCCGCATCGCCGACGACGGGGAGGTCCTCATCGAGGGAGGCGTGGTCTTCGGGGCGTACTGGAACAACCCGGCCGCCACGGACGAGGCGCTCACCGACGGCTGGTTCGCCACCGGCGACCTCGGCGCCCTCGACGACGACGGCTACCTCACCATCACCGGCCGCAAGAAGGACATCCTCGTCACCTCCGGCGGCAAGAACGTCTCCCCGGCCGTCCTGGAGGACCGTCTGCGCAGCCGCCCGCCCGTCGGTCAGTGCCTCGTCGTCGGCGACCGGCGCCCCTTCGTCGCCGCCCTCGTCACCCTCGACCCCGAGGCGGTCGCCCACTGGCTGTCGGTCCGCGGACTGCCCGCGGACACGCCGATGTCGGCGGTCGTCCGGGACCCGCGGATGCGTGCCGACGTGCAGCGAGCCGTGGACTACGCCAACGAGGCCGTCTCAGGTGCCGAGTCGATCCGCGCCTTCACGCTGGTCGAGGGCGAGTTCAGCGAGGAGAACGGGCTGCTCACGCCGTCCCTGAAGGTCAAGCGGCACGCGGTGACGATCGCGTACGCGAAGCAGATCGAGGCGCTGTACGGCGAGTGAGCCCATCGGGCACAGTCGGGCGATCGGGTGAATTCCCCAACATTTAACACTTCTCGGTGTCTTCGGGCGTCCACATCTCGTTCACAGTCTGCAGGTCATAGCGGGTGTCAACGTGCGGCGTGACGGCCCCTGCGACGACCCTGTGGAACCCGGTGCTCCAGGGCCGGCTTCCCTTCCCCCCGAGAGAAAGACAACGAGAGTGCGACAGACCCTGAGCAAGGGATTGGTCGTGGCCGCTGCCGCGACAACCGCCCTGTCTCTGTACGGCACATGGGCGTCCGCGGACACCCTCACGCATGGGACCGGGGCGGACACGTCCTCTGTGCTGTCGGGCATCACCAGTCAGTGGGACACCCCCGACGCCCTGGACGAGACGGGCGCCCCCGAGCCCGCATCGACAGGCGTTCCGTCCGCATCGGCAGACGCCGACGCCGGATCGGCGATCGCCACGACCCCGTCGGCGACCGCCACGACCTCGTACGGCGACGGCTCGTCCTCGTACGGCGACGGTTCGTCCTCGTACGGCGACGGTTCGTCCTCGTACGGGGACGACGGCTGCGGGTGCAGCGAGTCGCCCACGCCCACACCCAGCCAGCCGACCAAGACACCTCCGCCCCCGCAGAGCACCCCGTCGCCCAAGCCGACGCCGATGCCGTCGAAGACGCCGGCTCCTCCGGTGAAGACGCCTCCGCAGATGGCCGAGACCGGCGCCGAGAGCGTCCTCGCGGCCACGGCGGCCAGCGGGGCGCTGCTGGCCGCCGGAACCCTGCTGTACCGGCGAGGCCGGACCACGTCCCGCCGGTAGTGCACCGGGTGCCGAGCGCCTCGCGCCCGGCACCCGCCGCCTCTCCTCCGTGTCCGCCGCGCCCTGAGACCGGGGCGCGGCGGACACGGATCAGGCGTCCCGTTCGGTCATCCTTGCGGGCGATCAACGCCGAGCCGCCCGACTCATTTGGTGCAATTAGCGTATATATGTCCATGCCTCAGCCTACGGGGCGTAGACGCACCAAAGGAGTGGGAATGACGTCTGAGCGTCGCCGGTCCACCCTCAGGCGACTGGCGTTCATCACCGCCGGAGTGTTCGCGTCAGCGTCTGTCGTACCCAGCCCGGCCCTCAAGACCGACCCCGCAGGGAACCGAGCTCCCCTGCGCTGCGTGCCGGCCGCGCGGTCCGCCGGTCCCGGACCTCTCCCATGCCCCGCGGGCGGGGCTCCGCCGACGGCAGAGGCGACGCGCTCGTCCGCGTTCGGTGCGTACCTCAACTACGGGCCCAGCGGAGTGAAGCTCATGAGCGGGTTCAGCCGCTGGCTCGGCGGCACCGAGGTGCAGGTGGGGCGCACGTACCTGCCGGGGGACCTGTGGAGCAACATCGAGGGCGCGCCGGGCTTCCTCGACAGCTGGGTCGACTGGCGGCGGGCCAAGGACGACCGGCTCTTCGTGCTCAATGTCCCGCTGATGGAACGCAACGAGGCGCACCTCCCCGACGCGGAGGTCAGACAACTGCTGCGACGCGCCGCGTCGGGCGAGTTCGACGAGCACTTCCAGGCGCTGGCCCAGCATCTCGTCGACCTGGGGGCGCCGGACACGGTGCTCGTGCTCGGCTGGGAGATGAACGGCGTCACGTACACCCACCGCTGCGGTCCCGCTCCGGAGGACTGGAAGACGTACTGGCGGCGCATCGTCACCGCCATGCGCTCGGTGCCCGGTCAGAAGTTCAGGTTCGACTTCGCCCCGAACCGGGGTGCGGACTCGGTTCCGTGGCCGGAGTGCTATCCCGGTGACGACGTCGTCGACATCGTCGGCATGGACTCCTACGACCAGCCGACCGGAATCACCTTCGACAAGCAGGTGTCCGAGCCCTACGGCCTGCAGTACCAAGTCGACTTCGCGAAGGCGCACGGCAAGCCGATCTCGTATCCCGAGTGGGGTCTCTATCACAACGGCGACAGTGTGACGTACATGCTGCGCATGCTCGCATGGATGGACGAGCACAAGCCGCTGTACAACACGATCGCCGACTACTGTCCGCACGGGGTGTGGCTGTGCTCCACCAATGACCGGGCAGCCGCCCTCTACCGCGCGGCGCTGTTCGGTCAGCGCACGCCGGAACCGGAGCCGTCGGTGCCCGGCTCGCCCGCGCCCACGACCGCACCGGAGCCCCAGCCGAGTCCGAATCCCAGCCCGAGTCCGAGTCCGGCTCCGACTCTCGCTCCGGCTACGACTCCGGCGGCAGAGACCCCGCTCGCCGGGCGGTCCGCCTGCCCGTGCAAGCCGACGAGACTCCTGAACTAGTGCCGCGGCACCAGGTGCGCGGCGCTACAGGGACCCGGCGGATCCGGACGTGGCGGACCCGCGCAGGATCCTCTTTGCCCGGTCCCGCGCGGCGGCCTCGCAGGCGGCTGCCGCGAGCAGCGGTGCGGTGCGTCGGCGGGCCAGCAGCAGGCGCTGGTTGACGACGGTCTCGGGAAGCCAGCGGTACTTGTACGGTTCCTTGCCGCGCAACAGGCTCAGCACCGTGGGCCCTGCGGAGGACAGGTCGTCGACGGCGGCGCTGAGCATCATCGTCGTCACGTCCAGCTTCAGCTCGCGCAACCGCGGGTGAACCCCGTTCAGGTACTTCCCCACCAACTGGCTCGACTGGAAGCTCAGATCGACGGCCAGGACCTCGTCCTCCAGCAGGTACTCCTTCACCACGGCCTCGCCGCACCGGGCCATGGGAACCACCGACCGGACGAGGTGGTCGAGGAAGCGCGGCCGCAGATGCTCCGGTGTCACCTTCCTGCCCTGCCACTGCAGCCGGTGCAGCTCCAGCATCCGCCGCAACGCCGTGTCCGCCTCACGGTGATCCACGGTGCGCCACTCGACGCCGAGCTTCTTCACCCTGTTCAGCTTGTTGCGCACCCGCTGGGCGCCCGCCCTGGGCAGCCGCTTGACCAACTCGTTCATGGGGAGGGCGGGCATTTCGAGGCACTCGGAGTCGCTCAGCCGTCGGCGCGGGCCGCGCCAGGAGTGGTAGACCCGCTCCACCGCGCTGCCGGGCCGCACCTCGCGGAAGTCGATCAGGGCGGTGCGGGCCATGTCGGCCAGGGTGTCCGCCAGCGCCCGGGCCCCCTGCTCGGCCATCGTCTCGTCAAGAAGCACATCGCAGAAGTCGGAGATGCGGCCGCCGATGGGCACCAGTGCCGGCAACGGGCTGTGTACGCGCATCAGCGGTGCCGCAGCCACCAGTTCACCGCCCGCGCGCACCAGGACGAGCCGGAGCCCGCCCGGCGTTCCGTACGACAGCCACCACGAGTGCAGCCAGGCGTGGCTCTGGAACGGTGTCGCGGACCGGCAGGCCCGGTACAGGTGCTCCCACTCCCCCGCCAGCTGTGCGAACGCGTGCCCGTCCGTGCAGATCTCCACCGACAGCGCGTGGCCGGACCCGGTCATGACAGCACCCCTTGGGTGTCGGCGGCGGGGGCCGGGCCGGGCAGCTGTGTCCGGCCCCGGTCCCCGTCCGTCGCCGCCCGCCGCGGCCGGGCCAGCAGCGCGAGGCCGCCCAACAGACCTCCGCCGCTCGCGCCCACGAGGGTGGTCAGCACCGGGGACGCGGACGAGGGCGCGGCGGGTCTGAGGGCGCGGGACAGGCCCACGAGGCGGATGCCGGTCTCCTTCTTCGCCTGGTCGGCCTGCACGGTCAGGGCGCGGGACACGGCGTTGGCGATGACGGCGGCCCGGCCGGGGCGCCCGGAGGTCGCCGTGATCGCGATCATCGGTGCGTCGGGCGAGGTCGCGGCCCGCACACTCCTGCTCAGCTTCTCCACCGGCACGCCCGCCTCCTCCTGTGCCGCCCCCAGCACGGCGAGCTGCGTCACGACACGGCCGTACGCCTGCGCGAATCCGAGTGCCGCCGCCGGGTCGGACCTCGATGTCTCGGCCGGTACGGCGATGACGTAGCTCGTGGCCGTGTACTGCGGTGGCTTCAGCACTCCGTACGCGCCGCCCGCCGCCGCGCCGAGAATCGCGCCGGCCGGGACCAGCCACCGCAGCAGCAGCCGCGCCGGGCGCCCGAGAAGCCGGCGGGGCAGCCGTACGGGCGGTGTCGGGTTGTCGGTCATCAGGGCCTCACTTCCAGGTTGAGCCGGACAGGACGGCCGTGTACACGTCCATCAGCTGCCCGGCGGTGCGCTCGATGCTGTAGTGCCGCACGGCGTCCGGGGCGGCGCGTACGCCGGGTCCTGCCGCACGCAGCCGCAGCAGTTCCCGGGCGTACGCCTCGGTGCCGCCCGTCACCCGCCGGGCGCCCGGTGCGGCCTCCGGCGGCAGGTCGTCGACGGCCGGGCACGTCGTGTACAGCACGGGGAGCCCGGCCGCGAGCGCCTCCAGCACGGCCAGGCCGAAGGCCTCCTCGACCGACGGGGCGGCGAGCACGTCCATCGCGGACAGCAGGCAGGCCAGGTCGGGCGTGCCGTCCCGGGGGTCCGGCAGATACGGCCGTTCACCCGTCAGCACCATCCGGTCGGCGACCCCCAGCTCCTGGGCGGTGCAGCGCAGCACCTCCTCCTCGCTGCCGCCGCCGACCAGCAGCAGCCGTACATCGCCGGGGAGTCGCTCCAGCGCGCGAACGAGCACGTCGAAGCGCTTGCCGACGGCGAGACGGCCGATGCCGCCGACGACGTACGCGTCCTCGGGAATCCCGTAGACGGCACGGGCCTCCTTGCGCCGGACCGCGTCGTAACGGAGCTGGGGAGCGTCGATGCCGTTCGGAATCATGTGGATGCGCCCCTCGGGCACACCCCACCGGCGCAGCCGTTCGGCCACCGTCGGCGAGACCGCGATCGTGGCACGGCCGAGGCGCTCGCCGACCAGGTACAGCGCCCGGACGCCCGTGGTCAGCAGGCGGCCCTCGATCAGGGTGTCGCCCAGCGAGTGCTCGGTGGCCACCACCGCCCGTACCCCTGCCAGACGCGCCGCGAAGCGGCCGTACACACAGGCCCGGTACAGATGCGTGTGCACGACGTCGTAGCTGCCGGCCCGGATCAGCCCGGTCAGGCGGGGCAGGGCGCCGAGGTCGCGGTTGCCGCCCATGCCCAGGTGGGTGACATGGATGCCGTCGGCCCGCAGTCCCTCGGCGACCGGGCCGGGGTTGGTCAGCGTCACCACGTCGCAGCGGACCGGCAGGTGCCGCAGCAGCAGGCGCAGTTGCTGCTCCGCGCCGCCGACACCGAGACCGGTGATGATGTGCAGGGCTTTCACCGGGCCTCCAGGGCTCGGCCGCGGACGCGGGCTCGAAGTCTCTTCAGCTCCAGGCGCACGGCGATGTCGGCCCGGCCGATGTGGAGCCGGGGCAGCGCGAGGTCGCCGGAGAGGCCGGGGGCGGGAGCGACGGCGCAGGCATAGCCGTAACCGGCCTCGCGCACGGCGGCCATGACGCGCGCGTCGACCAGGCCGTAGGGGTAACAGAAGCCCTGGACGTCGGCGTCGAGCAGCTCGGCCAACAACGTACGGCTGCGGTGGACCTCGGCTCGCAGATCGTGGGGCGTGGCCCGGGTGAGGTCGACGTGGGTGAGGCCGTGCGAGCCGATCTCGATGCCCGCGGCCGCGGCCCGGCGGATGCCGTCCGCGTCGAGGAGCCGCTTGCGCGGGCCGAGCGGGTCCCAGTCGTTCTCGCCGCCGAGCCGCCCGGGCAGCACGAACACCGTGGCCCCGCACTGCCACCGGCTCAGGACGGGCAGCGCCGCGGTGACGAAGTCGGCGTAGCCGTCGTCGAAGGTGAGCCCCACCAGCCCGCGCTCCGCTCCGCGCGCACGCGCGGCGAGCAGCTCCTGCATGCTGACCCCGCGCAGACGGCGGCCGTGCAGCCAGGCGAGCTGGCGGTCGAGCCGGGCCGGAGAGACCGTGACGTTGTACGGGTCGTCCGGGTGGTCCGAGACGGAGTGGTATATGGCCACCCAGGCGACGGGACCCCGCCTGGGGCGTTCTCGCTCGGCCGGCGCCAGGTCCGGTCCGGTCGGCTGCTGGGGTACGGGGACGTCAACGGCCATGGCAGAACCTTCTTGTGACGGAGCGCCGCACGGTGTGTGCGGCGGACAGCAGGAGGGACCGGGTGCCTGCCATGTCGAGAGCCCAGACCAGCAGGAGGAAGACGGCCGACACGCTCACGCAGCCCGCGGCGACGGCGGCCGGCGGCGAGGCGAACGGCTGCGTGCAGACGAGTCCGGCAGTGGCGGCGCACACGGCCGCGCCCACCGGTTTGGCCAGTTCGGCGACGACCCGTGGGACGCGCACCGCGACGCTGTGCGCACCCAGCCCGTGCAGCAGGAGCAGAGCGGTGAGGGTGATGCCGGCGGCGTTGGCCGCGGCGATGCCGGGCGCGCCCCAGAACCCCACCGTCCAGGCACCGACGCCGATGGTGACGATCAGGCCCACCACCATCGCGCCCAGCGGGTACCAGGTCGCGCGTCCGGCGGAGAAGTACGACCGCACGAGTGCGCCCACGAGGGTGTGACCCAGCAGCCCGAACGCGTACACCCGCATCACGGAGGCGGTCGCGGCGGTGTCCGCGGCCGTGAACGCGCCGCGCTGGAAGAGAAGCTGGATCATCTGCGGCGCACAGGCCACGACCATGGCGGCGCCCAGCAGTACGAGCGAGCCCACCAGCACGAGATCCCGCTCGGTCCGGTCCCGGGCCTGCCGCAGGTCGCCCTCGGCGACGGCCCGCGCCAGCACCGGGAAGGTGACCACGCAGACCATCAGCGCCAGGGACATGGGCAACTGCGCGACCTTCTGCGCGTAGTTGAGGTGTGAGATGGCGCCGGCGGGCATCCCGGACGCGAAGTAGCGCTCGACGAGGACCTGCGACTGCCGGCACAGGACGAACAGCAGCACCGTCGCGACCACGGCGAACGTCAGCGGCCGGCCGTCGCCCCCGGAGTTCGCCGACCAGGCCTGCGGGCGGGGCTTCGCGGCGAGCCTGCGCCACAGGGACGGGGCCTGGGCGAGGAGCATGCAGCACCCCCCGAGCGCGACCCCGAGCGCGGCGGACCGCACGCCCCAGCGTTCGCCGAGGCCGTACATCGTGATGATGATCGCGGTGTTGAGCGCGGCGGAGATCGTCGCCGGGGCGAGGAACGAGCCGTGCGCCCGCAGGGCCGCGCTGCAGTACCCGGCCAGTCCGAAGGTCAGCACACAGGTCGAGGCCAGCCGGGTGCAGTCCACGGCGAGGGACGCGTCGGGCAGGCCGGGCGCGAGCAGGGAGACCAGTTCCGGTGCCCCGGCCATGAGCACCGCGGCCGCGGCGGCGAGACCCAGGCACAGGCGCGGCAGGGAGGAGGCGATCAGTGCGCGCACGGGGTCGTGGCCGGCGGCCGCGCGCGCCCGCCGGGCCAGCGCCACGCTGAACGCGGGGACCAGCACATAGGCCATCCCCCCTTCGATCAGCAGCGTCGCCGCCATTTCCGGCACCGTCCAGGCCACCAGGAACGCGTCGGTGCCCTCGCCGGCTCCGAAGAAGTGCGCGAGCGCCTGGTCCCGTCCGAGCCCGAGCAGCGACCCGGCCACGGTCAGCAGCGCGGAGAGAAGCGTGGCCCGCGCGAGGGAGCCGCTCGCGGGAGCCTGCGCCGGATCGTCGGCCGCCGGGCTCCGGCGGCCGTCGGCCGGGCGCAGGCCGTCCGCGCCTGCCGCGTGCTCGGATGTCCCGCTCGGCACAGCGGATGTGGGCCTCATCCCGCGCCCGCCTCCGCATCGGTGGTGGTCACCGCGTCGCGTGCCAGTGCCCACCAGGCGCCGAGGCCGAAGCACACGGCCGTCAGGACGGTGGAGGGCCCGCCGATGTCGCCGTAGCCGAAGTCCACGAGCTGCCACAGCAGCAGCCCGCAGGCCGCGACGGCGCAGTCCAAAGCGCGTCCGGCCCGCCGTAGCCGCCGCAGGGCGCAGACCAGCAGGGCCAGCCAGCTGCCCACCACCGTGAGCAGGCCCAGCAGGCCCTGCTCGCTCAGGACCAGCAGGTACATGTTGTGCGGGGTGAGCAGGGGCTGGCGCCGGAATGCCTGGCCCGCTCCCCCCGTGTCGCTGCCCGACGACAGCGCGAGCGAGGCATGCCCGTCCCGGTGTTCGGGAAAGGCCTTCAGCCCCACGCCCGTCACCGGGTGCCCGCGCCACATGTCGGTGGCGGCCGCCCACAGGGTGTAGCGGTCGACGACCGACTGGTCCGGTGCGTCGGCGACCTGGGTGATGCTGGTCAGCCGCTCCTGCAGCGCCGTGGCGCCCACACCGAGCCCGCCCACCAGCACCACCGCGGCGGCGACCGCCGCCGCGAGCACCTTCGCCGCCCGCCGCAGCCCGGCCAGCAGCAGCTGTGCCCCGCAGGCGACGGCCGTGGCGATCCAGGCACCCCGGCTGAAGGACAGCGCGAGGGGCACGAGGAGCGTCAGCGCGCACACCGCCGCCGCGGCCCGCTGCCGCCGCCCGTGTGCACCGAGGGCGAGACCCGTCGCCGCCACCAGCCCGAACGCGACTGCCGTCGCCATCCCCATCACGTCGGCCGGCCCGAACGTGCCCACCGCCCGGATGTCGGCGCCCTGGTACGAGGCACCGGTCCCGGTGAGGTACTGGTGCACCCCGACCGTGCCCTGCCACAGCGCCAGGCCGACCAGCGACCAGAGCACCAGCCGGGCGTCGCGCCGGTCCCGCACCAGCAGCACCACCGCGGCCGGGACGAGCACGAACACCTGCAGATAGCGGGCCAGTCCCATGAGGGCGTCACCGGGCGTCGGCGCCCCGACCGCGGCAACCGCGATGCCCACCACCGGCAGCCCGAGCAGGACCGCGGCCGTCCGTGTCAGCGGGTGCCGCGCCTGCCGCGCGGTACGCACGACGGCCCACAGCACGGCAAGCCCCGAGACCGCGTCGGCGGGTGTCGCGCTGCTCTCCGGTGCGGCCGGCAGCCCCAGCAGGACGACGACCGCCACCACGGGCAGGACGGGGGCGGCCCGGCGCAGCGCCGGCAGCGGCGGCAGCACCTGCGGGAACGAGGCTGCCGAGGGAGTGCTCACCGCTGCTCAGCTCCCCGTCGGCCGGACGAACAGGGCCGCCGTGCGCACCAGGATGCAAACGTCCTGCCACAGCGACCAGTTGTCGATGTAGGCGTTGTCGAAGCGGCACCGGTCCTCGATCGAGGTGTCGCCGCGCAGCCCGTGGATCTGGGCAAGTCCGGTGATCCCGGCCCGCATCCGGTGGCGCGCCGGGTAACCCGGGTGGACCTGGCTGAACTTGGCGACGAAATGCGGCCGTTCGGGCCGCGGTCCGACCAGGCTCATGTCACCGCGGAAGACGTTCCACAGCTGGAGCAGCTCGTCCAGCGAGGTGCGGCGCAGAAACTGGCAGAAGCGGCTCATGTCCTGCGCGTCCGCCACGCTCCAGCGGGTCGCGGCCTCGTGCGCGCTGGCCGGCCGGTGGGTGCGGAACTTCAGGATCGTGAACGGCCGTCCGTCCTTGCCGATCCGTTCCTGCCGGAACACCACGCCCGGCCCGTCGAGGGCCCTCAGCACGGCCGAGCACACCAGCAGCACCGGGCTGACGAGCAGCAGGAGCGAGCCGGAGAGGACCACGTCGAGCATCCGCTTGCCCACACTGTCGCGCCGCCGCCCGCCGCCCGCACACAACAACCTGCGGGGGAAGCCCGCCAGGTGCCCGGCCCCCGCACGCCGCCCCGGCAGGTCGTACGAGGGCGAGTCGACGTCGAGCTCCCACAGCACGCATCCGAGCGCGGCGAGTTCCCGCAGCAGGGAGGCCTTCCGCACACGGGTCGCGGGTCCCACGACGAGCACAGTCTCCACACCGTTCTGGATGAGCGCGCGATGCGCCTCCTCGCCCGTGGTGAGGACCGGCAGCGCGGGCCGATCGCCGGGAGCCGGGACGGAGTCCAGGGCGTCGGCGACGATGCCCACCGGCCGCACTCCGGAGCCCGGGCACCGCTGCAACGCGCCGGCGACCCGAAGGGCGGCCGGGACCGGCCCCACCACCAGAGCGGGACGGGGCCGGTGCAGCAGCGCCCTGCGGCAGTGTCCGTGCACCGCTCCGCGGCCCACGCCGGCCACCAGGCAGTGCACGGCGCACGCGGTGACGAGCACGGTCATCGGCAGCGGACGCTGCGGGGAGAGCGCCGTGACGAACGCCCAGCCGACGACGACCCGCCCGCACACGGCGGGCAGTTCGTCGAGCACGCCGGGGACGACCGAGGTGTCGTAGAGCAGGGCCTGCCGGTTCAGGCCGATCACACAGAGACCGAGGAGGACGATGAGCAACGGGTGCCCGGGAGCCCCGGGCACGACGAGGGCGCCCAGCAGGGCGCCGCTGACGTCGACGATCAGCAAAGGGGTCCAGGAGGTTCGCCGCAGACGGCGGGATCCCCGTCCGGAAGGCAGCCCGCGCCCGGCGGCAAGGCCGGGCGGGACGAGGACGGAGACGGTGCGCCCCGCCGCCCGAGGCTCCCCGGCGGGAGAGGGAAGGGTGCTTTCCGCGGTCATGTGGTGATGGACTCCCTGCTCTGGTTCGGTACGACGAGCGGCCTGGCGACGACGCCCAGCAGTTCGCGGTACACGTCGATCACGGCATCCGCGGCGTGCCGTACGTCGTGGGCGGCGAGCACGTGCGCCCGGCCCTGTGCGCCCAGCGCCGCGCGCAGCGGCGCGCGGCGCAACAGCACCGTCAGCGCTCTCGCCAGTGCGTGGGGGTCCTCCGGTGGCACCAGGCAGTACGGCAGGTGGCCGGTCGGCAGGCTCTCGCGCGCTCCGTCCACGTCCGTGACGAGGACCGGCCGGGCGCACGCCATGGCCTCCAGGGGGGCGAGTGCCATGCCCTCCCAGCGGGACGGCAGGACCACGACGTCCGCCGCCCGGTACCAGGAGGCGGCGTCGCTCGCCGGGCCGGCGAACTCCACCGACGCGGGCGCACCGCAGTACAGCCGGTCCGCGTCCGGACCGTCACCGACCAGCACCAGCCGGGCCCCGGGCAGTTGCCGTACGACGGCGGGCCACGCCTCCAGGAGCACGTCCTGGCCCTTCTGGCGGCACAGCCGTCCCACGCACACGACGAGGGGGCCCGCTGCCGACCGCGCGCTGTTGCCCTCCGGCCGGAATCTGCGGGTGTCGACGCCGTTGGGGACCACGTGCCACCGGGCGGTGATGCCGCACTGCTCCCCGGTACGCCGCTCCGCCTCGCTCACGCACAGGACACGGGCCGCCCATCGCGCCCCGAACCGCTCCCACTCCAGAGCCGCGTGGGCCATGACTCCGTCCACGGCCTCGAACGACCACGCGTGCGGCTGAAAGACGGTGGGGAGCCGGCCGCGCACCGCGAGCCGCGCCGCGAGCCCCGCCTTCGCGCTGTGCGCGTGCACCACGTCGGGCCGTACATAGCGCAGGAGCCGGGCCAACTGCCGCACCTCGCCCGGGAGTCGGGGCCCCGGTGAGCGGGTGGCGTCCCAGTGGAGCACTCTGCAGCCCACCGCGCGCAAAGCGTCCGTCAGCGTGCCGCCTCTCGGGCAGGCCACGGTGACCCGCAGCCCTGCGGCGAGCTGTGCCGTCGCCAGATCGGTCACGAGCCGGGCGACACCGCCCTCGACGGGCTGAGTGACGTGGAGGACGTGCGGCTCACGTGCAATGCGCATGACCGAGGCTTCCCTTCCGAAGAAAGATTCCGAACCCAGCGCAAAGGTGTGCGCTCGTAGGTTCGACATAAATGCGTCGGATCCGGTAGAAACACTAGCCACTTATCTGTATTTATCTACGCACCCGTCAACTGTGTCGGAATCACATCCTTCTCCTGGGGCTGTTTCTCGTGCGAGATCACCCGCTTGGAGTCGCGTGACACCGATGGACGAAATGACAGATAATCCGATGGGAATGCCTTGCAGGGCCATTCGCGGCCGCAGGCATCGCGACAGGCCGCGCGAACAGGTCTTTTCGTATGAGTTCCGGGAACTTGCGGTCGGCGGAGTTTCCCGTGCCGCCCCTCTCTCGTTAGCCCGGAAGACGAGTTACGGAGAAAGGAACACAATGAAGAGTCTGAAGGCTGCCGCCGTCATTGTCGGCACCCTTGCGATCGCCGGCGCCGCGGGGCCCGCGCTCGCGGCGGACATGCCGGCGCAGGGCCTCCTCGAGGACGGGAAGACGATCGCCCACACTCTCCCCAACGCGTCCGAGCTCCCGGCGGGCTACCTGTCCAACGACGTCAAGAACACGGCGGAGGGCGTGAAGCAGTCGGGTGTCGTGAAAACGCCCGTCTTCGGTGGCATGCTGCCGAACCCTCTCAACGGCAAGCCGGTCGCCGCGCTTCCGATCGCCAAGAAGAAGAAGTAGACGACACAGACCGGCTGGGCGATTCAGGTCGGCTCCGTAGTTCTCGGAGCCGACCTTCGGCGTATTCGGGAAGCGTGGTGGAACGTGCGGACAGACGCGGAAAGGCCGCTTCCTCACGGGCGGGGCATGGGCGGAAGCACCAGCAGATGGGCACCGCTCGGCATGTTCGCAGCCGCCCGGATCGCGGCTTGGTTCCTCTGTTCGCCGTCACAGCAGATCACCGTCGAAGCAGATCACCGTCGAAGCAGAAATGTTTCGCCACGAAGGTGGCGGAAGAGCCGACGACGGCCCGCCGAGAACTCGGCGGGCCGCCCGGCTGAGGGAGTGCTCAGAACAGCAGGCCGGCGGCGGTCGGGGCCCACTGCGACTGGTCGACCGTCGCCGTGTTGCACGCGGCGTAGCGCGAGTGCGGCGCGAGGGTGAGGCCGAGGACGGCACCGTTGGACCACGGGGCGATGCAGCGACCGTCGATCACCGCGCCGTTGACGACGGCAACGCCCTGCTGCTGGCCGTTGACGACGACCGGAGACGACGAAAAGCCGCCACCACCGGTGACGTTGGTGGTGTTGTCGTCGGCCGCAGCGGTGCCGGCGGCCGCGAGGACGATGCCCGCGGCCAGGGCGGTGAGAGCCGTTACCTTGTTACGCATGAGATGCGCCTTTCGGGTTGGGAGGGGCGGGTCGGGCAGATACTTCTGCCCTGCTCCGAATCGGATCGGAGCAGCAGGGAGGTCAGAACAGCAGACCGGCCAGGGTCTCGGCATGCTGCGACTGGTCGACCTTCTCCGTGTTGCACGCGGCGTAGCGCGAGCTCTTCGTGATGGTGCCGGCGATGACGGCGGCACCGTTGGACCACGGCGCGACGCAGCGGAGATCGACGAGCGTGCCGTTCTCGACGAGAACGCCCTGCTGCTGGCCGTTCACGACGACCGGGGAGGACGAGAAACCGCCACCGCCCTTGACGGTCGTGCAGTTGTCGGCCGCGGCGGTGCCGCCGGCCGCCAGGACGATACCTGCCGCGACGGCGGAGATGGCCGTAACCTTGTTACGCATGAGTTGGCCTTTCCGGACTGCGTTTAGAGGGGGTTTACCTGCTCGGAATTACGAGGCAGGAGTCACATGAGCAGGCCGCTCGCGGTCGGAGCGTTCTGCGACTGGTCGACCAGCGCCGTGTTGCAGGCGGCGTAGCGCGAGTGCGGCGCGAGAGTGAGGGCGAGGACGGCACCGTTGGACCACGGCGCGACGCAGCGACCATCGACCAGCGTGCCGTTGACGACGAGAACGCCCTGCTGCTGGCCGTTCACGACGACCGTGGACGACGAAAAGCCGTCACCGCCAGTGGCGTTGGTTGTGTTCGAGTGGGCTGAGGCAACGCCGGCGCTGCCGCAGACGGCACCAAGGGCGACTGCAGTGAGGACCGCGAACTTCCTGGACAACTCGGTTCCTTCCTGAATTCACGGTAGGGCACGCTTACATAGCAAGAAACCGAAATATGCGGTGGAAAGTCACGCTGACACCTTCCTCGGGCGACGGATTCCATCGGATGGCGGAACGTCACCGCACACCACAGGCAAACCCGGCTGCGTCTCTCATTCACGGCGCTGAAATCGGACCGGGCCGTACACGGTCGAAGTGCACGCCGACATGCGTCCGGCCCACTGGCAAGGAGGGGTCCAGTGGGCCGGACAGGCTAAAGGCGGTTTCCCGGCACGGGCATCGGGCGGGTACGGAGTGGGCGCGCGAAGCCGCCGGTCCGGATCCAGCCGCTGAGCCTGCGCCTTCGAGGCAGCGGACGTGGGTCGGACGAGGGCCGCCATCGGCCGGAGCTGTCCCGCGACACCGGGACATCGGTCTCCGGCCGCCGAGAACCGGATCAGAGTGTCAGAATTCCGCGCCCACCGCTGTCTGGCGAACAGAGCGGGGCATAAAACTGCTAAAAGCAGCGGGAACGTCGAGTCTTTCGCCGTACGTCGACGTCCTGCCTTTCGACGTTACTGGCCGTTGAACAGGCTGCCGAGTCCGGCGCTGGTCGGCCCGTTCAGCGGGTGGACCTGAACGGCGCCGGTTCCGACCGGGTTCTTCACGGGAATTGCGGGCTTCTTGGCACTGTCGGCGCCCATACCGTCCAGGTATACGCCGGAAAGCCTCGCCGCCTTGTTCTTGCCGGTGACCGTCGACGCCTGCTGCTCGTCGAACGCACTGCCCTTGGTGATGTTGCCATTGCGGGCCACCCGCATCACGGTGTCGGCCGCGGGCACGATCGCCGGAGTCACCTCGGTCTGGGACACGAGGCCGAGCGGACCGGTTTCATGGGCAGGCTTTGCGGCGGCCGACGCCGCGACGGCAGAGCCACCCACAAGACCCGCGCCGATGGCCAACGCCGCAGTTGTAAAAACTGCCTTCTTCATGATTCACCTCACTTGAAAGTTACCTCTGATCCGACAGATGGAGAACATAGCAGTCCGCAGTCGGCTCAAAGCGATGCACTACTCCATACGCATGAATACCAAGGAGTGAAGAAGCGCATTGCCGAGTTTTCTCCAGAGGGATTCACATCTGGTCGGCGAATCGATTGATCGTATGGTGCGTCAAGCGGGAAACGGTCGAATGCTCGAATGAAAGGGAAATGGCGAACGCACCCTCGCACCTCCGTCGCCGGACATGCCCTACGACACCACGTCCTTGCGGGCGAAACCCCGGAAGGCCAGGGCGAACAGCAGGAGGGCGTACGTGAGGGAGATCGCCGTGCCCTGGATCATGCCGGACCACTCCGGGTGCGGCTGGACCGCGTCGGCCCAGGCGAACTGCCAGTGCGCGGGCAGGAAGTCGCGCCAGTGGTCCAGGGCGGTGACCGCGTCCAGGACGTTGCCGACGATGGTCAGGCCGACCGCTCCGCCGACCGCGCCGAGCGGGGCGTCCGTCCTGGTCGACAGCCAGAACGCCAGTCCGGCGGTGACCAGTTGGGACACGAAGATGTACGCCACGACGACCACGAGCCGCTGTGCCGCCGTACCCGGGTCGAGTGCGCCGCCGGTGGGGATCTGCAGCGGACCCCAGCCGTAGGCGGCGGTGCCGACCGCGAGGGCCACGACCGGCAGCAGCACCATGGCGGCGAGGCTCAGCCCGAGCCCCACGGCGAGCTTGGACCACAGCAGCCGGGCCCGGGGCACGGGCGCGGCGAGCAGATAGCGCAGCGAGGACCAGCCGGCCTCCGAGGCGACGGTGTCCCCGCAGAACAGGGCCACCGGGATCACCAGGAGGAAGCCCGCCGAGACGAACAGGTTGACCGCGGCGAAGTTGGCGCCGGACGCGGTGGCCGTGTCCATCAGGGTGACCTGGCCGTTGCGTCCGGCCGGGTCGCCGCCGATGGCGAAGGCGATGAGCAGCACGAACGGCAGGACGGCGAGGATCCCGCCCATGACCAGCGTGCGGCGCCGCTTGAGCTGGCGGACCAGCTCCACGCGCAGGGGCAGGGTGCGGCCCGCGCGGTAGCCGGAGGCGACCTCGACGGGCTCGGTGAGCGCGCTCATGCGGAACCTCCGATCAGGGTGAGGAAGGCGTCTTCCAGGCGCCGGTGGGGGCCGACCGAGGCGACGGGGACCTCCAGGCGCACCAGCTCCACGACCAGGCTCTCGGCCGTGCCGCCGGGTTCGAGGCGGACCAGCAGTCCGTCCGCGACGCGTACGGCCGAGGCGACGCCGGGCAGCGCGGCCACCTTCTCCACGACCGGCTCCTCCACGGCCGTGCCGGTGCCGACCAGGAGGGTGTCGCCGGAGCCCACTATGTCCTGCACCGGCCCGGCCTGGATCAGCCGGCCGCGGTCCATCACCACCAGGTGGGTGCAGGACTGTTCGACCTCGGCGAGGAGATGGCTGGAGACGATCACCGTGCGGCCGCCGGCCGCGTAGCGGATCATCACCTCGCGCATCTCGCGGATCTGGGGCGGGTCGAGACCGTTGGTGGGCTCGTCCAGGATGAGCAGGTCGGGCAGGCCGAGCATGGCCTGGGCGATGGCCAGGCGCTGGCGCATGCCCTGGGAGTAGGTGCGCACCGCGCGGGCGAGGGCGTCGCCGAGTCCGGCGATCTCCAGGGCCTCGTGCAGGTGCGCGTCCTCGGGCGGGCGGCCGGTGGCCCGCCAGTACAGCTCCAGGTTCTCCCGGCCGGACAGGTGCGGCAGGAAGCCCGCGCCCTCCACGAAGGCGCCGACCCTCGACAGCACGGGCGCGCCGGGGCGGATGGCGTGGCCGAAGACGCGGATCTCGCCGCCGTCCGGTCCGATCAGGCCCATCAGCATGCGCAGCGTGGTGGTCTTGCCCGCGCCGTTGGGCCCGAGCAGGCCGAGGACCTGGCCCTTCTCGACGCGGAAGGACAGCTCGCGGACCGCGTACCGGTCGGCGGACCTGGCGTACCTCTTGCTCAGGTCCGTTATCTGCAGCGGGACTTCGGCGAGTGCCGGGTCGGGCGCGGGGGCGGCGGTGCGGCGGCGGCCGGTGAACAGCAGGGCGAGCGCGCCCACGGCTCCGGCCAGGGGCAGCCACCACACCCAGGCGGGCAGAGGGGCCGCCGCGGTGGTGACCGCGGGGACCGTCGGCACGCTCAGGCCTCCCCGGAGGGAGACGGTGTACGTGGCCGGGGCGACCGGTGAGGCGTAGCCGAGGTCGGTGGAGGCCAGGACCAGGCGGAGCCGGTGGCCCTTCTGGACCTCGTGGTCGATCGCCGGGAGGGTGATCCTGACGTCCTTGCCGGTCTTGGCGCCGGTGACGCGCAGGGGTGCGACGAGCTGGGCGGGCAGCACCTGCTGGGTGCCGCCGGGGCCGACGTCGTAGACCTTGCCGAACAGGACGGCGTCCGCGGAGGTGGAGGTGACGTGGGCGGTCACGGTCGGCGAGCCGGTGATCCTGAGGTCGGTGGCGACCGGTGCCGAGTCGAACTTCGCGTACTGGCCGGGGAAGTCGAGGGCGACGCCGACGCCGAGCGCGGACAGCTGGGCGAGGCCGCCGGAGCCGCCGGGGCCGGGCAGGGCGGAGACGCCGGGCGGGCCGGCGCCCGCGGGATTGGCGAAGTGCCGCTCGCCGCCGGTCAGGGCGACGGTGCGCCGGTGGTCCTGCAGACCGGGGTAGGCGTCGGCGCTCGCGCCGCGCAGCCGGGCGGCCCCGTCGGTGGAGTCGAGGCCTCCCGTGCGGGTGATCCGGAAGGCGGGGCCGGTGTCGGCGGACCTGTCGCCCTTGAGGTAGCGGTCGAACCAGGCCTGCACCCGCCCCTGCACCCGGCCGCTCTCCAGGTCGCCGCCGTCGTGCCCGCCCGCGATCCAGTCGACGTCGACCGGGGCGCCGTTCGCCCGGATCGCCTTCTCGGCCGCGTCGGACTGGGCGAGGGTGAACAGGGAGTCGGTCTGCCCCTGCACCAGCAGTGTGGGCACCTTGATGCGGTGGGCGACCGCGGACGGCGAGCGCTCCTCCAGCAGCTCACGGGCGGCCGCGTCCGGGGTGCCGGACTCGGCGACCCGGTCGTACATCCGGCACAGGGCGGGCTCGAACCGGGCGCAGCCGCCCCCGGTGTTGAAGAAGATGCCGGCCCACAGCTTCTTGAACACGCCGTTCGGGAACAGGGCGTCGGCGAGGTTCCAGTAGGTGATGGCCGGGGCGATGGCGTCGACGCGGTGGTCGTATCCGGCTGCGAGCAGGGAGATCGCGCCGCCGTAGGAGCCGCCGGCCACGCCCACGCGCGGGTCGCCCGCCTTGTCGAGGCGGACCCGGGGCTGCTCCGCCAGCCAGTCGATGAGCCGCGAGACGTCGGCGACCTCGTGCTTCGGGTCGTTCAGCCCGATCTTCCCGGTCGACTTCCCGAAGCCGCGCGCGGACCAGGTCAGCACCGCGTATCCGTCGCGGGCGAGGTCCTCGGCCTGCTGCCGTACGTCGTCCTTGCTGCCGCCGAAGCCGTGCCCCAGCAGGACGGCGGGGCGGCGGCCCGCGGTGGTGCCGGTGAAGTAGGAGGTGTCCAGACGGGTCCCGTCGGCCATGGTCATGACCCGGTCGGTCCGGTGCACCCCCGGTGCGTCGTCGGAGGCGACGGCCGACCATGTGCCGGCGCCGGCGAGCACCACGACGGCGGCCGCGGCGGCCATCAGCCGGCGCGGCCCCTTCAGCAGCCCTCGCAGCGCGGGCACTCGAAGATCCATGCCTCAACGGTACGGGCCGCCGCCGACAACGGATGCGGCCGCCGGGCTGAACCCCGGCCCCTCCCTGGGGAGTACGGGCCTCCCGCCGCGTACTTCGGACGCGGTACGACAAGCCCCGCCGTTACGGCATGCGGGTCGGGGGCGGCGCCGGGAACGACGTCGCCCCTGCCGCGTGACGCAGTGCGGGCGGCAAGGACGACGGGACGTGCGCGGGGGGTGGTGCGGGACTTTCGCCGGCCGTCAGGCCTGCGCGTCGTCCGGGATCGACACCAGCCAGCGGGTGTCGCGGCGCGGGCGGAGGTAGAAGACCCAGTAGAGGGTGGCGACCGCGGTGATGCCGCCGGTCCACAGCAGGTAGCTGGCCTCCTGCTGGCTCAGGATGTAGCCGAGGACCACGATCAGCAGGACCGGCATCGCGGGCCACAGCGGCATCCGCCAAGCCGGCGTGTGCTTGTGGGAGCCGCGGCGGGACAGCAGGGCGGCGACCGCGACCAGCAGGTACATGCCGGTCACCGAGACGCCCGTGACGCCGTACAGGGTGTCCAGATTGACGAAGCAGAGCAGCGCGCCGGGGACGCCGACCGCGAGCGTGGCGACCCACGGGGAGCCGAAGCGGCCGAGCTTGGAGAAGACGCGGTTGACCGGCTCGGGCCAGGCCTTGTCGCGGGCGGAGGCGAACAGGACGCGGGAGTTCTGGATGACCATGACGATGCCCGCGTTGATGATCGCGAGGGCCACGCAGAGGCTCACGAAGGTGCCGACCGCGGAGTTGGACCAGGCGGTGACCATGGAGCTGATGTCGCCGCCGGTCAGCTCCTTGAGGTCGGAGGCGCCCATGGTGATGGCGGCGACCGGGACCAGGATGATCACGGTGGAGATGGCGAGGGTGGCGAGCACCGTGCGGGCGACGTTGCGGCGCGGGTTCTCCAGCTCCTCGGAGAGGTAGACGGCGGTGGAGAAGCCCTGGGTGACGAAGAGGGCGATGGCGAGCCCGGAGACGACCAGCATGGCGGTCACGGTGTCCGTGTGACCGTTCCCGCCGGCCACCTGCATCGAGACCAGGCTGCCGGCCCCGCGGTGGCCGTGGGTGAAGCCCAGGAGGGCGACGACACCGGCGGCGATGACCTCCAGGACCAGGAAGATGCCGGTGATCCACGCGTTGGCGCGCAGATCGAGCAGGCCGGCGAGGGTGGCGAGCAGCATCACGCCGGCGCCGGTCATCGACGGGTCGAGGTGCACGATCGGGGCGAGGTAGTCCGCGGTGCCCATCGCGATGACGGGCGGCACGATCATGACGACCAGCAGGGACAGCACGAAGACGAGCCAGCCCGCGAGCCGCCCGGCCATCGTCGACACCATGGCGTACTCGCCGCCCGCGCTGGGGATGAGGGTGCCCAGCTCGGAGTAGCAGAACGCCACGGCGATGCAGAGGAGGGAGCCGATGGCGATCGTCAGGGCGGTGGCGGTGCCGAGGGAGCCGAACAGGTCGGGGACGACCACGAAGAGCGTGGAGGCGGGCGTGACGCACGAGAGCGTCAGCAGGGTGCCGCCGACGACGCCGATGGAACGCTTGAGCTTCTGCGGGCCGTCGGGGGCCACGGAAGCGTCGAGTACGGCTGTCTCGACAGGGCGGAGCGTGTCGGTCATGCGGCGGTTCCGATCGACTCGTGCGACTGAGGGTGGGGGTCGGGAGCGCTATCGCCTCCGGCGGCTCGTCGTACGTTGGTCTCGTCCGCTCCCGGCGCTGCATAGAACCCCGACGAAAACCGCCGCGTCAATGGCCGTTTACCTTCGGAATCCGTACTCCCGGCATGACCTAGACGGCATCACTTTCACAGGCAGTGACACCCTGTAGGCGCATCCATCAAGCCCCAGCGGAACATGACCTTGCTTTCAAAGGTCATCTGCCCGTAACTCCTTAGCCATCCGATTCATCCCGCTAGAACGAGAATCGCAGCCAGGGCGTCAAAAAAATGTCAGGCCGTCCGGAATCCGGAAGGCCTGACGGGGGGCCTGGAACGGCCCTCGGGTCACCTTCAGTGGTTGCGCGGGAAGCCGAGGTCCACGCCCGCCGGGGCGTCGGCCGGGTCGGGCCAGCGGGTGGTGACGACCTTGCCGCGGGTGTAGAAGTGCGTGCCGTCGTTGCCGTAGATGTGGTGGTCGCCGAAGAGCGAGTCCTTCCAGCCGCCGAAGGAGTGGTAGCCCACCGGCACCGGGATCGGGACGTTCACGCCGACCATGCCGGCCTCGATCTCCAGCTGGAAGCGGCGGGCGGCGCCGCCGTCGCGGGTGAAGATCGCGGTGCCGTTGCCGAACGGCGAGGCGTTGATGAGGGCCACGCCCTCGTCGTAGGTGTCCACGCGCAGCACGCACAGCACCGGGCCGAAGATCTCGTCCTGGTAGGCCTTGGCGCTGGTCGGCACCTTGTCCAGCAGCGAGATGCCGATCCAGTGGCCGTCCTCGTAGCCCTCGACGGTGTAGCCGGTGCCGTCGAGCACGACCTCGGAGCCCTCGGCCGCGGCGCCCTCGACGTAGGAGGCCACCTTGTCGCGGTGGACCTTCGTGATGAGCGGGCCCATCTCGGAGGCCGGGTCGTCGCCGGGGCCGATCTTGATCTTCTCGGCGCGCTCGCGGATCTTGTCGACCAGCTCGTCGCCGATGGAGCCGACCGCGACCACGGCGGAGATGGCCATGCAGCGCTCGCCGGCCGAGCCGTAGGCGGCGCTCACGGCCGCGTCCGCCGCCGCGTCCAGGTCGGCGTCCGGCAGCACCAGCATGTGGTTCTTGGCACCGCCCAGCGCCTGCACGCGCTTGCCGTTGGCGGAGGCGGTGGTGTGGATGTAGCGGGCGATCGGGGTCGAGCCGACGAACGAGACGGCCTTGACGTCCGGGTGCTCCAGCAGGCGGTCGACAGCCACCTTGTCGCCGTGCAAGACGTTGAAGACACCGTCGGGCAGACCGGCCTCGGCGAGCAGCTCGGCGATCTTGACGGCGGCCGACGGGTCCTTCTCGCTCGGCTTGAGGACGAAGGTGTTGCCGGTCGCGATGGCGATCGGGAACATCCACATCGGGACCATCGCCGGGAAGTTGAACGGCGTGATGCCCGCGACGACGCCGAGCGGCTGGCGGATCGCGGCCACGTCGACACCGGTGGCGACCTGCGTGGACAGCTCGCCCTTGAGCTGGACGTTGATACCGCAGGCCAGGTCGACGATCTCCAGGCCGCGGGCCACCTCGCCGAGCGCGTCGGAGTGCACCTTGCCGTGCTCGGCGGTGATCAGCTCCGCGATCGCGTCCCGGTTGGCGTCCAGCAGTGCCCGGAACCTGAAGAGGATCGAGGTGCGCTGGGCCAGCGAGGACCGGCCCCAGGTCGCGAAGGCGTCCTTGGCCGCCGCGACCGCCGCGTCGACCTCCTCCACGGAGGCGAAGGCGACCTTGGTGGTGACCGCGCCGGTCGCCGGGTCCGTGACCGGCCCGTACGTACCCGACGCGCCTTCGACGGTCTTGCCGCCGATCCAGTGGTTGACGATCTTCGTCATGCCCAGAAACTCCTTCTCACAGATGGCGGCGTCGGGTCGAGACGTGCCGTTCGTACAGCTCACGCGCCTTGACCGCGGACGATCGGGTCGCGGTCTCGGCCACAGGAACATCCCACCAGGCCTGCGCCGGAGGCGCGCCCGACACAGTGTCGGACGTTTCGGTCTCCACGTAGACACATGTGGCAGTGTCGGCGGCCCGTGCCTCGGCGAGCGCCGTGCGCAGGTCCCGTACGGTCTTCGCGCGCAGCACGCGCATGCCGAGGCTGGCCGCGTTGGCGGCGAGGTCGACGGGCAGCGGGGCGCCGGTGAAGGTGCCGTCGTCCGAGGTGAAGCGGTAGGCGGTGCCGAACCGCTCGCCGCCCACGGCCTCCGAGAGACCGCCGATCGAGGCGTACCCGTGGTTCTGCACGAGGAGCATCTTGATCGCGATGCCCTCCTGCACGGCGGTCACGATCTCCGTCGGCATCATCAGGTACGTGCCGTCGCCGACCAGCGCCCACACGTTGCGCTCCGGCGCGGCGAGCTTCACGCCGATCGCGGCCGGGATCTCGTAGCCCATGCAGGAGTAGCCGTACTCCAGGTGGTACTGGTCGTACGACCGCGCACGCCACAGCTTGTGCAGGTCGCCGGGGAGCGAGCCGGCCGCGTTGATGATGATGTCGGACTCGTCCACCAGGGCGTCGAGGGCGCCGATGACCTGCAGCTGGGTCGGCCTGATGTCCGGCTCGTCCGCCTCGAAGCAGGCGTCGACGCGCTGCTCCCAGCGCTCCTTGTCCTCGGTGTACTCGGCGACGTAGGAGTCGGTGGCCCGGTGCTCGTGCATCACCAGCGCCTCGGTCAGCTCGCCCAGGCCGCTGCGGGCGTCCGCGATCAGCGGCAGCCCGGACAGCTTGTGGCCGTCGAAGGGCGCGATGTTGAGGTTCAGGAACCGGACGCCCGGATGCGCGAAAAGAGTGCCGGACGCGGTCGTGAAGTCGGTGTAGCGGGTGCCGACGCCGATCACCAGGTCGGCGGTGCGGGCCAGCTCGTCGGCGGTGGCGGTGCCGGTGTGGCCGATGCCGCCGACGTCCTGCGGGTGGTCGTGGCGCAGGGAGCCCTTGCCGGCCTGTGTGGAGGCGACCGGCATCCGGGTGGCCTCCGCGAACTCGGCGAGGGCCTCCTCGGCGCGGCTGTGGTGGACTCCGCCGCCCGCGACGACGAGCGGCCGTTGTGCCGCCCGGACCGCCCGGACGGCCTCGGCGAGTTCGGTGGGGTCCGCGCCCGGCCGGCGTACGGTCCACACGCGCTCGGCGAAGAACTCCTCCGGCCAGTCGTACGCCTCGGCCTGCACGTCCTGCGGCAGCGCGAGGGTGACCGCGCCGGTCTCCACCGGGTCGGTGAGGACGCGCATGGCCTGCAGGGCGCTCGGGATCAGGGCCTCCGGCCGGGTGATCCGGTCGAAGTACCTCGACACCGGGCGCAGGGTGTCGTTGACCGACACATCGCCCGCGTACGGCACCTCCAGCTGCTGCAGGACCGGGTCCGCGGGGCGGGTGGCGAAGACGTCGCCCGGCAGCAGCAGGACGGGAAGGTGGTTGATGGTGGCCAGCGCGGCGCCGGTGACCAGGTTGGTCGCGCCCGGGCCGATGGAGCTGGTCACCGCATGCGTGGACAGGCGGTTCGACTGGCGGGCGTAGCCGACCGCCGCGTGCACCATGGACTGCTCGTTGCGGCCCTGGTGGTACGGCATGACGTCCGCGTACTCGATCAGCGCCTGGCCGAGGCCGGCCACGTTGCCGTGCCCGAAAATGCCCCAGGTGGCGCCGATCAGCCGCTGCCGCTGCCCGTCCCGCTCCGTGTACTGGGCGGCGAGGAAACGGACGAGCGCCTGCGCGACCGTGAGCCTCGTCGAGGTCTGCGTCATCGGTACCCCCCTGTGCTTTCTACGTGGTCCGGGTGGAAGCAGATCCGCCACTCCCGCGTCGCGCCGGGCCCGGCCATGACGTTCAGGTAGTACATGGCGTGGCCGGGCTGGGCGATCGACGGGCCGTGCCATCCGTCGGGGACGAGGACGGCGTCGCCGGAGCGGACCTCGGCGAGGACGTCGGATCCGCCCTCGCGCGAGGGGAACACGCGCTGATAGCCGAATCCGTTCGGGCCGTCGATCTCGAAGTAGTAGATCTCCTCCAGCTCGGACTCCGCGCCCGGCCGGTGCTCGTCGTGCTTGTGCGGCGGGTACGAGGACCAGTTGCCGCCGGGGGTGATCACCTCGACGGCGATCAGCTTGTCGCAGGCGAAGGCGTCGGCCGAGGCGAAGTTGCGCACGAGGCGGGCGCAGTTGCCGCTGCCGCGCTCCTCGACGGGGACCTCCGGCGCGGGGCCGTAGCGGGCGGGGAGTCGTCGCTCGCACTTCGCTCCTGCCAGGGCGAAGCGGCCTCCCGCGCCGGAGGCGATCAGGACCTGGGTGTCCCGGGGTGCGTAGGCGAAGTCGGAGACATCCGCGAACACGCTTTCCCGGCCCAGGAGTTGGAATTCATTGTCCTCAATTTGTACGGTACATCCGCCTTCCAGCGGAAGCACGATCCATTCACTGTCTCCCGTGGTGAACGTATGCGTACCGCCCGGTGACAACTCCACGATGCGCAGGCTGCTGTGCGTCCATCCGGCCCGCTTCGGGTCGATGTCGACGGCGTACTGGGCGTTCGCGGTGGCGCCCTGGGGCAGGTGCAGGTCGGTGCTGGTCATGCGGCCCTCACAGCAGTCCTACGGCGGTGTCCACGGCGGCGGCCACATCGCCGTCCGCCGGGTACAGCAGCGAGCGGCCGACCACCAGGCCGCGCACGGTGGGGAGTTGGAGCGCTCCGCGCCACTTCTCGTACGCGGCCACCTGCTCCTCGGGAGAGTCGCCGATGTCTCCGCCGAGCAGCACGGCCGGCAGGGTCGAGGTCTCCATGACCCGGGCCATGTCGTCGGGGTTCTCGGTGACCGGCACCTTCAGCCAGGTGTAGGCGGAGGAGCCGCCGAGGCCCGAGGCGATGGCGATGGACTTGGTGACCGCGTCGGCGCTCAGGTCGTTGCTGAGCCGTCCGTCGGGGCCGCGCCGGCTGATGAACGGCTCCACGAAGACCGGGAGCCGGTGCGCGGCCATCGCGTCGATGGCGCGGGCGGTGGACTCCAGGGTGGCCAGGGACCCCGGGTCGGCGTAGTCGATGCGCAGCAGCAGCTTGCCGGCGTCGAAGCCGAGGCGCTGGATGTCCTCGGGGCGGTGGCCGGTGAAGCGGTCGTCCAGCTCGAAGCTGGCGCCCTGCAGTCCGCCGCGGTTCATGGAGCCCATGACGACCTTGTGGTCGAGGGCGCCGAGCAGGAGCAGGTCGTCCAGGATGTCGGCGGTGGCGAGCACCCCGTCGACGCCCGGCCGCGACAGCGCGAGACACAGGCGTTCCAGCAGGTCGGCCCGGTTGGCCATGGCGAGCTTGCGGTCGCCTACACCGAGCGCGCCGCGGGCCGGGTGGTCGGCGGCGACGATCATCAGCCGGCCGGCCTCGTTCAGCAGCGGGCGGCGGGCCCGGCGGGCCGCGGCCTCGGCGATGGCCTCGGGGTGGTGGGTGCGGGTGTGGACCAGCGCGGAGACGTCCACGCGGGCCTTCCGGGTGCTGTCCCCGCCCTCGGTATGGGTGCCTGCCACCCTGCCCGCCCTCACAGCACCGCTCCGGCCTCGAGCGCGGCCGCCACCTCGTCCGGGGTGGGCATCGCGGAGGAGCACTCCAGGCGGGAGGCGACGATGGCGCCGGCCGCGTTGGCATACCGCATGATCGTCTCCAGATCCCAGCCCTCCAGCAGGCCGTGGCAGAGGGCGCCGCCGAAGGCGTCACCGGCGCCGAGTCCGTTGAGGACGCCGACCGGAAGCGGCGGCACCTCGGCGGACTCGCCCTCGCTGTTCACGGCGAGGACGCCCTTGGGTCCCTGCTTGACCACGGCGATCTCGACCCCGGCGGCCAGCAGGGCGCGGGCCGCCGCATGGGGTTCGCGCACCCCGGTGGCGACCTCCACCTCGTCCAGGTTGCCGACGGCCACCGTGGTGTGCCGCAGGGCCTCCGCGTAGAAGGGGCGGGCTGCGTCCGGCCCGCGGCGGGATCCGCTGACGTCACTGCCCCAGAACATGGGCCGCCAGTCGAGGTCGAAGACCGTCGTGCCGGACTTCGCACGGTGGGCGAGGGCCGCGAGGGTCGCCGTACGGCTGGGCTCCTCGCTCAGGCCGGTGCCGGTGACCCAGAAGATACGGGCGCCCCGGATGGCGTCCAGGTCCAGGTCGTGGGCGTCGATCTCCAGGTCCGGCGCCTTGGGCTGCCGGTAGAAGTACAGCGGGAAGTCGTCCGGCGGGAAGACCTCGCAGAAGGTGACCGGCGTCGGCAGCCCGGCGACCGGGGTGACCCAGCGGTCGTCCACGCCGAAGCCGCGCAGGGCCTCGTGCAGATAGGTGCCGAACGGGTCGTCGCCGGTGCGGGTGATCACGGCGGTCCGCCGGCCCAGCCGGGCCGCGGCCACCGCCACGTTCGTCGCCGACCCGCCGAGGAACTTGCCGAAGGACGACACCTGGGCGAGCGGGACACCGGTTTGCAGCGGGTAGAGGTCCACTCCGATCCGCCCCATGGTGATGAGGTCGTACGCCATCGGCTTCCCTTCGTCACGGCTCTCCCCGGTTTTCTAGTCCTCCGCACGAGCCCTGTCAATGTTTTGTCCAGACATTCGGACGATACCTTGAGAACGCTTTCCATGACACGTCGTGCCGACGGCGCCGACGCGCTTGTCGCCCGCCTGCGGCCGCGGTCGGTCACGGCGTCCCCACACCGTAGGTTTTCGGCCGGATACGGACCGTCGCGCGGCGCGCCCGCCCGGGACCGCTGCCTGCGTCACGCACGCGGCCCGGACGCTCGGTCTCCGAGCGAAACCATCGGTCCCCACGCGAAACCAGCGGGCACCCGCAGCCCCGATAGCCGCCGGATAGCGACCCCGTAGCGGCTCCGGTTCGCCTCGATAGAGGGGCAGGGGAGATTGGTTCTCGCCAAGAACACACCACGGAAACGGTGAGGACTCTGATGACGCTCGAAACCCAACTCCGGCCGGCCGCGAGGGAGGTGACGTCCCCGGATGCCGCCGTGCTCAGCACGGTCGTCAAGCGCTTCACCACTGCCAAGGGTGAGGAGTTCACCGCCGTGAACGGGCTGGATCTGCGGATCCGGCGCGGCGAGATCGTGGCGTTCCTCGGGCCGAACGGCGCCGGCAAGACGACCACCATCGACATGCTGCTCGGACTGACCCGGCCCGACTCCGGACACGTGGAACTCTTCGGCCAGACCCCGCAGCAGGCGGTGCGCACCGGCCGGGTCGCCGCCGTCCTGCAGTCCGGGGGGCTCCTGCCCGACCTGACGGTGGAGGCCACGGTGCGCATGCTCGGCTCGCTGCATCCCGCCGCCGACGCCGAGCAGGTGATCGCCCGGGCCGGACTGACCGCGCTGCGCGACCGGCGGGTCGCCGAGTGCTCCGGCGGTGAGCAGCAGCGGCTGCGGTTCGCCGTCGCGCTGCTGTCGGACCCCGACTTCCTGGTCCTGGACGAGCCGACGGCCGGCATGGACGTCGTCGCCCGCCGGGAGTTCTGGGCGACCGTCCGCGAGGACGCCGAGCGCGGCATGACCGTCATGTTCGCCACCCACTACATGGAGGAGGCCGACCAGTTCGCCGACCGCGTCGTGCTGATCGACCAGGGACGGATCGTCGCCGACGGCTCCGCCTCGTCGATCCGCGCCGCCACCAGCGGACGCACCGTCTCGGCCCTGATCAGCCCGCATGACGCACAGACGGTGGCGGCCTCCCACGCCGTCCGCTCCTGCGCGGCCCGCGGCGACCGGCACTACTTCGACACCACCGACTCCGACGCCCTGCTGCGGCTGCTGGTCAACCAGACGTCGGCCACCGAGATCGAGGTCGCCCCGCGCAGCCTCGAAGAAGCCTTCGTGGCCATCACGAACCAGGGCCGCACCGGCCAGGAGGGCCTCCGATGACCACCCTGACCGCAGCGGCCGCACCCGCCCGCCCCCGCACCTCGGCCTTCGGCGGCGTGAACCCCACCTTCATCCGCTACGAGCTGCGGCGACGGTTCAACCGCCAGACCACCATCTTCACCCTCCTGCTGCCGGCCGTCCTCTACCTCGCCCTGTTCCGCACCGCCCCGTCGCACGGGACGCTGCCGCACGGGAACTTCGCCGCCTGGATGATGATCGGCCTCGCGGTGTACGGCGCCGCCATGGCCGCCACCAGCTCCGCCGCCACCATCTCCGTCGAGCGGTCCGCCGGCTGGATGCGCACGATCGCGCTGAGCCCGCTGGCCCCGCCCGGATATCTGCTGGTCAAGGTGTTGTGCTCGGTCGTGATGGCCGCCGTGCCCGTGGCCATCGTCGGGGTCCTCGGTGTCGTCACCGGAGCGCACGCCGACGCCGAGGTGTGGGTGACGTCCCTGCTCGTCGCCTGGGTCGGCGCCGCGGTGTTCGCCGCGCTCGGCATCTTCCTCGGGCTCGCCCTCAAGCCCGAGGTCGTGATGCACATGCCGGGCCTGACGATGACCGCGCTGGCCTTCCTCGGCAACCTGTTCATCCCGCTCAGCGGGACCATGCTGGAGATCTCCCGGTACACGCCGATGTACGGCGTGTCGACGCTGGCCCGCTACTCCCTCACCGAGGGCTACACCTTCAGCGGTGAGCACTCCAGTCTGAGCGGCGCCGTGATCAACATCGTCGCCTGGTTCGCCGCCTTCTCCTTCATGGCGGTCCGCCGCTTCGCCAGGAGCACGGGCCGCAACTAGGGCCCGTCCGGCGGATCGTGCCGGACCCCGGGGCCCGGCCGGCCGCGCCCGCCGCAGGTCCGGCCGCGACCGGCCCTGCGCGGCTCAGCCGCCCGGCCGGGATCCGGCCGCATCGCACCCGCCCGGGCCGGCCCGGACACGAGCCCGCCGCCCGCACCACTCGTACCGACCGCCTCCCGGCGACCTGATCGCACCGACAGGCCCCGTGCCGCGCGATGGGTACTCGACACGAAAGGGGGATAGAACAAATGTTCGCAATAATCGCACCGGGCCAGGGTTCCCAGACCCCCGGCATGCTGGCCGGCTGGCTGCGCGACCCGGTGCACGCCGAGCGTGTACGGGCCTGGTCCGAGGCCGCCGACGTGGACCTGGTCCACCTGGGCACCCGGGCCTCGGCCGCGGAGATCGCCCGCACCGAGAACACCCAGCCCCTGCTGGTCGCCCAAGGACTGCTGGCCCACGAGGAACTGGCCCCGGCGGCGGCCGATCGGACCGCGGTCGTGGCCGGCCACTCCGTCGGCGAGCTGACCGCGGCCGGGTACGCCGGGGTCCTCGCACCCTCCGACGCCGTGCGGCTCGCCGCGGTCCGTGGCCGCGCCATGGCCGCCGCCTGCGCCGAGGCACCCACCTCGATGGCGGCCGTGGTCGGCGGCGAGAAGGCGGCGGTACTCGCCCGCATCGCAGAACTCGGTCTGACCGCGGCCACGTTCAACGGCCCCGGCCAGATCGTCGCCGCGGGGCTCGCGGACGACCTGGAGCAGCTGACCGCCGCTCCGCCGCCCGCGGCGACCGTCAAACCGCTGCAGGTCGCCGGAGCCTTCCACACCGCGTACATGGAATCGGCGCGGCAGACGTTCGCCGCAGCGGCCGCCGCGGTCCCCTTCCGGCGGCCCCGCGCGCTCCTGCTCTCCAACGCCGACGGCGAGGTCCTCACCGCGCCCGAGGCGATCCGCGACCGTCTCGTCGACCAGGTGGTCCGTCCGGTGCGCTGGGACCTGTGCCTGCTGAGCCTGGCCCGGCTGGAGCCCGGCCTGACGGTGTCCCTGCCGCCCGCCAAGACCCTCGCGAGCATCCTGCGGCGCCAGCACCCCGAACTCGCGGTCCTCCCGGTCAACTCCGCCCGGGACATCGGCAAGGTGCACGCCCGGCTCGCCCCCGCCACCACGGACCCGGAGAGGGAGGCCGTCCATGCTGGTGTCTGACCTCTTCACACGCAGCCGCGCCGAGCGCGGCGACCACCCGGCCGTCATCGACTCCGAAGGCCCCCTCGGCTACGCCGACCTCGGCGTGGCCGTGGACCGGGCGGCCGGCTGGCTGCGCGGCCAGGGCGTCGGCGCCGGAGAGCGGGTCGTCCACGCCGGTGGCAACGACCGCTCCTTCCTCGCCCTCTTCTACGCCACCCTGCGCATCGGCGCCGTCTTCGTCCCCGTCCATCCGGACCTGACGGACCTGCAGCTCGGGCACATCATCGAGGACTGCTCCGCCGCCCTGGCGATCTGCTCCCCCGGGGCGGGCGAGCGGGCCCGGCACACCGCCGAGCCCGTCCGGGCCTGGCAGGAGATCCAGCAGACCCCCGCCGACGACTTCGCGGCCGACGTCCCCGACGACGCCGTGGCGATGCTGATCTACACCTCCGGCACCACGGGCCGCCCCAAGGGCGTGGTCTGCCCGCACCGGCAGATGCTGGCCGCCGTCGACGCCGTCAACGCCCGCCTCGGCTACCGCGCCGACGACGTGGTGCTGTGCCGGCTGCCCCTCTCCTTCGACTACGGGCTCTACCAGGCCCTGTTCTGCGCGCTCACCGGCGGCACGCTCGTCCTCGCCGAACGCGCCGGGGACCGCGGCCTGTTGAAGGTCATCGAGCAGTACGGCGTGACCGTGGTCCCGCTCGTGCCCTCCCTCGCCCAGATCCTCACCCTGCTCCAGAGCACGCTGCGCCGCCCCACCCGGGTCCGTCTGTTCACCAACACCGGCGCCCGTCCCGGCCGGGCCGTCATGGCCGAGCTGCTGGAAGCCTTCCCCGGATCGGTCTTCGCCTCGATGTACGGCATGACCGAGTGCAAGCGCATCTCCGTCCTGGACCCGGCCGAGTACGCCGCCCACCCCGACTCGGTCGGCCCGCCCATCCCCGGCGACCACGTCCGGATCGCCGATGACGACGGACGCGGCCTCGAACCCCGTCAGGTCGGCGAGATCGTCGTCCACGGCGCCACCGTGATGGCCGGCTACTGGGGCATCCCGCTGGAGCGGCAGCAGCGCTTCGTCCGGCGCGCCGACGGCACGCTCGAACTGCGCACCGGCGACCAGGGCTACCTGGACGAGGACGGCCGGCTCTACTTCGTCGGCCGCAACGACGACATGATCAAGCGGCGCGGCATCCGGCTCGGCCTGACCGAGATCGAGGACGCCGTCGAGCGGATCCCCGGGGTGAGGGCGGCGGTGGCGCTGCGGCCCGAGCCCGACGACGGCCCGCTGCACCTGGCGGTGCAGGGAACGCTCACCGCCGAGGAGATCCGCGCCCAGCTGGCGCTGCGGCTCGACCGGGCCCGGCGGCCCGACCGGATCACCCTCATCGACACGGTGCCCCTGACCGCGAACGGCAAGCCGGACCGCGCGGCCGCCGCCCGCCTGGTCGAAGCGCATGACCGCGCCCAGGACACCGCCACCTCCCCGCATTCCGCACCGACGACCCCGACGAGGACCAGCCATGAACCAGTCGCCGTCTGACCAGCCGACCCAGTCGCAGTTCGACCAGCTCGTCGAGCGGATCTGCGCCGTCCCGGTCACCGACCCGGAGACCCCGCTCGTCGACCTCGGCGTGGACTCCCTCCACACCATCGCCCTGGTGATGGCGGTCGAGGAGCAGTACGGGATCGAGATCGACCCCGAGGTGATCGGGGACCCCGCGCTCACCTCCTCCGCCGGGCTGTGGCGCTCCGTGCACGACCAACTGGCCGCCGGCCTGCCGGCCAGAGCCGGGAGCTGACCGCCATGTGGACCGACATACGACCCGCGGTGGAGATGCCGCGACTGTTCGAACGAGGCGGTGACGTCATCTCGTTCGCGGGGGGCCTGCCCGACCTGGACGTCCTCCCGCTCGACACGATCTCCCAGCAGCTGTCCCGGCTCGTCAGGCTCGGCGGCAGGCTCGCCCTCCAGTACACGACCCCGCATGTCGCCAAGGCCCTCGTGCCGGCGATCACCGACCTGATGGCCCGTGAGGGCAGCACCGCCACGGCCGAACAGCTGGTCCCCACCGGCGGATCCCAGATGGGTCTGATGGCCCTGGGGCTCGGGATCGGCGTCCCGGGCGAGACCGTCCTGTGCCAGACCCCCGCCTACCCCGGCGCCGCGGCGGCCTTCCGCACCGCGGGCCTGACCCTCCACCCCGCGCCGGAGGACACCGACGGCCTCGACCCGGCCGGGCTGCGGGAGACGGTCCCGCGGCTGCGCGCGGCCGGGCGCACGGTGCGGATGCTGTACTGCAACCCCACCTTCCAGAACCCGACCGGTGCCACGCTCTCCGTCCCCCGCAGGCACGAACTTCTCGCCGCGGCCCGCGAGTTGGACCTGCTGGTCATCGAGGACAATCCCTACGGCCTGCTGTCCTTCGACGGCGCGACCACCACCGCACTGCACGCGCTTGACCCGGAGCGCGTGGTCTATCTCGGCACCTTCTCCAAGGTGTTCGCACCGGGTCTGCGCTGTGGCTGGATCGCCGCGCCCGGGGAACTGGCGGCCGCCCTGCGCCGTACCACCGAGGTCATGGCGCTGTCGCCGTCCGCGCTCGCCCAGGCCGCGCTCGCCGCCTTCCACACCCGGGCCGGCTGGACCGACCTGATCGACGCCTACCGCACGAGCTACCGGGAGCGCTGCGGCCTCATGGCCGACGCGCTGGAGGCCGAACTCGGCACCGACGGTCCCTGGCAGTGGCGGCGCCCGGACGGCGGCTTCTACATCTGGCTGCGTCACCGCGACGGTGTGGACACCTCCGGCTTCGCCGGGGCCGCGGCCGGGCACGGGGTCTCCTTCGTGCCCGGCGGCCACTTCGGCATCGACGGCGAGCACGCCGACGGGCTGCGGCTGTGCTTCAGCCACGTCCCGAAGAAGCGGATCGCCGAAGGCGTCTCCCGGCTGGCCCGGGCCCTCGAGACCCCGGTCGGCACCTTGGAAGGAGCGGCGCTGTGACCACGGCGATCACCGCCCCCGCGGCCGCTTCGGCGATGCGCGGGCAGGGCGGCGACCGGCCTCTCGACCGGTCGGCGTTCGCCCCGGCGTACCGGCTGGGCGACAGCGAGTGGCAGGTGTGGGGCGTGGGGCTGCTGCGCAGCGCGGGCTTCCCCGTCTCCGGTCTCGACCTGCTCGGCGGTCCCCGGGCCGCCGAAGCAGCGGCCCTCGTCGAGCACGGCACCGCCGGCGCCGAGGAGTTCACGGCCGCCTACCGGGCCGACGCACGGGCCGAGTCGGATCAGCTGGCCCGGCTCGCCGGCGACGACCGGGTGCGGCGGGCGATCGCCTGGCAGAACCGCACGGTGTACCACCTGCTGGACTCGATCGCGGCGGGCAAGGGCCCCGACTCCAAGCGCCGGCGCCGCGAGCGCACCCTGGCGATGTACTGGCTGCGCTACTGCGCCAAGGCGGAGACGATCGGCTTCTTCGGCCCCGCGGCCTGGATGTCCGTGGCCCGCGGACAGCGTGCGGTCGACGTCGAGCACGGCCCGGCGCTCACCGCCGAGAGCCGGACCTTCTTCGAACGCTGGACCGTGGCCGCCCTGGCCGACCGGATGGCCGGACAGCCCGGCGCCCGCTGGTGGTTCCCGCCGGTGCTCCGGCCCGACGTGCACCTCGACGGCGACCGGCTGGTCATGCCGGGCGGCCGCACGGTGCGGCTGCGCGAGGACGACGTCCGGGTGCTGCGCCTGGCCGACGGCGACCGCAACGGCGAGGCGATCACGGACGCCACCGGCTGGGACCCGGCCACCGCCCGGCAGCGCGTGGAGAAGATCCTGACCCGGCTGCTGAAGCAGCGGGTCCTCACCTGGGACGCCAACATCCCCGTCGACGTGCGCGCCGAGGAGATCCTGCGGCGCCGGGTGGCCGGCATCGGCGACCCGGAGCTGTTCGTCCGCTGCGACACGGTCCTGACCGAACTGGACCGTTTGCGGGAGGACATCGACCGCGCGGGCAGCGCCGAGGAACTGGTCGAGGCGCTCGACCGGCTCGACGACTTCTTCGTCCGTACGACCGGACAGGCGGCCTCCCGCGAGGAGGGCAAGGCGTACGCCGGGCGCACCCTCTGCTACCAGGACTCGCTGCGCGACTGCCGGACGGACCTGGGGCGCGACTTCTTCGACGCCATCGCCCGTCCGCTGGCCCTGGTCGCCGACGCGGCGGACTGGTTCGGCAACCGGCTCGCCGAGCTGGTGGAGGCGGAGGTCGCCGGCTTCGTCCGCAAGGCCGCGGCCCGCCGCGCGGAGGTGGCGCTCGCCGACGTGTGGCCGCAGGTGCTCGGTCTGTTCTGGGGGGACAACGCGACGCCCGTGCACACCGCGACCCGCGAACTGGCCGGGAAGTGGCGTGAGGTGCTCGCCCTGGACCCGGCGGCCCCGGGCTCCGTCCCGGTGCGACTGCGGGTCGCGGACATCGAGGAGCGGGCCCGCGCGGTGTTCGCCACCGGACCCGTGCGTTCGCCCCACCTCGCCGTGCACAGCCCCGACCTGCAGGTGGCGGCCCGGTCCGCGGACGCCGTCAACGCCGGCGAGCACACGGTCGTCCTCGGCGAACTGCACGCCTGCCTGGCCACGTTGGACCTGCCCTTCCTCGACTGGACCGCCGGGACCGGCTCGCTGCGGGACAAGGTCAACGCGGCCCTCGACGCCCCGCGCCTGGTACCGCTGCTGCCGGTCGACTGGAAGCGCAACAGCGGTCGCATGGTCCCCGCGCCGATCGGTGCCCAAGACCGGCTGATCGGCTTCACCCGGGCCCCGTACGACGACCGGACCCGCGTCGATCCGGCGGCGGCCATCGCCCTCGCCGAGACGGACGGCACGGTCACCGCGACCACTCCGGACGGGCGCGAGTGGAGCATCGCCGAACTCCTCGCGGTACCGGTCTCCATCATCGCCGCGGACGCCTTCAAGATCGGGCTCGACCGGACGCACGCCCCGCGCGTGACCCTCGACGACCTGGTCCTGTTCCGGGAGACCTGGCGGCTGCCCGTCGCCGGCGTCGACCTGCCGGACAAGGCCGAGCGGGAACGCGACTACCTCGCCGTACGCCGCTGGGTGGCCGCGCACGCCCTGCCCGACCTGCTCTTCGTCAAGTTCCCCGAGGAGACCAAGCCGTCCCTCGTCGACTTCACCAGCCCGACCCTCGTGCTCTCCTTCGCCAACCTCGTCCGCACCGCGCGCCGCCTCGCCCCCGATGCCCTCGTGACCCTCAGCGAGCCGCTGCCCGCCCCGGACGCCTCCTGGCTGACGGACGCGGACGGCGAGCGCTACGTCAGCGAACTGCGGCTCCAGATCAGCAGAAAGGTCGCGGAATGACCGTCCTCGCATCCGACGGGGCGGCGGTGGCGCTCGGCGCCACCCGCTCCCGGGATCCCGACATCGTCGCGACGATCGGCGGAACCCCGCTCGTCGCCCTCGACCGGCTGTTCCCGCCCGCACGGTTCCAGGTGTACGCCAAGTGCGAGCGGTTCAACCCGGGCGGCAGCATCAAGGACCGGGCCGCCAAGTCGATGATCGAGCACGCCATCAGGGCCGGCAAGCTCGTCCCCGGGGTGTCCACGGTCGTGGAGTCCTCCTCGGGCAACCTCGGCATCGCCCTCGCCCAGCTCTGCAACTTCTACCGGCTCGACCTCATCTGCGTGGTCGACCCGCGCACCACCCGGCAGAACGCCGCCATCATGCGGGCGTACGGCGCGAAGGTCGAGGTCGTCGACCGCGACCCGGCCACCGGTGAGTACCTGCCGTCCCGGATCGACCGGGTCCGCACCCTCCTGGAGACCGTGCCGGACGCCTACTGGCCCAACCAGTACGCCAACGAGTACAACGCCCGGGCGCACCACCACACCATGCGCGAGATCTGCGAGGCGCTGCCCGGCGGTCCCGACTACCTGTTCGTCGCGGCCGGCACCACCGGCACGCTGCGCGGCTGCGCCGAGTACATCCAGGACAACGGCCTGGCCACCCGGGTCGTCGCGGTGGACGCGGTCGGCAGCGTCATCTTCGGACCGCCGGAGCCGTGGGAACGCGGGCACCGGCGCACGATCCCCGGACACGGCGCGGCGGTCGTCCCGCCGCTGCTGCGGCGGGGGCTCGCCGACCAGGTCGTCAAGGTCACCGACCTGGACTGCGTGCGCGGCTGCCGTCAGCTGCTCGCCCACGAGTCCATCCTCGCCGGCGGCTCGTCCGGCGCCGTGATCTCCGCACTGCAGGGGGCCGCCGACCGGCTGGAGGCGGGCGTCACCTGCGTGGCCGTGCTCCCGGACGGCGGCGACCGCTACCTCGACACCATCTACTCCGACGCCTGGGTCGAGGCCACCTTCCAGGACATCCCGCTCCCGCAACACACCGACCAGGCCAACGGCCAAGAAAGGAGCGAGCCATGAAGGTCCTCGGACGGGACGACGTCAAAGCCGCTCTGACGGGTCTCGAACCCGCTGTCCTCGACGCGGTGCGCACCGCCTACGTGCTGCACGGCCAGGGACACTCCCAGGTGCCGTTCTCCAGCTTCCTGCGCCCGCCGCAGCCCGCCGGCTCCCGCATCATCTCCCTGCCCGCCTATCTGGGCGGCCCGGAGCCGGTGATGGGCCTGAAGTGGATCTCGTCCTTCCCGGCCAACGTCGAGCAGGGTCTGCAGCGGGCCTCCTCGGTGCAGATCCTCAACGACCTCGCCACCGGCTACCCCAGGGCCCTGCTGGAGGGCAGCCAGATCTCGGCCTCCCGCACCGCGGCGAGCGCCGCCCTCGCCGCCGGGGCCCTGCACGGTGACCGCCGGGTGCGCACCGCCGGTCTCATCGGCTGCGGCACGATCAACCAGCGCGTCCTCGCCTTCCTGACGCTGACCCACCCCGACCTGGACACCGTGGTGCTCCAGGACGTCGTACCGGGCCGCGCCGAGGCCTTCGCCACCGAACTGGAGTCCGAGTACCCGCGGATCACCTTCCGCACCGGCGAGGTCGGTGACGCGCTCGCCACCGAGACCGTGAGCATCGCGACCACCGACTCGACGTACTGGCTCGACCTGGCGGAGTACCCCGAGCGGCCCGCCGGCCAGGTGATCCTGCACCTCTCGCTGCGCGACCTGAGCACGAACTCGATCCTCGGCGCCTACAACGTCGTCGACGACATCGAGCACTGCGTCCGCGAGCAGACCTCCCTGCACAAGGCCGAACAAGAGGTCGGCCACCGGGAATTCGTACACGCCGAGATCGCCTCCGTACTGGGCTGCACCGAGCCCCCGGCCTCGAAGGACCCGGTCGTCTTCTCGCCCTTCGGCCTCGGCATCCTCGACCTCGCGGTCGCGCAGGCGGTCCTCAAGGCCGCCACCGAGGCCGGCCTCGGCACCGAGGCCGAGGGTTTCGACCCGGGCAGCCACCGGGTGACCGCCGCGATGCTGGGGAGCGCGGCATGAGTACACCGGGAACCCTGTTCGCCGAGGGCACCAAGGCCCTGGTGACCGGTGCCTCGCGCGGAATCGGCGCCGCGATCGCAATCGCCCTGGCCGAGCACGGCTGCGACGTCGCCCTCAACTACCGCTCCAACGCCGCCAAGGCCGAGGAGGTGGCCGAGCAGGTCCGCGCCCTGGGCCGGCAGGCGCTCCTGCTCCCGGCGGACATCTCCGACGAGACCCAGGTCGCCGCCATGTTCAAGGAGTTGAAGACGGCGTGGCGCTCCCTGGACGTCGCCGTCCTCAACTCCGGCGTGACGGCCGACGGCCACCTGGCCGCCATGAGCGGCGCCAAGTGGCAGCAGGTCATCGGCACCAACCTCACCGGCACCTTCTTCACCGCCCGTGAGGCGACCAAGCAGATGTACGCCAGTGGCGGCGCGATCGTCTTCATCGCCTCCACCAGCGGCATCGCCGGCCGGGCCGGCCAGGCCAACTACGCGGCCAGCAAGGGCGGTGTGATCTCCCTGGCCAAGACCCTGTCGTACGAGGTGGCCCCGCGCGGTATCCGCGTCAACGTGGTGGCGCCCGGCTTCATCGACACCGACATGGTCAAGAAGGTGCCGCCCGCGCAGCTGAAGGAGGCCCTGCAGGCGATCCCGATGGGCCGCATGGGCACCCCGGCCGAAGTGGCCCAGGCCACCGCCTTCATGGCGAGCCCCGCCGCCTCCTACATCACCGGCAAGGTACTCACGGTCGACGGCGGAATGATCCCCAACTAGCCCTATATCACCACTTCCTGACTATTCATCATCTTTCATCGAAAGGAACACCCATGTCCGTCGCCACCTTCGAGGACATCCGCAGCCAGGCCGAGTCCCGGCTGGAGAAGAACATGAAGGTCAAGTCGATGATCATCGAGCGGCTCGGCCTGGACGTGGAGCCGGCCGTCGTCTCCGACAACCAGCCGCTGTTCGGCCGCGGTCTGGAGATGGACTCGCTGGACACCCTGGAGATCGTCGTCATGGTCAACAACGAGTACGACGTGCTGATCAGCGACGACGACTTCGAGGCCTTCGGCTCCATCAACGCCCTCGTCGACTTCATCGAAGCCCGCGAGGTGTGAGCATGACGGTCATCGCAGAGGCGCACGCCGGGTCCGGGGCGCCCGCCAAGAAGTCCGCGGCAGCCGCCAAGAAGACCTACAGCTACTCCTCGGACGACATCAAGCGCATGCTGCCGCACCGCTGGCCGATGCTGATGATCGACCGCGCCCACGACGTCGTGCCGGGCGTGTCCGGCCGCGGGGTCAAGAGCGTCTCGGTGAACGAGCCCTTCTTCGCCGGGCACTACCCGGACCACTCGATCATGCCGGGCGTGATGATCGTCGAGGCGATGGCCCAGCTGGTGGCCGTCGTGTACGTCGCCGAGATCGTCGAGGCTCCCGAGCCGCCGGCCGAGGGCGATCCCTCCGCCAGCGTCGGCTACCTCGGCTCCATCAGCTCCATGAAGTTCTCCCGCCTGGTCGTCCCCGGCGACCAGCTGTCCCTGGAGGCCAAGCTCGGCCAGCGCCTGGGCGGCCTCAGGCAGGTGTCGGTGCGGGCCACCGTCGGCTCGGAACTCGCGGCCGCCGGCTCCCTCATCGTCACCACCGGACGCAAGGCCTGACCCTCCGCCCCCGTACCAGTCCGACCCGAACAGAAGGAGGTGTGGAATGTCCATCACGATCCGCCCGTACCAGGAGGGCGACGCGCAAGACATCGCGGAGCTCTACAACCGCCACCGCGACAACCCCAACCCGGTAGCCGGAGGCATCACCGGCGAGGAGCTGGAGCGCGAGCTGGCCGAGCGTGACACGGGCACGTTCATCGTGGCGGTCGACGGCGGGCGTGTGGTGGGCACCTTCGGCCTGTTCCACAACACCGGCCGACGCTCCGCCCGCGCCGGTGAGCTGATCGCCGACATGTTCTTCGTGGCACCCGCCTACCGCAACGGCGTTATCACCGGACGGCTGTTCACGGAGGCCGTCGAGTGGATGGTGCAGTCCGGCTGCCTCGTGCTGCGGCTGACCGTCAACCCGGCCAACTCCGTGGCCTTCCGGCTCTACCGGCGCGTCGGCTGTGTCTCGGTGGGGCAGACCGTCCCCGGCGAGGACGGCAACGTCGAGCTGCACAACTACATCCCGCTGATCCTGCGCAGCGTGTTCGCGGACCTCGGCCCCGACGTCCGGGCCGCGCTGGGCGGACTGAACAGCTTCGCCACCGTGACCGAGTCCCGCGACGACGAACTGCGCTCCGACGTCCGCCTGGTGGACGGCGTCCGGACGGTCGACTACTGCCTGGCCGTCGGGGAGTTCCGGCTCACCGCGAGCGTCGACGTCGACCGCGGTGTCGTCCGCGAGGCCGAGGTCACCGGGCCGGACGGCGTGAGCCGGGCGCTGCGGCTCGCGGAACCGCCGTACCGCATCCGCACCCCGCGCGGGGCACAGCCGTACCGGTTCGCCTCCGGGCCGCTGGCCGTCGAGGTGGACGGCGAGGACGGGACCGTGCACGTGCTGGCCGAGGGCCACCACGGGCCGGTGTTCGTCTCCACCTGGCCCAGCTGCCGGGCGGACCGCCCGGCGGGCTGGCGCGAGGGCGAGCCGCGCGACCTGGACCTCGTCCCCGTCGAGCACGGGGTGCGGGTCACGGAGCGGTGCGGCGACGACCAGGTGACCGGCACCTTCACCCTCACCGAGGGCGTACTCGGCCAGGACTTCACCTTCACCCGGCGGCCCGGACGCATCTTCCAGACCGTACCGCTGCGCCAGGGCGGCTTCGCCCCGGACACCGGGCCGGCCCACCCGCTCGGACTGGGCCTCGGCGTCCGGGACGCCTCCGAGGTGGTCGCAGCCGCCCAGGTGGCCCCCGTGGGCGGCGATCTCACCTGGACCGGCGCGGCCTGGAGCGTGCGGGTGCCGGTGCGGGAGCCCGTCCGGCTGATCCACAGCGGTCTGCTGGAGCGCGGCCTGGAAGCCGGTCCGGACGGGGTGGCCCGGCTGCGCACCGAGTTCCGCCCGCGGAACGCCCCCGCCACGCCCGCCGCCCCGGCCGCGACAGCGATGGCCGGACCCCGCAGGATCCAGCTCGACGCCTCCGCCGCCGGGGTCGTCGCCTGGCGGGAGGGCGGCACCAAGGTGCTGCGCAGCTCCTTCCCGCGTACCCGGGCCTTCGGCAACAACCCCCGCTGGAGCGCCGGGATGTGGGTCACCGCCGAGCACAGCCGGTTCGGCCGCGCCGCCGGACTGGGCTGGGGTGTCGGGTCCGCCTCCGGCTGGGAGGAGAAGCACCCGCTCGGCCTCTACGGCCCGCAGGACGGCATCGGCTTCGAACTCATCGCGCCCGACGACACCGCCGAGCCGGTCCGCGTCGACCTCCAGGCCCCCGACACCGCGGAGGAGGTCGTTCTCTGGATCACCCCGAACACCCCGCGCGAGACCACCGCGGTGATCGACTCCGCAGGCACCCGGTGGGAACTGAACTCCCCCGACTTCCGTCAGGTGTGGGCCGCGGCGGCCGCGGTCCGCCTGTCCGACGGCAGCTGGCTGCACTGCCGGCCCGCCCGGCCCGGCTCGGCCGAGGCCGAGATCGTCCTGCGCACGACCACGTCCGGCCTGCTCATCGGCTGCGCGTCCGCCGCCCGGCGGCCGCACGCCTGGCTTCTGTCCGTGAGCAGCGAGCCCGCCCTGTGACAACGCACTTCCCGCAAACGACGCATACCGAGATCCGTACCGAAGGGAACCGCCCATCATGACCACCGCCCCGCTCCGCACCGAGACGGACGACTACGCCACCGTCCGCACCACCGTCGGCGCCTACCGCATCTCCGCCCCGCTGGTGCGTATCTCCGGCGACGAGCGGATCGCCCTGCTGGACCAGTTCCTGGCCAAGTCGGGCGAGTTCGTCGAGCCGGACACCGTCCGCGAGGCGCTCGCGCTGAACGCCGACGGCACGCCCTTCGCGATCCTGCTGCACTTCGAGATCGGCGACGACGCCTGGCTGCTGCCCCGTACCGAGGTCACCGCCGACGAGCTGCGCGGCTACCTGGAGCAGCTGGACGTCCCCGAGGACGTCACCGTCGAGGTCCAGCCGGAGGGCTGGGGCGCCAGCGCCTTCGAGGGCCCCACCGCCTGGTCCGTGGCGGCGGACTTCGTCGACTTCGACATCTCCGGACTGACCCTGCACGCCGTCACCGAGTCCGCGCTGTCCGACGAGCCGGCCGCCCTCGCCCACCTGGCACGGGTCGGCACCACCGGCGAGTACGGCTACCTCCTGCTGTCGAACGCCCCCGAGGCCGCCCACCGGGCCGTCCTCGCGGCCGTGGCCGAGCAGGGCGGCGCGCCGGTCGGCACCGAAGGCCTGGTCCGGGTGCAGGCCGAGGCCGGCATGGCCGTGTACGCGGCCGGGTTCGCCGGGCTGACGGTGAACGAGGCCGACCTGTCCTGGATGATCGACTGGAACCGCATCGGCGAGTTCCACGGTTCCGACGACCTGGTGCAGCCGGCCACCGGGACGGCGAGACTGACCGCCCTGGCCGCCCCGGCGGAGGGCCGGTTCGCCGCCGGCGCCAAGGTGACCGCCTCCGGTGAGGCCGTCGGCACCGTCCTGTGGCAGGCGCCCTCCGCCAACCCGGATGAGGAGCTGGTCCTCGCCCTGCTGGACGCGCCCTTCTGGGTCCCGGGCCTGGAGCTGGCCGGCGAGGACGAGCAGGGTGCCGAGCGCCCGCTGCGCACCGTGACCCTGCCCCGCGTCATCGCCCGCTCGCTCACCACGAGGATCTCCTGATGACCACGCCGAGAATCGCCCTCACCGGACTGGGGCTGATCACCGGGGCCGGGGACGACGTCGAGAAGGGCTGGTCGTCCATCACAGCGGGGACCTCCGGCATCCGCGCCAACACCCTCTTCGACACCTCCGAGCTGCTGACCGAATGGGCGGGCATGGTCACCGCCGAGCAGCCGGCCGACCTCGACCGCTGCTACGGCCTGGCGGCCACCGCCATCCGCGAGGCGCTGCGGGGCAGCGGCCTGGACCTGGACACCGTCGACCGGGACCGGGTCGCGGTGGTGGTGGGCTCCAGCCTCGGCGCCATGCCGACGCTGGAGGCGGTCCACGCGGGCCTGGTGCACGAGGGGAAGCTGGACGCCGGACAGGCGGCCGCGTCCCAACTGCCCTGCGTGGGCGACTACATCGCGGCCGAGTTCGACCTGCGCGGCCCGCGCGTGGTCCTCTCCAACGCCTGCGCCGCCAGCGCGGTGGCCCTGGGCTACGCGGCCGAGCTGCTGTGGAAGGGAGACGTCGACCACGTCGTCTGCGGCGGCGTCGACCCGCTCGCCTCCCTGTCGGCGTTCGGGTTCAGCGCCCTGGGCGCCCTGGACCCGGAGCCCTGCTCGCCGATGTCGGCGTCCACCGGGCTGACGCTCGGCGAGGGAGCCGGGTTCATGGTCCTGGAGTCGGCGGAGCGGGCGGCCGCGCGCGGCGCCCGGGTACTGGCCGAGCTGGGCGGCTACGGCCTGTCCTGCGACGGCTACCACCAGACCGCCCCGGACCCCAGCGGCAAGGGCGCCTGCGCCGCCATGGCGCAGGCCCTCGACACCGCCGGCCTCGGCCCGGACGACGTCGACTACCTCAACCTGCACGGCACCGGCACCCCCGCGAACGACGCCTCCGAACCCAAGGCGGTCAAGCTGCTGTTCGGCTCGGCGCTCCCGCCGGCCAGCTCCACCAAGTCGATCATCGGCCACACCCTCGGCGCCGCCGGCGCGGTGGAGGCGGTCGTCAGCACCCTGGCGATCGACCGCGGGACGCTGCCCCCGACGATCAACACCCGTGGCGTGGAACAGCCGTTCGGACTGGACGTCGTCCCGGACACGGGTCGCGCGGCCGCGCCCGAGGTGGTGCTCTCCAACTCCTTCGCCTTCGGCGGCAACAACGCCTCCGTCGTCCTCAACCGGCCCGACCGGCCCGGCTCGGGCCCCCGCCGCACGGAGCCCGTGCACGAGGTCGTCGTCACGGGCGTGGCGGGCCTTGCGGGCGCGGCCGGCAACACCGCCGGTCTCGTCGCCGCCCTCTCCGGCGAACTGCCCTGCTTCACCGGCGTGGAGCACGTCGAGGGCGTCGGTGAGGTCCCGGTCGGCCGGATCGACGTCAAGGCCGCCTCCCGGGGCATCAACCCCAGTCGCGCCCGCCGGATGGACCCGCTGAGCCTGCTCGCCGCCGCCGCGGTCGCCGACCTGTACGGCCGGCACGGCAAGCCGTCACGGGCCGAGGCCGAGGGCACCGGCATCGTGTTCGCCACCGGCTACGGGCCCGTCACCTCGGTGCTCCAGTTCCACAAAGGCGTCCTCCAGCAGGGCATCAACGGCGCCAACCCCGCCCTGTTCGCCAACACGGTCGTCAACGCGGCCGCCGGACACGTGGCGATGCTGCACCGCTACCGCGGCTACACCGCCACCATCGCCAACGGCGGCACCAGCTCGGTCCTCGCGCTCCAGCTCGCCGCCCGGGTCATCGCCCGCGGCGCCTGCGACCGGATCATGGTCGTGATCGCCGACGAGTTCCCCGAGCAGGCACTGGCCACCCAGGCCGGTCTTCCCGGCTACGCCCGCAGCACACGGGTGGTACCCGGCGGCCGTACCGGAATGGTGCTCAGCGAGGGGGCCGCCGCGATCCTGCTGGAGAGCAGGGAGTCCGCCGCCGCACGCGGCGCGGACGTCCTGGCCCGGGTGCGCGGCTACGGCGCCTCCGGCGAGTCGGTGGGCATCGGCCGCATCGGCCGCGACGGAGAGGCCTGGGCACGGTCCCTGCGCGCGGCGATGGCGGAGGCGCAGGTCACCCCCGACGGGATCGGCACCGTCGTCTCGGCCGCCTCCGGCTACAGCCTGGTCGACGTGGCTCAGACCCGGGCCCTGCGCCTGGCCGGCCTCGCCGACCGCCCGGCCCTCACGCCGAAGGCCCTGCTGGGCGAGACGTACGGCAGCGCGGGCGCGCTCGGTCTGGTCGCCGCGCTGAGCGGCGAGACCCCGCGCGGCACGCTGCTGCTGTCCAGCTTCGCCTACGGCGGCTCGTACGCGGCGGCCGTGTTCGACGCGGGGGCGTGATGGGCAGCCTGATGGGTCTGCTGATGGATCCGGTGGTGCGCGGCCGTGCGGGTGGCGGGCCGGTGATCGACTGCCTCGTCACCCACCACGCCCGTCTCCCCCGCGATCACATGGGCCACCGGCTGAGCCGATCCGGCCGCTCGCTGATCATCGAGGCGGTCCGGGCGGTGTACGGCATCGACGTCACCGCCCGGGACCTCGCCCGGGACGCGCACCGACGCTGGAGCGTCCCGGCCCACGGCCTCTCCGTCTCGGTGGCCCACTGCGGGGAGTACAGCACGGTGGCCCTCTCGGCGGTGGCCACCGTGGGCGTGGACCTGCAGGACGAGCGGGACCGGCCGCACGCCATGCGCTGGCTCGGCGACCTGCTGGGCCGGCCCGAGCCCGCCACCATCCGGGACTTCACCGAGTGCGAGGCGCTCATCAAGGCCTCGCACGTGACGAAGGAGACCTTCGCCGGAGTCCGGCTGCCCTCCTGGCGGCCGGGCTGGCGCCCCACCAACGTCCCCGCGTACCAGGTCCGTTCGGCCGTCGTCGGCCCCGGCCTGCACCTGGCGCTCGCCACCGACGGGACCGCCGCCGTCCGCTGGTGGTGGCGGTCCGGCCGCGGCGCGCGAGCCATCCGCACCGACGCCCTGCCTCTGGAGGCGGCATGACAGCGACAGCACCGGCCACGCGGCCGTACACCCGCCGCATCTCCCAGATCGAGCGCGGCTATCTGAACGCCGCGGCGACCGGCACCGCCCAGCTGATCCAGATGGTCGTGGAGGGCGAGGGGCGGATCGACCCCGAGGCGCTGCGCGAGGCCGTACGGGTCGCCACACTCGCCAACCCGGGCCTCGCGGTACGGCGGCGGGCAGCGGCCTGGCGCGCCGACGGCCCGCTGCCGCCCGTCGTCGAACTGCCCGGGGACACCGGCTTCGACGCGCCCTTCTTCCACCGCGACCTCGACGTCGTCACCGGCCCGGTCTGCGAGATCGGCCTCAGCCACGGAGCGGTGACCCGGCTGGTGGTGCGGGCGAGCCACATCGTCACCGACGGACGAGGCCTGCGACAGTGGACGGCCGACGTGTTCCGGGTGCTGCGCGGCGAGCAGCCCGTCGGCGCGACCTCCCTGGTCGACGACACCCACTTCCGCACCGCCGCCGGGACCGTGCCCCCGGCCGAACCGCCCGCCCGGCTCGCTGGCTTTCCCGCCCTCCTCGGCGACGGCCCGGCCGACGGCACCCCGCTGTGGATCCGGCGCCGGGTCCGGGCCTGCCCGTCGGCGGTCACCGCCCGTGTGGCCGCCGCCCTCTCCCGGCACCTGGCCGGCGACACCGGCCGGCTGATCGTCCCCGTGGACCTGCGCCGTCACGACCGCTCGGTGCGCTCCACCGCCAATCTGACCTCGCAGCTCGTGCTGGACCTCCGACGGGACGACAGCTGGAAGTCGCTGCACGGCCGGATCGTGCGCGCGCTGCTGCACAAGCGGGAAGTCGCCTCGCTCAGCAAGGACTTCCTGCGTCAGAACCCCTTCGCCAACTCCCTGCGCGAGGCCCGGGAACTGGACGGCACGCGCTTCCCCTGCACGGCGATCATCACCGACCACGGGCGGATCGACACCGACGAGCTGCGCACCGACCGCTTCCGGCCCACCGCGTTCTCCACACTGCCCATGCTCGTGCCCTACGCCGAGATGTTCCTGAGCGCCTGCCAGATCGACGACGACACCGAGCTGACCCTCTCGTGCCGCAACCGCCCCGGGGCCCGTGCGGCCGGCGAGGCGGTCCTCGACGGGATCGAGCACGCGCTCACGTCGGCGGACTGAACCGGCTTTCCCACCTGCTGACTTCCTAAGGATGCGCCCCATGTCGCTGACCAATCCCACCAACGAACAGGCGCCGAGCCCGCCGGAGAGCCCGGAGAGCCCGGGGAGCGCCGACACCGCGGCCGCGGACCCGGAGAGAGCGGAGCAGGATCCCGCACCGGCCGGGGCCGAGGAGGACCGGTCCGAACCGTCGTCGCCCCAGGCGCCGTCCGGACCGTCCGGGCCGACCGTCCTGACCATGGCCGCGGCCATCACCGGCGGATTCCTCGCGCTGCTCGACACCACCATCGTCAACGTGTCCCTGGAGGACACCACCGCCCGGTTCGGCGGCATCAACCAGGTGCAGTGGGTGGTGACCACGTACCTGATCGCCCTGGCCGCCCTGATGCCCGCGACCGGCTGGCTGGCCACCCGGTTCGGTGTCAAGCGGGTCTTCGCCGCTGCCACGGTGCTGTTCGCGCTGGGCTCGGCGGCCTGTGCGTTCAGCCAGACGCTCCCGGAACTGATCGCCGCACGCGGCGTGTCCGGAGCCGCCGCCGGTGTGCTCACCCCCGTGTCGACGATCCTGCTCACCTCCGGCGTGCCCCGCGAACAGCTCGGCCGGGTACAGGGGCTGAACGGCAGCGTCATGCTGATCAGCCCGCTGCTGGGGCCCACGATCGGCGGTCTCCTGGTCGAGGCCGGCGGCTGGTCCGCGGTGTATGCGGTCAACGTGCCGCTGTGTGCGGTCCTGCTGGCCGTCACCCTGCGCTGGGTCCGCAAGGACACTCCGGCCGGCAAGGAGGCCAAGCCCCTGGACGTGGTCGGACTGCTGTCCTCGGCCGCCTGCACGGTGAGCACGGTGCTGGCCATCCACGCCTTCTCCGGCGGCGGGCTGCACGCCCGGCCGGCCCTGCTGCTGCCGCTGGTCCTCGCCGTGCTGAGCGGCGCCGTGTTCGTGGTGCGCCAGCTGCGCGCCCGCTTCCCGCTGCTGGACCTGCGCCTGTTCGCCCACCGCGTCTACCGCACGGCCGCGGTGAACATCTTCTGCCTGGGCTTCGTGCTCTATTCGCCGATGATGCTCATCCCGCTGTACTTCGAGTCCGCGCGCGGTGAGAGTGCCGTGACGACCGGTCTGCTGATGTCCACGGGCGGTCTCGGCGTGGTCTCCGCCGCCTGGCTGTGCCGCATCCTGATGAAGCGGCTGGGCGGGGGCGGCACTGTTGTCGTCGGCATCTCGCTCACCATGCTGGCGACCGTGCCCCTCACCGGGCTGTCGGCCGACACACCGTACCCGCTGCTCTGCGCCAGCCTCGCGGTCCGCGGCCTGGGCACGGGCCTGACCATCGTGCCGGCCATGACCCGGGCGTTCCAGTCGATCCGGCCGCAGTCCATCCCGGACGCCTCTTCGCAGCTCAACCTGATCCAGCGGATCGGCGGCACCGTCGCCCTCGCGGTGGTGACGGTGATCCTGGACGCGGCGGCACGCCGGCACCACGGCCTGGCGCCGGCAGCCTTCGCGCACTCCTTCGGCTGGCTTCTCGGCGTCTACGCCGTCACGCTGCTCCCCGCACTGGCGCTGCTCGTGGCGGACCGCCGCGAGGCCCGCCAGAGCGCGGCCGGGGCCTGACCGGGGGGAGCGCTGCGCCCGGAACGCCCGCGGTCACCGCGAGGAGGGGAGCCAGCCGTCCTGCACGGCATGCACTCCGGCCTCGAAGCGGCTGCGGGCGTCCAGGCGTTCCATCAGATTGGCGGCGACCCGCCGCGAGGTGCGGGGCGAGACGCCGAGGCGCTTGGCGATGGCCTCGTCGGTGTAGCCCTGGGCCAGCATCTTCAGCACCGCACGCTCCTGCGGCGGCATGTCCTTCACCCCGCACTTCGGGGTGCTGCCCAGCGGGATCGCGGTGATCCACACGCTCTCGAACAGGGCGCACAGCGCCGCGACCGTCCCGGCGCCGCGCAGCACCACTCCGCCGGCCCGGGCGTCACTGGTGTCGATCGGCAGCACCGCCTGGCTCCGGTCGAAAATGATCATACGGATCGGCAGGTCGGGGACGGTGCGGACCTGTCCGCCGTACTGGTGCAGCCAGCTGACGTGCTCCAGCGTGGGCGCATGGTTGCGCATGCTGTCGAGGTAGATGGTCCGCATCCGTACCCCACGGCCGAGCAGGTCGGCGTTGGGCTTGCGGCTTGCCGCCAGGTCTTCGGCCGAATGGGCGCCGCCCGGCGCGAAGGTGGTGACCTCGGTGCGCGCGGAACCGGCCAGCTCCGCCAGCCGATCCCGGATCGTCTCCGGGCCCAGCAACTGTTCGGAGGCCTGGTCGAGGGCGCGCGGGCGCAGCGCCGAACACTCCGCGATCAGCTGGGCGGCCGCGGCACGGGAGGCCTCCACCCGCATCTGCTGGGCGGCCAGCTCCGCCTGCTGGCGGGCCAGCAGCACCTCCATCGCCGTCTCCGGGCCTATCGCCCGGAACCCTATGCCCTCCCTGCCCGAAGGCTGGATCAGCGCCAGCGCGCTGAGCCGGTCGAGTCCTGTCCTCACCTGTTCCTCTGTCAGGCCCAGCCGGGCCGCGAGCGCCGCCACTCCGTCCCGGGGATTGGTCAGCATCCCCCGGTAGATGGCTTCGGCTTCAGCATCGAGTCCCAGAACGTCCAACATGATGCAATCCCCCTGGCCAGCATCAAACTCACTGAGTTCGAAACTTAGTGCCCCAGAGCTTACTGACGTTGAACACGTGATGCTCCCGAGATGACAGTGAGGCCGGTTCCGGCCAATTCGGCGAACGTTCAACCAACTTGGCGGTGGTCCGCGCGGCGGGTGCGCCGGGCCGCCAGGCGGCGTCATATGCCTGCATACGGCGGGGCGGGCGGGGGCGGCGCCGGGACCGGTCCCGGCCCGATGAACGAACCTGTCCGGGCCGGCCTGCGCCCTCACATCCTGGCCAATTTATGCTGTCCGGCCCCGCCGCACGCGTGACGCTTTATGCCATGGCACAAAGCGTCCACGGCAAGCTGCTGCTCCGTGGAATTCCAGTGCCGAAGATGAACACATGTATCTGATTCACGTGCGCCTTCAGGGCCTCGCCGACACGACGGATCATCCCGACGTGGCCGCGATCATCACGTCGTGCGCGGAAAAAGCGGACGGCCTTGAGCACGTCACCCTCCACAAAGGCCCGACCAGGGATCTCACACTGGGCCTGTTCATGCTCGCCGACCGGCTCGCCGAGGCCGAGGACAGCGCCGGGCGGCTCGTGCGACGGGCCGTGGCCGACCATCCCGACCTGCATGGTTTCCGCGTCGTGACCGCCGAGGCCGTGCTGGTGCCCGGACCTTGGTGGGAGTCCTGAGCCGGTCCGTCGCCGCAGGTCACGGTGGACGGCTTAGGACACTGCATGTTCCGTCCAGTGGATCTCCGTTCCCACCGCACCGGCGGTCGAGCAGAGTAGAGGCATCGGCGGAAACGAGAGCGGCCGCCGAACCACAGGGAATCGACCCTGGAATCCCCTCATCATCGAAGGAGAAATTCCGTGCTGGCTACCCGTGTCTCCAGAATCGTCGCCTCCGCCCTTCTCGCCACGGCCGGAATGACGTTGACGCTGAGCGTCGCGGACCACGTGCAGCACATTCCAGGAGCCGTCGAGGCCGAGCAGGGCATGACCAAGGCAATCGATGCGCAGGACGACGTCACCTGGGGAAAGTGAGTACCCCGCGGATCCGGTGCCGAGCGCCACGCACATCGGGGGGCAGAAGAAATGGAATTCCTCGTCCTGGGTTCATTGGAGACGCGCGAAGCGGGTGAACCGATCCGCGTCCGGGGCATGCGCCAGCAGAAACTCCTGGCGTTGCTGCTCCTGAACGCCAACCGCGTGGTCCCCATGGAGCTGCTGGTGGACGAACTGTGGGAGGACCCGCCGTCATCGGCCCGCCCGCAGGTCCACAACGCGATCCGTGACCTGCGCCGCATCCTGTCCGCCGCCGAGGACGCCAGTCTGGTCACCATGGACGTCGGGTACCGGCTCATGGTTCCCGAAGAAGCCGTCGACGCCCACCGGTTCGCCAGGCGGGTCCGCGCCGCCAGGGCGGCCGAGCAGGAGGGCCGGCTCACCGAGTCCGCCCGGCTGCTGCAGGGCGCGGTGGACCTCTGGCGCGGCGACGCCTTCGCCGGCATCGCCTGTCCGGCGGTCACCTCGGCCGCGGTGAAACTCAACGAGCAGCGGCTGACCGCCCTCGAGGACCTCATGGCCCTGCGGCTGCGCAACGGCGAAACCAGCTCGCTGGTGGGCGAGTTGCACGCGCTCCTCGCCGAGTACCCGCTGCGGGACTCCTTGCGCGGCAGCCTGATGCTCGCCCTGTTCCGCAGCGGCCGGCAGGCCGACGCCCTCACGGTCTACGACGACGGCCGGAGGTTCCTGGCGGAGGAGCTCGGCCTGGAGCCGAGCCGGCACCTGCGGTCGCTGCACGCCGACATCCTCGCCGGCTCCCCGACGGCGCACGGCCCCGGTGCGGCCGGCCTCACGGCGGACCGTGCGGACCCGCAGCGCGAGGAGCGTCCCGCACGCCGCTCCCCCGCGCCCTCCGGAGGCAGGCGCGGGAACTATCTGCCCCATGACCTCACCGACTTCACCGGCCGGTCCGCCGAACTGGACTCCCTGCTGGACGCGGCCGGACAGGAGCACGGCGGTTCACCGCTGATGATCGCGGTCGACGGCATGGGCGGGGTCGGCAAGACCACCCTCGTCGTCCACTTCGCCCACCGCGTCACAGCCCGCTATCCGGACGGGCAGTACTTCATCGGCCTGCACGGTTTCAGCGCGGACCGGCCGCCACTGCCCCCCGAGCAGGCGCTCGGGGCCCTCCTCCAAACGAGCGGAGTGTCCCCCGGGGAGATCCCGGCCAGTCTGGAGGAGCGCAGCGCCTTGTGGCGGTCGCGGCTGGCGGGCGAGCGGTGCCTGGTGGTCCTGGACGACGCGGCGGACACCTCGCAGGTGGCGCCCCTGCTGCCGGGCACCGGAGGCACGCTGGTGCTGGTGACCAGCCGCCGCAAACTCACCGCCCTGGACGGCGCGTTGCCGCTGTGGCTGGACGTACTGCCGCACGAGGACGCCGCAGCGCTGTTCACCCGTATCGTCGGGGAACGGCGGGCCGCCCGTGAGCCCGAGCAGGTCGACCGGGCCGTCGAGTTGTGCGGCCATCTGCCGCTGGCCATCCGCATCGCCGCCGCCCGGCTGCGCGGCAGGCCGGCGTGGGCGGTCGCGGACCTCGTGGACCGGCTCGCGAGCACCTCCCAACGGGCCCACTGCCTGCAGAGCGCCGAACGCGACCTGATGTCCGTGCTGCGCGCCTCCTACCGGCATCTGAACCCGACACAACGGCAGTTCAGCCGGCTCATCAGCCGGCACCCGTCCCCGTCGTACGACGTCGACCAGGCCGCCGCGGTCACGGGGCTGCCGGCCGGTGACGTGGAACGTCACTTCGACGTGCTGATCGAGAACAACCTGATCCGGGAGGACCTGCCCGCCCGGTTCACCTTCCACCACCTGATCCGGGACTGCACGCTGGAGGCATAGCAGCCGTCTGCCGCACCATGGAGCCTCGGGTGCGCTCCGGAGGAGGGCCGATGACGAGCGGAACGGTGACCCGGGCCGGGCACGGGCCGCACGGCGACTGGGAGACGGTCGTCGCGCGGCCCCATCCGGCCCTGTGCCCCGGCGTCCTCAGCTACCGCGGGGTGCGGGTCGCGCTCGACCGGCCGCGGCGCCGCCTGGAGGCACCGATCGGCGTGGCCACGCTGCTGCTCGGCTTCGAGCAGCGCGTGCGCATCTCCCGGCCCGGACGGCCCCCGGCGACCCTGGTGTCCGTGGCCAACGGCCTGACCACCACGCCGGCCCTCGGCGAACACGCGGGGCGGTTCTCCGGCATCGAGATCCTGCTCGCCCCGTGGGCCGCCTTCACCCTGTTCGGCACGCCCCAGTACGAACTGGCCAACCGGTCCCTGGACCCCGACGAGTTGCCGCACCGGCTGGGCACCGGCGTGGCGGAACTGGCCGCCGCCCTCGCCGCGTTGCCAGGCTGGCCCGAGCGCTTCGCCCTGCTGGACGAGGTGCTGCTGCGCTGGTCACGGGCGGGCGTCCCCGGCTCCCCGCGGGTGGTGCGCGCCTGGTCGCTGCTGCGGCGCAGCCGGGGCGCGATCCCGGTGCCCCGGCTGGCCGAGGAGGTCGGCTGGAGCGTACGGCAGCTGGAGAACCGCTTCCGGGAGCAGATCGGCCTCGGCCCGAAGGCGGCGGCCCGGGTGCTCCGCCTGCAGCGGGCGCGGCGGCTGCTGGCGGCCGGGCACGGGCAGGCGGAGACCGCCGCGCTGTGCGGGTTCTACGACCAGGCGCACCTCAGCGGCGAGTTCAAGGCGATGACGGGCTGCACACCCGGACAGTTCCTCACGGCCCGGCGGCTGCCGGCGGCCCGCTCGGTGCCGGACCGGATGGCGGGCGAGGCGACGAGTCTGGCGCCAGGTCCCCTCGTCGGGCTCGCGCCGTTCGCCTGACGGGCGGGCGGAGTCCGGCGGCAGGATCCGGCCCGGCCGTGGTGCGCTTTTTTCCAATACCCGCGGCAACCGGTCGGGGGACGCTGATCGCCCCGCCGCTCGACTCCGGGGGAAGCAGGCCTCCGGCGGCTCGGCCACGGGGGAGCCGCGAGGCCGGCGGAGGTGCGGGGAAGCCGGCGGGCCGGGCTCGGCGCAGCGAGTCCGGCCCGCCCTCCCGTGCCGGGTGCTGTCGGGCCCGCCCGGGGCAGGTCTTTGCTGCGGGCGTGTCACAAACACCCCCTTCCTGTCACACATGTCACGCCTATGCGGGTTATCGGTCACACCAGGTCAACAGCCGCTTTCCAGCGTTCACTCTGTGTCGTTCACCGGGCACAGGCTTGGTGATCGCCAGCGCAGCGCCCGGCTCCCCCGACGGCCGCCCCCGGCCGCCGCCGCGGTGCGCGCGGGGAGGTACGACTCATGACCGACCGAAGGCTCTGGTCCTACAAGGAGATCGCGGCGCACATCCGGGTGCAGCCGGACACCGTGCGGTCCTACCGCAAGCACGGCCTGCTGCCTCCGCCGGACCATGTGGAGGGCGGCAAGCCCTACTGGTACGCCGACACCGTCCGCGCCTGGGTCGCCTCCCGACCGCGCAACCGGGGCCGAAGAGAGGACTGACCTCCCGGACTTGACCTCTCGGGCATGACCTCCCGGACTTGACCTCGCGGGCATGGCCCCCCGGACCCGGCCCCCGGAAAAATGACCTGTGCCCCACCTGCCATGTGGGGCACAGTCGCCCCATGAGCTTCTCCGTCAAACCCGTGCTGACCGGCCGGACGACCGTGCTGCGGCCCTTCACCGAGGCCGACGCCGACATCATGTGGCAGATCATCTCCGACCCCGAGGTCGTCCGCTTCACCTACGACCCGTCCACCGAGCTGACCCTGGAGCGGGTGCGGTCCTGGTACGGCTCCCGGGCCGACGCCCCCGACCGGCTCGATCTGGCCGTCACCGACCCCGCGACCGGCGAGGTCCTCGGCGAGGTGGTCCTGAACGAGTACGACGCGGACGCCCGCAGCTGCACCTTCCGCACGCTCATCGGCCCACGGGGCCGCGGCCGCGGGGTCGGCACCGAGGCGGCCCGGCTGATCGTCGGCCACGGCTTCGGGGAACTCGGTCTGCACCGTATCGAGTTGGGCGCCTATGCCGACAACCGCCGTGCCCTGCATGTCTACGAGAAGGTGGGTTTCGTGGTCGAGGGGGTACGGCGGGAGACACAGCGGCGGAACGGCGAGTGGGCGGACGAGGTGATCATGGCGATCCTCGACCGTGAGTGGGTCGCGCTCAGCTCCACGGTTCGATGACCGTGACGCCCGCCCCCGGTGCCGCACCCATGGCGGCGAGGGCCGCCGGGGCCTCGTCGAGCGTGATCGTCCGCGTCACCAGCAGGTCGGGGCGCAGCACCCCGGAGGCGACCAGCTCCAGCATCCCCGGATAGGCATGTGCGGCCATGCCGTGGCTGCCGAGGAGTTCGAGTTCCAGGGCGATGGCGCGGGCCAGCGGGACGGGGGTGGTGCCGTCCGGCGAGGGCAGCAGGCCCACCTGGACGTGCCGGCCGCGACGGCGCAGGGAGCGGACCGAGGCCGCACAGGTGGCGGGCGAGCCGAGGGCGTCCAGGGAGAGGTGGACGCCGCCGCCGGTCAGCTCCCGGACGGCCGCCGCCGTGTCCGGCACGCCGGTCGCGTCCACGCACTGGGCCGCGCCGAACTTCCGCGCCAGGTCCAGGGCCCGGGGCGACACGTCGACGGCGATCACCCGAGCGCCCGAGGCCGCCGCGATCATCACCGCCGACAGCCCGACCCCGCCGCAGCCGTGCACCGCGACCCACTCCCCCGCCGCCACCCGGCCCTGCTGCACCACCGCACGGAAGGCGGTGGCGAAGCGGCAGCCGAGGGCGGCGGCCGTGCCGTACGCCATGCCGTCCGGGATCGCCACGAGGTTCACATCTGCGTGGTCGAGCGCCACGTACTGGGCGAAGGAGCCCCAGTGGTGGAAGCCGGGCTGGGTCTGCCGCTCGCACACCTGCTGGTCGCCGGCCGCACAGGAGGGGCAGCTGCCGCACGCGCAGACGAACGGCACGGTGACCCGGTCGCCGGGCCGACTGCCGGTCACCCGGGAGCCCACCGCCTCGACGACACCGGCGAGTTCGTGCCCCGGCACATGCGGCAGCGTGATGTCCGGGTCGTGCCCCATCCAGCCGTGCCAGTCGCTGCGGCACAGACCGGTCGCCTCGACCCGCACCACGACCCCGTGCTCGGCGGGTTCCGGGTCCGGCACCTCCCGCAACCCGGCCGGCTCTCCGTACTCCTCGAACACCACGGCTCTCATGGGCCTCACCATGTCACGCCGACCGCACCACCGGGCGCCCGGATCTCACACCGGTGCCGGCTCCTTCTCCTGCGCCGGAGCGACCGTTTCGCCCTCGCTGAGACCGAACCGCTGGTGGAAGCGGCGCAGCGGGGCCGGTGCCCACCAGGTGGCACGGCCCGTGAGCCGCATGATGGCCGGGACCAGGAGGCTGCGCACGACCATCGCGTCCATCAGGACGGCGAGCGCGATACCGAGGCCCAGCATCTTGGTGTTGGTCACCCGGGAGGTGCCGATGGCGACCATCACCACCGCGAGGATGACCGCCGCCGCGGTGATCAGCCCGCCGGTGCGCTGCAGCCCGTGGCGGACCGCCTCGTTGTGGTCGCCGGTGCGGTCGTACTCCTCCTTGATGCGGGAGAGCAGGAACACGCCGTAGTCCATGGAGAGGCCGAAGGCCACGCAGAACATCAGGACGGGCAGGGTCGTCTCGATCGAGCCGGGGCTGGTGAAGCCGAGCGCGCCGGACAGATGGCCGTCCTGGAAGACCCAGACCACCGCGCCGAACATCGCCGTCAGGCTGAGCGCGTTGAGCACCACGGCCTGCAGGGGTATCAGCACGCTGCCGGTGAGCAGGAACACCAGCAGGAGGGTGACGATCGCGATGAACGCTCCCGCCCAGGGCAGGCGTTCGCCTATCGCGTGCTTGGAGTCGACCAGGACGGCGGCCGTGCCGGTCACCTTGGTGTCGAAGGGGGCCTTCAGCGAGCGCAGGTCACCGACCAGGCGCTGGGCGGCGCTGTCGACGGTCTCGCCCTCGGGCTGCACCGTGAAGTACGCCGTGTCGCCCCTGACCAGCGGGCCGTCCACCCGGACCACCTCGGGCAGGGCGGCCACCCGCTGCTTGTAGGCGGCGTACTGGGTCTCGGTGGCCCTGCCCTCGGCGAGGATCTCGAGGCCGCCGCCGGGGCTGCCCGGGAAGCCGTCCCTGATGTGCTGCTGCACCACGTGCGACTCGGCGCCCGAGGGCAGCTGGCGGTCGTCGGCGGTGCCGAACTTCACGCCCGTGAAGGGCAGTCCGAGGAGCACCAGCAGGGCGGTGGTGCCGAGAGCGAAGAGCGGCGCCCGGCGCATCACGAGTGTGGCGGTCCGCGCCCAGGCCGTGCCTTCGGTGCCGGAGGGCTTCGGCTCGCGCCCGAGGAGGCGGCGCAGGTCGAGGGAGTTGACCCGGTGGCCGAGCAGGATCAGGGCCGCCGGGAGCAGGATCAGGGCGGCCGCGGCGGCGAGCAGGACGACCGCGATGCCGGCGTAGGCGAAGGACCGCAGGAAGTACTGCGGGAAGACCATCATGGCGGCCAGGGAGACCGCGACGGTGAGGGCGGAGAACAGGACCGTGCGGCCGGCCGTGCGCAGAGTCGTGCCGACGGCGGTCAACGGGTCGGCCCCGGTGGACAGTTCCTCGCGATAGCGGCGCACGATGAACAGGGCGTAGTCGATGGCGAGGCCGAGACCCAGGGCCGTGGTGAGGTTCAGCGCGAAGACCGAGACGTCGGTGAAGGACGTCAGGCCGCGCAGCACCGCGTTCGTGCCCAGGATCGCGACGATGCCGATGCCCAGCGGCAGCAGGGCCGCGATCGCGCTGCCGAAGACCATCACCAACAGCACCAGCGTGATCGGCAGGGCGATCATCTCGGCGCGGGTGAGGTCCTCCTTGATGATCGTCTGCATCTCGTGCCGCACCGCGACGATGCCGCCGACCTTCACCTGGACCGTGCCGTGCGTGCCCCGGTAGTGGGGCGCGATGCGGTCCAGGGTCCTGCCCATCGCGTTCTCGTCGCCGGTGATGCGTGCGGCTATCAGCGCCTCGTGGCCGTCCTTGGCGCGCAGGCCGGGCGACTTGGTCCGCCAGTAGGAGCCGACGCCGGTCACGCCCTGCTCGGTGGCCAGCCGCTCGGCCAGGCCGCGGGCCTCGGCGGCGACCGCCGGGTCGTCGACGGAGGCGCGGCCGGAGTCCACCAGGAGCAGCAGATTGGGCTGGGAGTCCGGGAACTCGCGCTCCAGCGCCTTGGTCGCGTACGTCGACTCGGCGGCCGGGTCCTCCCAGCCGCCGCTGCCCAGATGGTCCGCGACCCCGCTGCCCGCCAGCACGGCGAGCGCGGTGAGCACCAGGGCCACCAACAGCGACAGGCGCGGGCGCGCGGTCACGAATCGCGTCCAGCCGCCGGGCCGGGGCGGTCCGTCCCCCGCGGGCGGCGCCTCGTTGACTTCGGTCATCGTGCGGTGTCCCCTTCACCCTGACCCATGTGCGTCCGGGCAGGCCGCATGGGTCGGTCATTGCCATAAACTGGCAAACACGAGAGATCGCTCGCGTTTCTCCAGAATGCGAGCGGCCGCTCGTGTTTGTCAATCGCCTTCGAAGGGCTGGGGATAACGCGTGTCCGAGATCTCGGAGAAGGAGCAGCCGCGCCGCCGCCAAGCGCGCGGGGAACGCCGTATCGCACAACTCCTCGCCGCCGCCGCCCAGGTCTTCTGCACCACCGGCTACACCGCGGCCAGCACCAACGCCATCGCCCGCGAGGCGGGCGTCTCACCGGGCACGCTCTACCAGTTCTTCCCGAACAAGGAAGCGATCGCGGTCGAGCTGGGCGACCGGCTCATGCACGAGATGCGGGAGACGTACGGCGAGGCACTGGCACCCGTCGACCCCGCCACTTCGCTGGAGGAGGCGATCGAAGCGGCCGTCGACCGGTTCATCGCGTTCAACACCGAGCACCCGGTCTTCTTCGCGCTGATGCACGGCCCGGACATCCCCGGCGGGATCGCCGAGGCGCACGACCAGCTGCACGCCACCCTGATCGGCCGTATCGAAGGCCTGCTCGCCTCCCTCCTGAGCGAGGCCTCCCCGGCCGACGTCACGCGCACGGCCCACGTCTGTCTCGGCATCTACAAGGCCGGCCTGGAGCTGGTCCTCGCCCACGAGGGCACCGAACAGGCGGCCTACGTCCAGGAGGTCAAGGACGTCCTGATCCGCTACCTCGACCCCCTGGTGGGCGACCGGCTCAGCCGCAAGTGACCCCACGGGGGCACCCGGACTGCGACACGGGGCGCATCTGCCTAGAGTGCGGATAGATCGCCCAGCAGGAGCCCTAGGGGACCAGGTGACCCACTCTCCACCGCCCGGCATGCCCCGGGCCCGCATTCCCGGCCCGGGGCAGCCCCCGCCGCCGTACCCGCGCATCGGCGCGGGCCTGTGGAGGCGCTGTCTGGGCGGCGGGCTCGCCCTGTGGGTACTGACCGCGCTGGCCACGTACACGACGCGGAACACCACGCTGCTGCCCGCCCTCATCCTGCTCGGCGGCTTCCTGGTCCCCGTCGTCTTCGTGCTGTGGGCGTACGAGCGGCACGGCCGGGACCTGGGCGTCAGCGCGATCCTCGGCTGCTTCCTGACCGGCGGCGCGCTCGGCCTGCTCGGCGCCTGCGTGACGGAGTCGTACCTGCTCCGCCCCTCCCTGGGGATGTTCGTCGGCGTCGGCCTGATCGAGGAGGCGGCCAAGCTCGGAGCCCTGGTGTTCGTGCTGCGCCGGCAGCCGGGCATCCGCGGAATGCGGGCCGGGCTGGTGCTCGGCGCGGCCGTCGGCTTCGGCTTCGCGGCCCTGGAAAGCTGCGGGTACGCCTTCAGCGCGGCCGTCTCCACCGACGGCATCGACCTCAGGGCGCTGCTGGAGACGGAGTTCCTGCGCGGACCGCCGGCCCCCTTCGGGCACGGGCTGTGGACGGCGGTCACAGGCGGCGTGCTGCTGTCCTGCCGCCGCCCGAACGGGCACTTCCGTCTCGCCACGCCGATCGTCGGCGCCTTTCTCGGCGTCTCGGTGCTGCACGCTCTGTGGGACGCCACGCACGGCATCGCGGTCTGGCTGGTGGCCCGGGTTGCGGGCGGCGACCTGGCCCCCGAGCTGTTCGCCCAGGGGTACATCCCGCGGCCCAGCGCCGCTCAAGAGCACCTGTTCACGCTCTTCTCGGTCGGCGGCCTGGCACTCGTCGCCCTGCTCGGCGTCGCCTGGGTGCGGTCACTGGCACACCGGGACACCTCGTTGAGAAATACCCCCTAGGGGTATAGTGTGAGGAGCGTGGGGTTCCATCGTGAACCTCACCGGCCCCACACACCTCGACGAGGAGCGACGACATGACCGCCCAGACCGACGTTTCGGACTCCGTCACCACCGTCTACAAGGTGACCGGTATGAGCTGTGGCCACTGCGAGGGTTCCGTCTCCGGCGAGATCTCCCAGCTCCCCGGCGTCAGCTCGGTCAAGGCCGTCGCGTCGACCGGCGAGGTGACCGTCGTCTCCGTGGCGCCCCTCGACGACGAGACCGTCCGCGACGCCGTGGACGAGGCCGGATTCGAGCTGGCCGGCAAGGCCTGAGCAGGACGTGAGCGACCGGGCCCGCCCCGGGTCGCGGGCCCCGAAACCCTTCCTCGACCGGGCCGTGCCGACCAGCTGATACTGGGCCCGCACGGTCCGGTCCGATGTCTGGAGTCCGGACATGACCAGCACCATCGCAGAGACAGCGGGCGCGATAGACAGCCCGTCCGAGGTCGAGCTGCTCATCGGCGGGATGACCTGCGCCTCCTGCGCAGCCCGGGTCGAGAAGAAGCTCAACCGCATGGACGGCGTGAGCGCCACCGTGAACTTCGCGACGGAGAAGGCGAAGGTCAGCTACGCCGAGGACGTCCGGGTCGCCGACCTGATCGCGACCGTGGAGAAGACCGGCTACACCGCCGAGGAGCCCCCGCCGCCGGAGCCCGGACCCGAGGTCCCGGAGACCTCCGAGCAGGACCCCGAGCCGGCCGCCCTGCGGCACCGGCTGCTCGTCTCCGCACTGCTCGCCGTCCCCGTCGTCCTGCTCGCCATGATCCCCCCGCTGCAGTTCGACAACTGGCAGTGGCTCTCGCTCGCACTCGCCGCACCGGTCGTCGTCTGGGGCGGCCTGCCGTTCCACCGGGCCGCCTGGACCAACGCCCGGCACGGCGCGGCCACCATGGACACCCTCGTGTCGGTCGGCACACTGGCCGCGTTCGGCTGGTCGCTGTGGGCGCTGTTCTTCGGCGACGCGGGCATGACCGGCATGCACGACGAGTTCCGGTTCACGGTCTCGCGCATGGACGGTGCCTCCACCATCTACCTGGAAGTCGCCGCCGGAGTCGTCGCGCTGATCCTCCTCGGCCGCTGTCTGGAGGCGCGCTCCAAGCGCCGGGCGGGCGCGGCCCTGCGGGCCCTGATGGAGCTGGGCGCCAAGGACGTGGCCGTGCTGCGCCACGACGGGGGCGAGCGCGAGGTGCGCGTGCCGGTGGCCTCGCTGACCGTGGGCGACCGTTTCGTCGTACGGCCCGGCGAGAAGATCGCCACCGACGGCACGGTCGTCGAGGGTGTCTCCGCGGTGGACGCGTCCATGCTGACCGGCGAGTCGGTGCCGGCGGACGTCGGCCCCGGCGACCGGGTCACCGGCGCCACGGTCAACGCGGGCGGCCGGCTGGTGGTCGAGGCGACCCGGGTCGGCGCGGACACCCAGCTCGCCCGGATGGCGAAGCTGGTGGAGGACGCGCAGAACGGCAAGGCCGAGGTGCAGCGGCTCGCCGACCGGATCTCCGCCGTGTTCGTCCCCGTGGTCATCCTCATCGCGCTCGGCACCTTCGGCGTCTGGCTGGGGGTCACCGGGGACGTCGTCGCCGCGTTCACGGCCGCCGTCGCCGTACTGATCATCGCCTGCCCCTGTGCGCTGGGCCTCGCCACGCCGACCGCGCTGATGGTCGGCACCGGCCGGGGCGCCCAGCTCGGCATCCTCATCAAGGGACCCGAGGTGCTGGAGTCCACGCGCCGCGTCGACACCGTCGTCCTGGACAAGACCGGCACGGTCACGACCGGCCGGATGACCCTCCAGGAGGTGTACGTCGCCGAGGGCGAGGACGAGCAGGAGGTGCTGCGGCTCGCGGGCGCCCTGGAGCACGCCTCCGAGCATCCCGTCGCCCGGGCGATCGTGGCGGGCGCCGGGCAACGGTCGAAGGCGGCGAGTGCGCGGCTCGCTCCGGCACGCGCGGTGGCGGACGACCGGTGGCAGCTGCCCGGGGTCGAGCACTTCGAGAACGTCCCCGGCCAGGGCGTGCGCGGTCGCGTGGAAGGCCGCGAGGTGGCCGTGGGGCGGCTTTTCGAGTCACTCCCGGAGGAGCTGGCCCGGGCCGGGCGGCAGGCCGAGCGCGAGGGCCGTACGGCCGTCCCGGTCGGCTGGGACGGCCGGGCCCGCGGTGTCCTCGCCGTCGCCGACGCGGTCAAGGAGACCAGTGCCGAGGCGGTGCGCGAGCTGCGTGCGCTCGGACTCACGCCGGTGCTGCTCACCGGGGACAACCGGACGGTCGCCGAGGCGGTCGCGCGGGCCGTGGGCATCGACGAGGTGATCGCCGAGGTGCTCCCCGAGGACAAGGTGGACGTCGTACGACGCCTGCAGGGCGAAGGGCGCGCCGTGGCCATGGTCGGGGACGGCGTCAACGACGCGGCCGCGCTGGCCGCCGCTGATCTGGGGCTCGCCATGGGCACCGGCACCGACGCGGCGATCGAGGCCGGCGATCTGACGCTGGTGCGCGGCGACCTCAGGGTGGCCGCGGACGCCATCCGGCTCTCCCGGCGCACCCTCGCCACCATCAAGGGCAACCTGGTGTGGGCCTTCGGCTACAACGTGGCCGCGCTGCCGCTGGCCGCCGCGGGCCTGCTGAACCCGATGATCGCGGGCGCGGCGATGGCCTTCTCCTCGGTGTTCGTCGTGACCAACAGTCTGCGACTGCGCCGCTTCCGCTGAAGTCGCCGGGGGTTACCGGGGGTTCGCTTCAGCTGAAGTAAGAGTCCCTCTAGAGTCCGGCGCGAGCCTCACATAAGCTCTTCACAAGGCTCGCGCATCATCCTTACGCTTGAGTCTCGATCGCCGTATCGGGGCTCTTGCGCACCTAAGGGACATATGCAAGAGACGCAGATCACAGTGATGCGAACGTAACCATCGAAGGGGTTCGAAGGTCTAAGTTGGCGATGTCAGACCAGCGTCTTGGGGGGCGCTGACTGGCATCTGGGGATGTCTTGGGGGACTTCCTCAGAGATGCGTTGCCGGGGCACGTACACCGGGAAGCTTTGAGCGGCCCTCCCAGCGTGCGTTGTCCCGGCAGATCGCACCGCATCACTGGAGTACGACGGGTTTTGCTCGTTGTGCTCAGACAGCGATTCAGGCGCTGTCCTCTCCGAGCGCCCGGCCGGATCCCGTGGGGGGAATCCGCACCGGGACATGGGAAGGCGCCCTGATCGTCGGCCCGTGGGGGGACCGGCGGCTCAGGGCGCCTTCTTCTTTCGCCTTTGCGACACCGATTCAGGGCCCGCCGGACGGGCAGGCCCTCGCGCTCGGTGTGTTCAGCGCTCCTCTGCGGAACCAGGTCGCGCTCGACCGTGCCCGTGGCGGGGCACCAGGCAATCGGCGCCCCTCGCCGGCAGCTGTCAGCGCTCCTCGACCGGAACGAAGTCGCGCTCGACCACGCCCGTGTAGATCTGGCGCGGGCGACCGATGCGGGAACCCGGCTCCTTGATCATCTCGGTCCACTGGGCGATCCATCCCGGCAGCCGGCCGAGGGCGAACAGGACCGTGAACATCTCGGTCGGGAAGCCCATGGCGCGGTAGATCAGACCGGTGTAGAAGTCGACGTTCGGGTAGAGGCTGCGCGAGACGAAGTAGTCGTCGGAAAGCGCGTGCTCCTCCAGCTTCAGGGCGATGTCCAGCAGCTCGTCGGACTTGCCGAGGGCGGAGAGCACATCGTGTGCGGCGGCCTTGATGATCTTGGCACGCGGGTCGAAGTTCTTGTAGACCCGGTGGCCGAAGCCCATCAGGCGGACGCCGTCCTCCTTGTTCTTCACCTTGCGGATGAAGGAGTCGACGTCGCCGCCGCTTTCCTGGATGCCTTCCAGCATCTCCAGGACGGACTGGTTGGCACCGCCGTGCAGCGGGCCCCACAGGGCGGAGATGCCGGCCGAGATCGACGCGAACATGTTGGCCTGCGAGGAGCCGACCAGGCGGACCGTGGAGGTCGAACAGTTCTGCTCGTGGTCGGCGTGCAGGATCAGCAGCTTGTCCAGCGCGGCCACCACGACCGGGTCCAGCTCGTACTCGTCGGCCGGGACCGAGAACGTCATGCGCAGGAAGTTCTCGACGTAGCCGAGGTCGTTGCGCGGGTAGACGAACGGGTGGCCGATCGACTTCTTGTACGCGTAGGCCGCGATCGTCGGAAGCTTGGCGAGCAGGCGGATGGTGGAGAGGTTGCGCTGCTTCTCGTCGAACGGGTTGTGGCTGTCCTGGTAGAAGGTGGACAGCGCCGAGACGACCGAGGACAGCATGGCCATCGGGTGGGCGTCGCGCGGGAAGCCCTTGTAGAAGTTCTTGACGTCCTCGTGCAGCAGGGTGTGCCGCGTGATGTCGTTCTTGAACGTCGTCAGCTCGTCGACGGTCGGCAGCTCACCGTTGATCAGCAGATACGCCACCTCGAGGAAGGTGGAGCGCTCGGCCAGCTGCTCGATGGGGTAGCCGCGGTAGCGGAGGATGCCCGCCTCGCCGTCGAGGTAGGTGATGGCGGATTTATAGGCGGCCGTGTTGCCGTAACCGCTGTCCAGAGTCACCAGACCGGTCTGGGCGCGGAGCTTCCCGATGTCGAAGCCCGTGTCACCGACGGTGCTGTCGACCACCGGGTAGGTGTACTCGCCGTCGCCGTACCGCAGTACTACAGAGTTGTCGCTCACGTCTTCCCTCACCCGACGTAGTGCCTCATCTTCGAGGTGCCCTGACTGTCTCTACCATCCCCCATTTGGCTCAGGAGAGTGCACTCGGGGTCGACCATTGGGCCTATTGGCGGCACTCAGTGCCGCCAACCTGCTCATCCTGCCCCCTCCGACCGGCATCTGGAAGTGTTCTGTGACCTTTGCGACTCGTTTGATCGATCATTTTTTGTGAGGCGGATCGCCGGCCCTGGTCAGAGGCCGGTCAGGAGTCGCGAAGTCTGAAGTCCAGTGCCGTGCAACGCCGCCCCGCCGACACCGTGCGCACCGCCTGCCCGATCGCCTTGCGTGAACCGACGAGGACGACCAGCCGTTTCGCCCGTGTCACCGCCGTGTACAGCAGGTTCCGCTGGAGCATCATCCACGCACCGGTGGTGACGGGGATCACCACGGCGGGATATTCACTCCCCTGGGAGCGGTGGATCGTGACCGCGTACGCATGGGCCAGTTCGTCCAGTTCGTCGAATTCATACGGGACCTCCTCGTCCTCGTCCGTCAACACCGTCAGACGCTGGTCGACCGGATCGAGCGAGGTGACCACGCCCACGGTGCCGTTGAAGACGCCGTTCTCCCCCTTCTCGTAATTGTTGCGGATCTGGGTGACCTTGTCGCCGACACGGAAGACGCGGCCGCCGAACCGCTTCTCCGGCAGATCGGGCCGGCCGGGGGTGACGGCCTGCTGGAGCAGGCCGTTGAGGGTGCCGGCGCCGGCCGGGCCACGGTGCATGGGCGCGAGCACCTGCACGTCCCGGCGCGGGTCGAGGCCGAACTTGGCCGGAATGCGCCGGGCGGCCACGTCCACGGTGAGCCGGCCCGCCTCCTCGGTGTCGTCCTCCACGAACAGGAAGAAGTCCTTCATGCCGTCGGTGAGCGGGTGCTGCCCGGCGTTGATCCGGTGTGCGTTGGCGACCACGCCGGACTGCTGGGCCTGCCGGAAGACCCGGGTGAGCCGCACGGCCGGGATCGGACTGCCCTCGGCCAGCAGATCGCGCAGCACCTCCCCCGCGCCGACGCTGGGCAACTGGTCGACGTCGCCCACGAAGAGCAGATGGGCTCCCGGCGGCACCGCCTTCACCAGCTTGTTGGCGAGCAACAGGTCCAGCATGGAGGCCTCGTCCACGACCACCAGGTCGGCGTCCAGCGGGCGGTCCCGGTCATAGGCCGCGTCGCCGCCCGGCTTCAGCTCCAGCAGCCGGTGCACCGTGGAGGCCTCGGCGCCGGTCAGCTCGGCCAGCCGCTTGGCGGCGCGCCCGGTGGGGGCGGCCAGCAGGACCTTGGCCTGTCTGGCGCGGGCCAGCTCCACGATCGAGCGGACGGTGAAGGACTTGCCGCAGCCGGGTCCGCCGGTGAGCACGGCGACCTTCTCGCTCAGCGCGAGCCGGACGGCGGCCTCCTGCTCGGGGGCGAGGTCGGCGCCGGTACGTGATCTCAGCCAGCCGAGCGCCCTGTCCCAGTCGACCTCCCGGAAGGCCGCCATCCGGTCCTCCGCCGTCCGCAGCAGGCGCAACAGCTGTGCGGAGAGGGAGAGTTCGGCGCGGTGGAAAGGCACGAGATAGACGGCGGTGACGGGCTCCGCGTCGCCGTCGGGTCCGGGCACCTTCTCGCGTACGACCCCGGGATCGGTGCCGTCCTCCGGTGGCTGGGCCAGCTCGGCCAGGCACTCGATGACCAGTCCGGTGTCGACCTGGAGCAGCTTCACCGCATCCGCGATCAGCCGCTCCTCCGGCAGGAAGCAGTTGCCCTGGTCGGCGGACTGCGACAGCGCGTACTGGAGGCCCGCCTTGACGCGGTCCGGGCTGTCGTGCGGGATGCCGACCGACTGGGCGATCTTGTCGGCGGTGAGGAAGCCGATGCCCCAGACGTCGGCGGCCAGCCGGTACGGCTGGTTCTTCACGACGGAGATGGACGCGTCGCCGTACTTCTTGTAGATCCGCACCGCGATGGACGTCGAGACCTCGACGGTCTGGAGGAAGAGCATGACCTCCTTGATCGCCTTCTGCTCCTCCCAGGCGTCGGCGATCTTCCGGGTGCGCTTGGGGCCGAGGCCGGGGACCTCGATCAGCCGCTTCGGCTCCTCCTCGATGATCTTGAGGGTGTCCAGGCCGAAGTGCTGGGTGATGCGGTCGGCGAAGACCGGGCCGATGCCCTTGACCAGCCCGGATCCGAGGTAGCGGCGGATGCCCTGGACGGTGGCCGGCAGGACGGTCGTGTAGTTCTCGACCAGGAACTGCTTGCCGTACTGCGGATGCGAGCCCCAGCGGCCCTCCATCCGCAGCGACTCCCCCACCTGGGCGCCGAGCAGCGCCCCGACCACCGTCAGGAGGTCCGCGCCGCCTCTGCCGGTGTCGACCCGGGCGACCGTGTAGCCGTTCTCCTCGTTGGCGTACGTGATGCGCTCCAGTACGCCTTCGAGCACGGCGAGCCGCCGCTCCCCCGTGGAGTTCCCCGCCTGTTGAGCCATGATCCGACGGTACCGGCGGGGTCTGACATCACGATCCGGTCTCAGCAAGTCGTTGAGGTCTTGATTAACAGCCGTGTAATCGATTCCAATCCTCTGTACATGGCTGTGTAATCGATTCCACGAGGAGGTGGAGCCGGCGATGGCGAGCATCAAGGACGTCGCCGCCGCGGCGGGCGTCTCCGTCGCGACGGTCTCGCGCGTCCTGAACGAGCACCCGTCGGTCAGCGTGGACGCACGCACGCGCGTACTGGCCGCCGTCGAGAGGCTGGGCTACCGCCCGAACGCCGTCGCCCGTTCCCTGCGCACCGACCAGACCCACACCCTCGGCCTGGTCATCAGCGACGTACTCAACCCGTACTTCACCGAACTGGCCCGCTCCGTCGAGGAGGAGGCCCGTGCGCTCGGCTACAGCGTGATCATCGGCAACGCCGACGAGCGGCCGGACCTGCAGGACCACCACGTGCGGAATCTGCTGGACCGCCGCATCGACGGTCTCCTCGTCTCCCCCACCGACGGCGGCTCCCCGCTGATGCTGGACGCCGCGCGCGCGGGGACACCCATGGTGTTCGTGGACCGGTGGATCCCGGGGGTCGAGGTACCGGTCGTACGCGCCGACGGGCGCGAGGCCGTACGGGATCTCGTCGCCCATCTGCACGGGCTCGGGCACCGGCGGCTCGCGATCATCGCGGGACCGGCGGCCACCACGACCGGCAGCGAACGCGTCGAGGCCTTCCGGGAGGCCATGGCGGAGTACGGGATCCCCCTCCCGGACGCCTATACGGGCCACGGCGACTTCCAGGCCGACAGCGGACGGCGGGTGACCGAGGGCTTCCTCGACCTGCCCGAGCCGCCCGAGGTCGTCTTCGCCGCGGACAACCTGATGGCACTCGGTGCCCTGGACGCGATCCGCGCGCGCGGGCTGCGCGTTCCGGACGACATCGCGCTGGCCGCGTTCGACGACATCCCGTGGTTCGTGCACACCGATCCGCCGATCACCGCGATCGCCCAGCCCACCGGCGAACTGGGCCGGGCCGCCGTACGGGCCCTGGTGGACCGCATCGAGGGACGGCCTCCCGCGTCCGTCACCTTCGCCGCCCGTCTCGTCGTACGCCGCTCGTGCGGCGAGTCCCCCGTCCCCTCGCAGTCCCCCTCCCCAGTGCAAAGGAGCACGCCGTGAGCGACCCGGACGAGTTGCTGCGCATCGAGGGCATCCGGAAGACCTTCCCGGGCGTGGTCGCGCTGGACAGCGTCGACTTCGACCTGCGCCGGGGCGAGGTACATGTGCTCCTCGGTGAGAACGGCGCCGGCAAGAGCACGCTCATCAAGATGCTCTCCGGTGCCTACACCCCGGACGCCGGGCGGATCCTGGCCGGCGGCAAGGAGGTGCGCATCCATGGTGCGCAGGACTCCGAGCGCCTCGGGATCGCCACCATCTACCAGGAGTTCAACCTCGTACCCGACCTGACCGTCGCCGAGAACATCTTCCTCGGCCGCCAGCCGCGCCGGTTCGGGATGATCGACCGGAAGCGGATGGAGGCCGAGGCGGAGGTCCTCCTCACGCGCGTGGGCGTCCCGGTGTCGCCACGCGCGCGTGTCCGCGAACTCGGCATCGCGCGCCTGCAGATGGTCGAGATCGCCAAGGCCCTGAGCCTGGACGCACGCGTGCTGATCATGGACGAGCCGACCGCCGTGCTCACCTCGGAGGAGGTCGAGACGCTCTTCGCGATCGTGCGCTCGCTGCGCGAGGACGGCGTCGGGATCGTCTTCATCACCCACCACCTCGAAGAGATCGCCGCCCTCGGCGACCGGGTCACCGTCATCCGGGACGGCAAGAGCGTCGGGCAGGTCCCGGCCACGGCCCCCGAGGACGAACTCGTCCGGCTCATGGTGGGCCGCTCCATCGAGCAGCAGTACCCGCGCGAGCGGGCCGAGAAGGGCGCGGCGTTGCTCACCGTCGAGGGGCTCACCCGCGACGGCGTCTTCCGCGACATCGGCTTCGAGGTGCACGCCGGCGAGGTCGTCGGCATCGCGGGGCTCGTCGGGGCGGGCCGTACCGAGGTCGTGCGGGCCGTGTTCGGCGCGGATCCGTACGACCGGGGGGCCGTGAAGGTCGCCGGCACCGCGCTGCGGCGGCACGACGTGAACGCGGCCATGGCGGCCGGGATCGGGCTCGTGCCCGAGGACCGCAAGGGCCAGGGGCTGCTGCTGGACGCCTCGGTCGAGGAGAACCTGGGGCTGGTGACCATGCGGTCGGCGACCAGGGCCGGGCTGGTGGACCGCGGGGCGCAGCACACGGCCGCCGAGCGCATCGCGGGGCAGCTGGGTGTGCGGATGGCCGGGCTCGGCCAGCATGTGCGCACCCTGTCCGGCGGCAACCAGCAGAAGGTCGTCATCGGCAAGTGGCTGCTGGCCGACACCAAGGTGCTGATCCTCGACGAGCCGACGCGCGGCATCGACGTCGGCGCCAAGGTCGAGATCTACCAGCTGATCAACGAACTGACGGCCGCCGGAGCCGCCGTCCTGATGATCTCCAGCGACCTGCCCGAGGTGCTCGGCATGAGCGACCGGGTGCTGGTGATGGCCCAGGGCCGGATCGCGGGCGAACTCTCCGTCGACGAGGCCACGCAGGACGCGGTGATGTCCCTCGCCGTGAGCACCCCTACCAACGGACAGGAGGCCCCCCGTGGCCGCTGACACGCTCAAGAGCACTCCGGGCGCGAAGAGCGCCCCGGGCGGCCTGCGCCGCCTCCTGCTCGACAACGGCGCGCTGACCGCGCTGATCGTCCTGGTCATCGCTCTGTCGGCGCTGTCCGGTGACTTCCTGACGGCGGACAACCTGCTCAACGTCGGCGTCCAGGCGGCCGTGACGGCGATCCTGGCCTTCGGCGTGACCTTCGTGATCGTCTCGGCGGGCATCGATCTGTCGGTCGGCTCGGTGGCCGCGCTGTCGGCGACCGTGCTGGCCTGGAGCGCCACGCAGCACGGCGTGCCGGTCGCCCTCGCGCTCGTCCTGGCCGTCGCCACCGGCATCGTCGCCGGCCTGGTCAACGGCTTCCTGATCGCCTACGGCAAGCTGCCGCCGTTCATCGCGACGCTCGCCATGCTGTCGGTGGCGCGCGGACTGTCCCTGGTGATCTCCGGGGGCATCCCCATCCCCTTCCCGGACTCGGTCTCGCACCTCGGGGACACCCTCGGCGACTGGCTGCCGGTGCCGGTGCTGGTCATGGTCGTGATGGGCCTGATCGCCGCGCTCGTGCTCGGCCGGACCTACATCGGCCGCTCGATGTACGCGATCGGCGGCAACGAGGAGGCCGCCCGTCTGTCGGGCCTTCGCGTGAAGCGGCAGAAGCTCGCGATCTACGCCCTGTCCGGCGTGTTCGCGGCCGTCGCGGGCATCGTGCTCGCCTCCCGGCTGTCCTCCGCGCAGCCACAGGCCGCCGACGGCTACGAGCTGGACGCGATCGCCGCGGTCGTCATCGGCGGCGCCTCGCTGGCCGGCGGCACCGGCAAGGCGTCCGGCACGCTGATCGGCGCGCTGATCCTCGCGGTCCTCCGCAACGGCCTCAACCTCCTGAACGTGTCCGCCTTCTGGCAGCAGGTCGTCATCGGTGTCGTCATCGCGCTGGCGGTGCTGCTGGACACCGTGCGCCGCAAGGCGGGGGCGACCCCGGTGACCACCGGCGGCGGGGGCGACAAGCGCAAGCAGGCGGTGACGTACGCGCTCGCGGCCGTCGTCACCGTGGCGATCGTCGGTGCGACCTCCCTCCTGCACAGCGGCTCCTCGTCCTCGACGACCCCGAGGATGGGCCTGTCGCTGTCCACCCTCAACAACCCCTTCTTCGTGCAGATCCGGGCCGGTGCCCAGGCCGAGGCGAAGAAGCTGGGCGTGGACCTGACCGTCACGGACGCCCAGAACGACGCCTCCCAGCAGGCCAACCAGCTGCAGAACTTCACCAGTTCGAACCTCGGTGCGATCATCGTCAACCCGGTGGACTCGGACGCGGCGAGCAACTCGGTGAAGGCGGCCGACAAGGCGCGGATCCCGGTCATCGCGGTCGACCGGGGCGTCAACAAGGCCTCCGTGGACGCCCTGGTGGCCTCCGACAACGTCGCCGGCGGCGAACTGGCCGCCAAGACGCTCGCCGACAAGCTGGGCGGCCGGGGCAAGATCGTGATTCTGCAGGGCCAGGCGGGCACGTCCGCCGCCCGGGAGCGCGCGCAGGGCTTCGCCGACGGGCTCAAGGCCTACCCGGGCATCCAGGTCGTGGCCCAGCAGCCCGCCGACTTCGACCGCACCAAGGGCCTCGACGTGATGTCGAACCTGCTCCAGGCCCACCCGGACGTCCAGGGCGTCATCGCGGCCAACGACGAGATGGCTCTCGGCGCGATCAAGGCACTGGGTTCCAAGGCAGGCAGGTCGGTCCAGGTCGTCGGCTTCGACGGCACCCCGGACGGTCTGACGGCGGTCAAGGGCGGCACGCTGTACGCGTCGGTGGCGCAGCAGCCGACCCAGCTGGGCAGGATCGCCGTGGACAACGCGCTGAAGGCCGTTCAGGGCAAGAAGGTCGAGCCGACGGTGAAGGTGCCGGTGAAGGTCGTCACGAAGGACAACGTGGCGGGCTTCAGCGGCTGACGAGGCCGGCTACGGCGAACGGGCGTGCGGTCGTGCACGATGGGTGGCGGCCGCCCGCCTCGGGTCATCTCTCAGGGGAGTCACTTCCATGTATGACTACGACCTCCTGGTCGTGGGTTCGGCCAACGCCGACCTGGTGATCGACGTCGAGCGGCGGCCGGCCGCCGGCGAGACGGTGCTCGGCGGTGACCTCAGCGTCCATCCGGGCGGCAAGGGCGCCAACCAGGCGGTCGCGGCCGCCCGGCTCGGGGCGCGTACGGTGCTGCTGGCCCGGCTCGGCGACGACGCCCACGGCCGGCTGCTGCTGGACTCGCAGCGTGCGGCCGGGGTGGACACGGTGGGCGTGCTGGTGGGCGGAGCACCGACGGGCGTCGCGCTGATCACCGTCGACCCCTCCGGGGACAACAGCATCGTGGTCTCGCCCGGCGCCAACGCCCGGCTCGCGCCCGCGGACATACGGGCCGCCGTCAGCCTCTTCCTCGCCTCACGGGTGGTGTCGGCGCAGCTGGAGATCCCGCTGGAGACGGTCGTCGAGGTGGTGCGCAACCTCGCGCAGGACAGCAGGTTCGTGCTGAATCCCTCACCGCCGCGCCCGCTGCCCACTCAGGTGCTGGCCGCCTGCGACCCGCTGATCGTGAACGAGCACGAGGCGCGGGTGATCCTCGGAGATTCCTGTGTGAGCGAGGAACCGGCGGACTGGGCCCGGCTGCTGCTGGCCAAGGGCCCGCGCTCGGTGGTGGTGACGCTGGGCGCGGAGGGGGCGCTGGTGTGCGATTCCTCCGGCCTGACCCGGGTGCCGTCGGTGAAGGTGGACGCGGTGGACACCACGGGCGCGGGCGACGCGTTCACGGCCGCCCTGGCCTGGCGGCTGGGCTCGGGCTCCGCCCTGGCCGAGGCGGCGGCCTACGCGGCCCGGGTCGGCGCGGCGGCGGTGACGAAGCGGGGCGCGCAGGAGTCGTACCCGACCCTGGCCGAGGCCGACGCCCTGTGAAGAGGGCGGGCATCCTCAACCGCCATCTGTCCGGAGCGCTGGCCGAGTTGGGCCACGGCGACGGCGTGCTGGTGTGCGACGCGGGCATGCCGATACCCGACGGGCCGCACGTCGTGGACCTCGCCTTCCGTGCCGGTGTGCCGTCCTTCGCCGAGGTGCTGGACGGGCTGCTGGAGGAGCTGGTCGTGGAGGGGGCCACGGCGGCGGCGGAGGTCCGGGACTCGAATCCGGCGGCGGCCGCGCTGCTGGCCGGGCGCTTCCCCGGCCTGGCCCTGGTCCCGCACGAGCGGCTCAAGGAGCTTGCGGCGAGGGCGCGGCTGGTGGTGCGCACCGGGGAGGCACGGCCGTACGCGAACGTGCTGTTGCGGTGCGGGGTGTTCTTCTGACGCCCTGAAGCCACGAGGGCGCCGACGCCCTGAAATCTACGAGGGGGCGTGCACGGTCCGTCGACCGGGCACGCCCCTTCGGCTTTCCCCTCCGTATCAGGACCTCTTGATCCCCCCCGGGTCCCCCACCGGAAGTCCTGATGCAAGCTACGACACGTGGAGTGGCGGCAGGGTTGCACGCCGTCTCAAGATTTTCTGCGGGACCCGCGAGGGCCGTGAAATTCCGTTGCCGGCCGGGAGCCGGATGTCTACGGTCCCGGTCATGCTGCCCCTGGTGGAAACGGACGAGGAGCGGGACGCGGTCGTCCCCGACGAGACGGTGATGCGCCCGGGAGCGGAGGACCTCTGTGCCCGCCTCGGCCTGGCCGGCGCACCGCTGACCCGTTTCCCGGACGGGTCGCAGCCGGTCTACGCGGTGGGTGACGAGCACGTGCTCAAGCTGTTCCCCAAAGCCGCTGCCGCCGACGGCATCGCCGAGGGGCGCGTCCTCGCCCACCTCCAGGGACGGCTGCCGGTACCGACACCGCAGGTGCATGACTTCGGCGCCTACGAGAACGGCTGGCGGTACGTCCTGATGTCCCGCCTCCATGGCGAGAACCTGGCCCACACCTGGGCCCGGGTGCCCCGAAGTCATCAGGAACGGCTGGTGACCGAGATCGGTGAGACCTTGGCCGAGCTGCACTCCCTGGGCCCCGATCCCCTGGCGGACGTCCTCGGCCCCGGCGACTGGGGCGCCTTCGTGGACCGCCGGAGCGCCGGTGCCGTGGCTCAGCAGCGCGCCCGCGGACTGCCGGCCGCCTGGCTGGAGCAGATCCCGGACTTCCTCGCCTCGGTCGCCCTGCCGCGCGCCCCGCACCGCTCCCTGCTGCACACCGAGGTCATGCGGCAGCACTTCCTCGTCGATCCCGACGGCCGGCACCTGACCGGGCTCTTCGACTTCGAACCGGCCATGATCGGCGACCGCGCGTACGACTTCGTGGGCGTCGGCCTGTTCGTCACCCGCGGCGATCCACACCTGCTGGCCCGGCTCGCCGGGGCATACGGCCGCGTCTTCGAGCCGGCCGAACTGCTCGCGTACACGTTGCTGCACGTGTACAGCGACCTCCCCTGGTACATGAGGGAACTGGGCACACCCGCAGAGGAGACGCTGCCCTCGCTCGCCCAGGCATGGTTCGGAACGGCGTGAAGCGCTGCCGCGGTGTCACCCGGCGACGTGCCTCACGAACCTCTCCACCGTCTCCCCCAGCACCTCCCGCCCGTCCCGGGCCCACAACCCCTCGTTGAACAGTTCGACTTCGATCGGGCCGGTGTAGCCGGCCTGCTCCACGTACCCCTGCCACTCCCGTATGTCGATCGAGCCGTCACCGATCTGGCCCCGGCCGTTGAGAACGCCCTCGGGCAGGGGGGTCGTCCAGTCGGCGAGCTGGAAGGTGTGGATACGGCCGCCCGCGCCCGCGCGGGCGATCTGGGCGGGAGCCTGGTCGTCCCACCAGATGTGGTACGTGTCCACCGTCACGCCCACCTGGTGCGCGGGGAAGCGCTCGGCGAGGTCCAGGGCCTGGGCGAGGGTGGAGACCACACAGCGGTCGGACGCGTACATGGGGTGCAGCGGTTCGACGGCCAGGCGCACGCCGTGGTCCTCGGCGTACGGGGCCAGTTCCGTCAGCGCGTCCGCGATGCGCTCGCGTGCCGCCCGCAGGTCCTTGGAGCCGGGCGGGAGGCCGCCGGAGACCAGTACCAGGGTGTCCGTGCCGAGCGTGGCCGCCTCGTCGACCGCGCGGCGGTTGTCGGCCAGCGCCGCAGCGCGTTCATCCGGGTCGATCGCCGTGAGGAAGCCGCCACGGCACAGGGTGGTCACCGCCAGGCCCGCGTCGCGGACCAGCTTGGCGGTCGCCTCCACCCCGTGGGACCGGACGGGCTCGCGCCACAGGCCCACCCCTGGTACGCCCAGCTGCACGCAGCCGTCGACCAGTTCGGGCAGCGAGAGCTGTCTGACCGTCATCTGGTTGATGGAGCAGCGTTCGAGTCCGGTGCTCATGGGTTCACCCCGTACAACGACAGCAGGTTCTTCATCCGTTCCTCGGCCAGTCCCGGGTCCGGGAACAGACCGAGACCGTCGGCCAGTTCGTAGGCCCGCGCGAAGTGGGGCAGGGAGCGGGCGGACTGGAGGCCGCCGACCATCGTGAAGTGGGTCTGGTGGCCCGCGAGCCAGGCCAGGAAGACCACGCCCGTCTTGTAGAAGCGGGTGGGGGCCCGGAACAGGTGGCGGGACAGCTCGACCGTCGGGTCGAGCAACCGGCGGAAGCCGTCCGCGTCGCCCGTGTCCAGAACCCGTACCGCCTCGGCCGCCAGCGGACCCAGCGGGTCGAAGATGCCGAGCAGGGCGTGGCTGAAGCCCTTCTCGTCGCCCGCGATCAGCTCGGGGTAGTGGAAGTCGTCACCGGTGTAGCAGCGCACGCCCGGCGGGAGGCGGCGGCGCAGGTCGATCTCGCGCCGGGCGTCCAGGAGCGAGACCTTGATGCCGTCGACCTTGTCGGGGTGGGCCGCGATCACCTCCAGGAAGGTGTCCGTCGCGGCATCCAGGTCGGAGGACCCCCAGTAGCCCTCAAGCGCCGGATCGAACATCGGTCCCAGCCAGTGCAGGATCACCGGCTCTGCCGCCTGGCGCAGAAGACGGCCGTAGATCTCCCGGTAGTCCTCGGGTCCGAGGGCCGCGGCGGCCAGCGCCCGGGAAGCCATGACGATCGCCTGCGCGCCGGACTCCTCGACGACCGCGAGCTGCTCCTCGTACGCCGCACGGATCTCGGCCGGGGTGCCGCCGGTGATCTGGTCGGTGCCGACGCCGCAGGCGATACGGCCGCCCACGCTGCGCGCCTCCGCCGCCGAACGGCGGATCAGCTCGGCCGCGCCCGCCCAGTCCAGGCCCATCCCGCGCTGGGCGGTGTCCATCGCCTCGGCGACCCCGAGGCCGTGGGACCACAGGTGCCGGCGGAAGGCGAGGGTGGCGTCCCAGTCGACGGCGGCCGGCGAGTCGGGGGTCGTGTCCGCGAACGGGTCGGCGACGACGTGCGCGGCCGAGAAGACCGTGCGGGAGGTGAAGGGGGTGCCGGGCGTCACCGCGAGCGGTTCGGTGCGCGGTTCGTACGTCCGCAGCCCGCCGGCCGGGTCGGGGAGTCGGATGCTCACAGGGCGATCTCCGGTACGTCGAGACGGCGGCCCTCGGCCGAGGACTTCAGGCCCAGCTCGGCGAGCTGGACGCCACGGGCGCCGGCCAGGAGGTCCCAGTGGTAGGGCGCGTCGGCGTAGACATGCTTGAGGAACAGCTCCCACTGGGCCTTGAAGCCGTTGTCGAACTCGGCGTTGTCCGGGACCTCCTGCCACTGGTCGCGGAAGGCCTCGGTGGCGGGGATGTCCGGGTTCCAGACGGGCTTGGGGGTGGCCGAGCGGTGCTGGGCACGGCACTTGCGGAGACCGGCGACCGCCGAGCCCTGGGTGCCGTCGACCTGGAACTCGACGAGTTCGTCGCGGTTGACCCGTACCGCCCAGGAGGAGTTGATCTGGGCGATGGCGCCGCCCTCGAGTTCGAAGACGCCGTAGGCGGCGTCGTCGGCCGTCGCGTCGTAGGGCTTGCCGTTCTCGTCCCGGCGTTGCGGGATGTGGGTGGTGGCCAGGGCCTGGACGGAGGTCACCCGGCCGAACAGCTCGTGGAGCACGTATTCCCAGTGCGGGAACATGTCGACGACGATGCCACCGCCGTCCTCGGCGCGGTAGTTCCAGGAGGGGCGCTGGGCGGGCTGCCAGTCGCCCTCGAAGACCCAGTAGCCGAACTCGCCCCGGATGGACAGGATCCGCCCGAAGAAGCCGCCGGCGACGAGTCGCTTCAGCTTGAGGAGGCCGGGGAGGAAGATCTTGTCCTGGACGACGCCGTGCTTGATGCCCTTCTCCTGGGCGAGCCGGGCGAGGCCGAGGGCGCCGTCGAGGCCGGTGGCGGTGGGCTTCTCGGTGTAGATGTGCTTGCCGGCCGCGATCGCCTTCTTGATCGACTCCTCGCGGGCCGAGGTGACCTGGGAGTCGAAGTAGATGTCGACGGCCGGGTCGGCGAGAACGGCGTCCACGTCGGTGGAGATGTGTTCCAGACCGTGCCGGTCGGCGATCTCCCTGAGGGCGCGCTCGCGGCGGCCGAGCAGGATCGGCTCCGGCCACAGCACGGTGCCGTCGCCGAGGTCGAGGCCGCCCTGCTCGCGCAGGGCGAGGATCGACCGGACGAGGTGCTGGCGGTAGCCCATGCGCCCGGTCACGCCGTTCATGGCGATACGCACCGTCTTGCGTGTCACGTCAGTCCCCTTCGTGGGCGCCGCGCGCCCCGATCAGCATCAGCATCGTCGTCGGCGGCGGATTCGCCGGGAGTTTCGCCGGGAGATTCGTCGGGAGTCCGTCGGCAGTTCATCGGCAGCAACCCATGCAGCAAGCGCTTTCTATCCGTAGACGCTAGCCTCTCGACACTGGTCTGTACAAGACCGTGTCCTCTTCGAGTTGTTCGAGGGGGCGAACAACCCGGGCGGTTGGCCTTAAGGTCTGCACGACACCGCACGGAACCGTGACCGTGCCCGGCCTGTCTACGAGGACGTACGAGCACCAATGCGCGAGCAGTTGCGCGACCGGAGGACGACGAGATGACGGTGACCCTGGCGGATGTGGCGGCCCGCGCGCAGGTCTCCCCCGCGACGGTGTCGCGCGTACTGAACGGCAACTACCCGGTGGCCGCCTCCACCCGCGAGCGGGTACTGCGGGCGGTCGACGAGCTTGACTACGTCCTCAACGGCCCGGCCAGCGCACTCGCCGCCGCCACCTCCGACCTCGTCGGCATCCTCGTCAACGACATCGCGGACCCCTTCTTCGGAATCATGGCGAGCGCCATCCAGGCCGAGATCGGGGGGCCGGGGGGCCGGGCGGGCGGCGAACGCCTGGCGGTCGTCTGCAACACGGGCGGATCGCCGGAGCGCGAGCTGACGTATCTCACCCTCCTGCAGCGGCAGCGGGCCGCGGCCGTGGTGCTCACCGGCGGGGCCGTGGAGGACGAGCCGCACGCGGCGGCGGTGGCGGCCAAGCTGCGGAAGCTGGCGGACGCCGGGACCCGGGTGGTGCTGTGCGGGCGGCCGCCGGCGCCGGACACCGGGGCCATCGCGCTGACCTTCGACAACCGCGGCGGCGCCCGCGCGCTGACCGACCACCTGATCGGCCTCGGCCACCGCCGGCTCGGCTACATCGCCGGACCCGAGGAGCGCACCACCACCCGGCACCGGCTGGAGGGCCACCGGGCCGCGCTGGCGGCGGCGGGCATGGAGGAGGACCCGCGGTGGACGGTCTACGGCCGCTACGACCGCCGGTCCGGTTACGAGGCCACACTCGAACTGCTGCGCCGGGACCCGTCCCTGACGGCGATCGTGGCCGCGAACGACTCCGTCGCCCTCGGCGCCTGCGCCGCCCTGCGCGAGTCCGGTCTGCGCATCCCCGAGGACGTGTCGGTGGCGGGCTTCGACGACCTGCCCTTCAGCATCGACGCCGTGCCCGCCCTGACGACGGTGCGGTTGCCACTGTCGGAGGCGGGGGCCAGGGCCGGCCGCATCGCGATGGGGCGGGAGGAGCCGCCGCCCGGGGGGATCGCCTCGGTGCGGGGAGAGCTGATGGTGCGGGGGTCCACGGGAGTGCCTCGGGTGTGACGAGCGGGGGCGGGTTGCCCCGCCACCTGAGGCCCCGCCCGCTTCTCCACCCCTGGTGCCTGTCGGGCGCCATCGCCCCCTGGTGCCTGTCGGGCCTCATCGCGCCTCGGTGCCGACCGGTCCTGAGGCCTGCCGCACCCGGTGATCACGGTCCGCCCCGGCCGGGCACGCGTGGGCATGGACGGCGGGGCACGGCGGGCTTAGTCTCGGACGTACGGTATCTCTGACTGAGTCAAGCATCCGGGGGCCGATCATGACCGTCCAGGACGTCCGCGCCTTCAACCGCTTCTACACCGGCGTCATCGGCGCCCTCGACTACGGCCGCCATCTGTACGCGCCGTACACCCTCACCGAATCCCGCGTCCTGTACGAGCTGGCGCACGCCCCGCACCTGGACGCGGCCGACCTGCGTACCCGGCTCTCGCTGGACGCCGGCTATCTGAGCCGCATCCTCAACAAGTTCGAGGAGGCGGGGCTGATCGAGCGCCGGCCGTCCGAGACGGACCCGCGCCGCAGAAGCGTCACGCTCACCGGGCGCGGGCGGGAGGCCGCCGGACTGCTGGACGAGCGGGCGCGGGAGACGGTCGGGGCGCTGCTGGACACCGTGGCCCCGGAGGACCGGCCGCGGCTGGCGGAGGCGATGCGGACCATCCGGGGCATCCTCGGGGACGGGCGCGAGCCGCGTTCCGGGGAGGTCGTCCTGCGCGAGCCGCGCCCGGGCGACCTCGGCTGGATCGTGCAGCGCAACGCCGCCCTGTACGCGGCCGAGTACGGCTGGAACGCCGATTACGAGGGGCTGGTGGCCAGGATCGTCGCCGACTTCGCCGAGGACCACGACCCGCATCTGGAGCGGGTGTGGATCGCGGAGCAGCGGAGGTCCACCGGCGAGGCGGAGAGCGGGGCAGGGCGGCCGGTGGGGTGTGTGATGTGCGTGCGGGACGACGTTCCGGGCACCGCGCGGCTGCGCCTGCTCCTGGTCGAGCCCGACGCGCGCGGGCACGGCGTCGGCGACCGGCTGGTGCGGGCCGTCGTCGGCTTCGCGCGCGGGGTCGGCTACCGCGACCTGGTGCTCTGGACCAACGACGTGCTCGGCAGCGCCCGCCACCTCTACCAGCGGCACGGCTTCGTGCTCGTCGCCGAGAAGCCGCACCGTTCCTTCGGCAAGGACCTGGTGGGCCAGGACTGGCGGTTGGATCTGCACGGATCGGGCGTGTGACGAGTAGGGTCCGACCATGAAGCTGGCGTTCTCCACTCTCGGTGTCCCCGGCCTGTCCGTCCCTGACGTCGCGGCGCTCGCGACCGCTCACGGCTACCACGGCGTCGAACTGCGCGCCCATCCCGAGGAGCCGGTGCACCCCGGCCTCACCCCCGCCGAACGGGCCGAGACGGCCGCGCTGTTCAAGGGGGCAGGCGTCGAGGTGCTGGGCCTCGGCGGATACGCACAGGTCGCCGCACCCGGCGACGACGCCCCCGTCCTGGAGGAGCTCCGTCAGCTCCTCCAGCTGGCCCACGACCTGGGTGCCCCCTTCGTCCGGGTCTTCCCGGGCGCCGACCCGGACCGGCCCCGCGAGGAGTCGGACGCCGTCGCCGCGCGCCGGCTCGGTGCCGCCGCCGAGGACGCGGCGGCCCTCGGTGTCCGGATCCTGCTGGAGACCCATGACTCGCACCGCACCGGCGCCGACCTGATCCGCGTCCTCGGCCCGGTCGGCCACCGGCAGGTGGGCGCGCTGTGGGACGTGATGCACACCTGGCTGGGCGGCGAGCAGCCCACGGACAGCTATGCGGCCCTCGCCCCGCACCTCGGCTACGTCCAGATCAAGGACATCGCCTCGGCCGACGACACCGCCCCGCTCCCGCTCGGCGCGGGCGTCCTCCCCCTCACCGAGTGCGTGGACGTCCTGTCCCGGCACGGCTGGGACGGCTGGCTGTGCTGGGAGTACGAGAAGCGGTGGTACGAGTCGGCCGCACCGCTTCCCGAGCTGCTGAGCGCGGGCCGCGACCATGTCGTGCGCCTGCTCGGCGAGGCGGCATAGCAGCCGGCCCCGGGACCCCGGCGCGGCTGCCGGACGCCGGATAATTCGCTGGCCGGGTGCGCGGCCCCCGGCTAGCCTCCCCCGGTGATCCAGCAGTCCGCGGCACACGCCCTCCCCTGCCCCCGTCCCCTCTCATGAGCCTCGCCCGTACGCTCATCGACGTACGGCCGTTGCGCTCCTCGCCCGTCTTCCGGCGGCTGCTGATCGGGCGGACGGTGTCCGTGCTCGGCGGGTTCATGACCATGGTGACGGTCATGTACCAGGTGTGGGACATGACCCGCAGCACGGCCTGGACCGGCGCGGTCGGGCTGGCACAGGCGCTGCCCCTGGTGGTGTTCGGGCTGTTCGCGGGGGCCTGGGTGGACCGGGCGGACCGACGCCGGATCTACCTGACGGCCACCGTGGGCCAGGCCGCCTGTTCCGTGCTGCTGGCCGTGCAGGGCTTCAGCGGGCATGTCCCGGTGGCGGCGGTCCTCGCGCTGGTCGCCGTGCAGTCGGCGTTCGGCGCACTCGGCGCCCCGGCGGCCGGGGTGTTCGTGCCGCGGCTGCTGCCCAAGGACCAGGTGGCCGCCGGTCTCGCGCTGAACCAGATCACCGGCCAGTCGATGATGCTCCTCGGCCCCGCCCTGGCCGGTCTGCTGCTGGGCCGGCTCGGCATCGGCGCCTGTTATCTGCTGGACGCCCTCAGCTTCGGTGTCGCCTTCTACGGCGCCTTCGGGCTGCCCGCGCTTGAGCCGGAGGGCGAGCCGTCGCGGGCGGGTGCGCACGGGGTGCTGGACGGGCTGCGGTTCCTGGCCGGGCAGCGGGTGGTGCGGGGAGCACTGATCACCGACCTCGCCGCCACCGTGCTGTCCTTCCCGGTCAGCCTGTTCCCGCTGGTCAACGCCGAGCGGTTCGGGAACGACCCGCGCACCCTCGGCCTCTTCCTGTCGGCCCTGGCGGTGGGCGGGGTCACGGCGACGGCCCTGTCCGGGTCCCTGACCCGGCTAGGCCGGCCGGGCACGGTGATGCTGTGCGCCTCCGCCACCTGGGGTGCGGCCCTGGTCCTCTTCGGCCTGTCGGCCAACCCCTGGATCGGCCTCGCTCTGCTGGCCGTCGCGGGGGCGGCGGACGCCACCTCGGTCGTCTCCCGCTCCACGATCGTGCAGACCCGCACCCCGGACGCGCTGCTCGGCCGGGTCACGGCGGCCGAGCAGATCGTCGGCCAGGCGGGCCCCAGTCTCGGCAACGTACGGGGTGGCCTGCTCGCCGGCTGGACCTCCGGCGCGACCGCCCTGGTCACCGGCGGCCTGATGTGCGTACTGGCGGTGGCGTCGGTCGCGGCGACGACACCGGAGCTGCGGGAAGGCGCCATGGAGCCGGCGGACGGAACCATGGAGCCGGCGGACGGGGCCGCCGCACCCGAGGCGCCGTGACTGGTGCGCAGGCCGTGAAGGCGCGGGCCGAACGGAGCCGCGGCCCTCACAGCCGACGGGCGCAGCCCACCGGCAGCCTCCCGCCCAGCTGGACGTAGAGGACCGTCGGCGCGGGGCAGTCGGACCGGTCGGCGACCGCCTTCGTCACCTTGTACTGCGGTGTCCGGCGTCCCGAGCCGTCGCACGCCGTCTCGCGCACCTGGCCGTCGCCCGAGTCGTACACGCAGTCGCCCGGGATCGTGCGCGGGCCGCCTCCGCCACCCGGTTCGCCGGGGTGCGGAGGTTCCAGGTTGCGCATGCAGGCGTAGCCCTGGGGGATCGCGCCGTCGCCGTCCTCGTCGCCGTCCGGCCGCTGTTCGCTGATGTGCAGGACGAAGTCGGTGACCGGCGGGCACAGCGGGCCGTCGGTGACCGTTCCGTCGTAGCGGGCGACGACCCGGGCGGCGGCCCGCTCGCCGGTGCAGGGCACCTCGGTGAAGCTGACGGTGCCGAAGGAACTGCATTCGCCGACCGCGAGGAACTGGGCGCCGTAGCCGGAGGGGCGGGCCGAGGCGGGCCGGGCGTTGCCCACCGGGGCGTCCGCCGGGCCCTGGCAGCCGGTGAGCAGGGCGGTCAGGGCGGTCAGGGCGAGGGCAGGGGCAGCCGGGAGCAGCCGGTACGCCGGCCCCACGGCACCTTTCCCGCGCATCGCACTCCCCCCGGACACCCCGGTCCAGCGTGGCCCCCGACGACGGGGCCACGCCAGATGTGCGGGAGGGTTTCCTCCCTTTGGGTGTGTTGTGTCCGGTGTGTGACGTACGCCTAGTACGTCAGCCCGTGACCGAGGGGGTACAGCACCTGCGCCGGATCGTCCGCCCGCTGCACCGGCACCGGGAGCCGTCCGCGCGGGGCCACCCGGCCGGCGATCACCCGGGCGGCGGCGCGCAGTTCGACGTCGGTCCACGAGTAGGCCGCCAGACAGGCCTTCACAGAGGGGAACTGGGCCACGTCGTAGGGGTTCCTGATGGCGACGGCCACCACCGGCCTGCCGGTCGCGAGCAGTCGTTCCACCAGGGTCCGCTGGCTGCTGCCGGCGGTCACGTTGTACGTCCCGACGACCACCGCGTCCACGTCCTGCGCCGCCGTCACCGCCTGCTCGACGGCCGTCGCGGAGGGCGCGGTGCCGGTGGACAGGGCGGTGGCGGTGAAGCCCAGTTCGTCGAGGGCGGCGGCCAGGACCCCGGTGGGCGGGCCGGTGGTGCCGGAGGGGGAGGCCGGGTCGGCACCGACCACGAGGACCCTGGGGTGGGTGCGGCGGTCGAGCGGGAGGATGCCGTCCTCGTTGACCAGCAGGGTCGTGGTCCGCTCGGCGATCCGGTCCGCGGCGTCCAGATGGGACTTGGTGCCGACCGCGCGGTCGACGCCGGCCCGGGTGACGTGGGAACGGTCGAGGAGTCCGAGCCGGGCCTTCAGCCGGAAGATCCGCAGGATCGATTCGTCCAGGCGGGCCTCGGTCAGCTCGCCGTTCTGGACGGCCGCCAGGACCGCGTGCCACGCCACGTCGATGGACGGCGGGTTGAGCAGCTGGTCGACGCCCGCCTTCAGGGCCAGCACCGGAACCCGGTCGTCGCCGTACTTGGTGCGCACGCCCTCCATGCCGAGGGAGTCGGTCACCACGACCCCGTCGTAGCCGAGTTCGCCGCGCAGGATGCCGGTCAGGATCGGCGGGGAGAGGGTGGCCGGGTCGCCCGAGTCGTCGAGGGCCGGGAACTGGATGTGGGCGGTCATGATCGAGTCGATGCCCGCCTCGATCGCGGCCCGGAAGGGCACCGCGTCCAGCTTCTCCCACAGCTCCCGGCTGTGCGTGATGACCGGGAAGCCGGTGTGGCTGTCGACGGCGGTGTCGCCGTGCCCCGGGAAGTGCTTGGCGGTCGCCGCGACCCGGGAGTCCTGATAGCCCGTCACCTCGGCCGCCACCAGGGCCGCCACCGCCTCCGGGTCGGCCCCGAAGGACCGTACGCCGATGACCGGGTTGGCCGGGTTGACGTTCACGTCGGCGTCCGGGGAGTAGTCCTGGTTGATGCCCATCGCGCGCAGCTCGGCGCCGGAGATCCGGCCGAGCGTGCGGGCGTCGGACCGGGAGCGGCCCGCCCCGATCGCCATCGCGCCCGGGAACAGGGTGGCCGGCTTGCCCACCCTGCACACCGCGCCGTGCTCCTGGTCGGTGGCGATGAGCACCGGCAGGCCGCGGGGCTGCTCAAGGGAAGCCTGCTGGATGGCGTTGGACAGGTCGGCGATCTGATGGGGATCGCGGGTGTTGTGGGCCCAGGTGAAGTAGATGATCCCGCCGACCCGGTACTTCGCGATCAGCTCGGCGGCCGTGCGGACGCCCAGCTCCTTGAGGTTGGCGTCGATGTCGGCCTGGTCGGGGGCGGTGGCGGAGTGGCCGTAGACCCGCATCACGAAGAGCTGGCCGACCTTCTCCTGCAGAGACATCCGGGAGATCAGGGCACGCAGTCTGCGCTCGTTCGGGGTGGCGGCATGGGCGGTGGCCGGTACGGTCAGCGCGGTGGTGAGGCCCGCGGTCGCGGCGAGGACGGTCCGTCTGGACGGCCGTGCGGCGTTTCCCGTGCTTCCCGTGCTGCTGTCGTGCACGTGTGCTCCTTCCAGAGGAGAACCGCTGAAGGAAACTTCCAAGGAGTCACCAATATCCGGGAAGTTTCTTTCCGTCAAGGGAATGCACAGTAAGCCACTATGAGGCCGCCATCGGCGCATGGGAGGGGGGCGCGCCGATGGCGGTGGGCTGTCGGGCGTGATGCGGCGGAGAGGGTGCGTCGGCGTTCGCGGCCTGCGGCGAGGGCCGACACCGCACCACGGACTCGTCCGGCAGCCTGAGCGTTGGACGGGCAGGGGTGCCGACGGGTTCCCCTGGCGGCGGGTCAGCGCAGTCCGTGCCGGTCCGCCCAGGCACCGACGGCCGCCGCGATCTCGGCCGGGCGGTCCTCGGTGGCATGGTGGCCGGCCGGGCCGCAGTGGACGGTGTCCAGACCTGCCAGGTGGGCGGCGCACCAGTCGGCCGTCTCCGGGCCGATCAGCAGGGTCGGCGAGCCCTCGAAGGTCAGCAGCAGCTTGGGCACTTCGGGACTCTTGGCGAGCCAGGCGTCGTAGGCCTCGATACGCGCCACGAGGTCGGCGGGCTCCCCGCCCAGCGGCAACTGCCGCGCCCAGGAGAGCAGGACACGGCGGCTGTCACGGGTGGGATAGGGCGCGAGGTAGGCGGTCAGGTCGGCGTCCGGCAGCGGGGTGAGGACACCGCCGGTGTAGGCCTGCCGCACGAACTGGTTCTCGTCCAGCATCCGCTCACCCTCCACCGAGCGGATCGTCTCGGAGCGCCGGCGGGCCTGCGGACTCAGCTCCTCCCGGTCCATCGGCTTGACGATGGATTCGAAGAAGGCGATGCCACGCACCCGGTCCGGGTGCCGTGCGGCCCAGTCGAAGGCGAGCGCGCCGCCCCAGTCGTGGCCCACCAGGACCACGCCGTCCAGGTCGAGCGCGTCGAACCAGGCGTCCAGGTAGCGGGTGTGGTCGTCGAAGCGGGGGGTGCGGTCCGGCTTGCCCGAACGGCCCATGCCGATCAGGTCGGGGGCGAGCAGCCGGCCAGCACCGATGCCGGGCAGCACGTTGCGCCAGGTGTGCGAGGAGGCGGGGTTGCCGTGCAGGAAGACGAAGGGAGTGCCGCTTCCGGACTCCTCGTGATGGATGGCCGAGTCGAGTACTGGAGTCATGGGCATGCCGATAATGTACATGGATATTATGTCCATGGCTAGTATCGGGCCGGGATCCGGCCCCTGGACACTCCGCCCGGGCGCCCGGGCGGGGCAACAGTGGTGCCGGCCCCCTGAACCGGGGGCCGGCACCGGGGACTTACGGGCGCAGCGCGGGCTCGCGCTCCACGTTCCGTGCGTCCAGCTTCGCGTCGTAGCGGGCCAGCGGCTTCGCCGCGGACGGGTTGTCCTGGACCGCGGCGGACGCGACCCCCGCCCACTCCAGAATCCGCGCCGTCGCCAGCGCCTTCTCGTCGGCCACCAGACCCGCCACGTTCGCCCCGTGGTTCAGGCCGGGCGCCGTGAAGACGTACGAGTCACGGGCACCCGCGCCGACCCGGAAACGCTCCGAGCCCCACGGGTCGTTCTGGCCGTACACGAAGAGCATGCGAGTGGCGTGGTGCCTGACCCAGGTGTCCACGTCCCGCATCGCACCCGGCTGGAAACGCATCGGGATGGAGCGGGGCACGAAGTTGCGCGGCGGCTGGTAGCCGTAGCGGATCAGCTTCCGCTCGATGTGCGGGAAGTGGATGGTGGGGGCGCCCAGTTGGGTGCCCGCCTGGTAGTAGTACGGCGTGTACTGCTCCAGCCCCTGATCGGTGTAGGCGGAGAAGCCCGAGATGGTGTCCACCGAGCCCCAGATCGCGTCGTCCGTCGCGGTCGCCGCGTCCGCCGGGACGGAGTCGCAGTCCTTCAGCAGGCTGTACTGCCAAAAGCCCCAGACGTAGTCGAGCACGACCGCCTCGTAGGCCTTGTCCAGGCCGCCGATGGTGTCGAAGGTGTAGCCGTTGTCGGCGGCGTACTGCGCGTATTTCTTCTCCAGCGGCTCGCGGCGCACGAGCGCCTCCCGCTGGACGGCGTTCAGCCGGGCCCGGCACTCCTTGGTGCCGACAGTGGTGAAGAAGCGGTCGTAGGCCGCGTCCTGGTTGTTCACGACGTCGTTGGGGGCGACGTAGGCGACCACGCCGTCCATGTCGCGCGGGTAGAAGCGCTCGTAGTAGGTGGCGGTCATGCCGCCCTTGGAGCCGCCGGTCGCCAGCCAGTTGGCGGAGTAGACCGGCTTCAGGGCCTTGTAGACGCGGTGCTGGTCGCTCGCCGCCTGCCAGATGTCCAGCTTGGACCAGTCGGCCGGGTCGGGGCGGGAGGGGGTGAAGAAGCGGTACTCCAGGGAGACCTGGTTGCCGTCCACGATCTGGGTGGGCTCGCGGCGGGACGGGGTCGTGGAGACGTTGTAGCCACTGGTGTAGAAGACCGTCGGGCGGCTGGTGTCCTTGTGCAGCACGGTGATCCGTTGCTGGAAGGTGCCACGGTCCGGGTGGCGGTGGTCGATCGGCTGGGTGTAGTTCAGGACGAAGTACCGGTACCCGGGATACGGCTTCTCCTGTACCAGGCTCATGCCGGGTATCGCCAGGAGCCGGTCCTTGATGTCGGTGGGCCCTGACTGCGCGGACTGTGCGGCGGTGGCCGCGCCCGCTGTGCTCAGCGTGCCTATGAACACCGTGAGCGCCAGCAGCCATCTGAGCGCCTTGCGCATGCACACTCTCCCCTGTGAGACAGATGTGCGCCGGAAGCTAGCGGAGCAACAGCTGTCACACCAGAGGGAATTGGCCGATGTTCGCGATCAGCAGAGGATCCAGCCGGAACTGACCGATCCCCCGCCCACCGAGCCCCTCACCCACACGCAGCGCTGCCCGGCGTGAACCGTCACCGGGCCGGCGAGCTGCTTGAATCTGCCCTTGTCCACGACCGGCCGGTTGCCGCGGGCCTGCACGCTGACCGACATCAGGCGCTTGACGCCCGGTTTCCTGGTCGTGGTGACGGCGCAGACGTAGCCGTTGCGCTTGTAGACGTGCACGACGCCGGTGCTGAAGGGGAGGGTCCGCACCTCGCGCCCGGCGCAGGAGCGGGCCGTCGCCGCCGAGGCGGTGCCGGGCATCGCGAGAGCGAGCGCGCCGGACGCGGCCAGCACGGCCGCACCGAGCGCCAGGCGCCGGCGTATCGCACCACTGTCCACTGTCGTCCTCCCCGTACCGCCGTCATACGTGATCGATGACCGTACTGATGTACGGACGCACCACATGTGCCGGATGGTTGCACGACCGTCAGAAGGACGTGTCGACCGGACCCCCTCGGCAGCATGCCTCAGCGGGCCACGCCCACCGGCTCCTCCGGTTCGGACTGGCCGACGAAGGTCCGCCACAGCTCGGCGTACCGGCCGCCGCGGGCCAGCAGCTGCTCATGGGTGCCGTCCTCCGCCACCCGGCCGTGGTCCATGAGCACCACCCGGTCGGCACGGGCGGCCGTGGTCAGCCGGTGGGCGACCACCAGCGTCGTCCGGCGCCCGGCCAGACGGTCGGTGGCCTGGTTGACCTGGGCCTCCGTGGCCAGGTCCAGGGCGGCCGTGGCCTCGTCGAGGAGGAGCACGTCGGGGTCGACCAGTTCGGCGCGGGCCAGTGCCATCAGCTGGCGCTGGCCGGCCGAGAGGTTGCGGCCGCGTTCGGCGACCTCGTGCAGGTAGCCGCCCTCCAGCGTGGCGATCATCTCGTGCGCGCCGACCGCTCGCGCCGCCGCCTCGACCTCTGCGTCGGTGGCCTCGGGACGGCCGTAGGCGATGGCGTCGCGGACGGTGCCCTGGAAGAGGTACGCCTCCTGCGGGACGACGCCGAGGCGGTGCCGGTAGGAGGTCAGGTCCAGGCTGCGCAGGTCCGTGCCGTCGGCCGTGACCCGGCCGGAGGTGGGGTCGTAGAAACGGGCCACCAGCTTGACGAGGGTCGACTTGCCGGCGCCCGTCTCGCCGACGAAGGCCACCGTCTGCCCCGCCGGGATCGTCAGGTCGATGCCGGTCAGTGCCTCTTCCTCGCCGCCGTACGCGAAGTGCACGTCCTCGAAGGCGATCTCGCCGCGCAGGGAGAGCACGTCGAGGGGTTCGTCGGCGGACGCGGTGGAGGTCGGCTCGCGCAGCAGCTCCTGGATGCGGCCCAGCGAGACCGTGGCCTGCTGGTAGCCGTCGAAGACCTGGGAGAGCTGCTGGACCGGGGCGAAGAACAGGTCGATGTAGAGGAGGTACGCCACCAGCGCACCCGTCGTCAGGGTGGTCTCCTCCACCCGGCCGGCGCCCGCGACGAGCACGGCGGCCACGGCGGCCGCGGCCAGCAGCTGGACGAAGGGGAAGTAGACGGATATCAGCCACTGGCCGCGGATGCGGGCGCGCCGGTAGCTGTCGCTGCGCTCGGCGAACCGCCGCCCGCCGTCCCGCTCGCGCCGGAACGCCTGCACGATCCTGAGCCCGGCCACCGACTCCTGGAGATCGGCGTTCACCAACGACACACGTTCCCGGGCGAGTTCGTACGCCCGCACGCTCGCCCGGCGGAAGAAGAAGGTGGCCACGATCAGCGGGGGCAGGGTGGTGAAGACGACAAGGGCGAGCTGCACGTCGATCACCAGCAGGGCGACCATGATGCCGAAGAAGCTGACGACCGAGACGAACGCCGTGACCAGACCGGTCTGCAGGAAGGTGGAGAGCGCGTCGACGTCCGTCGTCATCCGCGTCATGATCCGGCCGGTCAGCTCGCGCTCGTAGTAGTCGAGGCCGAGCCGCTGGAGCTGGGCGAAGATCTTCAGCCGCAGCGCATACAGCACCCGCTCGCCGGTACGGCCGGTCAGCCGGGTCTCGCCGATCTGCGCGGCCCACTGCACCAGCACGGTGAGCAGGCCCAGCAGGGATGCCGCCCACACCGCACCGACGGCCGTCTTCGTGACGCCCTGGTCGATGCCGTGCCGGATCAGCACCGGCAGCAGCAGGCCCGCGCCCGCGTCCACGGCGACCAGCAGCAGGCTGATGAGCAGGGGCGCCCCGAAGCCACGGAGCAGACGGCGCAGTCCGTACGACTCCTCGGGGCGGACCGCGCGGGCCTCGTCGATGTCGGGTGTGTCGGTGGCCGGGGGCAGCGCCTCCACCAGGGCGAGCAGTTCGGGGGTGGCCGGGGTGCCGGACAGGGCCTGTTCCTTGGGCTCGCGGTCGCCGGTCCACAGCCGCGGGGTGACGCCCCGCTCGGCGTCGAACTCGGCGTCCAGCTCCTCGCGGACGGACATGTCCTCCTGCGGCCCGGCCGGGCGGTCATGGCCCGGGGAGACCCCGCCCAGTTCGTCCGGGTCGGTCAGCAGGCGGCGGTAGAGGGCCGAACGCTCCTGGAGCTCCTCGTGCGTGCCGAGGTCGGCGAGCCGGCCGTCGTCCAGGACGGCGATCCGGTCGGCGAGGTTGAGGGTGGAGCGGCGGTGGGCGATGAGGAGGGTCGTGCGGCCCTCCATGACGTGCTTCAGAGCCTCGTGGATCTCGTGCTCCACGCGGGCGTCCACGGCCGAGGTCGCGTCGTCCAGGACCAGCAGACGCGGGTCGGTGAGCAGGGCGCGGGCGAGCGCGAGGCGCTGGCGCTGGCCTCCGGAGAGAGTCAGGCCGTGCTCGCCGACCTTGGTGTCGTAGCCCCCGGGCAGCTCGGCGATGAAACGATCCGCCTGAGCGGCGCGCGCGGCGGTCTCGATCTCCTCCCGGGTGGCGTCCGGGCGGCCGTAGGCGATGTTGTTGCGGACGGTGTCGGAGAAGAGGAACGAGTCCTCGGGGACCAGCCCGATCGCGGCCCTGAGCGAGTCCAGGGTCAGCTCACGCACGTCGTGGCCGCCGATCAGCACGGCGCCGTGGGTGACGTCGTAGAAGCGCGGCAGGAGGAGGGAGACGGTGGACTTGCCGGAGCCGGAGGAGCCGACCACGGCGAGGGTCTCACCGGGGCGGATCTCGAAGCTGAGCCCCTCCAGAACGGGGTGCTCGTGCGCGTACCCGAAGGACACGTCGTCGAACTCGACGGTCGCGGGCGCGTCGGCCGGAAGCGTCTTCGTGCCGTCCTTCAGGGTCGGCTCGGTGTCGATCAGCTCCAGGACGCGCTCGGTGCCGGCACGGGCCTGCTGGCCGACGGTGAGGACCACGGCGAGCATGCGGACCGGGCCGACCAGCTGGGCGAGGTAGGTGGAGAAGGCGACGAAGGTGCCGAGGGTGATGTGCCCGCGCACGGCCAGCCACCCGCCGAGCGCCAGCATGGCGACCTGGCCGAGGGCGGGGACGGCCTGGAGGGCCGGGGTGAACCTGCTGTTCAGGCGTATGGTGCGCAGGCGTCCGGCGAAGAGGCGGCGGCCGACCTCCCTGAGCTTGCCGGTCTCCTGGTCCTCCTGCCCGAAGCCCTTCACCACGCGTACGCCGCCGACCGCGCCGTCGACCACACCGGCCACGGCGGCGGCCTGCGCCTGCGCGTACCAGGTGGCGGGGTGCAGCTTGCTGCGGCTGCGCCTGGCTATCCAGCCGAGGGCCGGGGCCACGGCCAGGGCGACCAGGGTCAGCGGCAGCGACAGCCACGCCATGATCACCAGGGAGATCAGGAAGAGCAGGACGTTCCCGATGGTCATCGGGAGCATGAAGAGCAGGCCCTGGATCAGCTGGAGGTCGCTGGTGGCCCGGCCGACGACCTGCCCGGTGGACAGCTCGTCCTGACGGCGGCCGTCCAGCCGGGTGATCGTGTCGTACATCTCGGTCCGCAGGTCGTGCTGGACGTCGAGCGCGAGCCGGCCGCCGTAGTAGCGGCGTATGTAGGTGAACACGTAGACGAGGACGGCGGCGCCGATCAGGGCGCCGGCCCAGGGGGCCATGGAGCGGGTGTGGCCGCCGATCACGTCGTCGATGATCACCTTGGTGACCAGCGGGACGACGGCCAGCACCGCCATGCCGGCGAGAGAGGCGCCCAGAGCGAGGACGACGTCCTTCGGATACCGCCAGGCGTAGCCCGCCAGCCGTCGTGCCCATCCCCGTTGCGGTCCCACGCGGGTGCCTCCCTTTCGACCTGTCCTACCGGAAGGCACCAACGCCGGCGGGAGCGGATTTCATCCCTCCGCAACAAGACACTCCGCCGGGTCCGGCCGCGATCCCGTCCGGACCCCTGGGCCGCCTGCCGTCAGGGGGTCCGTACGCGCAGGTGATAGAACCGCGTGGTCTGGGCCGCGTTCTGGTTGTCGTCGCTGACCAGCAGGACCTTGAGACGACCCCGGTGGTCACGCCCCGTGACGGTCATGCCCTCGATGTTGTCGAGGAGGGGGTTCGGCTGGGGCTGCTTGGCCGTGGCGCCCAGGGTCGGGCAGGTGACGATGTCGGTCAGCAGGGTCTTCTTGATCAGGCGGACGCCCGGCCGGCCGGTCAGGTTCTCGATACCGCTGGTGTCCGTGGCGTGGCGGGGGTCGGCCAGGTAGAGGCGGACGGTGTTGCCGACACCGGCGGTGAAGCCGCGCTCCAGGACGAGGAGGCGGCCGTCGGGGGTGGCCTGGACCTCCGGGACGCCGAGGCCCTCGTCGGTGCGGTAGGCGTACTGGGCGGCGAGCCGGAAGCTGCCGTGGTGCCGCGTCCAGGTCTGGAAGCGGACGATGCCGGTGGAGTCGCCCGAGATCGCGTACTCCATGGCGGCCAGCAGGGTGCGGCCGCCGGGCAGCAGGGTCAGGCCCTCGAAGGTCTGGTTGCCCGTGGCGCGGCCGGCCGGGGCGACCAGGAGCGAGGACGGAACCGGGAGGCGGCCGAGGATCTTCCCGTCGCGGGAGTAGCGGCGCACGGACGGCTCGGTCTCGGAGCTGACCAGCCGGGTCCCGTCGACATCGATGACCAGACCCTCGGAGTCGAGGTCGGCGCCCTTCTCGTCGGCGAGGTGGACGGCCGCGGCCGGCTGGAGGGTCTTCGGGGCCAGGCTGAAGAGGGACGAGCGGTCCTCCAGCGCGGCGAGGGAGCCGTCCCGGTCCACCGCGAGCGCGGAGAAGTTGCCGACGAACGTGCCCTGGTACGTCGTCTTGTCGAGCGCGTCGGAGAAGCGGTCGAGGGAGACGGTGGGCGAACAGGCATTGCTCTGGGCGGAGTTGGCGCTGGCGGGCCCGGCGGCGGTCAGACAGGTGGCCGCCGCCAGGCCGGCGGTGAGGGTGGCGAGTACGGTTCTCAGGCGCATGGGCGTCACCGTAGGACGGTCCGGTGACCGGCGGGAGACCTCCTCGTGAAGCGTCAGCCCTGCGACGGCACCGCCACGAACGCCTCCTGCGGCGCGCTGGTCGGGGTGTAGCGGGCGGCGCCGGACGTCGTCGGCACCAGGTCCTTGTGGATGGCCTTGGCGACGTTCTGGATGGTGGTGACGCCGTAGCTCATGGTGCTGTTGTCCTGCGTCAGCACGGTGATCATGTAGTCGTGGCCGCCGCCGTTGAAGGTGCCCACGCTGTGCACGCGCCAGCCGTGCGTGGAGCGCTGCAGCCAGCCGTTCTTGACGTGCACGGAGACCGAGGAGGGCGCACCGGCGGGGGTGCCCCAGCGCTGGGACGAGATGACCTTGCCCATCAGTTTCAGGATGTAGGCGCGGGAGTTGTCGCTCAGCACGGTGTTCTTGGCGGTGACGAGCTTGAGCAGCTTCTGCTCGTCGGTGACGTTGATCTGGGTCAGGCCCCAGTAGCCGTTCGCGCCGGGCGTGGTCTTCGTCATCTTGGCGGCGGACAGGAAGCCCTTGATCTTCGTCAGGCCCAGCTGCTTCCACAGCTTGCTGGTCGCGTCGTTGTCCGACTTGGTGATCATCGCCGTGGCGAGATTGTTCTCGGTGTCCGTCAGGTACCGGTTGTGCTTCTTGGCGTCCCACAGCAGCGTGGCGAGGACGGTGACCTTGACGACGCTGGCCGAGTCGTAGGCGGTGGTGGCACGCAGTCCGCAGGTGGTGCCGGTGCCGCGGTCGTACAGGCCGACCGCGACGGTGCCCTTGCGGTTCGCGAGCGCCGCGGTGATGTCCTTCTGCAGCTTGGTGGCCAGGCCCGCCTTCGAGGACGTGCAGCTGACGGTGGGCGTCGCGGCAGCGGCCGGGACGGCGGTGGTGACGGCCGGTATGAGCACTGCGGCACTGACGGCGGCCGCGAGCACGCCCGCACGGCCGGATGTCCGGAAAGTCATTGAAAGTTCCCCTTGAACGTCTACGGGCGTCCCCCTGAACGCCGTTGAGCGCACCCGTGCGCCGGCTGATTCGACTCACCGGCACGACGGAAGGTTGTACCAGTGTTCGTGGGTCGCGAGTTCGAGACGTGAAGGGGATGAAGGGGGGAGAAGGGGATGGGGAGTAAAACGCCCCCGCCCCCGGGCGAGGGGTGAAGAGGTTTCCGAAGCCTGCGCCCCGACGCCGGCCGTCCCCGGCCCGGCTCCCACCGGCCCACAGCTTCCGCCCAGGTGGGCCACAGCGCGTGCCCATCGCCGGGCTGCAAGGTGCACTGGTGACATCTGCCACCGATTCCCTCCCCCACCCGACGGCCGAGACCCCGCGCCCGCCGTCACCCGACGTACCGCCGGACCGGGCGCCCCGATGGTCGCTCCCCGCACTGATCGCGATCATGATCCTGGCGGCGGTGCTCTACTCCTGGAACCTGTCCGGCTCCGGCCTCAACAGCTTCTACAGCGCCGCCGTGCTCAGCGGCACGCAGAGCTGGAAGGCGTGGTTCTTCGGCTCGCTGGACGCGGGCAACTTCCTCACCGTCGACAAACCGCCGCTCGCCCTCATGGTCATGGGTCTGTCGTGCCGTCTCTTCGGCTTCGGCACCTGGCAGATGATGGCGCCGCTGATCGTGGCCGCGCTGGCGACGATCTGGATCCTGCACGCGTCCGTGAAGCGGGTGTGGGGGCATGCGGCGGCCGCGCTGGCCGCGCTGGTCCTGGCGCTGACCCCCATCACCGTCGCCATCAACCGGGACAACAACCCGGACACGCTGCTGGTCCTGCTGATGGTCGGCGGCGCGGCCCTCGCCCTGCGCGCGGTCGCGGGCGGCCGTCTGCTGCCGCTGCTCGGCTCGGCGGTCTGCTTCGGTCTCGCCTTCAACACCAAGATGCTGCAGGGCTACATCGCGCTGCCCGCGGTCGTCGCGGTGTACCTGTACGCGGCCCGGCTCCCGCTGGTGAAACGGCTCGTCAACCTGCTGCTCGCGGGCGTCGCCCTGGCCGTGTCCAGCTTCTGGTGGGCAGCGGCGGTGTCCCTGGTCCCCGCCGCGGAGCGCCCGTACATCGGCGGCTCGACGGACGGCACGGCCTGGAACCTGATCATGGGCTACAACGGCCTCGGCCGGGTCTTCGGCGGCGAGGGCAACGGCGGAGGCGGCGGCGGGGGCGGAGGCGGCTTCTCCGGCACCGCCGGTGCGGGCCGTCTCTTCAACGACATCCTCGGCGGCCAGATCTCCTGGCTGATCCCCTTCGCGGCGATCGCCTGCGTCGGCGGCCTGGTGCTGCGCGGGCGCGCCCCGCGGACCGACCTCACGCGCGCCGCGCTGCTGCTGTGGGGCGGCTGGACGGGCCTGCACTACCTGACCTTCGCCCTGGCCGAAGGCACCATGCACCCGTACTACACGACGGCTCTCGCGCCCGGCATCGCCGCGCTGTGCGGCGGCGGTGGCGTGCAGTTGTGGCGTGCCTTCCGGACGGACAAGCGCTGGGCATGGGTCCTGCCGGCCGCACTCGCGGTCACCGCACTGTGGGCGATCGTCCTGCTCCGCCGGGCCTCCGGCTGGCACACCTGGCTGTGGCCGACGGTCGGCGTGGTCATGGCGGCGGCCGTCGTGGGCCTGCTCCTCTTCCGCACCGGCAACCGGGTACGGCTGCTGGCGGCCGCCGTGGCGGCGGCGGTCGTGGCGGCCGTGGCGGGACCGGCGGCATACGCCTGGTCGGTGCCGTCGGAGTCCGGCGGCGGTGGCATGGGCGGTACGAACCCGACGGCGGGCCCCTCAACAGGGAGCGGCTTCGGCGGCGGCCCCGGCGGGGGCAACCGGGGCGGCTTCCCCGGCGGCGGCAACGCCGAGGCGGGCGGCGGCTTCCCGGGCGGAACGGCACCGAGCGGCGCCCCCGGCGGATCCGCTGCCGGTGAGATGCCGGGGGGCAACGGGCAGGGCGGCGGCGGCTTCCCCGGCGGCCAGAACGGCGAACTCCCCGGCGGAGCGACCGGATCGACGGGTACGACACCGGAAGGCAGCGGCGGCAGCACCGCAGGCGGAACCGGCACCGGCAGCGCAGGCGGTCAGCAGCCAGGCGGCATGGGCGGCCGCACGGGCGGCCTCGGCGGAGGCGGCATGGGCGGGGGCGGCATGGGCGGGGGCGCGAGCACCGAACTGATCGCCTACCTGAAGAAGCACCAGGACGGCGCGAAGTGGCTGCTGGCGGTGTCGAGTTCGCAGAGCGCGGCCCAGCTGATCGTGAGCAGCGGAGAGCCGGTCGTCTCCATGTGGGGCTGGTCCGGCACGGACAAGGCGATGACTCTGACCAAGCTGAAGGAACTGGTGAAGAAGGGCGAGCTGCACTACATCCAGCTCGGAGGCGGCGGCATCGGCGGCGGCCCCGGCGGCGGCGACAGCACCAGCTCCGAGGTCACCGCCTGGGTGCAGAAGCACGGGACGGCGGTGAAGGAGAGTGCGTACAGCCAGAGTTCGTCCACTTCCTCCTCGTCCTCCTCACCCGCCTCCACCCAGTCGAACCAGTCGAACCAGTCGAACCAGTCGAACCAGTCGAACCAGTCGACGATCTACCGCCTGGAGGCGTCCGACGTGAGCTGACCGCGTCTTCCGGCTCCACCAGTGCTACTAGTTAGCTCACACCGGTGATGCCGATCTTGGATCCGGGCGTGTCCCGGGTCGGGAACAGGAGCATGGCAGCACCTCGGCATGTCCGCCGAGGTGCTGCCAACTCCCCTTTCTGGAGAGCCTCGTGAAGCTTCGTTCCTGGCCGCTTGCCGCCGCCCTCGCGCTGGCCGCCCTCGTGCTGCCCGCCCAGACCGCCTCGGCCCAGGCCGCCGCGCCCTCCTGTCCCGACGGCTCGGTCTGCTTCTGGAGCGGGGAGGGCTTCGGCGGGGACTACTGGGAGTGGACGGCCCGCAGCGGCTACCGCGACATGCCGCCCAACCTCCACGACAGGGTGGGCTCGTTCGTCGCTTCCACCCGCGCCTGCTTCATCAACTGGGACCCGGCAGAGAAGCGGGACGTCTTCAACGGCGACTGGCGCTCGCAGTACAGGGGCGACTTCGGCGGCCGGATCGACGGGGTGGGCCCGGGCGCCTGCTGATGCCGCCGGCGAGACCTGACCTCCGGCTGGGGTGCCTCCCGAGAGCGGCACCCCGGTCCTGGGGCCTTTCGTCGGGCTTCCGCCTGCCGCGGGAGTCCGACGGCAGGCGCTAGCCCAGGTGGGTGGGCGCGAACATCCGGAGTACGGCAGGGAGTACGACCACCGACGGGCCCGGCGTCGCCAGCGCCTTCGCCAGGTCGGTCTCCAGGGTCTCGGCGGTCGTACGCACCCCCGGGACACCGAAGGACTCGGCGAGCGCCACATAGTCCGGGCGGGTCAGTTCCGTGGCCGTCGCCTGGCCGAAGGCGTCCGTCATGTACTCGCGCAGGATGCCGTAGCCGCCGTCGTCGACGATCAGCCAGGTGACCGGCAGGTCGTACTGCTTCGCCGTCGCCAGCTCGGCGATCGAGTACAGGGCGCCTCCGTCGCCGGACACCGCCAGGACCGGCCGGGTCGGGTCCGCGGCCGCCGCGCCGAGCGCCGCGGGGAAGCCGTAGCCGAGGCCGCCGGCGCCCTGGGCCGAGTGCATCAGGTTCGTGCTGCGCGGGTCGAAGGCCGACCATGCCCAGTACGCCAGGATCGTCATGTCCCAGAGGGACGGGGAGCCGTCGGGCAGCGCCCGGCGGACCGATCGCAACACGTCCTGTTCCAGGGTCAGTTCCTGGGAGGCGATGCGCTCGCCGACGCGGGACAGCAGTTCCCGCACCCGCTGCGGCGCCGATGCGTCCGTGCGCTCCCTCACCGTCTCCAGCAGGGCCTGCAGCGCCAGGCGGGCGTCCGCGTGGATCCCGAGGGCCGGATGGTTGGACTCCAGCTTGCCGAGGTCCGCCTCGATCTGGATCACTCGGCCCCGGGGCTTGAACGTGTGGTAGTTCGAGGAGAGTTCACCGAGGCCCGAGCCGACCACCAGGAGGACGTCCGCGTCCTCCAGGAGGTCCGTCGTGTGGCGGTCCTCCAGCCAGGACTGGAGCGAGAGGGGGTGCTCCCAGGGGAACGCGCCCTTGCCGCCGAAGGTGGTGACGACGGGTGCGTCCAGCATCTCGGCCAGCTGCAGAAGCTTGCCCGAGGCGTCCGAGCGTACGACCCCGCCGCCCGCGATGATCGCCGGGCGGGCGGCACGGGACAGCAAGTCCGCTGCCACCGCGGTGAGTTCGGGGCGCGGGGCCAGGTCGTCCGGGGTCGCGTCCATCGCCGTCACCACCGGCAGGGAGGTCTCGGCGAGCAGTACGTCCTGCGGGATCTCCACCCACACCGGGCCGTGCGGGGCCGTCAGAGCCGACTGCCAGGCCGCCGCGACGGCGGAGGGGATCTGGGACTGGGTGCGGACCGTGTGGACCGACTTCACCACGCCCCGGAACGAGGCTGCCTGGTCCGGGAGTTCGTGGAGGTAGCCGTGGCGGCCGCCGCCCAGACCCGCCGTCGGGATCTGGCTGCTGATCGCCAGGACCGGGGCGGAGGCGGCGGCGGCCTCCTGCAGCGCGGCGAGCGAGGTCAGCGCGCCCGGGCCGGTCGAGAGCAGCAGCGGTGCCGCCTCGCCGGTGATCCTGCCGTACGCGTCCGCCGCGAAGCCCGCGTTGTTCTCCACCCGCAGGCCGATGTAGCGCAGGGAGGAGCGGCGCAGGGCGTCGAACATTCCCAGCGCGTGCTGGCCGGGCAGGCCGAAGACCGTGGTCGCGCCCAGCCCGGCCAGGGTCTCCACGACCAGGTCTCCGCCGTTGCGCCCGGGGGGCGGATTCAGAGCGGTCGAGATCTGTGCCGCCGTCGGGCGGAGTACCAGGTCGTGGTCGTGAGTCACTTCGCTTCCGCGTCCTTCCGGGCCGCCGCGATCTGGCGGCTCATGATGGTGGTCAGTTCGTAGGCCGTGTGGGAGGCGGCCACCGAGGTGATCTCGGCGTGGTCGTACGCCGGTGCCACCTCGACGACGTCCGCCGAGACCAGGTTGCACGATGCCAGCCCGCGAAGGATCTCGAGGAGTTCACGGGAGGTCATGCCGCCCGCCTCCGGCGTGCCCGTGCCGGGCGCGTGGGCCGGGTCGAGGCAGTCGATGTCGATGGAGATGTACAGCGGCCGGTCGCCGATGCGCTGGCGCAGCTGGTCGGCGACCTCGTCGGCGCCGCGGCGGTAGATGTCCGCGGAGGTGACGATGCCGAAGCCCATCTTCTCGTCGTCGGTGAGGTCCTGCTTGCCGTACAGCGGGCCGCGGGTACCGACGTGGGAGAGCGCCTCGGTGTCGAGGATGCCCTCCTCCACCGCGCGGCGGAACGGGGTGCCGTGCGTGTACTCGGCACCGAAGTAGGTGTCCCAGGTGTCCAGGTGGGCGTCGAAGTGGAGCAGCGCCACCGGGCCGTGCTTCTTGGCCACCGACCGGAGCAGGGGCAGCGCGATGGTGTGGTCGCCGCCCAGGGTCATCAGCCGGGCACCGGTGCCGAGCAGCTCGTCCGCGGCCGCCTCGATCGTGTCCACGGCCTCGTTGATGTTGAACGGGTTCACGGCGATGTCACCGCCGTCCGCGACCTGGGCGAGGGCGAACGGGGAGGCGTCCTGCGCCGGGTTGTAGGGGCGCAGCAGCCGGGACGCCTCGCGGATCGCGTTGCCGCCGAAGCGGGCGCCCGGCCGGTACGAGACGCCGGAGTCGAACGGCACGCCCACGACGGCGACGTCGGCGGTGCCGACCTCGTCCAGGCGGGGCAGCCGGGCGAAGGTCGCGGGGCCGGCGTACCGCGGGACGCGGGAGGAGTCGACGGGGCCGCGGGGCGTCTCGTTGCCGCTCATGATGAAATGCCTTCTTTCCTGCGCTTCGTCGCGCATGCGCTGCTTGTCATACGACTCTACTGGTGAGCCGGGACCGGCTCGGAAGCGAGTTCGGGGGACCGTCCCGCCAGGCGCTCGCGCCAGGTGGTGAGGATGGCCTCGTCGGTGGGCCTGGTCGCCAGGGAGACGGCGACATAGGCGGCGAGGGAGGCGAGCAGTCCGTAGTAGACGGGTTCGTTGGCGAGGATGCCGTAGCCCGCCATCAGGCCGATCACGGCGAGGCCGCCGACGATCACGGAGGCGAGCGCACCCTGCACGGTGCCCCGCTTCCACAGCAGGCCGCCGAGGATCGGGACGAGCAGGCCGCCGACGAGGAGGTTGTAGGCGACGGTCAGGGCCTCGACGACGTTGTTCAGCGCGATCGCCGTGCCGATCACTCCGACACCCATGACCAGGATGAAGACGCGGTTGCCCTTGACCTCGTCGTGCTCCTCGCCGTCACGGCGCGCCACGCCCCGCAGCCGGGACCAGATGTCGTTGTTGGCGACGGTCGCGCAGGCGATCAGGGCGCCGGAGGACGTCGACATCACGGCGGCGAGGGCGGCGGCCAGCACCAGGCCGCGCACACCGACCGGCAGCTCGTCCTTGACGATGGTGGCGAAGGCGTCGTCCGGGCTGCCGAGCTTGGGGTAGAGAACCTTGGCGGCCGTACCGATCACCGCGCCGGCGAGGGCGTAGGCCAGGCAGTAGGTGCCCGCGACCGTGCCGCCCCACCTGGCGGTCCTGTCACTGCGCGCGGTGAACACCCGCTGCCAGATGTCCTGGCCGATCAGCATGCCGAAGGTGTAGATCAGCACATAGGTGAAGATCGTCTCGCCGCCGATGCCCAGCGGCTCGAAGTACGAGGTGGGCAGCTTGGCCTTCATCCCGGAGAAGCCGCCGGCCTTGACCACGGCGATGGGCAGCAGGAGCAGCAGCACGCCGATCGTCTTGACCACGAACTGCACCATGTCGGTCAGCGTGATGGACCACATGCCGCCGAGCGTCGAGTACGCGACGACGATCGAGCCGCCGAGGATGATCGCGATCGTGCGGTTCATGTCGAAGAGCACGTCGAAGATGGTCGCGTAGGCGATGGTCGAGGTGACGGCGAGCATGAGGGTGTAGGCCCACATGACGACGCCCGAGATCACGCCGGCCCGGCCGCCGTAGCGCAGGTCCAGCATCTCGGAGACCGTGTAGACCTTCAGACGGGCGATGCGCGCGGAGAAGAAGACCGACAGGGCCAGCAGGCCGAGGCCGATGGCGAAGACCATCCAGGCACCGGAGAGACCGTACTTGTAGCCGAGACCGACGCCGCCGATGGTGGACGCGCCGCCGAGGACGATCGCGGCCATCGTGCCGGAGTACATGGCGGGCCCGAGGCGGCGGCCGGCCACCAGGAACTCGCTCTTCGACTTGGCGCGGCGCATGCCCCACCAGCCCATGGCCAGCATGCCGGCGAGATAGACGACGATCACTGTGTAGTCGACGGCCATGTGGGGCCCTCCTTCGCGCACTGTCGGTGGCGTGTCGTGCAGAGACGAGTAGGTCCTGGGAAAGGAGCGACGGCAGCGGCTCGCGGGGACATCCGCCCGTACCCGCGGCTGCCGTGCTGACTTGACACTAGGTGGCCGGAAAGCGACTGCGAAGTGTACGTTTCATCCATATGAACGGGGCCGGATGGAGGGAACGCACACCATGCCGGAGACGATCGCCCCAGCCGTCCCACCGACCCCACCCGTACCGCTCTCGGCGCTGCTGGCCCGGGAGGATCTCGCGCTGCGCCAGATCGCGGGCCCCTCGGATCCGGACATCGTGATCCACTGGGCGCACACCTCGGAGATGGCCGACCCGTACCCGTATCTGCTGGGCGGCGAGCTGCTGCTGACCGCCGGGGTGCACATCCCGGAGTCGGCGGGCTCGGAAGGGGGTCCCCCCGGTCGAGCGGATTCGAGACTGCGGGAGTACTTCGACGACTACGTCTCCCGGATCGTGGCAGCCGGCGGGGCGGCCCTCGGTTTCGGCCTGGCGCCCGTGCACGACACGGTCCCGCGCGCCCTGGTCGCCGCCTGCGACGCCCATGACCTGCCCCTCCTGGAGGTTCCGCCGCAGACGACCTTCTCGGGTGTCGCCCGCGCGGTCTGGCAGCTGATGGCGCAGGCCCGCCTGGCCGAGCTGCGCAGGGTCACGGAGGCCCAGCAGAGCCTGGCGGCCGCCGCGTCCCGCCCGGACCCGGTCCCCTCGGTCCTGCGCCAGCTCGCCCAGCGTCTGGGCGGGCACGCGATCCTGTACGGGCCCGACGGCACCGAGATCGCCGGGGCGGGCCGGGAGCCGGCGGAGGGCGTCCGCGAGGCGCTGGCGGGACTGGCGGAAGTGGTCCGGCCGGCAGTCCGGGCGGTACCGGGGGCGGACCGCACGCCGGCCGACGGCCCCGGGCCCGGGCCCGTCCGGAGCGGCGCCGGCAGCCAGGCGGACGGCAGAACGGCCGGCTCGGCGGGCCATGGGGCGGGGAGCCCGGCGGCTGGTCGTGCGGCGGACGGGAGGCAAGCGGGCGGCGGAACCGGCGACTCGGCGGGCCACGGCACGGGCAGCGCGGCAGGCGGCCGTACCGGGAGCGGGACACAGACCGGCGCGGGCACCGGTGCCGGCCCGATGGCGGACCGGTCACCCGTCGACCGCGCCGCTTCCGCGCCCTCCGCCCCTGGCCCGGCCGCCTCCACAGGCGCGGCCCGGCCCACCACCACCGCTTCCCCGACGGCCGCAGGCCGACCGGCTCCCACCGCCGCTCCGCCGGCATCCGCCGGCCGGCCGGTCCCCACCTCCGCCACCGACACCCACGGCGACACCCACCTCGCCGCCTACGCCCTCGGCGCCGGAGAGGGCTTCGTCCTCGGTGTGGCCACCCCGCACCGCGAACCCGGGGGCCACACCATCGCCTCCGTCGCCGCCGTCCTGCTCTCCCTGCTCACCGGCGAGCACCAGAGCGGGACCGGAGCGGCCCGGTCCTCCGCGCTCGTACGGCTGCTGCTCGGCTCCGTGCCTGAGGAGGTGGCACCGCTTCTGGGCGAGGGTCGGTGGGTCGTGGTGCACGCCCGGCCGGAGGCCCAGGTGCCGGACGCCGTGGCCGCCTCCGCGCTGGGTGCGGCGCTGGGGTCGCCGCTGGTCGACCTTGCCCGTGAGGTCGTACGGGTGCTGGTGCCCGGCGAGCGGGAACCGGCCCCGCAACCGGGCTGGACGCTCGGGGTCAGCGCGCCCGTCGGCCCGCGGGAGTGGGCGGCCGCCGACACCCAGGCGATGCGCGCCCTGGCCCGCGCCCGCGCCACCCGCACCCCGCTGGTCCGGCACGGCGCCCGGCCCGGGCTCGAGGACCTGGTGCCCCGGGCCGACGCCCGGGCCCACGCCCGGGCGCTGCTCGCCCCGCTAGCCGCTCAGCCCGCGCTCGCCGAGACCCTGCGTGCCTGGTTGTCCCTGCACGGCAGTTGGGACCGTACGGCGGTGGCGCTGGACGTGCACCGCAACACCGTGCGGCAGCGGATCGCCCGGTGCGCGGCGCTGCTGGAGGCGGATCTGGACGACCCGGACGTACGGATGGAGCTGTGGTTCGCGCTGCGGCAGCGGTGAGCGGACCCCGTCCGAGGTGCGATATGCCGAAGACGCCAACAGGCCGCTGCCTCACAATGGGAGGCATGCCGATATCCGGGACACCCAGCCGCGCCCAGCTCGTCGACCACCTGGTGAGGACCCGTATCGCGGGGGACGTCGCCACACCCCGCGAGAACAACCTCTCCCACTACCGCAAGTTGGCCAACGGCGACCGCAACTACTGGTTCGGTCTGGAGCTGGGTGACCGCTGGACGGACGAGCAGGACGTGCTCGCGGTCATGGCCGAACGGGTGGGCGTCAACGACGATCCCGAGTACCGGTACGGGCAGGACACCATCGACCCCGAGCTGACCGTGGACGCCCTGGAGCGCCTCGCGCTCCGGCTGCGCAAGGCGGCCGACGGGCAGCAGCGGGTGCTGTTCGCCACCGGGCACCCCGGCGGCCTGCTCGACGTGCACCGGGCCACGGCCGCCGCGCTGCGCACCGCGGGCTGCGAGATCGTCGTCATCCCGGACGGGCTGCAGACGGACGAGGGGTACGTCATGCAGTTCGCGGACGTGGCCGTCCTGGAGCACGGCGCCACCTTGTGGCACACGCACTCCGGCGAGCCGATGCGGGCCGTTCTGACGGGACTTGAGCGCGAGGGCCGGCCGCTGCCGGACCTGGTGGTCGCCGACCACGGCTGGGCCGGATACGCCGGACAGCACGGCGTCGACTCCGTCGGGTACGCCGACTGCAACGACCCCGCGTTGTTCCTCGCCGAGTCCGAGGGCACCCTCCAGGTGGCGGTGCCGCTCGACGACCATGTGGTCAGCCCCCGTCACTACGACCCGATGACGGCGTATCTGCTGGCGGAGGCGGGTCTGGCCTGACCTCGCGACAGACGAGGTGCGGCCCCGTCGGCGGGGCCGCACGCCGTGATCAGTTCGTGGTCGCCTCAGTGACCGCCTCCTCCGTGGCCGCCGCCACCACCGCCGCCGTGGCCACCGCCACCGCCGCCACCGTAGCCGCCGCCACCGTTGCCACCGCCGCCGTAACCGCCGCCGCCGTAGCCGCCGTGGTCACCGCCGCCGTAGCCGCCGTGGTCGCCGCCGTAGCCGCCGTAGTCGTCATCATCGTTCCACCAGCTGTTGTCGCCATGATGACGTCCGTTGCCACTGTCCCAGCTGTAGGAGCCGTGGTCGTAGGACTGGGTCGCCGAGGCGGTGCCCGCCGCGCCGATCGCGGCTCCGCCGGCCAGCAGCAGACCGGCTGCGGACATCGCGACAAGACGCCTCGTGCGCTGTGATCGCATGGGAAATACCTTTCATCTCCATCGTCTCTCGCGGCTCATGGAGAGAGCGCGAGGTGATGGCCGTCGCCGCCAACAGGGGACGTGCGGCGCGGTCTTCAGGTGTCGCCGCAGCATTCCGAGCGGCACGGGACATGCCAACGATGTCGACGCCTGCAGCCACCCCTGCGTGGTTGCGCCGGGGGGTGCTGCGGCTGAGGTCCGAGGGGTACGGATCCTCGTCGGCCGGGCACGACGTGCACTGCGGCTCTCACTCGAAGAGCCTAGTACCCCATGCGTCACTCGTCACCTCGAGCGACCATGCGCCGCAAGGGGCCCTGCACGGGGCCCGGAGCGGGGCCGAGCACGCGGCCCGCCGCCGGGTGCCCAACTCCGTTGCGACGGATATGCGTTCGAGATTCAACAGCTCCGCCCGGGTCACCGGGGAACGCGGACCACACCCTCCTGGATGACCGATATGGCCAGCCGCCCGTCCTGCGTGTAGATACGCGCCTGGCCGAGGCCACGGCCGCCGTGCGCGGACGGCGACTCCTGGTCGTACAGCAGCCATTCGTCGGCGCGGAAGGGCCGGTGGAACCACATCGCGTGGTCCAGGGACGCCCCGACGACGTCCCCGACGGCCCAGCCGCCGCGCCCGTGCGCGAGCAGCACGGAATCGAGGAGGGTCATGTCGGAGACGTAGGTGGCGAGGACGACGTGGAGCAGGGGATCGTCGTCGAGCTTGCCGGTGCTGCGGAACCACACCTGGCTGTGCGGCTCGCGCGGCTCGCCGAACCTCCCGTACGGCGGCTCGTCCACGTAGCGCAGGTCGATCGCCTCACGGGCCTCCAGGAAGCGCTCGACGACCTCGGGGGCGAGGTGGTCGTAGCCGCGCAGCCGTTCCGCGGAGGTGGGAAGGGTCTCGGGGTCGGGCGAGGGCGGCATGGGGGTCTGGTGGTCGAGGCCTTCCTCGTACGTCTGGAAGGACGCCGAGAGATGGAAGATCGGCTTGCCGTGCTGTACGGCGACCACGCGTCGGGTGGTGAAGGACCGCCCGTCGCGGATGCGGTCGACGCTGTAGACGATCGGCGCACCGGGGTCGCCCGGACGCAGGAAATACGCGTGCAGGGAGTGGGCGGGCCGGTCCGCGGGGACCGTCCGCCCGGCGGCGACCAGCGCCTGCGCCGCGACCTGCCCGCCGAACACACGGGGTACGACGGCGGAGCGGGACTGGCCGCGGAAGATGTCCTCCTCGATCTGCTCCAGGTCGAGCAGATCGAGGAGGTCCTGGAGTGCCTGGCTCATGGCTTTAGTTGTACCGGCCAGTGATTGCCGGGACCTTACAGACCCATGTCCTTGGCGATGATCGACTTCATGATCTCGCTGGTGCCGCCGTAGATGCGGTTGACGCGGTTGTCCGCGTACAGGCGGGCGATCGGGTACTCGTTCATGAAGCCGTAGCCGCCGTGCAGCTGGAGGCAGCGGTCGATCACGCGGTGGGCGACCTCGGTGCAGAAGAGCTTCGCGGAGGCGGCCTCGGCGGGGGTCAGCTCGCCGGCGTCGAGGGCCTCCGTGGCGCGGTCGGCGACGGCCTCGGCCGCGTCGACCTCGGCCTGACAGGCGGCCAGCTCGAACTTGGTGTTCTGGAAGGCGGCGACGGGCTGGCCGAAGACGACGCGGTCCTGGACGTACTGCTTGGCGAACCGGACGGCGGCCTTGGCCTGCGCGTACGCGCCGAAGGCGATGCCCCAGCGCTCGGAGGCCAGGTTGTGGCCGAGGTAGTAGAAGCCCTTGTTCTCCTCGCCGAGAAGGTCCTCGACGGGGACCTTGACGTCGACGAACGCCAGCTCGGCGGTGTCGGAGGTCTTCAGGCCGAGCTTGTCCAGCTTGCGGCCGACGGAGTAGCCCTCGGCCTTGGTGTCCACCACGAAGAGGGAGATGCCGTGGCGGCGGTCCTCGGCGGTGGGCGCGGCGGTACGGGCGCAGACGATCATGCGGTCGGCGTGCACGCCGCCGGTGATGAAGGTCTTGGCGCCGTTGAGGACGTAGTGGGTACCGTCCTCGGAGAGCTTGGCAGTGGTCTTCATGCCCGCGAGGTCGGAGCCGGTGCCCGGCTCGGTCATCGCGATGGCCCACATCTCCTCGGCGGAGACGAACTTCGGCAGGTAGCGCTTCTTCTGCTCGTCGGTGGCGAGCAGTTTGATGTAGGGCAGGCCGAGCAGGACGTGCACGCCGGAACCGCCGAAGTTGACACCCGCGCGGGCGGTCTCCTCGTACAGGACGGCCTCGAACTTGTACGAGTCGATGCCGGCGCCGCCGTACTCCTCGTCGACCTTGATGCCGAAGACGCCCAGCTCGGCGAGCTTGTAATAGAAGTCGCGCGGCGCCTGGCCCGCGGCGAACCACTCGTCGTACACCGGTACGACCTCGGCCTCGATGAAGGCGCGAAGGGTCTCCCGGAACGCCTCGTGATCCTCGTTGAAAACCGTACGGCGCACGGCCCACCTCCACGTACCTCGATATGTCTAAGCGCTTGCTCAGATCTCAAGATACCGGCGAGTACGTTCAGCCGTCCAGGGTGACGTTGCCCACCCGGGCGGGCCGGGCGGGCGGCCGGGCCAGTCCCCGGCCGTGCCGTACCGGCGAATCCGGGAAGTCTCCACCGTCCAGGGACCGAACGGCACCGAGTCCCCGCAGATGTACGAGCCGGCCGTCGGCGGCTCCGTCGGGCCGGCTCGGCTCAGCCCGCGGCAGCACCCGCCGCGGTGAACGCCCCCCGCGCCATCCGGTGCAGCAGCGCGGCCGTCGCGCCCCGGCCGGGCAGGGTGCCGGCGCGGCCGAGGTGGGGGGTCGAGTTCAGCAGGCCGAACACCGAGTGGACCGCCGAGCGGGCGCTGGGCTCGGTCAGTCCGGGATACACCTCCCGCACCACCTCCACCCACAGCTCCACGTACTGCCGCTGCAGCTGCCGCACCAGCTTGCGGTCGCTGTCGCGAAGGCGGTCCAGCTCACGGTCGTGCAGCGTGATGAGGGGGCGGTCGTCCAGGGCGAAGTCGATGTGGCCCTCGATGAGCGAGTCCAGGACCGCCGAGGCGCCGGTCCGTCCGTCGGCCTCGGCGAGGCGCCGCTTGGCTCCGGTCAGCAGCTGCCCGCTGATCCCCACCAGCAGCTCCGCGAGCATCGCGTCCTTGCCCGGGAAGTGCCGGTACAGACCGGGGCCGCTGATGCCGACCGCGGCGCCTATCTCGTCGACACCGACACCGTGGAAGCCGCGCTCGGCGAAGAGCCGGGCGGCCTCCTTGAGGATCTGCTCGCGACGGGTGGGGGCGTCGGTTCTGGTGACCATGCCAGCAATTCTAGACAGCGAGGTTAGCGGTCGTTAACCTGGAGGAAATGGTTAACGCTCATTAACAGTACGACCACTGGGTGAGGGGACCGCAGAAATGCAGGAGGCACCGGAGCTGACGAGCGCGGCAGATCCCGCGTCGGAGGCCTGGCGGGCCAATGAACAGGGCCACCTCGCACTCGTCGAGGAACTGCGCGCCAAGCTGAGCGCAGCGGCCCTGGGCGGCGGCGAGAAGGCGCGCGCCCGGCACACCGCGCGCGGCAAGCTGCTGCCGAGGGACAGGGTGGACACGCTGCTCGACCCCGGGTCGCCCTTCCTGGAGCTGGCGCCCCTGGCGGCCGAGGGGATGTACGACGGGCAGGCACCGGCCGCCGGAGTGATCGCCGGGATCGGGCGGGTCAGCGGACGCGAGTGCGTGATCGTCGCCAATGACGCCACCGTCAAGGGCGGCACGTACTACCCGATGACGGTGAAGAAGCACCTGCGCGCCCAGGAGGTGGCCCTCGACAACCGGCTGCCGTGCGTCTACCTCGTGGACTCCGGGGGTGCCTTCCTGCCGATGCAGGACGAGGTCTTCCCGGACCGGGAGCACTTCGGGCGGATCTTCTACAACCAGGCGCGGATGTCCGGCGCCGGGATTCCGCAGATCGCGGCCGTCCTCGGGTCATGCACGGCCGGCGGCGCGTACGTCCCGGCCATGAGCGACGAGGCCGTGATCGTCCGCAACCAGGGGACGATCTTCCTCGGCGGCCCGCCGCTGGTGAAGGCGGCCACCGGCGAGGTCGTCACCGCGGAGGAGCTGGGCGGCGGCGAGGTCCACTCCCGAATCTCCGGCGTCACCGACCACCTCGCCGAGGACGACGCGCACGCCCTCAGGATCGTGCGGAACATCGTGGCCACGCTGCCCGCCCGGCAGTCCCTGCCCTGGGAGGTCACCCCGGTCACGGAACCGAAGGCGGACCCGTACGGGCTCTACGGCGCCGTGCCCGTGGACTCCCGCACCCCCTACGACGTGCGCGAGATCATCGCGCGCGTGGTGGACGGCTCCCGGTTCGCCGAGTTCAAGAGCGAGTTCGGGCAGACGCTGGTCACCGGCTTCGCCCGGATCCACGGCCACCCGGTCGGGATCGTCGCCAACAACGGCATCCTCTTCTCCGAGTCCGCCCAGAAGGGCGCGCACTTCATCGAGCTGTGCGACCAGCGCGGCATCCCGCTGGTGTTCCTGCAGAACATCTCCGGCTTCATGGTCGGCAGGAACTACGAGGCGGGCGGCATCGCCAAGCACGGCGCCAAGATGGTCACGGCCGTCGCCTCCACGCGCGTGCCCAAGCTGACGGTGGTGGTCGGCGGTTCGTACGGCGCCGGCAACTACTCGATGTGCGGCCGGGCCTACTCCCCTCGCTTCCTGTGGATGTGGCCCAACGCCAAGATCTCCGTCATGGGCGGCGAGCAGGCCGCCTCCGTGCTGGCCACGGTCAAGCGCGACCAGCTGGAGACGCGCGGCGAGGACTGGCCGGCCGAGGAGGAAGAGGCCTTCAAGGCGCCGATCCGCGCGCAGTACGAGCGCCAGGGCAACGCCTACTACGCCACCGCCCGCCTGTGGGACGACGGCGTCATCGACCCGCTGGAGACCCGTCAGGTGCTGGGCCTCGCCCTGACCGCCTGCGCCAACGCGCCGCTGGGAGACCCCCAGTTCGGCGTCTTCCGGATGTGAGGAGGGGAACCGTGTTCGACACAGTGCTCGTGGCCAACCGGGGCGAGATCGCCGTACGCGTCATCCGTACGCTCCGCTCGCTGGGCGTGCGCTCGGTGGCGGTCTTCTCCGACGCCGACGCCGACGCGCGGCACGTCCGGGAGGCCGACACGGCCGTACGGATCGGCCCGGCGCCGGCCGCCGAGAGTTATCTGTCGGTGGAGCGGCTGCTGGAGGCCGCCGCCCGCACCGGCGCACAGGCCGTCCATCCCGGGTACGGCTTCCTCGCCGAGAACGCGGGCTTCGCGCGCGCGTGCGAGGAGGCGGGCCTGGTCTTCATCGGCCCGCCGGCGGACGCGATCGCCCTCATGGGCGACAAGATCCGCGCCAAGGAGACGGTGCAGGCGGCCGGGGTGCCGGTCGTGCCGGGTTCCAGCGGCAGCGGGCTGTCCGACACCCAACTGGCCGACGCCGCCCGGGAGATCGGGACCCCCGTCCTGCTCAAGCCCTCGGCGGGCGGCGGTGGCAAGGGCATGCGTCTGGTGCGGGACGTGACCGCGCTGGAGGAGGAGATCGCGGCCGCCCGCCGCGAGGCGCGCGCCTCCTTCGGGGACGACACGCTCCTGGTGGAGCGGTGGGTCGACCGGCCCCGGCACATCGAGATCCAGGTGCTGGCCGACGGCCACGGGGGCGTGGTCCATCTCGGCGAGCGCGAGTGCTCGCTGCAGCGGCGCCACCAGAAGATCATCGAGGAGGCGCCCAGCGTGCTCCTCGACGAGGCGACCCGGGCGGCGATGGGCGAGGCGGCCGTCCAGGCGGCACGCTCGTGCGGCTACCGGGGCGCGGGCACGGTGGAGTTCATCGTGCCGGGCGGCGACCCGTCGTCGTACTACTTCATGGAGATGAACACCCGTCTCCAGGTGGAGCACCCGGTCACCGAGCTCATCACCGGTCTCGACCTGGTGGAGTGGCAGCTGCGGGTGGCGGCCGGGGAGCGGCTGGGCTTCGCCCAGGAGGACGTCCGGCTGACCGGGCACGCGGTCGAGGCCCGGATCTGCGCCGAGGACCCCGCGCGCGGCTTCCTGCCGTCCGGCGGCACGGTGCTTCTGCTGGACGAACCCCAGGGCGACGGCATCCGCACCGACTCCGGGCTCAGCGAGGGCACCGAGGTGGGCAGCCTGTACGACCCGATGCTGTCCAAGGTCATCGCGTACGGCCCCGACCGCGAGACGGCGTTGCGCAGGCTCCGGTCGGCCCTGGCCGAGACGGTCACGCTGGGCGTGCAGACCAACGCGGGCTTCCTGCGGCGGCTGCTGGCCCATCCGGCGGTGGTGGCGGGCGAGCTCGACACCGGGCTGGTGGAGCGGGTGGTGGACGAGCTGGTCTCCACGGACGTACCGGAGGAGGTGTACGAGGCGGCGGCGGCCGTACGGCGGGAGGCGCTGCGGCCCCGAGGCGACGGCTGGACCGACCCCTTCTCGGTGCCGAGCGGCTGGCGCCTCGGCGGAGCACCGAAGCCCGTGGCCTTCCCCCTGCGAGTACCGGGACTCGAACCGGTCTCCCATGCGGGCCACGGCACGCACACCGTCACCGAGGACCGGGTGTCCGTCACCCTCGGCGGCGTCCGGCACTCCTTCCGCCGGGCGGGCGACTGGATCGGCCGGGACGGCGACGCCTGGCAGGTGCGCGACCACGACCCGGTGGCCGCCTCCCTCACCGGGGCGGCGCACGCGGGCGCCGACTCGCTCACCGCTCCCATGCCCGGCACGGTGACCGTCGTGAAGGTCGCCGTCGGCGACGAAGTCGCCGCGGGCCAGAGCCTGTTGGTGGTGGAGGCGATGAAGATGGAGCACGTCGTCTCCGCCCCGCACGCCGGCACGGTCGCCGAGCTGGACGTGACCCCGGGCAGCACGGTCGCCATGGACCAGGTGCTGGCCGTCATCGCGCCCAAGGAGGCGGCGGAATGAGCACCGACGGACTGCCCATGGTCGTACCGGCCCAGGACCTGCCCGCGCGGGTGCGGATCCACGAGGTCGGCGCGCGCGACGGTCTGCAGAACGAGAAGGCGTCCGTACCGACCGAGGTGAAGGCGGAGTTCATCCGCCGCCTGGCCGACGCGGGGCTGACCACGATCGAGGCGACGAGCTTCGTGCATCCCAAGTGGGTGCCCCAACTCGCCGATGCCGAGCAGCTGTTCCCGCTCGTCGGTGACCTCGACGCCGAGCTGCCCGTACTGGTGCCCAACCAGCGCGGCCTGGAGCGGGCGCTGGCGCTCGGCGCCCGCCGGATCGCGGTCTTCGCCAGCGCCACGGAGTCCTTCGCGAAGGCCAACCTCAACCGCACGGTGGACGAGTCGCTGGCCGTGTTCGAACCGGTGGTGCGGCAGGCGAAGGACGCGGGCGCGCACGTGCGCGGCTATGTCTCGATGTGCTTCGGCGACCCCTGGGAGGGGGCGGTCCCGCTCCACCAGGTGGCCCGCGTCTGCACGGCGCTGCGGGACATGGGCTGCGACGAGCTGAGCCTCGGCGACACCATCGGGGTCGCCACCCCGGGCCACGTCCTCGAACTGCTCGCCCTGCTGAACGAGAAGGGCGTGCCGACGAACACGATCGGCGTGCACTTCCACGACACCTACGGCCAGGCGCTCGCGAACACCTACGCGGCCCTGGAACACGGGGTGACGACCGTCGACGCCTCCGCCGGCGGCCTCGGCGGCTGCCCGTACGCCAAGTCCGCCACCGGCAACCTCGCCACCGAAGACCTCGTATGGATGCTGCACGGACTCGGCATCGAGACAGGGGTCGACCTCGGCCGTCTGACCGCCACGAGCGTGTGGATGGCCGAACAGCTGGGCCGCCCCAGCCCGTCCCGCACCGTCCGCGCTCTCTCCCACAAGGACCAGTGATCAGCATGGACCACCGTCTCAGCCCCGAGCTGGAGGAACTCCGCCGCACGGTGGAGGAGTTCGCCCACGATGTCGTGGCGCCGAAGATCGGCGACTTCTACGAGCGGCACGAGTTCCCGTACGAGATCGTCCGCGAGATGGGCCGCATGGGCCTGTTCGGGCTGCCGTTCCCGGAGGAGTACGGCGGCATGGGCGGCGACTATCTGGCCCTCGGCATCGCCCTGGAGGAACTGGCGCGGGTCGACTCGTCCGTGGCGATCACCCTCGAGGCCGGTGTCTCGCTCGGCGCCATGCCCCTTCACCTCTTCGGCACCGAGGAGCAGAAGCGCGAGTGGCTCCCCCGCCTGTGCTCCGGCGAGATCCTCGGCGCGTTCGGCCTGACGGAGCCGGACGGCGGCAGCGACGCCGGGGCCACCCGCACCACGGCCCGCCTGGACCCGGACACGAACGAGTGGGTGATCAACGGCACCAAGTGCTTCATCACGAACTCGGGCACGGACATCACGGGACTGGTGACGGTCACCGCGGTCACCGGCCGCAAGCCGGACGGCAAGCCGCGGATCTCGTCCATCATCGTGCCGTCGGGCACCCCCGGCTTCACGGTCGCCGCCCCGTACTCGAAGGTCGGCTGGAACGCCTCCGACACCCGTGAACTGTCCTTCCAGGACGTCCGTGTGCCCGCCGCCAACCTGCTCGGCGAGGAGGGCCGGGGTTACGCCCAGTTCCTGCGCATCCTCGACGAGGGCCGTATCGCCATCGCGGCCCTGGCGACCGGTCTGGCCCAGGGCTGTGTGGACGAGTCGGTGAAGTACGCGAAGGAACGCCACGCCTTCGGCCGTCCGATCGGCGCCAACCAGGCCATCCAGTTCAAGATCGCGGACATGGAGATGAAGGCCCACACGGCCCGCCTCGCCTGGCGCGACGCGGCCAGCCGGCTGGTCGCCGGCGAGCCCTTCAAGAAGGAGGCGGCCCTGGCCAAGCTCTACTCCTCCACCGTCGCCGTGGACAACGCCCGCGAGGCCACCCAGGTCCATGGCGGCTACGGCTTCATGAACGAGTATCCGGTGGCCCGTATGTGGCGCGACTCCAAGATCCTGGAGATCGGCGAGGGCACGAGCGAGGTCCAGCGGATGCTGATCGCGCGGGAGTTGGGGCTGGTGGGCTGAGGCAGTTCCGGCGGCGCACGGCCGCCGACGGGTTCGGGTGCGAGGCATCCCCACCACTGGACATCAGCTGAGGTTAGGCTAACCTACCTTCGAACTTGTCCGGCGGGCGCCTCGCCCCGTTCGAAAGCAGTCATACCCATGTCCCATGCCCGTGCCACCCACCTCACTCGCCGCGGCCTGCTCGCCGCGGGCGGCGCCCTCGGACTCGGTGCGGCGCTCGCCGCCTGCGGTGACGACAAGGGCAAAGACGCGGACTCCGGGAAGGCGGCCAAGAGCGGCAAGTCCGGCCCCTGGAGCTTCAAGGACGACCGCGGCACGACCGTGAAGCTGGACAGGATCCCGGCGAACATCGTCGCGTTCACCGGTGTCGCCGCCGCTCTGTACGACTACGGCGTCCAGGTCAAGGGCGTCTTCGGCCCGACGAAGACCACCGCGGGCAAGGCCGACGTCCAGGCCGGCGACATGGACATCAGCAAGCTGACGGTCCTCGGCAACACCTGGGGCCAGTTCAACATCGAGAAGTACGCGGCCCTCGCGCCCGACGTCCTCATCTCGACGATGTTCGACAACGCGGGCACCCTCTGGTACGTCCCCGACGAGTCGAAGAAGAAGATCGCCCAGCTGGCCCCCAGCGTCGGCATCTCCGTCTACGACCGCCAGCTCACCCAGCCGCTGCAGCGCATGTGGGAACTGGCCGAGTCGCTGGGCGCCGACATGAAGGCCGCCAAGGCGACCGCCGCCAAGAAGAAGTTCGAGGAAGCCGCCGCCCGGCTGCGCGCCGCGGCCAAGGCGAAGCCCGGCATCAAGGTGATGGCCGGTTCCGCGAGCGACCAGCTCTTCTACGTCTCCGGCACCAACCTCTCCATCGACCTGGAGTACTTCAAGGCCCTCGGCGTGAACTTCGTGGAGCCGCCGGAGAGCGCCAAGAAGCAGGGCGGCGGCTGGTACGAGTCGCTGAGCTGGGAGAACGTCGACAAGTACAAGGCCGACATCATCATGATGGACGACCGTTCCTCGACCATCCAGCCGGCCGACATCACCAAGGCCACCTGGAAGAAGCTGCCCGCGGTCAAGGCCGGCCAGGTCATCGCGCGCTCGCCCGAGCCGATCCTGTCGTACGACAAGTGCGTCCCGCTGCTGACGAACCTGGCGGAGGCCCTGGAGAAGGCCAAGAAGGTCAGCTGAACCCCGCTCACATCCCTTCCTGAATCCCAGCCTCAGGAGCCCACATGACGACGGCCGTAGCCGCCCCGTTCCGTTTCTTCTCTCTTCAGGTCGTGCGGACGAGGCGGCTCGGGCCGTCTCTGGTCCGGGTCAGCTTCGCCGGGGCCGATCTGCACGCCTTCCACTCGCAGGGGCGGGATCAGTCCCTGTCGCTCTTCCTGCCGCATCCGGGGCAGGCCGAACCCGTCGTACCGCTGGAGCTGGGGGACGGCTGGTGGCAGGGCTGGCGTGAACTCCCGGACGACGTGCGGGCCGTGATGCGCTCGTACACGCTGCGGGCCCTGCGGCGGGACGCCCACGGCAGTACCGCCGAGATCGACATCGACTTCGCCCTGCACGGGGTGGACCCCAGCTCCCCCACCCCCGCCGGGCCCGCCTCCCGCTGGGCCTCGCGGGCCGCCGCCGGCGACCGTGTGCTGCTGCTCGGCCCGGCGGTCGCCGACAACCGCGCCATCCGCTTCCGCCCGCCCGAGGACACCGACCTCGTCGTCCTGTGGGGCGACGAGACCGCCGTGCCGGCCGCCACCGCCGTCCTGGAGTCCCTGCCGGCCGGCACGCGCCTCCGCGCCTGGCTGGAGGTCTCGCACGCCGGTGACATCCAGGACGTGGCGACCGAGGCGTACGCGGAGATCACCTGGCTCGTACGGCACGACGGAGCCCCCATGGCCGTCGACGCCCTGCGGGCCGCCCGACTGCCCTCGAGCGAACGTCCGTACGTGTGGATCGCGGGCGAGTCCGGCCAGGTCAAGGCACTGCGCCGGCACTTCGTCGGTGAGCGCGGGGTCGACCGGCGGCGTGTCACCTTTGTCGGCTACTGGCGGCAGGGGATGACGGAGGAGCAGCTGCGCGCGGCGGAGTAACTCCCACCGCAGTGACGGCAGTCACGGCAGGGGCGTAGCCCTGGGCGATTAACTTAGGTTAGGCTAACCTAAGTTAAGACGCGGAGCTTCGCCCCTCTAACCGTTTCCGCACGGACAGTCCCCTCGGAGGACCCCCACATGCGCTCGCACCTGCTCAATGGCCTCACCGCGGAGCACTACCGCCGCTCCGTGACCGAAGGAGTCGAGCGGGTGGCGGCCAAACTCGCCACCACCGACCGTCCGTTCACCGGCGTCACCGTGGACGCCCTCACTCCCCGCATCGACGCGATCGACCTGGACCGGCCGCTGGGCGACACCGCCGCGGTCCTGGACGAGCTGGAGGACGTCTACCTCCGGGACGCGGTCTACTTCCACCACCCCCGCTACCTCGCCCACCTCAACTGCCCGGTGGTCATCCCGGCGGTGCTCGGCGAGGCCGTGCTCTCCGCGGTCAACTCCTCACTCGACACCTGGGACCAGTCGGCCGGCGGCACCCTCATCGAACGCAAGCTCATCGACTGGACGACCGCGCGCATCGGCCTCGGCCCGGCCGCCGACGGCGTGTTCACCTCCGGCGGCACCCAGTCCAACCTGCAGGCGCTGCTGCTGGCCCGGGAAGAGGCCAAGCCGGGGCCGGACGGATGGGGAGAGGGAGCCCCGCTCGCCAAACTGCGCATCTTCGCCTCCGAGGTCAGCCACTTCAGCGTCAGGAAGTCCGCGAAGCTGCTCGGTCTCGGCCCCGACTCGGTCGTCTCCATCCCCGTCGACCACGACAAGCGCATGCAGACCCTCGCGCTCGCCCACGAGCTGGAGCGCTGCGAGAAGGACGGCCTCGTCCCCATGGCCGTCGTCGCCACGGCCGGCACCACCGACTTCGGCTCCATAGACCCGCTCCCGGAGATCGCCGAGCTGTGCGCCCGGTACGGCGCGTGGATGCACGTGGACGCGGCCTACGGCTGCGGACTTCTCGCCTCCCTCAGGCACCGGGACCGCATCGACGGCATCGAGCGCGCCGACTCGGTCACCGTCGACTACCACAAGTCCTTCTTCCAGCCGGTGAGTTCCTCCGCCGTGCTGGTCCGGGACGCGGCCACCCTGCGCCACGCCACCTACCACGCGGAGTACCTGAACCCGCGCCGCATGGTGCAGGAGCGCATCCCCAACCAGGTCGACAAGTCCCTGCAGACCACCCGGCGCTTCGACGCCCTCAAACTGTGGATGACGCTGCGGGTCATGGGCGCCGACGGCATCGGCGAGCTCTTCGACCAGGTGTGCGAGCTTGCCCAGGAGGGCTGGAAACTGCTCGCCGCCGACCCCCGCTACGACGTCGTCGTGGAGCCTTCCCTCTCCACGCTGGTCTTCCGCTACATCCCGGCGGCCGTCACCGACCCGGCCGAGATCGACCGCGCCAACCTCTACGCCCGCAAGGCCCTGTTCGCCTCCGGCGACGCCGTGGTCGCGGGCACCAAGGTCGGCGGCCGCCACTACCTGAAGTTCACCCTGCTCAATCCCGAAACGACGCCGGCCGACATCACCGCCGTCCTCGACCTGATCGCCGGCCACGCCGAGCAGTACCTGGGAGAGTCCCTTGACCGCGCGTCCTGAAGCCCACAGCAAGACCTACGACTTCGTGGGGATCGGGCTCGGCCCCTTCAACCTCGGCCTCGCCTGCCTGACCGAGCCGATCGCCGAACTGGACGGAGTCTTCCTCGACTCCAAGCCCGACTTCGAATGGCACGCCGGCATGTTCCTGGAGGGCGCCCACCTCCAGACCCCGTTCATGTCGGACCTGGTCACCCTGGCCGACCCCACCTCGCCGTACTCCTTCCTCAGCTATCTGAAGGAGAAGGGCAGACTGTACTCGTTCTACATCCGCGAGAACTTCTACCCGCTGCGGGTCGAGTACGACGACTACTGCCGCTGGGCGGCGAACAAACTCAGCAACGTCCGCTTCAGCACCACCGTCACCGAGGTGACGTACGAGGACGACCGCTACGTCGTCCACACCCACACCGGTGAGACGTTCCGCGCCCGGCACCTCGTCCTCGGCACCGGCACCCCGCCGCACATCCCGGACTCCTGCCAGGGCCTCGGCGGCGACTTCGTCCACAACTCCCGCTATCTGCAGCACAGGGCGGAGCTGCAGCGCAAGAAGTCGATCACCCTGGTCGGCAGCGGCCAGTCCGCGGCCGAGATCTACTACGACCTGCTCAGCGAGATCGACGTCCACGGCTACCAGCTGAACTGGGTCACCCGCTCCCCGCGCTTCTTCCCGCTCGAGTACACCAAGCTCACGCTGGAGATGACGAGCCCGGAGTACATCGACTACTTCCACGCGCTGCCGGAGGCCACCCGCTACCGGCTCACGGCCCAGCAGAAGGGCCTGTTCAAGGGCATCGACGGCGACCTCATCAACGAGATCTTCGACCTGCTGTACCAGAAGAACCTCGGCGGCCCGGTCCCCACCCGCCTGCTCACCAACTCCGCGCTCACCGCGGCCCGTCACGAGAACGGCACGTACACCCTCGGCCTGCGCCAGGAGGAGCAGGGCAGGGACTACGAGCTGACCAGTGAGGGCCTGGTCCTGGCCACCGGCTACAGATACTGCGAGCCGGAGTTCCTCAAGCCGGTCCGCGACCGCCTGCGCTACGACTCCCAGGGCAACTTCGACCTCGCCCGCAACTACGCCATCGACACCACCGGCCGCGGCGTCTTCCTGCAGAACGCCGGCGTCCACACCCACAGCATCACCAGCCCCGACCTGGGCATGGGCGCGTACCGGAACGCGTACATCATCCGTGAGCTGCTCGGCACGGAGTACTACCCGGTCGAGAAGACCATCGCCTTCCAGGAGTTCGCCGTATGACCTTCACGATCCGCCCGCTCGACCCGCTGCAGGACGCCGAGCTGCTGCACGGCTGGGTCACGCATCCCAAGGCGGCGTTCTGGATGATGCAGGACGCGAAGCTGGAGGACGTCGAGCGTGCCTACATGGAGATCGCGGCCGACGAGCACCAGCACGCCCTCCTCGGGCTGCGCGACGGGGAGCCCGTCTTCCTGATGGAGTGGTACGACCCCGCCCACCGGGAGCTGGTCGGGCTGTACGAGCCGCAGCCGGGCGATGTCGGCATGCACTTCCTCGTCGCGCCCACCGACACCCCCGTGCACGGGTTCACCCGAGCCGTCATCACCTCCGTGATGGCGCACCTCTTCGAGGACCCGGAGACCAGGCGGGTCGTGGTCGAGCCCGATGTGCGCAACAAGGCCGTGCACGCCCTGAACGAAGCCGTCGGGTTCGTGCCCGAGCGGGAGATCCGGAAGCCGGAGAAGCAGGCGTTGCTGAGCTTCTGCACGCGGGAACGGTTCGTCGCGGCGACGGGGGCGGCCGCATGAACCTCACCGACACCGTGGCACACCTGTCCCCCGAGCGCTGGGACACCGCCAACCGGCTGCTCGTACGGAAGGCACTCGCCGAGTTCGCCCACGAGCGGCTCTTCACGCCCGAGCGGGACGGCGACCGGTACGTCGTCCGCAGCGACGACGGACTGACCGCCTACCGGTTCACGGCCACCCTGCGGGGCCTGGACCACTGGGACGTCGACGCCGGCTCGATCACACGCCATCGCGACGGAGCCGAACTCCCCCTCGCCGCACTGGACTTCTTCATCGAGCTGAAGCAGGCGCTGGGGCTGAGCGACGAGATCCTCCCCGTCTACCTGGAGGAGATCTCCTCCACCCTGTCCGGCACCTGCTACAAGCTCACCAAGCCGCAGATCACCTCCGCCGAGCTGGCGGGAAGCGGCTTCCAGGCGATCGAGACCGGGATGACCGAGGGCCACCCCTGCTTCGTCGCCAACAACGGGCGGCTCGGCTTCGGCATCCACGAGTACCTGTCGTACGCCCCGGAGACCGCGAGCCCCGTCCGGCTGGTGTGGCTGGCCGCGCACCGCTCGCGGGCCGCCTTCACCGCCGGCGTCGGGATCGAGTACGAGGACTTCGTCCGCCAGGAGCTGGGCGCGGCCACCCTCGGGCGGTTCCACGACCGGCTCACCGGCCAGGGCCTGGACCCCGCCGACTACCTGCTCATACCCGTCCACCCCTGGCAGTGGTGGAACAAGCTCAGCGTGACCTTCGCCGCCGAGGTGGCCCGCCGGCACCTGGTGTGCCTGGGCGAGGGCGACGACGAATACCTGGCCCAGCAGTCCATACGGACCTTCTTCAACACCTCCGACCCGCACAAGCACTATGTGAAGACGGCCCTGTCCGTCCTCAACATGGGCTTCATGCGCGGGCTCTCCGCCGCCTACATGGAGGCGACCCCGGCGATCAACGACTGGCTCGCCCAGCTGATCGAGAACGACAGCGTGCTGAAGTCGACCGGGCTCACGATCATCCGGGAGCGGGCGGCCGTCGGCTACCGGCACCTGGAGTACGAGCAGGCCACCGACCGTTACTCGCCGTACCGCAAGATGCTGGCCGCGCTGTGGCGGGAGAGCCCGGTGCCGTCGTTGCGCGAGGGCGAGTCCCTCGCGACCATGGCGTCCCTGCTGCACGTGGACCACGAGGGAGCCTCCTTCGCGGGCGCGCTGATGGAACGCTCGGGCCTCGCGCCCGCCGAGTGGCTGCGGCAGTACCTGCAGGCCTACTTCACCCCGCTGTTGCACAGCTTCTACGCCTACGACCTGGTCTTCATGCCGCACGGCGAGAATGTGATCCTCGTGCTGAAGGACGGGGTCGTGCAGCGCGCGATCTACAAGGACATCGCCGAGGAGATCGCCGTCATGGACCCGGACGCGGTCCTGCCGCCGGAGGTGCGGCGGATCCGCGTGGAGGTGCCGGAGGACACGAAACTGCTGTCGATCTTCACCGACGTCTTCGACTGCTTCTTCCGGTTCCTCGCGGCCGGCCTCGCCGGCGAGGGGATCCTGGCGGAGGAGGACTTCTGGCGCACGGTCGCGGAGGTCACCCGCGCGTACCAGGAGGCGACGCCCGAACTGGGCGAGAAGTTCCGCCAGTACGACATGTTCGCACCCGAGTTCGCGCTGTCCTGCCTGAACCGGCTCCAGCTGCGCAACAACCGGCAGATGGTGGACCTGGCCGACCCCTCGGGCGCCCTGCAGCTCATCGGCACGCTGAGGAACCCGATCGCCGGTCTCTGACGGTCGCACAGACGGACGGGCACCCCGGAGTACGGTCCTTGGGGGTGCCCGTCAGTGTGTGCTCAGCCGGTCGGCCAAGGCACCTGGGGCGACTTGTAGTACGTGATTCCGAGGGCGCTCCAGCGCGGACCCTGGGCCGCGAGACGCACCTTGTAACGCTCCCAGTCGTGGGTGGCCGCCGGGGACCAGCCCAGCTCCGCCGCTCCGGCCAGACGCGGGAAGGCCATGTACTCGATGTCGGCGGACCGGGTGAGCGTCTCGGACCACAGGGGTGCCTCGACGCCCTTGACGGCCGAATCCGGCGCTCCGGGAAGGTACTTGCCGGGATCCCAGTCGTAGGAGCGCTTCACCTCCACCAGGCCCGCCCAGTCCAGGCCCAGCGGGGTGTCAGCGGTGTACTTCATGTCGAGGTAGATCCGGTCGGCCGGGGACAGGATCAGCCCGGTGCCGTTCTGGGCGGCCCTGGCCACCTGGGCCTTCTCCGCCGCGCTGGTGTCGTCCAGGCCCCAGTACTGGGCGAGGGCGCCCTTGGCGGGGGTGGCGCCGGTCAACTGGTGCCAGCCGATGACCGTCTTGCCGTACTTGGCGACGATCGGCTGCACGCGGTCCATGAACTTCACGTAGTCGGCGTGGCTGGTGGAGTGCGCCTCGTCGCCGCCGATGTGCAGATAGCGGCCCGGGGTGAGCGCGGCCAGCTCACGGATGACGTCGTCCGCGAACTGGTACGTCACCTCCTTGGGCACGCACAGCGAGCTGAAGCCGACCTCCGTGCCGGTGTACAGCGGGGGTGCGGTGTCGTTGCAGTTCAGCTGCGCGTAGGAGGCGAGGGCCGCGTTGGTGTGGCCGGGCATGTCGACCTCGGGGACGACCTCCAGATAGCGCGAGGCCGCGTAGCGGACGATCTCCCGGTAGTCGGCCTTGGTGTAGTGGCCGCCCGGGCCCCCGCCGACCTGGGTGGAGCCGCCGTAGGTCGCCAGGCGCGGCCAGGAGTCGATGGCGATGCGCCAGCCCTGGTCGTCGCTGAGGTGCAGATGCAACGTGTTGATCTTGTAGAGGGCCAACTGGTCGATGTAGCGCTTGACCTGGTCGACCGTGAAGAAGTGCCGGGAGACGTCCAGCATGGCGCCGCGGTAGCCGTAGCGCGGGCGGTCCTCGATGGTGCCTCCCGCGATCGGCCAGGAGCCGCGCTGGACGGTCTTCTTCTCGACGGCCGCCGGGAGCAGTTGGCGCAGGGTCTGGACGCCGTGGAAGAGGCCGGCGGGGGCGCTCGCGGTGATGGAGACGCCGAGGGGGGTACTGCTCAGGCGATAACCCTCGGCACCGAACGAACCCTGTACGAGGCTGAGCCGGATGCCGCCGGTGCCCTGCTCGGTGACCGGCACCGGGTAGCCGGTGGACGGCCGCAGGATGCCGGCGAGGTACTCGCCGATCCGGCGGACCTCGGCCGAGCCGTCGACGCGGACATGGGTGGCGCGGGTGATGCGGTACGGGGATCCGCCGGGCTCGGCCGAGGCGGGCGCGGGGACCACCCGGTCCAGCGGGGTCGCCGCCACGGCTTTCGGCGCGGGCGCCGCGCCGACGGTGAACACGCCTGCCGCCGCCATGAGCAGCAGAGATCCGAGGACACGGGTCAGTCGGGGAGTCGTGCTGTGGTGCCGTCTCACATGCGCTCCCTTCAGGAATGGTAAAGACCACTCTCCCGCAGATCCGGTGAAACAATCCCCGCATGGCGGAAATCATCCAGAAGGACGGCACCTGGGCCTTCGACGGCGACACCCTGCGGCTGACCCCGGGCCGGGACAAGAACATCGGCCTGCTGCGCAGGTCACTGGGTGAACTCGTCGTCCCACTGGGCGCGTTGGCGGCCGTCTCCTTCGAGCAGGGCAGGAAGTCGGGGCGGCTGCGGCTGAGGCTGCGCGACGGCGCCGACCCGCTGCTGCACGCCACCGGCGGCCGGCTCGCCGAGGGCGACGACCCCTATCTGCTCACCGTGGAGTCCGACCGGTACGGCGTCGCCGAGTACTTCGCGGACGCGGTGCGCAATGCCCTGCTGCTGGAGGGGGTTTCCGCCGACCCGGTGTCCGGGTTCCTGCTGCCCGGCCCGCCGCTCCCGGTGTCCGCGTCCGCCGGCGACGCCACGGCGGGCTTCGACGGGGAGTGGGTGCGGCTGGAGTGGAACTGGAAGACGGAGGAGGCCAAGTCCGCCACCGGACCCCGGGCGATCCCGCTCGGCGAGATCGTCGGCGTGGAATGGCAGCCGGCCGCCGGTCTGGAGAACGGACATCTGCGGTTCCGGGTACGCGGCGCCCCCGCCACGGCACCCCCCAAGTACGACCCCAACGCGGTCGAGCTGTGGGGCTTCAAGAAGGACCCGCTGATGGCCCTGGTGGCGGCGGCCGTCCGGGCCCGGCTGCCACACCCGTCGGCCCCGGCCGACGGGACGGACCCACGGCCCGAGCCGCCCCGGCTCACGAAGACGCCCTCGGCCGAGGACGACCATGACGCACTGCTCCGGCGGCTGCGCGAGCTGGGCGAGCTGCACCGCTCGGGGGTGCTGACGGACGAGGAGTTCACCCTGGCCAAGCGGGCGGTCCTCAAGCGCATGTGAGGACCGCCCGCGATGCCTGTGCCCTGCCGTCCGGGCGGGGCCGTGGCCCGCGCCCGGAGGCCGCAGAGGGATGCCTACTTCGCCCGGCGCGCCACCGTGAAGTGGTCGATCCGGTCACCGGTCTCGGCGATGCCCTGGACCTTCAGCGTGGTGTAGCGGCCCCGCGGTGCGGGGGTGACGTCCACGCGCAGGAACGAGTAGTTCAGGTAGCGCACGCGCGACCAGGCGACGGTCTCGTTCTGCTTGCCGTCCTTGAGGTTGACGAAGGAGGCCACGGAGTCGACCTCGTTCTCGTGACCCTCGTACGAGTCCGGGGCGCTGAAGGCGTACAGGCTGCGGCCCGCCGCACCCGCCGTGACGTACACCACGCCCTCGGTCTCGGAGTAGGCCGTCTCGCCGATCGGCAGCTTCTTGACGACCTTGTTGTCCTTGATCACGTCCGTGCGCTCGTACTGGTGGTTGTGGCCGTTGATGACCAGGTCGACCGAATACTTGTCGAACAGCGGCACCCACTCCTGGCGCACGCCCCCCTCCGAGGCGTGCGCGGTGGAGGTGCAGTACGCACAGTGGTGGAAGAACACGATGATGAAGTCGATGTCCTTCGAGGCGCGGTACTTCTTCAGCTGGCCCTCGAACCATTTCGTCTGGGTTCCGCCAGAGATGCCCAGGTTCGCCGGGATCTCGAAGGAGACGTCGTTGGGGTCCAGCGAGATGATCGCCGTGTTGCCGTAGACGAAGGAGTAGACGCCCGGCAGGTTCTTCTTGTCCGGACCGTTGTCGGGCAGGGTCCAGCGGGCCTCCTCGCCGCCGTAGCCGTTCGGCGAGTACCAGGCCTCCATGTCGTGGTTGCCGTACGAGACCATCCACGGGACCTGCTTGGCGACCGACTCGGTCTGGTACAGGAACTGGTCCCAGGTGCGCGAGTCGAAGCCGGTGTCGGTGGTCTTGCCCGCGCCGGACGGGTCGCCGTAGGCGATGTCGCCGGCGTGCAGGTGGAAGGCCGGGTTCTGGCCCAGGATCAGGCTGTCGTTGGCCAGGGCGTGGTAGCTGACGCCCTGGTCGCCGAAGGCCGTGAAGGTGAACGGCGCCTTGTGGGCGGGGGCGGTGGTGAAGGTGCCCAGGGTGCCCAGCAGGTGCCGCTCGGCCGGGTCGAAGCCCTGGTGGCCCACGCCGTAGTAGTAGGTCTGGCCGGGGCGCAGGTGGCTGAGCTTGGCGTGGACGTAGTACTGGGTGTGGTCGCCGCTCGCGCCGACGCCGGCCGGGGTGTAGAGGCTGCGGACCTCGGCGGGGATCTTGCGGGAGAGGTCCCAGGGGTGGGCGCCGATGCGGATGAACGGGTTCTTCACCGCGACCGGGACCTGCCAGGAGACGGTGATCTCGGTGCGCGGGTCGTTGCCCCACGCGAGGTGGCGGCCGAACGGGGCGACGTGCGCGCCGTCGACCGACTCGGTGACGGGGGCGGTGCTCCCCCACTGCCTGAAGGGCGTGGGAGGTACCCCCTGGGTCGGTACGGCGGCCTGGGCCGTGCCGCCCGCGACGAAGGCGCCACCGGTGACGGCGCCCAGCGTGACGGCGCCGCCCCTGATCATGGTGCGCCGCGAGAATCTGGCGCGCAGGTACTCGTGCTGCTCGGCCATGCTCATGCGCTCGGCCAGCTTCTCGGGTACTCCCATACGAGGAATGTCCATGGCGTCTGAAACTCGTGCGTCCGGGCAACGCGGCACAAGACGCAGGATGGACAGCTTGCGAACAGAGCACCATAAGAGTTTCAACAGGCCGTTGCCCGAAATCGGGCACGATTCTTGCGAAACTGGCGCCGGTACCTCAGGATCTACCGGGTGCACGAGGAACTTGTCGATCATCTGGCGCGGTCCACGCCCCTGAACCGGGGCGAGGCGCTGCGGGTGATCCAGGACGTGCTCGCCTATTTCGACGAGACGACGCGGGACTACGTCCGTCGCCGCCACCGCGAGCTGCAGACCCAGGGCCTGCAGAACACGGAGATCTTCGAACAGATCGAGGCGGACCTGAAATACCGGGCGGTGGCGCCGCCGGAGCTGACGCTCAGGCAGCTGCGCCGCATGGTCTACGGCTGAGAACCAGTCGGGACGACAGGCTGAGGGATACCTATATATGTGCGGAATTGTCGGATACATCGGGAAGCGTGACGTGGCCCCCCTGCTCCTGGAGGGCCTGCAGCGCCTGGAGTACCGGGGCTACGACTCGGCGGGCATCGTCGTCACCTCCCCGAAAACGGCCGGCCTGAAGATGGTCAAGGCCAAGGGCCGGGTGCGCGACCTGGAGGCGAAGGTCCCGGCGCGGTTCAAGGGCACCACCGGCATCGCCCACACCCGCTGGGCCACCCACGGCGCCCCCTCCGACCTGAACGCCCACCCGCACATGTCGGCCGACCAGAAGGTCGCCGTCGTGCACAACGGCATCATCGACAACGCCTCCGACCTGCGTCGCAAGCTGGAGGCTGACGGCGTCGAGTTCCTCTCCGAGACCGACACCGAGGTGCTCACCCACCTGATCGCCCGCTCCCAGGCCGAGACCCTGGAGGAGAAGGTCCGCCAGGTACTGCGTCTGATCGAGGGCACCTACGGCATCGCGGTGATGCACGCCGACTTCTCCGACCGCATCGTGGTGGCCCGAAACGGCTCCCCGGTGGTCCTCGGCATCGGCGAGAAGGAGATGTTCGTCGCCTCGGACATCGCCGCTCTGGTCGCCCACACCCGGCAGATAGTGACGCTGGACGACGGCGAGATGGCCACCCTCAAGGCCGACGACTTCCGCACCTACACCACGGAGGGCACCCGCACCGCGGCCGAGCCGACCACCGTGGAGTGGGAGGCCGCCTCGTACGACATGGGCGGCCACGACACCTACATGCACAAGGAGATCCACGAGCAGGCCGACGCCGTGGACCGCGTACTGCGCGGCCGCATCGACGACCGCTTCTCCACCGTGCACCTCGGCGGGCTCAACCTGGACGCCCGCGAGGCCCGGCAGATCCGCCGCGTGAAGATCCTCGGCTGCGGCACCTCGTACCACGCGGGCATGATCGGCGCCCAGATGATCGAGGAGCTGGCCCGCATCCCCGCCGACGCCGAGCCGGCCTCCGAGTTCCGCTACCGCAACGCGGTGGTGGACCCCGAAACCCTCTACGTCGCGGTCTCCCAGTCGGGTGAGACGTACGACGTGCTGGCCGCCGTGCAGGAGCTGAAGCGCAAGGGCGCCCGGGTCTTCGGCGTCGTCAACGTCGTCGGCTCGGCGATCGCACGGGAGGCGGACGCCGGGATCTACGTCCACGCGGGCCCGGAGGTCTGCGTCGTGTCGACGAAGTGCTTCACGAACACCACGGTCGCCTTCGCCCTGCTCGCGCTGCACCTGGGCCGCACCCGCGACCTCTCGGTCCGCGACGGCAAGCGGATCATCGAGGGGCTGCGCAAGCTGCCGGAGCAGATCACCGAGATCCTGAAGCAGGAGGAGGAGATCAAGAAGCTGGCCGAGCAGTACGCCGAGGCCCGCTCGATGCTCTTCGTCGGCCGCGTCCGGGGCTACCCGGTGGCCCGCGAGGCCTCCCTGAAGCTGAAGGAGGTCTCGTACATCCACGCCGAGGCCTACCCTGCCTCCGAGCTCAAGCACGGCCCCCTGGCCCTCATCGAGCCGGCTCTCCCCACGGTCGCGATCGTCCCCGACGACGATCTCCTGGAGAAGAACCGCGCGGCCCTGGAGGAGATCAAGGCCCGCAGCGGCAGGATCCTCGCGGTGGCCCACCAGCACCAGGAGAAGGCCGACCAGACGATCGTGGTCCCGAAGAACGAGGACGAACTGGACCCGATCCTGATGGGCATCCCGCTGCAGCTGCTGGCGTACCACACGGCGAAAGCCCTCGGCCGGGACATCGACAAGCCGCGGAACCTCGCCAAGTCGGTGACGGTGGAGTAGCCCACCCCGGACAGAACGGACCCCCACGTGTGCCACCGTCACGTGGGGGTCCCTTCAGTGCTGCTCTCATCAGCCGGTGGCCGTCACCCCCCGGCCCGCAGCACGCCGGGGCAGCGTCGTCGGCCAGTGCGCGAGCGCCGCCGTCGCCGCGTACCAGGCCAGTGCGCCGCCAAGGGCGGCGACCCAGCCGCCGACCTTGGCCAGCGAGGAGCTGTCCGCGAACTGCGCGACGGCGAGCAGCAGCATCGCCAGGAACAGCAACCCGTGCATGGCCTGTCCGAGGGTGTCCCCGCCCGCGAGGGTCAGGGTGAGAGCCACGAGGGCGAACAGAAGCAGGAAGAGTCCGGCCCCGTTGGCCGACATCTGACCCGCGACGGCCCAGGTGAACCAGAGCGCGCCGAGGGCCACGAAGCCGGTGCCTGAGGCGCTGTCACGATCGCGGAAGGCCAGCAGACCGACGAGGAAGAGGGCGACGCCGCCCACATAATGAGCAAGTGACACGGCGTCGGATGCCCCCACGCCGTCGATCACGCCGGTCGTGCCGAGCCCGAACGCCAACAGGGTTATCCCCAGAGCGAGTCGGCCGACCACCGTGGTGTTTCCGCTTCCCGCGGAGACGTCGTTGTCCACTGCGGGCTCCCTTCTTGCATGTGCAGTTGCGCGGTGACCGATATATGCCCTTCACAAGGGCACAAACACCTCTACGCGCGAGTAGTTTCGCGCTGCACAAAGGGAGTCGGCACAAAGGCAGTTGACGGAGAGTCGGAAAGCTCAGGGAATGACGATCACGGGCCGCTGCGCCCGCTTGGCGAGCCGCCCGGCCACGGAGCCGAAGATCCGGCCGACGATGCCGTGCGTCGAGCCGACCACGATCGCGTCGGCCTCGTACTCCCGTCCCACCTCTTCGAGTTCGTGGCAGATGTCCCCGCCGCGCTCGACCAGGATCCAGGGCACCTCGGCCAGATACTCCGCGCAGGCCAGTTCCAGACCGAGCACCTCGGTGCGGTGGTCCGGCACGTCGACGAAGACGGGCGGCTCACAGCCGGCCCACACGGTGGTGGGCAGCCGGTTGGCCACATGGACGATGATCAGACCCGATCGGGAGCGGTGAGCCATGCCGATCGCATAGGCGAGGGCGCGCTCACTGGACGTCGAGCCGTCGAAGCCGACGACCACGCCGTGCTTGAAGGCGGGGTCGCACGAAGGACGGGAGTCTTCCGCCGCCAGGGGCTCGGCCGCCGTGGGATCGGCGACGGGCCGCTTGCGGTCCGCGGGTTCGAAGAATTCGTGACCGGCCATGGCTGTCTCGGCGTTGTGATCCTTTGTGGGTGGGGGGTGACATCGTGCAGCGGAGCTGTGTCCGGGATTCGTCTTCCCAACCCCATACCCCCAAGGGTACGGCGGCACGCCTCCTCTGCACAGTTCCTGCGCACGCTCCGTGAGCGGTCCCCGGATGTCCGTGGGGGTTCCCCGGAGCATGCACGAGCGGCGCCCGTAACGCAATGGTTGCTGCCCCGTACAGGCGGTTTGCACAGGATCCCCGGAGCGACTGCCGGTGACCGACCGATCGAACACGCGTTGAACCCGGTGAGCCACCGCCACAGGGAGTACGAGATGTCCGGACGCCGCTCCACCACCGACCCGCGCCCCGCCGCGGACACCACGAGCGACGTGATCCGCTGGGCGGCCTTCAGCTGTGTCCTCGTTCCCGTGATCCTCGTCTGGTACGGCACCTCGCTCGCCGGCGCCGCCGGTACCGCCCTCGGCCTCGCCGCCGTCACGGCCGTCTGCCGCGTTCTGCTGCGGCGGTCCGAGCGTTGCACCGCGCAAAGAGGCGGACGTCACACCAAGGGGGAGACACCGGTCGACTGACCGGTTTTTGCACCCCTGAGCGCTTCTTTTCGGCCAACTTCTGAATACCGCTCCGGAGGGGTCGCACCCACCCCCCAACCCCCGTTCCACCTGCAGGGAAAGGGTCTGAGGCGACCCGCGCACCCTACGCGGTTTGGCCACTGCGACAAGGCGCACTTCCCTGCACGGCCCACGAGTGCAACCCTTCGTGATCGAATGCTTCACGCCAAGTTGTCATGTCGACAATGTCCGGCGTGTCGAACTGGCCACCGTGAGACCGCGGAGGCCAGTAGATTCGATCTTGACTGTCTTTACGGCGGGGGACTCGTGCAGGACCGAGGGGAAACGTGCAGGAGCGACACAACCGAGGAGCCGCGACCACCGAGGGGGGCTTAGCAGGATGAGCCACGACTCCACTGCCGCGCCGGAAGCCGCGGCCCGGAAACTCTCCGGGCGACGCCGCAAGGAGATCGTCGCGGTGCTGCTGTTCAGCGGCGGCCCCATCTTCGAGAGTTCCATACCACTGTCGGTGTTCGGGATTGACCGCCAGGACGCCGGCGTGCCGCGCTACAGACTGCTTGTCTGCGCCGGCGAGGAAGGCCCGCTGCGGACCACAGGGGGCCTGGAACTCACCGCACCGCATGGGCTCGAGGCGATCTCGCGGGCGGGTACGGTCGTCGTACCGGCCTGGCGCTCGATCACCTCGCCGCCGCCGGAGGAGGCGCTCGACGCGTTGCGTCGCGCGCACGAAGAGGGTGCCCGCATCGTCGGGCTGTGCACCGGGGCCTTCGTCCTGGCGGCAGCCGGCCTGCTGGACGGCCGCCCGGCGACCACACACTGGATGTACGCGCCGACGCTGGCCAAGCGCTATCCGTCGGTTCACGTGGATCCACGTGAACTGTTCGTCGACGACGGCGACGTACTGACCTCGGCCGGTACGGCCGCGGGGATCGACCTGTGTCTGCACATCGTGCGGACGGACCACGGCAACGAGGCGGCCGGCGCGCTCGCCCGCCGTCTGGTGGTCCCGCCGCGCCGCAGCGGCGGTCAGGAGCGCTACCTCGACAGGTCTTTACCAGAGGAGATCGGCGCCGACCCGCTTGCCGAGGTCGTCGCCTGGGCGCTGGAACACCTCCACGAGCAGTTCGACGTGGAGACACTGGCGGCACGCGCCTATATGAGCCGCCGTACGTTCGACCGCCGGTTCCGCTCGCTCACCGGCAGCGCCCCGCTGCAGTGGCTGATCACCCAGCGGGTGCTGCAGGCGCAGCGGCTGCTGGAGACGTCGGACTACTCGGTGGACGAGGTGGCGGGCCGTTGCGGCTTCCGTTCACCGGTCGCGCTGCGCGGGCACTTCCGCCGTCAGCTCGGCTCGTCCCCCGCCGCCTACCGGGCCGCCTACCGGGCCCGCCGGCCGCAGGGGGACAGGCACGGTGACCCGGAGCCGCCGGTGCCCCAGTCCGGCCCGGCGGGCGCACCCGTCGGTCTGCCCGGTCACGGGCCGCTGGGCACTCCCGCCCTGCTGCACCCGGAGCGGGACAGCGGGGTGCCGATGCAGAGCCGACGCCAGGCCGCCGGTGCGGTGAGCCTGCTACCGGGTCCGCGCAGCGGCAACTGAACGGATCGCAGGGACAAGGGGGGCGGAGCAGTACTCCGCCCCCCTTGTTCATGTGCCTCGCGTGACCGCCCACGACAAGGTCGTCACCGCATGCCCGGTCCGGCTCGCGGCGGCTCGCCGTAAGGTGAGACACATGAACGATCGCATGGTGTGGATCGACTGCGAGATGACCGGCCTCTCGCTGTCCGACGACGCTCTCATCGAGGTGGCCGCCCTCGTCACCGACTCCGAGCTGAACGTACTCGGCGAGGGGGTGGACATCGTCATCCGTCCCCCGGACTCGGCGCTGGAGACGATGCCGGACGTGGTGCGTCAGATGCACACCGCGTCCGGGCTGCTGGAGGAGCTGGCCGGCGGCACGACGCTGACCGAAGCCGAGGAGCAGGTCCTCGCCTATGTCCGGGAGCATGTGAAGGAGCCCGGCAAGGCCCCGCTGTGCGGCAACTCCGTCGGCACCGACCGCGGCTTCCTGCTGCGGGACATGCCGACCCTGGAGGACTACCTCCACTACCGGATCGTGGACGTCTCCAGCATCAAGGAGCTGGCACGGCGCTGGTACCCGCGGGCCTACTTCAACAGCCCGGAGAAGAACGGCAACCACCGCGCCCTCGCCGACATCCGCGAGTCGATCGCCGAACTGCGCTACTACCGCGAGGCCGTCTTCGTCCCGCAGCCCGGCCCGGACTCCGACACCGCCAGGTCGATCGCCGCCAAGCACGTGGTGCCCGGGCAGTAGCGGCGACCTCGGAGGTGCGCGCGAAAACCTGTGCGCGAGCACCCCTGCGGACCCTGTAGACTTCTTCTCGGCCGGTCGGGGAAAGCATTCCCCGAACTGCCGGTCATGGTGGGTGTAGCTCAGCTGGTAGAGCACCTGGTTGTGGTCCAGGATGCCGCGGGTTCGAGTCCCGTCACTCACCCTGAGTAATCAGCCGGTGACTCCGTCGAAGGACGGGTCACCGGCTGATTTCGTTTCCGGGGCAACAGGCCCACGACGAGCGGGGAGTTGCGGTGGCCCGTGAACCCGCCGGGCGGGAGCAGAGGTTCGGGGGTGCGCCGCTCCACGGCGGCGAACATGACCGCGCCGATGTCGACCGGCACCCAGAGGGCTTGAGCACACTCGATGCCCACCGGGCGAGGCACACTCGATAAACAAGTGCAACGACTCACCTTCTGAAGCGAGGCAATCGAGCGGGTACCCTGCGGGCATGACCGAGACCATGGGACGCCGCGAACGCAAGAAGGCCGCAACCCGCAAGGCGCTGGCGGACGCGGCCCTGGAGCTGTTCCTGGAGCACGGCTTCGACAAGGTGAGCATCAGGGACGTGGCCGAGGCCGCGGACGTCTCCACGACGACCCTCTTCAAGCACTTCCCGAGCAAGGAGGCGCTGCTCTTCGACATGGACCCGGACATCGAGTCCGCCCTGGTCGCGGCGGTCCGGGAGCGGTCACCGGACACCTCTGCCGTCGAGGCCCTGCGCACCCACATGCTGGGCGCACGGTCCTTCAAGACGGAGCACGAGGAGCAGATCGCCGCCTTCCAGCGGCTGGTCCACAGCACCCCGGCGCTGATCGACTACCACCGCGGCATGTGGATGCGGCACGAACGCGCCCTCGCCGAGGCCCTCGCCGCCGACATCGGCGCCCCTGCCGACGACCCGGCCTGCGCGGCCCTGGCCCACCTCGCCCTGGAGACCCGCGCCCTGGCCGGCACCTCCCCCAGCCCGGAAGCCGCCGTCGACGCGGCGTTCGACCTGCTGGAGCGGGGCTGGGAGTCGGTACGCCCCCGCGACTGATCCGGGGCTCCGGATTCTCCGGTGAGTTCTCGGCTCATTTTGTCGGCCATCACCCGGTGGATCGCCACCCGGGACCACCGGGGCAAGTTCTCGAAGTCCGGTAAGCATTTCCGGCGACGGGAAAGAGGAGAAACGATGCTGCCTCCAGGGAATCGGACAACTCCCCTTCCGGCTCTTCGAGTGACACCTCACCGAGTATCGCGTGTATTTCCTGCGGCCTGTTCCGTCTTGGATAGGCTGCGACCTTGTTTGCGGGTCCCGGAGGAGAAAACATGTGGAACATCGTCGTCTGGACGCTAATCGTTTGCGCTTCCCTATGCACCACAGGGTCAATTTTCGTGCCACCGTACCAGTGTCGAATGCGGCCGATCGACAGCAGGGAATTGCGACGGCGGCGGCGCATGGTGGAGGTATTGCAGCGCAACGTCCGAGCATTGAGCGATGCCTCGACATCCACCGACGGCAAGGACACCTGAGGTACGGGTCCGCAGGAGGGCGGAGCGCCCATCCGGGTGGCCCGCTTCGTTCTCGCCCGGCATCGCCGAATCCCCGCCGCACTCAGGGGAAACATTTCTCCACTGAATTCCACCCGCAGCACACCACCCGCCTTTTCATTCTTCATACAGTTGCACACAGGGTCGGCCGGTACCGGAACAAGGTGCTTGTCCGCTTAATCCTTCACCCGTTCGCCGCGCATCCACCGCCGAAAAGCGGCGTTAGTGGCAATATGACGAAGACATCGAGGGGGGAAGCGATCGAACCCGCCAAGGACGTGTCACATCCGGCCGGAAGGCAGTCCATGCGGCTGGGTTCTTACACCTACCTGCCGGCACCGGCCCACCGGGGCGCGGTCAAGGGAATTCTACTGAAGGGAGGTCTCCCCATCACACTTGAGGTGACCGAGGAGATTCTCCAGGAATTCATGGACGCCGTGAGCACCATGGAAATGGATCTCACGAGACGTTGGACGAGAATGAACAAGCCGCGTCCCGCATGATGAGCGACACGGGCGAAGTGGTGAGGAATCGGCCGGCGAAGGGTGCGGCCGCGGACCGGCGCACGGCGTCCGCGGGCCGCCCGTGAGCCCCGCTCACGACGACGCCCGCGCCACCAGCTCCGTGGGCAGCACCGCGTGCCGCCGCTCCAGCCCCCGGGACACGGCCGGGCGGCGGTCGGCGATCTCCGCGAGCAGCAGGTCGATCATCGCGCGGCCCATCTCCTCGATGGGCTGACGGACGCTGGTCAGTGGCGGATCCATGTGGCGGGCGATGGCCGAGTCGTCGTAACCGACCAGCGCCACGTCGTCGGGGATACGGCGTCCCACCTCGCGCAGCACCTGCCGGGCCCCCGCCGCCATCACGTCGGACCCGGCGAAGACCGCGTCCAGGTCCGGGTACCGCTCCAGCAGCGTGGTCATCGCCCGCCGGCCGCCCTCCTCGGTGAAGTCCCCCGGCTCGACGAGGAGTTCGTCCGCCTTCCGGCCCGCGTCCCGCAGGGCGTCACGGTAGCCGTCGACGCGGCGCTGGGCACCGTAGACATCCAGGCGGCCGGTGATGTGCGCGATCCGGCGGCAGCCCCGGGCGAGCAGGTGCTCCACGGCCGAGCGGCCCCCGCCGTAGTTGTCCGAGTCCACCGAGGTGAGCGTCTCGGCGGCCGAGCGCGGACCGCTGATCACCGCCGGGATCTCCAGCTGGGCGAGCAGGTCGGGCAGCGGATCGTCGGCGTGGACCGAGACCAGCAGAACACCGTCCACACGGTGGGCCGCCAGGTACTGCGCGAGACGCTGCCGCTCCCGGTCACTGCCCGCGAAGATCAGCAGCAACTGCATCTCCGTGTCGGAGAGTTCGCTGCCGACGCCCCGCAGCATGTCCGAGAAGTACGGCTCCGCGAAGAACCGGGTCTCCGGCTCGGGGACGACCAGCGCGATGGCGTCGGTGCGGTTGGCCGCGAGGGCGCGGGCCGCGGTGTTGGGCACGTAGCCGAGTTCGGCGACCGCGGCCTCGACCGCCGCGCGGGTCGCGTCACTGACCCGGGGCGAACCGTTGATCACGCGCGAGACCGTGCCCCGGCCGACCCCGGCCCGGGCGGCAACCTCCTCGAGCGTGGGCCGCCCACCGCTCCGGCTCCGCGCTCCGTGGCCTGCCATGGGCTCCGCCTTTCTCGACACCAGCATCCCAGCTGGCCTGGAATCTAACAGGCCCGTCCGGCGCCGGTGCCGGCCCGAGCGGGTCCGGTTAACAGCCCGATAACTGAACGCGGTTGCCCTTGCCCGCTCCCTTGACACCCCGCCCCGAACCGACGACTCTTCAACACATCACTGGTGGGAGCGCTCCCACAGTACCTGACACATACACATCCCGCACGTTCCCCGCCCGAGCCGCAGCGCGTACGAACGGGCCCGATTCCATGCAGTTGGCCGGGGGGTCGGCACGTCAGGCAACAGGAGGACGCAATGCGCACGAGCATCCGCCGGTCCCGCAGGCTGGGGGCCTTCGTGGCCGTCGCCGCGCTGACCACAGGGCTGCTGGCCGGCTGCGCCGACGACTCGGACGACGGCTCGTCGAACTCGGACGGCGGCAACGGCAGTGGCAAGGGCAAGATCACGCTGACCATCGGCACCTTCGGCGTCTTCGGCTACAAGCAGGCCGGCCTCTACGACGAGTACATGAAGCTCCATCCCGACATCAACATCAAGGAGAACGTCACCACTCGTACCGACGTCTACTGGCCGAAGGTGCTCACCCGCCTCCAGGCCGGCTCCGGCACCGACGACATCCAGGCCATCGAGGTCGGCAACGTCACCGAGGCCGTTCAGACGCAGGGGGACAAGTTCGTCGACCTCGGCAAGGACGTCGACAAGTCGCAGTGGCTGGACTGGAAGAACGCCCAGGCCACCACCGAGGACGGCAAGCTCATCGGGCTCGGCACCGACACCGGCCCGATGGCCATCTGCTACCGCAAGGACCTGTTCAAGAAGGCCGGCCTGGAGACGGACCGCAACAAGCTCGCCGAGCAGTGGAAGGGCGACTGGGCGAAGTACGTCGACGTCGGCAAGGCGTACATGAAGAAGGCGCCCAAGGGCTCCAAGTTCGTGGACTCGGCCTCCTCGGTCTACAACGCGGCCCTCGGCGGCGGCAGCGAGCGTTACTACGACAAGGACGGCAACGTCATCTGGGACAAGTCCGACGGCGTGAAGAAGGCCTGGGACACCGCCATGAGCGTCGCCACCAGCACCATGTCGGCGAAGCTGAAGCAGTTCGACCCGACCTGGGACCAGGGCTTCGCCAACGGCACCTTCGCCAGCGTCGCCTGCCCGGCCTGGATGATCGGCTACATCGAGCAGAAGTCCGGTGACTCAGGCAAGGGCAACTGGGACGTGGCGGCGGCCCCGACCGCGTCCAACTGGGGCGGCTCCTTCCTCGGCGTGCCGACGGCGAGCAAGCATCAGAAGGAGGCCGTCGCCCTGGCCAAGTGGCTGACCGCGCCCGAGCAGCAGGCGAAGGTCTTCGCCAAGCAGGCCAGCTTCCCGTCGACCCCGTCGGCGTACGCGACCCTGAAGCCGGCCGCCGACACCACGGCCTACTTCTCCGACGCGCCGATCACACAGATCTTCGCCGACTCGGCGAAGACCATCCCGGTCCAGTACTTCGGCGTCAAGGACCAGCCGATCAACACGGCGATCACCGACGTCGGCATCCTCCAGGTCGAGCAGAAGGGCAAGAACCCCGACCAGGGCTGGGACGCCGCCACCAAGGAAGTCAAGGACGTGCTCGGCCAGTGACCGGCTCCAAGCAGGCTCTCACGCACACCGCGTCGAGCGCCGAGGCCGCGTCCGGCGATGCGCCGGGCGCGGCCCGGGGCGCTCACGGTCGCGGTACGCCGGCGGGCGCCGAGTCCTGGCGCAGCCGGCTGTACCGCTGGGACATGAAGGCGTCGCCGTACGCGTTCGTCGCCCCCTTCTTCGTCCTGTTCGGGGCGTTCACGCTGGTCCCGCTGCTGTACACGGCCTGGTACTCGCTGCACGACGTGCAGCTGTCGGCGCTGGACCACCAGACCTGGGCGGGCCTGGACAACTACCAGAACCTGTGGTCCTCGGACTTCTTCTGGAACGCCCTGACGAACACGTTCACCATCGGTCTGATCTCCACGGTTCCCCAGCTGATGGCGGCGATCTGGCTGGCCCATCTGCTGAACTACAAGCTGCGCGGCTCGACCGTGTGGCGTGTGGTGATGCTGACCCCGTACGCCACCTCGGTGGCGGCCGCGACCCTGGTGTTCACGCTGCTGTACTCCTGGGACGGCGGCATGATCAACTGGATCCTGCACTTCTTCGGGGTGGATCCGGTCAACTGGCGCGAGTCGGACTGGGGTTCGCAGTTCGCGGTGTCGTCGATCGTGATCTGGCGGTGGACCGGGTACAACGCGCTGATCTACCTGGCCGCGATGCAGGCGATCCCGACCGATCTGTACGAGTCGGCGGCGATCGACGGGGCCAACCGCTGGCAGCAGTTCCGGCATGTGACGATCCCGCAGCTCAGGCCCACGATCCTGTTCACGGTCGTCGTCTCCACCATCGGCGCGACCCAGCTCTTCGGTGAGCCCCTGCTGTTCGGCGGGGTCAGCGGGTCCAAGGGCGGCTCCGAGCACCAGTACCAGACGCTCGGTCTGTACATGTACGACCAGGGCTGGATCATCGGCAACCTCGGCAAGGCGTCCGCGATCGCCTGGTCGATGTTCCTGGTCCTGCTGGTCATCGCCGCGGTCAATCTGCTGCTCACCCGACGGCTGAGGAAGTCCCAATGACGACCAGTGAACTGACCCTCCCGCAGCCGGCCGAGGCCGAGCCGGAGCGGCGGCGCCGGCTGATGGGCGCGGGCAAGCAGCTGCACGCGGGCCCGGTGACGTACGTCGTGCTGACCGTCTTCTCGCTGGTCTCGCTGGCGCCGCTGGTGTGGACGGCGATCGCGGCCTCGCGCACCGACCGGCGGCTGGCCGAGACCCCGCCGCCGCTGTGGTTCGGCGGCAACCTGTTCAAGAACCTGCAGACCGCCTGGGACCAGGCGGGACTCGGCACCGCGATGTTCAACTCGGTGATCGTGGCGGGCACGATCACCGTGAGCACCGTGCTGTTCTCCACGCTGGCCGGCTTCGCCTTCGCCAAGCTGCGGTTCCGGTTCTCCGGCCTGCTGTTGCTGCTGACCATCGGCACCATGATGATCCCGCCGCAGCTGGCCGTCGTACCGCTGTATCTGTGGATGTCGGACCTGGGCTGGTCGAACCAGTTGCAGACGGTGATCCTGCCGAGCCTGGTGACCGCGTTCGGCACGTTCTTCATGCGGCAGTATCTGGTGCAGGCGCTGCCCTCGGAGCTGATCGAGGCGGCCCGGGTGGACGGGGCGAGCAGCATCCGGGTCGTCTGGCACGTCGTCTTCCCCGCGGCACGGCCCGCGATGGCCGTACTCGGCCTGCTGACCTTCGTGTTCGCCTGGAACGACTTCCTGTGGCCGATCATCGCGCTGAACCAGCAGAACCCGACCGTGCAGGTGGCCCTGAACTCGCTGGGCACCGGCTATGTCCCGGACCAGGCGGTGATCATGGCGGGCGCGCTGCTGGGCACCCTGCCGCTGCTGATCGCCTTCCTGCTGTTCGGCAAGCAGATCGTGGGCGGGATCATGCAGGGCGCGATCAAGGGCTGACCGTCCTCCCCCAGGCCCCAGGGGCCGGGCCACCGCCGCCCCGGCCCCCTTCGTCCCCCCTCTCCCCCACCCTCTTCGTCGGTCTCCTACGACCTCAATGGGAGCGCTTCCATGCCTGAACCCGTTACCCCCGTGACCTTTCCTCCCGCCTTCCTCTGGGGCGCCGCGACCTCCGCGTACCAGATCGAGGGGGCGGTGCGGGAGGACGGCCGCACCCCCTCGATCTGGGACACCTTCAGCCATACGCCGGGCAGGACGGCCGGCGGCGAGACCGGTGACGTCGCCGTCGACCACTATCACCGCTACCGCGACGACGTGGCGCTGATGGCGGAGCTGGGCCTGAACGCCTACCGCTTCTCCGTCTCCTGGTCCCGGGTGCAGCCCACCGGGCGGGGCCCGGCGGTCCAGGTGGGCCTGGACTTCTACCGCCGTCTGGTGGACGAGCTGCTGTCCGCCGGGATCAAGCCGGCGATCACGCTTTACCACTGGGACCTGCCCCAGGAGCTGGAGGACGCGGGCGGCTGGCCGGAGCGGGACACCGCGCTCCGCTTCGCCGAGTACGCGCAGCTGGTCGGCGAGGCGCTGGGCGACCGGGTGGAGCACTGGATCACCCTCAACGAGCCCTGGTGCAGCGCCTTCCTGGGCTACGGCTCCGGCGTCCACGCTCCCGGCCGCACCGACCCGGCGGCCGCCCTGCGCGCGGCCCACCACCTCAACCTGGCACACGGGCTGGGCGCGGCGGCCCTGCGCTCGGTGATGCCGGCCCGCAACCAGATCGCCGTCAGCCTCAACTCCTCGGTGGTGCGGCCGCTTTCGCAGGACCCGGCCGACCTGGCGGCGGCCCGCCGGATCGACGACCTGGCCAACGGGATCTTCCACGGCCCGATGCTGCACGGGGCGTACCCCAAGTCGCTGTTCGCGGCGACCGCGTCCGTCACCGACTGGTCGTACGTCCTCGACGGGGACGTCCGCACGATCAACGCGCCGCTCGACGCACTCGGCCTGAACTACTACACGCCGACCCTCGTCTCGGCGGCGCCCAGCAAGATCGAGGGCCCGCGCGCGGACGGTCACGGCGCCAGCAGCCACTCCCCCTGGCCGGGCGCCGACGACGTGCTGTTCCACCAGACCCCGGGCGAGCGCACCGAGATGGGCTGGACGATCGACCCGACGGGCCTGCACGAGCTGATCATGCGCTACGCGCGGGAGGCGCCGGGCCTGCCGCTGTACGTCACCGAGAACGGCGCCGCCTACGACGACAAGCCCGACCCGGACGGCCGGGTGCACGACCCCGAGCGCATCGCCTACCTGCACGGCCATCTGTCGGCGGTCCGCCGTGCCCTCACCGACGGCGCCGACGTCCGCGGGTACTACCTGTGGTCTCTGCTGGACAACTTCGAGTGGGCGTACGGCTTCGGAAAGCGGTTCGGGGCGGTCTACGTGGACTACGCCACGCTGGAGCGGACGCCGAAGTCGAGTGCGCGCTGGTACGGCGGCGCGGCACGGACGGGGTCGCTGCCGCCGGTGGAGTCCGCCTTCTGAGGGGCCGGGGCGCGGTCCCTGGCGGCGCGGGCCACGGTCTGCCGTGGCTGCGGCCCGCGCCCCGGGTCAGCAGGACGCGAGGGTTCCGGTCTCGCCGGCGAAGGCGGTGGCCGTGGCCCAGCCGGTCCCGCCGTCGGCGAGACGCAGCTGCACCCAGACGCCGCTCGTCCTGCCGTGGGCTGTGACCTCTTCGCCCTGCCGGGCGCACAGGGCCGGGTAGTCGTTGCCGGCCACGACACTGCTGACCTGCGCGCCCGTGGTGCTCGGTGCCGAGCGCACGGGCGCGTCGGCCTCGGCACGGACCCCGGTGGTGCCGGTGGGGAGCGCGTCCGGGGTGGCGTCGGGCGTGTCCTCGGGTGAGGGACTGCTGTCGGTCGGGGAGGACGAGCCGTCGGTCGCCGAGGGGCTCGGTGTGCCGGCGGGTCCGGCGACGTAGACCGTGGCCGCCTGCACGGTGCTCGCGGTGACCTTGTCGCCGGGGCCCGGGGCCCCCTCGGCGGCCGGCGGCAGCTGCACGGAGCCCTCGGGGACGGTGGGGATCACCACCCGGGACACCGTGCCGTCGGACCGGTCGGCGGTCTCGATGGCGTACTGGACCGCGAGGCAGACGGCGGAGAGCGCGGCCACCGTGTCCGCGACGGAGTCGCCGGCCGACACCTTGGGCAGGGTGACCGGAACGCTCTCGCCGGCCGGGCAGGAGGATGCCGACGCGGTGGGGACCGGTGTGTTCTGCCGGGTGTCGGAGATCTTCAGTTCGCCGCCGGTCTTCCGGTGCGTGAAGTCGGCTCTGAGAATGCCTTTCGCCGGGGCCAGGGCGACTCCGTCGAGCGCCGGTTCCACCTTGTGGTCGGTATGGACCAGATAACCGGACTCGACCAGTCCCAATTTCTTGTCCAGGTATCGGATGACGGTGGTGAGATAACCCTTCGGACTGGTCGCGAACTGGTGCTCCGCACCCCCGTCCACGCTGAACGTGCCGATCGGTGTGACAAAGGAGCGGCCCACGGAAACGCTGATCTTTCCCGAGGCGTCGAGCGTGAAGGTCACCGGCACGAATTCCGGCGTGAAGGAGACGGACGGATCAGACTTCTCACAGCCCGCCGCACCCACCAGGGCCAGTAGGGACACCCCTGCCAAGGGCAGGGCGAACAGACGCGTGCGTATGGAGCCCATGACTCTCCCCCGATTCTCCGCCGGCGCACGACGGCTCGGGCATCGTAGCGACGCAATTCGCCGCGCCACCACCGGAATTGACCCGTTGCGGCGGCAGGAGAAACAGCAGGGGAAAATGGGGCGGGGCCCGGCGATCGTGATCCGCCGGGCCCCTTACTCACGCATCGGCAAAAAGCGCGACTACTTGTACGTCCCGAACGCCTTCGAGAACGCGAACTTGTCCTGGGCTATCGAGCTGCACGTGGCGTCGGCGGTGGGCTTGGTGCCGCCTTCGCACTGCTTGTCGCGGGTCGCGGACCACATGGAGAGCCAGCCGAGGCCCTTGGACTTGGCGAAGTCCGCCAGCTGGGTGGCGTCCTCGACCTTGAAGACCTCGGAGGAGACGTCGTTGACGCCGATCATCGGGGTGACCGCGACCGCCTTCCAGGCGGCGGAGTCGGAGAGTCCCAGCACGCTCTTGACCTGCGCCTGGGTGGCGGTCGCCGCCTGTTCCGCGTAGGTGCCCATGTCGCCGCTGTAGGAGGCGCCGTAGTCCATCGCCATGATGTTGACGGTGTCGATCTTCACGCCGTTGGACTTGGCGTTGGCGAGCAGGTTCACGCCGTCCTGGGTCAGGCCCTCGGGCATCACCGGCAGGGTGTAGGAGACGTCCAGGTTCGGGTGCTGGGCCTGGAGCTTGGCGATGGCCTGGGCGCGACGGGTGTTGGCGGCGGTGTTGGGCAGCGCGCCGCCCTCGACGTCGAAGTCGACCTTGGTGAGCTTGAAGGCGTCGACGACCTTGCCGTACGCCGCCGCCAGGGCGTCCGCCGAGGAGCAGGTGGTGGCCAGCTCCGAGCCGGAGGCGCCGCCGAAGGAGACCCGGACGTCACCGCCCTTGGCGCGCAGGGAGCCTATCTGCGCTGCCACGCCGTCGCCGGTGACGTCCGTGACACCGCCCCACTTGGGGGTGCAGCCGCCGCCGTCGGTGATGAAGGCGAGGTTGAAGTTCTTCACTCCGGTCGCATCGGCCGCGGCAAGGAGATCGAACGCCGGGTAGAGGGAGGTGTCGACGTACGGGGCGAAGCCGGCGGAGGCGGTGGTGCCGCTGCCGGTGCTCCCGGTGGGGGTGGGCGTCGCGCTCTGGGTGGGGGTGGCGCTCTGGGTCGGGGGCGCGCTCTTGGTGGGGGTCGGGGTCGGCGCCTGGGTCTGGGTCGGGCGGCCGCTCGGCTCGGGGGTGGCGCCGTCGTCCGCGGAACACCGCGCGTCGTCGATACGGCAGCCCGCCGGGTCGCCGGTGCCGCTGACCACGAAGCCGACGGTGACGGACTTGCCCGGCGCGAGGCCCGCCGTGTCCCACTTGGCGGGATGCACCGTGACGTGCTGTCCGCTGACGCTCGACTCGCCGTTCCACAGCGAGCTGAGCTTCGCACCCGCGGGGAGGTCGAACTCCAGCGTCCAGGTCTTCTCAGCCTGGCCGCTGTTGTTGGTGACGACGTACTGCGCGGTGTACCCGGTCGACCAGTCGCTCGTCCTGGTGTACGCGGCGCCGACGCCGGCCGCCTGCGCGGTGCCGGTCAGCAGGACCGCGCCGCCACCGACCACGGCCGCTGCCACCAGGCCGCCGATCGCCTTGTTCCTGCCACTGATCCTGCGCCGGTGCGTGCTCATGCGCGTGCCTGCCTTCGGTGTTCACGGGGGTGGGGTGCGGCAGCACGCTAGCGATCCGGAATCGGACAAACGGCTTGATAGGGACGGCGGTTGAAGTCCTTAGGGTGCGCTTAAGGAAGGCATCGGGGACGGTTAAAGGTCGAGACCAATCTGCCGGTCCCCGGACCTGTGCGGGTCAGCGGGCCGCGGCCGTACGCCGGCGCCTGCGCACGCTTGCCCGATGCCCCCTGCCCCCCGGCTTGCGCCCGTCCAGCTGGAACCAGATCCGCACCTCGGTGCCGCCCAGCACCGAGGAGCCGATACGGACGTCGCCGCCGGTGGACTCGGCGAGCCGGCGCACGATGTCGAGACCGAGGCCGGTCGACCCCGCGCTGCCCGAGCCGCGGCCGCGGGCCATCGCCGCCTCGGGGTCGGGTATGCCGGGGCCCGCGTCCGAGACCAGCACGATCACCGCGTCCTCGCCGTTGTGCACGTCGACCGCGAAGGCGGTGCCCTCGGCGGTGTGCCGGAAGACATTGCCGAGCAGCGCGTCGAGCGCGGCGGCCAGGTCGGCGCGGGCCACGGGTATGCGCACCGGCCGCTCCACGCCGGCCACCCGCCACTTGCGGTCCTCGTCCTCGGCGAGCGCGGACCAGAACTCCATGCGCTGGCGGACCACTTCGGCCGCGTCGCACCCGGCGCCGGGCCCGGCCGCCGCGGTCTGCGGCTTGGCCTCCCGGGCCGTACGGATGATGGTGTCGACCTCCCGCTCCAACTGGGCGACGGCGGTCCGGGTCTGTTCGGCGGCGGGCCCGGCGCCGAGGGAGGCCGCGTTCAGTCGCAGTACGGTCAGCGGGGTGCGCAGCCGGTGCGAGAGGTCGGCCGCCAGCTCTCGCTCGTTGGCCAGCAGCTGGACGACCTGGTCGGCCATGGAGTTGAACGCGACCGCCGCGAGTCTCAGTTCGGTCGGCCCCTCCTCCGGCACCCGGGCACCCAGCTTGCCGTCCCCCAGCTCGTGTGCGCTCTCGACCAGCCGCTGCGCGGGCCGCACCATGCGCACCCCGAGCCGGTCGGCGACCGCGACCGAGCCGACGATCAGCGCGAGGCCGACGGCGGCGAGCACCGCCCAGGCCGTGCCGACACCGTTGCTCGTCTCGGACTCCGGGACGTACACCTCGACGACCGCGATGGTGCCGGAGCTGAGGGCGACCGGCTGCAGCAGGGTGGACCCGCCGGTGACCGACGTGGTGGAGGCGCGGCCCAGCTTCCGCACGGCCTGGATGTCCCGGCCGGCGGCGCGCTGCCGGCCGAGGTCGAGTGCTGGCCGGCCGTCGGCGGCGGGCAGATGCACGGCCATCCCGGAGTCAGCGCCGGCGGAGGCCACCACCCGCTCCAGCTTGTCCCGGTCGGTGGTGATGGACAGGGCGGGGGCGACCGCGGCGGCCTCCCGCTCGGCGTTGGAGAAGGCGCGGTCGCGGGCCATCTCCTTGATGACGAGACCGAGCGGCACGGCGAAGGCGACCACGACCATGGTGGTCACCGCCAGGCACACCTTGACCAGAGCCCATCTCATCGCGGCGGCTCCCCTCCCCCAGGCGGCTCCAGCTTCACGCCGACACCCCGGAGGGTGTGCAGATAGCGCGGCTTGGCGGCCGTCTCCCCCAATTTCCTGCGCAACCAGGACAGATGGACGTCGATGGTCTGGTCGTCGCCGTAGGACTGCTGCCAGACCTCGGCGAGGAGTTCCTTGCGCGCCACGACGACACCGGCGCGGCCGGCGAGGAAGGCGAGCAGGTCGAACTCGCGGCGGGTGAGGTCGAGCCGGGCGCCGTCCAACTCGGCCTGGCGGCGCAGCGGATCGACGGTGAGCCCGCCGACGCGGATGACAGCGGACGGCGGGGCCTCGCCGGCTGCGGAGCGGGCCCGGCGCAGCACGGCCGCGATCCGTGCCGACAGGTGCTCGACCGAGAACGGCTTGGTCAGATAGTCGTCCGCACCGGCGTTCAGCAGCCGGACGACCTCCGTCTCGTCGTCCCGCGCGGTGGCGATGATGACGGGCACGTCGGTGATGCCGCGCAGCATCTTCAGCGCCTCGGAACCGTCCAGGTCGGGCAGTCCGAGGTCCAGGATGACCACGTCGAAACGGAGATGGGCGACCTCGCGCAGCGCCTCCAGTGCCGTACCGACGCTGCGCACGGTGTGCGAGGCGTCGGTCAGATGCCGGATGAGCGCCGAGCGTACGAACTGGTCGTCCTCGACCACGAGCACACTTGCCATGCGCCGCACCGTACGCCATGCGGCGGAGAGCGGTCCGGCACCTGTGGATAACTCGGGACGAGTGCGCGCGGCGGTACCGCTGAGGCAGTATGGCCCGCGATGCGCAGAGGACTCGTACACGTACTCGCGTGGCTGCTCGCTACGGGCGCGGCGGTCACGCTGTCGTGGTGGGGTGTGCACACGGTGATGGCCGGAACGGCGTACGACCCGCCGCGCGCCCTGCCGATCACGGCGGCGGACACCACCACACAGCGCTCGAAGCCGCTGGACCCGCCGACCACCCGGCCGTCCCCGTCGAAGAGCCCGTCGTCCGAGCCGTCGGCCTCCGACCCCTCCCGGACGCCGACGCCCGGCACCGGTCCGTCCTCCACCGCCACCGCCTCCGGTCGGGTCAAGGCCTACGACACGGACGGCGGCCGGGCGGTCTTCGACCTGGGCAGGTCGAGCGCGACCCTGGTCTCGGCGACGCCGGGTACGGGCTGGTCGATGCAGGTGTGGAAGACGGAGACGTGGATCCGGGTGGAGTTCAGCAGCGGCGCGGACCGGGTGTCGGTGTTCTGCACCTGGCACGACGGGCCGCCGCGGGTGGAGGTGGGCACGTACTGAGGCGTGCCTGCGCGAGGGTTGCACTTCTGAGCCGCGGCTACGGCTACGGCTACGGCTACGGCTAGCGGAACACCGAGGGCGGCGGGGCCGGGGAAGCCACTGCCGCCGCGTCCGTCACGGGTGCGGCGCCGCCGGTGAAGTCGATGAGCTGCTTGCCGTGTTCGACCCGGGCGGGGTGCGGGTCGGAGGCGGCGCGGCGGGTGAGTTCGGCGAGCGGGAGCGGCAGGTCGGAGGCGGCCAGGATGGCGTTGCCGAAGCGCTTGCCGCGCAGCACGGCCGGATCCGCGATCAGCGCGAGTTCGGGGAAGCGGGCGGCGGCGGTGGCGATCTGGCCGCGCAGATGGGCGAGCGGCGGGCCGTCGGCGAGGTTGGCGGCGTAGACGCCGGAGGGCTTCAGGGCCCGCCGGACCTCGTCCAGGAACTCGGTGGAGGTGAGGTGGGCGGGGGTCCGGGCGCCGCTGAACACATCGGCGATGACCAGGTCGGCCCAGCCGTCCGGTACCTTGGCCAGCCCCGCGCGGGCGTCCGCCGACCGCACCCGGATCCGGGCGTTCGGGTCCAACGGCAGCTCTCGGCGGACCAGTTGGACGAGGGTCGCGTCCCGCTCGACGACCTGCTGGGTGGAGCGCGGGCGGGTGGCCGCGACGTACCGGGCGAGGGTGAGCGCGCCGCCGCCGAGGTGCACCGCCTGCACCGGCCTCCCGGGCGGGGCGACGAGGTCGATGACATGGCCGAGGCGGCGCTGGTATTCGAAGGAGAGGTAGGCCGGGTCGTCCAGGTCGACATGCGACTGGGGCGCCCCGTCGATCAGCAGCGTCCAGGCCCGGGAGCGGTCCGGGTCGGGTATGAGCTGTGCGAGCCCGCCGTCGACCGCTTCCACCACGGCCTCGACGGCGGCCGGTCTGCGCCGGTTGTTCCTGGACCTGCCCATCGGTCCATTTTCGCAGCTGCCGCGGGCCCGCGCTTCACCGGCAGCTGTCGGCCGCCTCGATCAGCCGGGCCGCCTCCCCGAGGGCCCGGCGCAGCACCACCGGATCGGTCGCGAGGTCGGCCTCGCCGGGCGGCAGCAGCCAGTCCGAGCCCTCCACCGGCGGCTCCGGGTTCAGCCGCAGCCCCCGCCCGTCCGTCTCGGTGCAGGTGCTGCCCGGCACGTCCCAGCAGGCGGCCGTGCCCGCGGGCACCAGGAAACCGAGGGTGTCGCACCCGTCGTCGTGCAGAACCGGCCCCACCCCGTCCGCGGCCCCCCGCCGCAGGATGTCGACCGCCTCCAGCCCCTGCCGGGCCGGCACCGTGACGAGGTCGCACGCCGTCTCACCCGTAGCCGTCGACGGCGACGTACCCGACGACAGACAGGGATCATTGCTCTGGCTGGTCTCCATGCCGACCTCCACCACGCTGCCCTCTTGCAGTCCATGGGGTCCAACGCGCGAGCGCGTCAACGGCTACGGCGCAAGTGCGCCGCAAAGGATGGCAGTTCATGGCGGATCGTGGATGAGATATCCGGTTTGTAGCCAAACACAGCGTGGCGAGTCCAACACAGCAGGTACGTTCTTGCTCGCCGGAACCAGGGTGTCACACGGACAACTCAGCCCGAATCCACCCCGGATCCGGCATGGTTCGACGGTTCGCACGAGAGGACCGGCCATGGCGTCGTCAACCGAGGCCTCGTCACAGCCCGAACGGCCACCCCGGCCGAACCTCGCCTTCCGGCAGCTGCGCGGCCGGCGCTCACCAGCCGAGTTCGCGGCGCTGGTGCGGCGGGCCGCGCGCGAGATCGGCGAGCGGGTGAGCTGTGACGCGCGCTACATCGGCAGGGTCGAGGCGGGTGAGATCCGCTGCCCGAACTACGCGTACGAACGGGTGTTCCTGCACATGTTCGCCGGTCGCACGCTCACCGACCTCGGCTTCGCGCCGCGCTCGTCCGTCCGCGGACGCGCGGCACGTACGACCGCGGAGGACCCCCCGGCGTCCGGCACCGCTGAGACGCCGGGGGCCCGCGAGCCGTATGACACGCAGGACCGGTACGACCCGCAGAACCCGTACGACCCGCACGAGCCGTACGAGAACGACCCCCTGAACCACGAGGAGAGCGACGTGCTGCGTCGCGCATTCATGACCGGCGGAGGCGCCACGGTGGCCGCCGCCACGCTGGGCCCGCTGGGGCTCACCACCGACGCCGCGGCGGCGGCCCGGCCGCTGCGCCGCGCCGGAACCCCCGAGGCGGCCGCCCTGGAGGAGGCCGTACGCCGCATCCGGCTGCTCGACGACCGGCACGGCGCGGACGGCCTGTACCGGCGCGCGGCCGCGCCGCTGCGCGCCGCCTACGCGCTCCTGGACGCGGGCGCGACCCGGCAGACGACCGCCGAGCGGCTGCACTCGGGCGCCGGTGAACTCGCCATCTCCGTGGGGTGGCTGGCCCATGACTCCGGCCGCTTCGACGACGCCCGCTCACACTACGCGGAGGCACTCGCGACCGCCCGTATGACCGGAGACCCGGGCCTGGAGGCGCACGCCTTCTGCAACACGGCGTTCCTGGCCCGCGACGCCGGCCGCCCCCGTGAGGCGGTGCGCGCCGCGCAGGCCGCCCAGCGCGTCGCCCGCCCCCTGGGTTCCCCCCGGCTGATGTCGCTGCTCGCCCTGCGTGAGGCGGGCGGCTGGGCGGGGCTCGCCGACCGTACCGGCTGCGAACAGGCGCTGGCCCGCGCGCACGCCCTCTTCGAGCGTGGCCGCTCGGACGTCGACCCCGAGTGGATGAGTTTCTACGGGGAGGCCGAGCTGGAGGGTCTGGAGGCGCAGTGCTGGTCGACGCTCGGCGACTGGCGGCGCGCGGCCCGCCACGCCCGGCGCGCGGCCCAGCTGCAGGACCCCCACTTCACCCGCAACATCGCCCTCTACACCGCCGAGCTGGCCGACGACCTGGCCCGTGAGGGCCGCCCCGACGAGGCGGCGAGCGCCGCCCTGCACGTCCTGTCCCTGCTGGACCAGGTCCAGTCCTCCCGCATTCAGACCATGCTGGCGGGGACGGCCCGGGTGCTGCTGCCTCATCGGCGGGCGTCGGGCGTCTCCGAGTTCCTCGACCGGCATGCGTCGATGCCACGGGTCGGGCGAGCATAGCGACACGGCTGCGGGCGCGTGGGAGCTGATCGCGCGCTTCCCGCGCCCCTGGTGGACCCGCGGCCCCGCACCCGCGCGCGGGGGTTGGGCGAGACCCGCCCCCGCCCGGCCGCGGCACCGGGCGACCGGTCAGCCCGTCAGGTGCCCCAGGTCGTTCCAGCTCTCGATCGCGGGCTCGCCGTAGGCCCAGCCCAGCACCGACAGCGAGGTCGGGTTCAGGCGTATGCGCGCCGCGAAGTCCAGCGGCAGCCCCAGCCAGCGTGCGCCGATCGACCGCAGGATGTGCCCGTGGGCGAACACCAGGACGTCACGGTCGGCCGAGCGGGCCCATCCGACGACCTCGTCCGCGCGCGCGGTGACCTCGGCGATGCTCTCCCCCTCGGGGACACCGTCCCGCCAGATCAGCCACCCCGGCCGCACGGCCTGGATCTCGGCGGGCGTCATGCCCTCGTAGGCGCCGTAGTCCCACTCCATGAGCGTGTCCCAGGACTCCGCGCGCTCGCCGAACCCGGCCAGCTCGCACGTCTCACGCGCGCGGACCAGCGGACTGGTCCGCACCTCCACCCCGGGCAGCCCCTCGAAGGGCGTCCGGTGCAGCCGCTCGCCGAGCAGCTTGGCGCCGCGCCGGCCCTCCTCCAGGAGCGGCACGTCGGTCCTGCCCGTGTGCTTGCCGGACAGCGACCATTGCGTCTGTCCGTGCCGGGCCAGCAGGATGCGCGGTGCCATGGGGGGACCTTTCCGGGAGCGGGACGTCACGCGGACGCCGGGGAAATGGGAGGCGGGGTTCCTCCATCATCGCTCACCCCTGGCAGGGGCAACCCGCCGGGAGATCCCGGCGTCTTTGAGGGCTGAAGCGCCCGCAGGGCCGGGATATGGACAACGTAAAGTGGCACGGTCGCCCGCCGGGGCGGCACACAGCAGAAGGGGGAGGGCGATCGGATGCCGCAGACCGAGACACCGGGCACCGAGGTGGCCCCGCGGACCCGGCTGCGGTGGTGGACCGAGCTGCCCCTGATCCTGCTGGTCTACGGCTGCTACTCGGCCGGCCGTCTGCTCGCCCGCGGCAACGTTTCCTCTGCCGTCGACCACGGCGTGGCGATCCTGCGCATAGAGAAGGCCCTGTACCTCAACGCCGAACACCCGCTCAACCGGCTGTTCACGCGCGAGGCGTGGCTCGGCATACCGGCCGACTTCTGGTACGCCTCCCTGCACTACCTGGTCACGCCCGTGATCCTCGTCTGGCTGTTCAAGGCCCGCTCCGAGCACTACCGGGCGGCCCGCACCTGGCTGATGACGTCCACGTTCATCGGCCTGATCGGCTTCACCCTGCTGCCCACCTGCCCGCCCCGGCTGCTCTCCGCGGGCCACGGCTTCGTCGACACGATGGCCCAGTACAGCTCGTACGGCTGGTGGGGCGGCGAGGCCAGCGCGCCGCGCGGCATGGGCGCCATGACCAACCAGTACGCGGCGATGCCGAGCCTGCACGTGGGCTGGGCGCTGTGGTGCGGGGTCATGCTGTGGCGCCACGGCGGCACCCGCCTCACGAAGGTCCTCGGCGTCGCCTACCCGCTGCTGACCGCGATCGTGGTCATGGGCACCGCCAACCACTACTTCCTCGACGCGGCCGCGGGCGTCGCCGTGATGGGCGTCGGCCTGCTGCTCGCGCCGCAGGTGATCCGCGGCGTCGATCTGCTGCGGACCCGCCTGGCCTCCCGTGCCCCGGCGGTCCCGGCGGGCACGGGTTCCCCGATTGTCAGTGGCGAATGCCAGACTTCCGCGGGTGAGCGAATTCCACGGCAGCGCGGGTCGCGGCTCGCATCCGGAGCCGGACCGGACACCTCCCCCAGCGACGCGGGGGAAGAGGCTCCGGCAGCGGCTCGCTGAGCTGCGCGGCCCCGACGTACCGGCCAAGGCCCTGGACGCGCGCGCCCTCGCGGCGCTCGCCGCGAACCCCGGGTGCCGCAGACGGGCGATCCTGGACGGCGCCGGAGTGGACAAGGCTGCGCTGGCGAGCGCGCTGGGCGCACCCTCCGGCTTCGGGCAGTCGCAGTTCGCGCTGACCCGGGGCAACGCGTTCGAGGCGCGGGTGAAGGCGGACGGCGGCGCGGAGCTGCTGCGGCTGGTCCACTCCCGGCTGGACCCGGGCGCCGAGCCGCCCGCCGCGGCGGCCGTCCCCGATCTGTCCGCGCCGGGCCCCGAGGGCCGTACGGCGCGTACGGCGCTGGCGCTGCGCGAGGCCGTGGCGGCGGGCGGCTGGACGCTGCTGGACCACCCGATGCTGGCGCTGGACGTGGCGGGCTCGCTCGCCTTCCTGGAGCCGGACGCGGTGGTGGTGCACCCCGACGGCAGTTGGACGGTCGTGGAGATCAAGTCCTTCCCGATGCTGGACGGTTCGGCCGACCCTGCGAAGGTGGGCGCGGCCGCGAGGCAGGCGGCGGTGTACGTGCTGGCCCTGGAAGGGGTCGCGGCACGTCTCGATCCTGCCCCCCGGGTGCGGCACCGGGTGCTGCTGGTGTGCCCGAAGGACTTCTCCAACCTGGCCACCGCCTCCGCCGTGGACGTGCGCAAGCAGCGCGCGGTCACCGCCCGCCAGCTGGCCCGGCTCACCCGTATCGAGGAGATCGCCGACGCCCTGCCCGAGGGCATGTGCTTCGCGCCGGACCGCCCGGCCGAGGAGCTGACGGCGGCTGTCGAGGCGGTCCCGGCGACGTACGCGCCGGAGTGCCTGTCGGCTTGCGAACTGGCCTTCCACTGCCGGGAACGCTCCCGCGCGGCCGACGCGGTGACCCGCCTCGGCCGGCCCCTGCGCGCCGACCTGGGTGGCCTGACCACGGTCGAGGACGTCCTGGCGGCGGCCCGTGGCGAGAGCGGTGACCCCGGCGACCCGGCCGTGGCGGCCCTGCGCCGGGCTGCGGCCCTGCGCGCGGAGGCACTGGCCCCGGCAGGCCGGGCGGTGGCCCCGTGTCCCTGATCGCCACCCTCGCCCGGCTGGAGGCCGTCAGCACCGGCCGCGCCCAGCCCGCCGCGACCGTCCGCCACCGGCACCTGTCCGAGCACCCCCTGGTGTTCGTACCGCTCACCACCGCGGGTGAGGCCGGCGCCCCGCTCGGCGCGCTGGTCGGCACCGACCGGGACGCGCCGCGTCTGCTGGTCGTCCCGCAGCCCCGCGACCGCGACCTGCGCTTCGCGTTCCTCGCCGAGCTGGCCGACGTCGTCCTGCCGTACATCGACTCCTACTCGGACGCCGTCGAGGCGGCCGAGCGCACCGAGACCGACCCGGAGACCGGCAAGCGGGTCAAGGTCGAGGTGGAGCTGTGCGCGGACGCGCCCCAGCTGATCGTGCCGAGCCGGGCGGGCCTGGACTTCGTACGGCTGCTCGGCCGCTCCATGCGCTTCCGCCGCACCGCCGAGCAGGACCCGGACACGCCGCATCCGGCACCTCCCCGGGTCCCCCTGCTCGGCCGGTGGCTCACGCACTACGGCGAGCGGGCCCGGGTACCCGGGTCCTCGCTCCTGCCGGCCCTGACCGACGTGCTGTCCCGGCACTGGGCGAGCGGCCAGTCCGGTCTGGAGGACCAGCACCTGGGCGCGCTGCTCGCCTGGATCGACCCTCCCGCGGACGGCACCGGCGCCGAGGCCGCCCGCCGGGCCGAACTCGCGCGCGATGCCGACGGTCAGCTGCTGTGCCCGCCGGCCGGCCCGGCCACCGACCCGGCGTTCGACAACAGGCTGCTGGCCCCCGCCATCGAGCGCTACGACCGCGCCCGCTCCGCCCTCGCGGCCGCCGAGGACGCCCTGGAGGCGGACGACCGGCTGGCCGCGCTCACCGCGGCCGAGCGGGAGATCCGGGACCTGGTCGCGAGCCGCACCCGGCCCACCTGGGACGCGGTGTGGCGGGGCCTGGACCTGCTGCGGGCGCTGCCGCAGGGCGCGCACGTCGAGGAGCGATGGACCCGCGACCGCTGGTCGTTCACCGGCCACCGCGACCGGGTCGTGGCCGGCGAACCCCCGCAGCCGCGCCGCGACGACGCGGTGACGGCGGCGAACAAGCTGGCCACGCGCGAGCGTGAGCAGGCCCGGCTGGAGGCGCAGGAGGCCCTGGACGACCCGCTGGTGATGGCCGGGCGGCGGCTGGCCGGGGAGGCGTTCGCCGGCGAGGTGACCGATGTCGTCATGGCGTACAGCGAGGGCAAGCGGCCCAGCCCGCGCCCGCTGGTGACGGTCCGCACGGACGACCGGCCGCATCTGGCGGAGCGCGCGAAGGTCTACCGCTCACTGGGCGGCAAGCCGCAGGCGGCGGAGTTCGCCGGCTACGAGGGCTCCGCGGACGAGGGCGTTCTCGTCCTGCGGATCGTGGACAAGATGGGCCGGGGCAAGGAGCCCGAGCCCGGGTCGGTGCCGGAGAAGGGCGACGCTGTCTGCTTCACCGTCTTCGAGCACGAGCAGCGCGGCGGCGCGAAGCTGCCCGACCCGGAGGAGACCCCGTGGACGCACGGCGGCCCGCCGGGCGAGGCCGTGCAGGAAGCGCCCGACACCGCGACCGAGGAGGACGTCCTGTGACGACCGTCGGCTTCGACCCTTCGGCCGCGGCGGCACGCGCCACCGACGCGATCCTCCACGACACCCTGCGGGGCACCGAGCGGGGTGTGGTCGTCGACTCGCCGCCCGGGGCCGGCAAGTCCACCCTGGTGGTCCGCGCGGCCCTCGAACTCGCCGACGCCGGCCGCCCGTTGATGGTGATCGCGCAGACCAACGCGCAGGTGGACGACCTGGTGCTGCGGCTCGCCGAGAAGAATCCCGAGCTGCCGGTGGGCCGGCTGCACAGCAGCGACGCCGACCCGTACGACAAGGCGCTGGACGAGCTGCCGCAGGTGCGGACGTCGGCGAAGGCGGCGGAGCTGGACGGCATCCCGGTCGTCCTGTCCACGGCCGCGAAGTGGGCGCACGTCAAGGTGGACGAGCCGTGGCGGCACGCGATCGTCGACGAGGCGTACCAGATGCGTTCGGACTCCCTGCTGGCCGTGGCGGGCCTGTTCGAGCGTGCGCTGTTCGTGGGCGACCCGGGCCAGCTGGACCCGTTCGCGATCGTGGGCAGCGAGCAGTGGGCGGGTCTGTCGTACGACCCCTCGGCCTCGGCGGTCACCACCCTTCTGGCGCACAACCCGGGCCTTCCTCAGCACCGGCTCCCGGTCTCCTGGCGCCTGCCGGCGTCCGCGGCCCCGCTGGTCTCGGACGCCTTCTACCCCTACACCCCGTTCCGCAGCGGCACCGGCCACGAGGACCGCCGTCTCGCCTTCGCGGTCCCCTCCGACGGCTCCGGCCCGGACCGGGTGATCGACGAGGCGGCGGAATCCGGCTGGGGCCTGCTGGAGCTGCCCGCCCGGCACACCCCGCGCACGGACCCGGAGGCGGTACGGGCGGTGGCCACGGTCGTACGGCGCCTGCTGGACCGGGACGGCGCGGCCGTCTCGGAACGCTCCCCTGCCCCCTCCCCGCTCACCCCTGACCGCATCGCCGTCGGTACGGCCCACCGCGACCAGGCGGCGTCGGTCCGCTCGGCACTGGCCGACCTGGGCGTGGCCGATGTGACGGTGGACACGGCGAACCGTCTCCAGGGCCGCGAGTACGACGTCACGGTCGTCCTCCACCCCCTCTCCGGCCGCCCCGACGCCACCGCCTTCCATCTGGAGACCGGCCGCCTGTGCGTCCTGGCCTCCCGCCACCGCCACGCCTGCATCGTGGTCTGCCGCGCGGGGGTCGGCGACCTGCTGGACGACTACCCGTCCACGGAACCGGTCCAGCTGGGCACGCTGGTGAAGTTTCCGGACGGGTGGGAGGCGAATCACGCCGTGCTCGCCCATCTGGCGGAACACCGGGTGAGCTGGCGCCCCTGAGGTCCCCTTGCGCCCGCGCGAGACAATGGACGGTGGCCCACCTGAAGGCGGTGCCCATCGAACCGTACGAGGAGGAGACGAGACATGGCGGAGCCCACGCCGCGTCGGCACGAACCGCGGCTACGCCCCGCGCCCCTGCTCTTCGAGCCCGCGGAGGCGGCCGGCGATCCCGAGCACTTCTTCGACCTGGAGTCGATGGAGGATCCCCGGGAGCTGCTGGCGCGGGCGACGGAGCTGACCCAGGCGTTCCGTGCGGCGGCCGACCGGGCCGTGGAGTTCCAGGCCATCGCGGCGGCCCAGCTCGCTGACCCGCGCCGGTTCGACCGGCTGACAGCGGCGGACATCGCCCGGCGGGCGGAGTGGACCGAGGACTACGCGAAGAAGATGGTGGAGTTCGGGCGGGACCTGATGCGGGGGGTCGACGCGGAGGACCGGACGCCCGTCGATCCCGTCTAGTCCAGCCCGCCTGGCATATGCCAGGCGGGCAAGATACTCCTCCCCACCCGTCCTTGTCCCGGTTTTCCGCAACCCAGGAGAACCACCCGCTCACGGCCGGTACATGTAGGTGGCATGAGCAGCACACCGAACGTCACCTGTGCCACCTCCGACGGAGCCGCCTGGCTCGCCTCGGCGACGACGTACCCGCGAAGCACTCTCACCCTGTGGCAGGAACGCCCGGACGCCCCGGTGGTCCTGCCCTGCGGCAGCGTATTCGACGTGGTGAGCGCCCCGGCGATCTTCGGGCGCCGGATGCTGGACCGGTTATGGGGCGAGGGGCCGGGTTCCGGGCCGGTCGCGGTGTTCCGGGGCCGCATGCTGCTGTTCGCGGCCCCGGGTACGGCCCAGCGGCTGCCCTCGCTGCTGACCTGGGAGGAGTGGGGGTCCAACCGCACGGAAGCGGTGCCGCCGCTGCTCTGCCACGGCACGGGAGACGCGGTGACCGTCCCGGCACCGTCCGGCGGTGAGTCCCCGGCACCCGGCGGCTCCCGGTGGCTGGTCGCCCCCGACACACGTCATCCCTGGCTGCCGGGCCCCGAGGTTCTGCTCTGGGCGGCGGTCCGGGCCGCCCGTGCGGCCGTACGGATATCGATTTTTCCTCCCGCCGATCAGGATGCTAAGGTCTACGACGTCAGCAGGCGCCGCTAGCTCAGTTGGTTAGAGCAGCTGACTCTTAATCAGCGGGTCCGGGGTTCGAGTCCCTGGCGGCGCACGATGACGATGGCGAGGAGTGTTCGCGGAAACGCGAATCTTCTCGCCATCTCTGTTTCTGCGCGGCTTCTTCTGCGCGGCTTGGCCGCGCGTTGCGGGGGCTCCGCCACCCACACCCCCGCGAGGTCGGCCCACAGCCGTTTCCCGAAGCTCAGCCCTGCGCCCCCGGTGTGATCTTCACCGTCCAGGCCCCGGACGCCGTCCGGCTCTCCACCTCCACGTTCACACCCTCCCCGGGCACCGTGAAGCTCTCCCCGAGGGAGACCGGGGCGTCGGCCAGGGGCGGGTAGACCGAGTCCTCCCAGCACGCCTCGGTGTGCGGGTGGGCGTCCACCACCTCGACCGGGCCGTCGCCGGAATCCGCGCCGGCGTGCACCCGGTACACCAGGATGCCCGGCCGGCAGCCCGCATGGTCGTTGCCCTCCGGGCTGCGCGCCTCGAAGGCCAGCACACCGTCGGCGCCGGTGCGCACGACCGCCAGCTTCGTGCCGTGCCCGAGCCCGAAGGCCGGGGCTCCGGCCGTGCCCTGCGCCGGGACGCCCGGGCCGGCGCCCAGTGGCTCCAGGGTCAGCCGGGTCGGCCCCGCACCCCGTACGCACACCACCTGGCGCGGGTCCAGCCAGCCCAGCTTCCACTTGTGCCAGGCGAACAGGTCCGGGGACAGTCCGAACTGGCTGCCCATCAGGTCCCAGTCGCCGACATAGGTGTCCCAGTCGCCCTTGCCGTCACCCGGCCGGTGGTAGAGGTCGGGGAGGTCGAAGACATGACCGGTCTCGTGGGCGAGCACCAGACGGTCGGGCGGGTGCTTCTCGAAGACGGTGACAACCCTTCGTACATCCGTGCCGTCCACGTGCATGGGGGTATCGAGATTGACGACCTTCGTCGCGTCCGAGTCGACGCCGGGCGCGTCCGGGTCGGCGACGAAATAGACGACGTCGTAGCGGGAGAAGTCGACCTCCTTGTCGGCCACGGCGAACGCGTCGCGCAGATAGGCGGCACGGTCGTCGGCGCTCCAGTCGCGCCGCATGGCGTACGAGGCCGACGGTCGCGGCATGCGCAGCCAGTGCCCGAGCGGGTGCGGGCGCAGCGTGAACCTGCCGTAGGAAGCCCGCTCGAAGAAACGGCTGGTGGCGGGGAAGTGGTCGGCGGCCAGCTCGGCGGGGGTGGTGTCCGGGGTGGCGTCCGGGAACGACAGAAAGATCATGACGGCGTCGAGCGCGCCGGCGGGGCGGATGTAATCGTGGTCCCAGGTGTCGACGCCCTCCGAGTGGTGCGCCTCGCTGCGATGCAGGGCACACGGAGCCGTCGAGAAGGGTTCGGCGACCGACGGGCCGGTGAGAATCGAGGTGGCGGCGAGCGCCGACATCGTGGTGAACACGGCGGCGGTGCTGCGCAGCTTGGGCACGAAAAGACCTCCGAATGCGGTTCACGGGACACCGCATCCAGACTGTGATAGTTCATTACCATTCGTCCTGTTTGCCTGAACCAGAAGGGTGAGTACGCCCGTTTGGGCGCCGGCGTACACCGGCGGCCGACACCCCGAAACACTCACGGAACGTCACAACTGGTCGGGGGCCTGAAGAACCCGCCCAGGTGCGGGCAGAAACGATCTGTCAGAACCTGTGCTCTGTCCGGGACACTGGAGAGTGGCTGGAAGGCCTCCGGGCCAGCCTCTATGATCGGCACACTTTCCGGCACGGACAGGGATCGAGTGCACTGCGGGAGCGAGCGGTGAGCGGAACGTCCGAAGGGCCGACGCCCGCGGCAGACCTCGACCGGTCGGCCGTTACAGACAGTGATCAATCCATCTATCGCCGTGTCTTCGCGGCTGCCCCGCTCTCCATGGCCGTCGTCGACCGCGAGGGTCTCGTCGTCAGCGCCAATGCCGCCTTCGGCGAGCTGCTCGGCGGGGACCCGGACGCAATGGCCGGACGGGTCGCCGCCGATCTGGTGGACCTGACCTCCGACACCCGGACCTGGCACGCCTACTGCGAGGTCCTGCGCGGCCGGCAGGCGCGGCTGCGGTGCAGCCGCCGCCTGAAACACCCGGACGGGCACTCGGTGTGGGTGCAGGTCACCGTCACTCCGCTGGCCGACGGCGGGCCCGGCGTCCTCGTGTCGGTCGCCGACATCAGCGCCCGCCGCGAACTCCAGGCCCGGCTACGGCACTTGCAGATGCACGACCCGGTGAGCCGGCTGCCCAACCGCACCCTGTTCTTCGAGCGCCTGACGGCCGCACTGGAGGCGGAGTCGTACGAGCAGAGCGGCACCGGCCGGATCGGCCTGTGCTACCTGGACCTCGACGGCTTCAAGGCCGTCAACGACACCCTCGGCCACCGCGTCGGCGACCGGCTGCTCGCGGCCGTCGCCGAGCGGCTCACCCGGGTGGCCGACGAGACCGGGTACGCCCGCGCCGGCACCCCCCTGGTGGCCCGGCTCGGCGGCGACGAATTCGCCCTGCTGGTCGAGGACTCCACCGGGACCGAGCAGCTCGCCGACCTCGCCGAGTCCGCGCTGCGAGCCCTGGAGGCACCCTTCGACCTGGCCGGGCAGCGGCTGTCGCTGACCGCGTCCATCGGCGTCGTGGAACGGCATGCGGCCGGCACGACCGCCACGGGGCTGATGCAGGCGGCCGACACGACGCTGTACTGGGCGAAGGCGGACGGCAAGGCCCGCTGGACCCTGTTCGACCCCGAGCGCAACGCGCATCTGATGACCCGCCAGGCCCTCTCCTCCACCCTCCGCCCCGCCATCGAGCGGGGCGAATTCACCCTTGAGTACCAGCCATTGGTGGGCATGGACGACGGACGGCTGAGCGGGGTCGAGGCGTTGATCCGCTGGAATCATCCTCAGTTCGGCACACTGACGCCGAATCGGTTCATCGGATTGGCCGAGGAAGACGGTTCGATCGTGCAGCTGGGCCGCTGGGCGCTGGCGACCGCCTGCCGGCAGGCCCGCCGCTGGCAGCTGGACCACCCCGGCGAGCCGCCCATCTTCGTCAGCGTGAACGTGGCCGTACGCCAGGTGTGGGACTCCGACCTGGTGGCGGACGTGGCGGAGACGCTGGCGGAGACCGGGCTCGCCCCGCACCTGCTCCAGCTGGAGCTGACCGAGTCGGCCGTGATGGGCTCGTCGGGCCGCCCGCTCCAGGCCCTCCAGGCCCTGAGCGACATGGGCGTGCGCATCGCGATCGACGACTTCGGCACCGGTTACTCGAACCTGGCCTATCTGAGCCGGCTGCCGGTGTCGGTGCTGAAGCTGGACGGCTCCTTCGTGCGCGGCTTCCAGTACGAGGTGGACACCAGCACGGTGGCCGCGCCGCCCAACCCGGCCGACGAGGTGATCGTGGAGGCGATGATCCAGCTGGCCCACCGCCTCGGGCTGACGGTCACCGCGGAATGCGTGGAGACCTCGGCGCAGGCCACGCGGCTGCGCCGGATCGGCTGCGACACCGGGCAGGGCTGGCTGTACTCCCGTCCGGTGCCGCCGGATCGTATCTCCGAGCTGCTGGGCGAGCAGACCTACGCGGTGGGCAAGCCGTAGGCGTCGGCGATCAGTTCGTAGGAGCGCAGCCGCAGCTCGCCGCGGTGCGCGTGCGAGGTGAGCATCAGCTCGTCGGCTCCGGTGCGCTTGTGCAGGTCGTCCAGGCCGGAGCGGACCTCGTCCGCCGTGCCGTGCACGATGTTGCCGCTCCAGGAGGCGACGAAGTCCTCCTCCATCGGGCTGAACTCGTGCTTCTCGGCGTCGTCCGGGTCGGGGAAGAGGCCCGGGCGGCCGGTGCGCAGCCGGATCATGTTCAGCGCCGTCGCCCTGACCTGCCGGCGGGCCTCGCGCTCGTCGTCCGTGGCGAGGGCGGAGACGCCGATGAGGGCGTACGGCTCGGCCAGCACCTCGGAGGGCCGGAAGGTCTGCCGGTACAGGTCGAGGGCCGGGATGGTGTTCTGCGCGGAGAAGTGGTGCGCGAAGGCGAAGGGCAGCCCGAGCAGTCCGGCGAGGCGGGCGCTGAACCCTGAGGAGCCGAGCAGCCAGATCGGCGGGCGGTGCGGGGACTGGACGCCGCCGGGGGTGGTGCTCTGGACCGGGCCGGGGATCGCGTGGACCCGCCGGTAGGGGTGTCCGTCGGGGAAGTCGTCGTCCAGGAAGCGGGTGAGTTCGGCCAGCTGCTGCGGGAAGTCGTCGGCGCCCTCGGCGAGGGTCTCGGTGCGGCGCAGGGCGGCCGCGGTGCCCCCGTCCGTGCCGGGTGCCCGGCCCAGGCCCAGGTCGATGCGGCCCGGTGCCATCGCCTCCAGCGTGCCGAACTGCTCGGCGATCACCAGGGGTGCGTGGTTGGGCAGCATGACGCCGCCGGAACCGAGCCGGATGCGGTCGGTGCGGGCGGCGAGGTGGGCGAGGATCACGGCGGGCGAGGAGGAGGCGACGCCGGGCATGGAGTGGTGCTCGGCCACCCAGTACCGGTGGAAGCCGCGCGACTCGGCGAAGCGGGACAGCTCCACGCTGGTGCGCAGTGCGTCGGTGGCGGTGCTGCCCGCACCGACGGTCACCAGGTCCAGTACGGAGAGGGGGACGGGGGCGGTCCCGTGCGTCGCGCCCCGAATCTCGTCTGCCGACACGGTGTGTGCCTCCTGTTGTCCGGCCATGAGCTGTCGTTCTCGGCGGTAACAGGAGGCTGTCCCCGTTTATTCCGGGCCGCGTCGGGCCGGCGTCGGATCAGACCTGCACGATCGGTTCCCTGGTGAACAGCGTCCCCAGCCTGGGCGCGTTCACCCGGCGGTCGGCCAGCCTGAGCGCCTCCCACACCGACACCTGGTTCGCCGTGAGCACCGGTTTGGACAGTGCCTTCTCCAGCAGCGAGAGATGCGCGGCCGTGTGCAGCGCCGTGTCCGGCAGCAGCACGGCCTGAGCGTCGGAGGCGTCCGCCGCCTGTGCCAGGGTCAGCACCTCCTCCTCGCCCCACGTGCCCACCTCCGCGGCCGTGACGATCCCCGAGGAGCGCAGCCCGGTCACCTCCAGGCCCCCGGCCCGCAGGAAGTCCGCGAACAGCGCTGCCACGTCCTCCGGGTAGGTCGCGCCCACGGCGACCCGTCGTACCCCGAGCTCCCGGGCCGCGTGCACGAAGGCGAAGGACGTCGAGGAGGCCGGCATCCCGGCCAGCCGGGCCAGCGCCCGCACCTGCTCCTGCGCCCCCTCCCAGCCGTACACGAAGCTGCCGCTGGTGCACGCCCACACCACCGTCTCGGCGCCGGACAGCCGCAGTTCCTCCATGCCCGCGGCGAGCCGCTCGGTGGAGCCCATCTCGCGCAGCGCGTCCACCCGGTGTGCGTCCTCACCGATGTCGGTGTGCACCAGGTCCACCCGGATGTCGCTGCCCAGCAGCTGCTCGATGCGCGGATAGTCGGCCTCGCCGGAGTGGCCGGGGTAGAGGAATCCGAGTGCAGTCATGTCAGCCCTTCTCCGTGTTCCTGGCGGTCCTGGCTTTCTTCCGGCACTGCGGGCCAGTCACGCGCGGCTTCGTCGAGCAGCGCCTGATAGGGCCCCACGGCTCGGGTACCCAGTCGGCGCAGCGCCGCCCACATCGTGACCTGGTTGGCCGACAGGACGGGGATGCGCAGCTCGGCCTCCAGCTGGGGGATGACGTCGTACGTCGGCAGGTTGGTGCAGGAGATGAACAGCGCGTCGGCCGAGCCGGGACGGACCGCGTCGCGGGCCATCGCGACCACGTCCCGGTACGGCACCTGCCAGATGTGCCGGGTCAGCCCCATGAAGGCACAGCCGGTGACCAGTACCCCGGCCTCGGCGACGTACTCCTCCAGGGCGCGGGTGACGGACACCGTGTACGGGGTGACGAGGGCGACCCGGCGGACCCGCAGCTCCGCCAGGGCCTCCAGCAGTGCGCCCGAGGTGGTCACCGAGGGCAGCGCGCCGGATCTGGTCATCGCCTCGCACATGGCGCGCTCGCCGGCGACACCGCCGACGAAGCTGCCGGAGGTGCAGGCGTAGGCGACGACCTCGGGGGCGACGGCGGTCAGCGCGCGCACCGCCTCGCCGAGGGTCTCGTGCTCGCTGACCAGCCGGGCCAGGTCGAGGCTCACCTCGACCGGCACGAACGGGGTCCGGGTCAGATGCAGCGACACCTCGTCGGGCACCCAGCGCCACAGCTCGCGGTCGAGGGCGAAGTCGAAGGGCGCCACGACACCGACACCACGCTGGGCCCGGGGGCCGCCGAGAAAGGAAATGTCCATGGCAAGGCACCGGCCTCACGCTAGGAGGAGACGGAGGGCAACGGTCGGTGGGGACGCCCGTGTTGACGAAGGTAGATTCAGGTGCGAGCGTGGTCAATCCGCGCATGTCAGACGCCCGGAGTCGCCCCGTATGACGCTGACCCCGCCCACTCTCCTCGTCCTGGACGCCGATCCGCCGCCGCGGCTCGGCCGCCTCACCGGCCGCGCCCGGGTCGTGCACACCGATGCGGCCGGTCTCGCCGCGCGGCTGCCCGTGGCGGACGTGCTGCTGGTGTGGGACTTCACCTCGCACGCGGTACGCGAGGCCTGGCCGGGGCAGGGACCGCGGCCGCGCTGGGTGCACACGGCGAGCGCGGGCGTGGACCACCTGATGTGTCCGGAACTCGCCGCGTCGGACACGGTGGTGACCAACGCGCGCGGGATCTTCGACCAGCCGATCGCCGAGTATGTGGCCGCCGTGCTGCTGGCGGTCGCCAAGGATCTGCCGCGCACGCTGGAGCTGCAGCGGGAGCGGACCTGGCAGCACCGGGAGACCCGGCGGGTGGCGGGCACGCGGGCGTGTGTCGTCGGCTCCGGGCCGATCGGCCGGGCGATCGCCCGCACCCTGAAGGCGCTGGACGTGACGACGGCGCTGGTCGGGCGGACCCCGCGCACCGGTATCCACGGCCCGGGCGACCTGGACCGGCTGATCTCCCGCGCGGACTGGGTGATCGCCGCCGCACCGCTGACGGAGCAGACGCACGGCATGTTCGACGCCCACCGGTTCGGCGTGATGCAGCCTTCGGCGGTCTTCGTGAACGTCGGCCGCGGGCAGCTGGTCGACGAGGACGCGCTCGCCCTGGCGTTGCAGCGGCGCTGGATCGCGGCCGCGGCCCTGGACGTGTTCACCGCCGAACCCCTGCCCCGGGAGAGCCCGTTGTGGGGGCTGCCGGGGCTGATCGTCTCCCCGCACATGAGCGGCGACACGATCGGCTGGCGGGATGAACTCGGCAGCCAGTTCGTGGAGTTGTACGAACGCTGGGCGGCGGGCAGATCCCTGGTGAACGTGGTCGACAAGAAACGTGGTTACGTACCGGGCCACTGACCCACCGGGAGGGTGCATGCAGCTCACCGACCTCACCGCCGTACAACTCCTCGACGGCTACCGCAAAGGCGAGTTCAGCCCGGTGGAGGCGACCGAACAGGCCCTGGAACGAGCACGGCGGATCCAGCCGGAGGTGAACGCCTTCGTGCGGCTCACCGAGGAGGACGCGCTCGCACGGGCGCGGGAGTCGGCGGAGCGCTGGCGGCGCGGCGAGCCGGCCGGGCTGCTGGACGGGGTGCCGGTGACGGTGAAGGACATCCTGCTGCTGCGCGGCCACCCCACCCTGCGCGGTTCGAAGACCATCTCCGAGCAGGGCCGTTGGGACGAGGACGCGCCGTCCGTGGCCCGGCTGCGCGAGCACGGCGCGGTCTTCCTCGGCAAGACCACGACACCCGAGTACGGCTGGAAGGGCGTCACCGACTCCCCGCTCTCCGGCGCGACCCGCAATCCGTACGACCCCTCGCGCACCGCGGGCGGCTCCAGCGGCGGCAGCGCGGCGGCCGTCGCGCTCGGCGCGGGCCCGCTGTCGCTGGGCACGGACGGCGGCGGCAGCATCCGTATCCCGGCCGCGTTCTGCGGGATCTTCGGCCTGAAGCCGACGTACGGCAGGGTGCCGCTGTATCCGGCGAGCGCGTTCGGGACGCTGTCGCACGTGGGCCCGATGACCCGGGACGCGGCGGACGCGGCGCTCATGCTGGACGTCATCGGCACCCCCGACGCCCGCGACTGGTCGGCGCTGCCCCCGCCGACGCGGTCGTTCACCGCGGGCCTGGACAAGGGCGTGCGCGGGCTGCGGGTGGCCTACTCCCCCTCCCTGGGCGGCCAGGTGGCCGTCCGCCCCCCGGTCGCGGCGGCGGTACGGCGGGCGGTGGCCGGACTCGCGGACCTCGGCGCGTACGTCGAGGAGACCGACCCGGACCTCAGTGACCCGGTGGACGCCTTCCACACCCTGTGGTTCGGCGGCGCGGCCCGGCTCACCCAGAGCTTCTCGCCGCGCCGGCGGCAGCTGCTCGACCCCGGCCTGCGCGAGATCTGCGCCCAGGGCGCGCGGTCGAGCGCGCTGGACTACCTGGCCGCGGTGGACGTCCGCATGGACCTCGGCCGCCGGATGGGCGGCTTCCACGAGCGGTACGACCTGCTGGTCACCCCGACCCTGCCCCTCACGGCGTTCGAGGCGGGCGAGGAGGTGCCCAGGGGATCCGGTCTGCGGCGCTGGACCGGCTGGACACCGTTCACCTACCCCTTCAACCTCACCCAGCAGCCGGCCGCGACGGTCCCCGTGGGTGCCGACGGCGACGGGTTGCCGGCCGGCATGCAGATCGTCGCGGCCCGGCACCGCGACGACCTGGTACTGCGGGCCTCGCACGCCCTCTACGAGGCGGGGCTCACGCTCTCCGGAAGCTGAGCGTCTCCCCCGCCGCCCCGCCGCGCCACAGGTCGTTGCAGGCCGCGACCATCGCCTCCAGGCCGTCCACGACCTGGCCCCAGACGATCCCGGGCACCCAGCCCACGTCGCCGTTGAGCAGCAGGTTGTTGCGCTCGTAGAACAGGGCCAGGTCGACGACGGTGGTGTCCGGGCGGACCTCACGGTCGTAGCCGTAGGCACCGGTACCCAGTTCGGTACCCGCGAAGGAGAAGTAGCAGAGGTCGCCGGGGATCGGGGTGACCGTCGGGTTCTCCAGTGGGGGTTCCGTGGAGGCGAAGGGCGGGAAGAGGGCGTAGATCTCGTTGCGCGCGTACTTGGCGTGGTAGACGTCCCCCGCCAGTGGCAGTGCCTCCCACACTGCCGCGCAGGTCAGGGGCGCGCGGTCGTCCAGCAGTCGTGCCGTGCAGTGCACGTCCCGCTTGTCGAGCGAGACGGTGACGAATCGATCGGCCATGAAACCAAGGGTGCATAGGACGGGTGCGCTTGGGTAGCCGCGCCGCCATGGCTCCACCACTTGGGAACGAGATACGCACGATCCGGTCGGAACACAGACACAGCAGACGCTCGGTGCTCGCGGGAGTCGCGGCATTCGGTGCGGTGGGCGCGCTGGGTGCCGCGGGCTGTACGCGGGTGGCCTCGGCGTCCGCGGAGAACGGCGGCGACCTGCTCGACCGGCTGCGCGCGCAGGGTGTCGTGCGGCTCGGGATCGCCGGTGAGATCCCCTTCGGGTACATCGACAAGGACGGGCAACTCACCGGGGAGGCGCCCGAACTGGCGAAGGCGGTGTTCAAGCGGCTCGGCGTGGACCGGGTACAGCCGGTGCCGACCGAGTTCGGCTCGCTGATCCCCGGGCTGAACTCCCAGCAGTTCGATGTCGTGGCCGCCGGGATGTACGTGAATCCCGAACGCTGCCAGCAGGTGATCTTCGCGGATCCCGACTACCAGATGCTGGACTCCTTCATCGTCCGCAAGGGCAATCCGAAGGGCCTGCACACCTACCGGGACGTGGTGGAGAAGAAGGCGAAGTTCGCCACCGGCACCGGGTACGCGGAGATCCAGTACGCGGTGGAGGCCGGGTACAAGGAGAGCGACATCCTGATCGTCCCGGACCAGGTCGCCGGACTGAACGCGGTCGAGGCCGGGCGCGTCGACGCCTTCGCCGGTACGGCGCTCACCACCCGCGAGGTGGTGAAGAAGTCCGCCAAGGCGGAGGCCACCCGGCCGTTCACTCCGCTGGTCAAGGGCAAACCGCACGTCGACGGGGGCGCGTTCGCGTTCCGGTCGGCCGAGACGAACCTGCGGGACGCCTTCAACGTCGAGCTGCGCAAGCTGAGGAAGAGCGGGGAGCTGTTCCGCATCCTCCGGCCCTTCGGCTTCACCAAGGCCGAGCTGACGGACCTGACCGCGAAGGAGCTGTGCGGCGGATGACCTCGGGGCTCTGGGAACTCGTACTGAGAGGCGTGTGGACCACCGTCCAGTTGCTGGTGTTCGGCGCACTGCTGGCCACGGCGGTGTCCTTCGTCGTCGGCGTCGCGCGCACCCACCGGCTGTGGATCGTGCGCTTCGTCGCCGGCTTCTACACCGAGGTGTTCCGCGGCACCTCGGCACTGGTGATGATCTTCTGGGTGTTCTTCGTGCTGCCGATCGCCTTCGGCTGGCAGCTGGTGCCGATGTGGGCGGGCACGCTGGCGCTCGGGCTGACGTACGGCGCGTACGGCTCGGAGATCGTGCGCGGCGCGCTGAACGCGGTCGACCCGGCGCAGCGGGAGGGCGGGATCGCGCTCAGCTTCACGCCCTGGCAGCGGCTCAGGCTGATCGTGCTGCCGCAGGCGGTGCCGGAGATGATCCCGTCCTTCTGCAACCTGCTGGTCGAACTGCTCAAGGGCACCGCGCTGGTGTCGGTCATGGGCATGGGCGATCTGACGTTCAGCGCCAACCTGGTGCGTCTGGCACTGCAGCAGAGCGCGGAGATCTACACGTACGTGCTGCTGATCTACTTCGCCATCGCCTTCGTGCTCACGCGGCTGATGCGCGGTCTGGAGAAGCGGCTCAAGGCCGGGGTCGGCAAGGACGCCGGTACGGAGTCGGCGGCGCGTGAGCTGAAGCGGGCGCAGACGACCGGAGTGGGGGGTCGGGTCGCATGAAGTGGGACTGGAACGCCGTAAGCGACTTCATGCCGAAGTTCTGGGACGGGCTGCTGGTCACCCTGCAGGCCCTGGCCCTCGGTTCGCTGCTGTCCTTCAGCCTCGGTCTGGTGTGGGCGCTGCTGATGCGGACGCCGAGCCGGTTCGTGCGCTGGCCGGTCGGGGTGGTCACGGAGTTCGTGCGCAACACCCCGCTGCTGGTGCAGCTGTTCTTCCTGTTCTATGTGCTGCCCGAGTGGGGCCTGACCTTCTCGGCGCTGGCCACCGGCGTCTTCGCGATCGGCCTGCACTACTCGACGTACACGATGCAGGTCTACCGGGCCGGTATCGAGGCGGTGCCCGTCGGCCAGTGGGAGGCGGCGACGGCGCTGAACCTGCCCCTGCGGCGGACCTGGACCGCGGTGATCCTGCCGCAGGCGATCCGCCGGGTGATCCCCGCCCTCGGCAACTACGTGATCGCCATGCTCAAGGACACGCCGATGCTGATGGTGATCACCGTGCTGGAGATGCTCGGGCGCGCCCGGCTCTTCTCCCAGCAGCACTTCCAGTTCACCGAGCCGCTCACCGTGATCGGTGCGGCCTTCATCCTCATTTCCTACCTGGCCTCCCTTCTTCTGCGAGCCCTGGAGCGACGCCTTGTCCGCTGACACCCCCTTGATGAAAGAACCCGACGCGAGTGCCGGCCCGGACGCGGGCGGCGGTGAGCTGATCCGTCTGGCGGGCGTCACCAAGCGCTTCGGGACGAACACCGTCCTCGACCAGCTGAGCTTCTCCGTCGAGCCCGGCAGGCACGTGACCCTGATCGGGCCGTCCGGGTCCGGCAAGACCACGATCCTGCGGCTGCTGATGACCCTCACCAAGCCGGACGAGGGCACGATCACCGTCGACGGGGAGCACCTCTTCCCGGCGCCCGAGAAGCAGGTCCGGGAGGTCCGCAAGAAGATCGGGATGGTGTTCCAGCAGTTCAACCTGTTCCCGAACATGTCCGTGCTGCGGAACATCACCGAGGCGCCGGTGCAGGTGCTCGGCATGTCCCGGGACGAGGCGGAGGAGCGGGCGCGCGGGCTGCTGGACCTGGTGGGGCTGGCCGACAAGTGCGACGCACGGCCCACCCGGCTCTCCGGCGGCCAGCAGCAGCGGGTGGCGATCGCCCGGGCGCTCGCGATGCGGCCGCGGGTGCTGCTGCTGGACGAGGTGACGTCTGCGCTCGACCCCGAGCTGGTCGCGGGCGTGCTCGATCTGCTCAGGGACATCGCCCGCAGCACCGACATCACGATGCTCTGCGTGACCCACGAGATGGGTTTCGCCCGGGACATCTCCGATCAGGTACTGATGTTCGACTCGGGGCGGGTGATCGAGTCCGGTTCACCGGAGAAGATCTTCGGCGACCCGGAGCGGGACCGCACCCGGGAATTCCTCAGCGCGGTGCTGTGACTACGAGGCGTGAGGGCGGGAAGTGTCGAGGTCCGGGCGTTGGGTGATGACCCTGGCATATGCCAGTGGATCTGCATCGCAGTTGGGAGGGGCACGGCGAGCACCACAATCTCGCCAACACCCTCTCCCCAACAGCCCTTTGCCCGTTATCGTGGTAGCGATCCGCCGACCGGATTTCGCGGCCACAGACAGGCGAGCGCAGGGGGAAACCGTGGCGCTGATGCACGAGCCGACCGCCCCGTATCACTCCGCCCAGGACGCGCTGCGCGTGCTGGAGACCGTGGCCCGTCATCCCGCCGGCGTCACCGACACGGAGCTGGCCCGCCGTACGAGGCTGCTTCCCGAGCGGCTGACCGCGCTGCTGCGCATGCTGCGCCGCGAGGGCTATGTCGAGCAGATCGCCGACGGGGCGTACGTCACCGGCGAGACCCTGCGCCGCCTCACCTCGGCACACGACCGCGAGCGGGCCCTGCGCGACAAGCTCCAGCACACCCTGGACCGGCTGCGGGACTCCGTCGGCGCGGCCGTGTACATGAGCCGGTACGTGGACGGCGAGGTCAAGGTCACCCAGTACGCCGCCGGGCCGACGACCCCGGCGGTCAACGAGTGGGTCGACTTCCGCTACTCCGCGCACGCCACCGCGGTCGGCAAGAGCCTGCTGACCCAGCTGGACCACAACGCCCGCCGCGATCACCTCTCCCGGCACAAGATGGCCCGCCTCACCTCGCGCACCATCACCAGCGACAAGCTGCTGCTCTCCCGCCTGGAGTCCCAGCCGCCGACGGTTCCGGTCCTGGATCTCCAGGAGTACGCGATCGGCACGGTCTGCGCGGCCGTCCCGATCACCGCGGGCTCGTCGGTCGGCTGCCTGGCACTGTCCCTCCCGGTGGAGCACGCCCACCGCCTCCGCCAGGCCGCGGACGCCCTCAACCGGAGCGCGGCACCGCTGCTGCTGTCCCTGACGCTCTAGGACCTTTCCGGTCGTCCCTCTGGCTGGTCATGAGCACCCCGGCGGACCAGGTAGTATTTTCTTCGTCGCCGGCCGCGAGAAGCGGAAGGCGAGAGTCATGCGCCGCTAGCTCAGTTGGTTAGAGCAGCTGACTCTTAATCAGCGGGTCCGGGGTTCGAGTCCCTGGCGGCGCACAACGACGACGGCGAGCCACGTCCGCACACCACGCGGATCCGGCTCGCCGTCTCTGTTATTGCGCGGCTGCGCCGCGCGGGGTGGGGGCTCCGCCACCCACACCCCCCACCGAGGGGCCCTTCGCGCGGGCGAGGGGCCCTTCGACGTCCTGCACGGTCAGCCGCCGGTAGGTGTCCTCCCCGGGGGGCCGCCACCACACCGGATCGGCGCACCGGAACCCCTCGCGCCGCAGCCGTGCCCTCTCGATCTTGTTGGTGGCCGTCACGGGCAGCCGCTCCACCACCCGCACGAACCGGGGCGCCATCTTGGTCCCGAGGTCGGCCTGCACCCGCAGGAAGTCCTCGAAGGACCGCGGATCGAACCGCCCGGCGACGGTGGCCATCACCTGATCCCCGGTCACCGGATCCGGCACCCCGTACACGGCGACGGCCACCGCGCCCTCGTACCGGGCGACGATGTTCTCGATCGTCGCGGCGGCCAGATTCTCCCCGTCGACCCGGATGCGGTCGTCGGTGCGCCCGGCGAAGTACAGGTATCCCTCGGCATCCCGGTAGAAGAGATCCCCGGTCCAGTACGCCCCTCCCCCGCGCCGCCGCTCGGCCTCGGCGGCCGGATTCCGCCAATACCCCTCGAAGGGATGAGGCCCCCGGTTCACCAGCTCCCCGATGGCCCGGTCGCCGTTGAGCAGCCGCCCCGCGGCGTCGAAGTCGGCCACCGGGCACTCCCGCCCCGTGGCCGGATCGAGCACCACCAGACCGGCACCCGCCGGCCCCACCGCCCCGGCCGGGGTCCCCGGGGCCCACTGGATCGCCGCCCCGCCCTCCGACGACCCGTATCCCTCCACCAGCCGTACCCCGAACCGCCGCTCGAAGGCGGCCGCGTCCACCGCGCCGGCCTCCGTCCCGAAGCCCGTCCGCAGCGGATTGTCACGGTCGTCGGGCCGCGGCTCGGTGGCAAGGATGTACTGGACGGCCCGCCCGACATAGGTGAAGTACGTCGCCCGGTAGCGGCGCACGTCCGTGAGGAACCCGGAAGCCGAGAACCGCCGCCGCAGCGCCACCCCCGCCCCGGCCGCCAGCGCGGGAGCCCAGTCCGCGATCACCGCGTTGCCGTGGAACATCGGCATGCAGACGTAGTGCACGTCGTCCGCCCGCACCCCGAACTGCCCGACCAGCGCATACCCCGCGGCGGCCAGCCGGCCCTGGGAACAGATGGCGGCCTTGGGCGCGCCGGTCGAGCCGGAGGTGAAGTAGAGCAGCAGCCGGTCGGCCGGGCCGGCCCGGGACGGATCGGGCACGGCGCCGGCATAGGGCGCGAGCAGGTCGCCGTACTCCGGGGTGTCGGTCACGAGGATCCGCAGACCCGGCAGCTCAAGCCCGGCCAGCAACGGCAGATGCGCCCGCTCGGTGACGAGCACCGGGCACTCGGTGTGCAGGATGTCCCGGGCCAGCTCGGCACCCCGCCGGGTGGGGTTGATCCCGGCGACGGCCGCTCGGGCGAGGGCGGCGGCACCGAGCCACAGCGGGAACTCCTCGGTGTTGTCGAGCAGTACGCCGACATGCGGTACGGCACCCGGGGACAGCAGGTCGGCGAGGAGCGCCGCCCGGGCCGCGGCGCCGGCGGCCGCCTGGTGGTGGCTCAGCACCCGCTCCTCGCACCACAGCCCGGGCCGGTGGTCCCCCCACCGCGCCGCGACCAGTTCGGCGACCGTGCTCGTCCTGGGTTCCATGGCGGGCACGGTAATTGACTGTCCGTCAGTTGTGGAGGGCTACGGCATCAGCCCCTCCGACTCGGAGAAAATCATGTGCGCGACGGCGATGAACACCACGCAGAAGGTGATGGCCATGCCGATGAAGACCACTCCGCAGCCCGTGCCGAAGGCGAGCTTGCCACGGGACGGCGGGAGCGCGGTGGCCCGTTCGGGGAACTCCGGGAGGTAGCGCACCGTGACGAAGTCGCCCTCCACGATCGTCGAGGGGCCGTTCCCCTCGTCGAAACGGACCGTGCGGCCGTCGCGCGTGGTGAACTCGTAGACATGGTGGAGGGTGGTGTGCACGGAGGTGTCCCCGCCGCCGCCACTGGTCGTCGTGTACGACCGCAGGCAGCGGGCCTCGGCCGTCAGGCCGTGCTGCCAGATCCTGCTGATCCGCCGGGCGCGCCGGATCAGCAGGTACGCGGCGTACACCAGGAAGGCGATCATGATGCCGGGTACGGCGTAGAAGAGCAGTTCCATGAGGTCCCCCGTGGTCAGGACACCGTTCGAACGATCGGCGTGGCGGGAACCTACCCCCGCCGCACGGCGGTTGGCCTCAAGCGAAGCTCAGAATCCGGGCAGCGTCGCCCACTCGTAGATCAGGAAGAAGGCGCCCGCCGCGAGGATGGTCAGCCAGACGGCCGTGCCGGCCGCGTCCTTCCCGGGCTGCGGCTCGGAGGCGGTGGCCTTGTCCGGTTCGTGCGGGGCGTAGTAGACGAGGGTCAGCTCGCCCTCGGCGCGGTCGCGCGGGCCGCCGCTCTCCCGGAAGCGGACGAGCCGGCCGTCCTGGGTGTAGTAGTCGTACTCGTGCCACTGCACCCGCCGGGCCACGTTGTTGACCATCTGGGTGGTGGCCCAGGCCCGCACCACCCGGGCCTGCGCGGTCAGCCCGCTCTCCCAGGCCGAGCGCCGCTGCCGCGTCCGGCGGACCAGCGCCACGGCGGCCCAGCCGAAGATGCCGAGCATCACGAGCATGCATATGTCGAAGAAGGCGCCCATGGCGCGCGTACCCCCGTACGTCGGTTGTCAGGTCCAGCGTGCGCCGGCGGCTGATCCGGAACCAGTCGTACCGGCGCACGCGGACCCTACCCGAGGGGGGATCAGAAGGTGACGTCCGAGCAGGCGTAGAACGCGTTGCCCGTGTCGGCGATCGTCCATACCGCGAGGATGACGTGGTGTCCGCTCAGCCCGCCCGGCAGTGTGCCGCTGTGGCTGAGGGTGGCCGGCGGGCGCTGGCCGTTGTACGGCACCGTCAGGAACGGGGTGAGGTTGAGGTCGGAGCGGGAGAGACCGTGGTTCTGGTTCCAGCCCGCCTTGGTGACGTAGTACTTGAAGTCCGTCGTGGCGTGCATGGCGGTGAACTGCCAGCGGAAGGTGTACGACTGACCACCGGTCACCCTCGTGGTGGGCCAGGCCGCGCCGGACGGCGTGGTGGGCGAGCTGAGCTGGGCGAACTGGCTCAGGCCGCCGTTGCAGATCTGGCCGTCGGCGGGACCGGCGGCCGGGAAGCCCTTGGGGCCCTCGACGCTCTGCGGCTCCCACTGGATCGGGCCGCAGTTCGTCACGGTGCCGTTCTGGCAGAGCTTCTGCCTGCTGATGGGGAGGTCGGTGTAGCCGTGCCCGCTGGCGCCGCCGGTGGAGAGCGCGAAGGCTCCGGCGGTCACCACACCCAGCACGACTGCGGACAACGCGGAGAATCTGGTCTTCGTGCGCATGCTGCCGCTCCTGGAGAACGTGGGGGAGGTTCACTGAGCCGAGCTGTGCGGTAGGTCTAGACCAAGTCTCAGATTATTGCCGTTAGTTGAACATGTCCATACCAATCGCGAGTTGCCGTCGTACGCCCCCGAGGCCCCTCACGTCAGCTCCGCGCGGCCCGAGCAGAACGCCACCGTCAGGTCCCGCACCAGCACCTTGCGCTCGTAGTCGTCCAGTTCGACCAGTCCGCGCACGGTCAGCCGGGTCACCGTGTCCTCGACCGAGTCCACGACCGAGTTGAGCATGCTGGACCGCTGCCGGGCCTCCAGCGCGGCGATCTGGCGCCGGTGCATCGCGGCGGCCACCTCGGGGGCGTACTCCACCCGGACCGGCTGCACCGAGAACACCTCCAGACCGACCGGCCCCGCGTCCGCCGCCACCAGCCGGGTCAGCGCCTCCCCCGCCGCGGCCGGCCCGCCCCGCGCGCCGCCCGGCAGGTCCACCGGAACCCGGGCCAGCGCAGCCTCCACGCACTCGCGCAGATAGGTCTCGTGGTCGTCGATGCCGAGCACCGCCCGCGCGGTGTCCCGCACCCGCCACACCACCAGCATCACCACCCGCAGCGGCACCCCGCTCGCGTCCGCCGCCGGCATCGCCTCGCTGCGCCAGTGCCGCAGCCGCACATTCACCCGGCGGTGCACCAGCAACGGGTTCACCCACAGCAGACCGGTGCGCCGGACCGTCCCCCGGTAGCGGCCGAACAGCCCGAGCAGCCGCGCCTGTCCGGTCCGGCCCCGGGCGAGCCCGCCGAAGCCGAGCGCACCGAGCGCACCGGCCCCGGCGTACGCCGCCCACTGCGCAGGCCCGAGACCCGAGCCCGTGCACGACGGCAGGCGCAGCGCCTCCATCGCGAGCGGCGGCAGCACGCCGGCCCACCAGGAGGTGGCCAGGCACCCCACGATGCCGCCCGCCCCGGCCAGCAACCCGGCCAGGCCGGGCAGTGCCCGCGCCGGACGCTCCACAAGCTCCGGGTCGACCTGCGGCACCGTCCGGCTGCGCGCCGGGGCCGGGCGCCCGAGGCGCGGCTGTTCGCCGGTGCCCTGCCGGCGGCCCACCACCGCGGGCTTCAGGGGCACCGACACCGGATCGGGGTCGTCACGGAAGAGCAGGTGGACGGGGATCTCGGTGGTCACCTCGTTCTGGATCAGCCGGGCCGGACGGGTGGCCGTCCCCCCGGCGCCCCCCGCGCCGAAGTCGAGACCCCCCGTGGCCGCCGCGCCCTCCGGATGCTCCTCGGACTCGGACGTGTGTGACGTGGTCGTACTCATGCGTGCCTCCAGCCTCCGCGCCAGATGCGTCATGACAGTGGGAGTGGGATCAGGGGGCGCCTAGGCGAACAGCCGGCGCCAGGTCTCCGGGCCCGGGTAGCCGTCAGCCGCGCCGCCCCGCCAGCCCTGGCTGCGCTGGAACGCCGCCACGGCCCGCCGGTCCGCCTCGCCCCAGACCGGACCGGGCCCGGTGGCGTAGAAGCTGCCGAACCCTTTCTTCACCAGCTGCTTCCCCAGCTGGGTGACGTACTCGTTCTCCGCGCCCGGGCGGAAGAGGTTCCGGCCGGGATAGCCGGGAACGCCGTGCGAGGCGGGCCGCGTCGGCCCGGCCGCTCCGGACGTGTGGGCGGCCGGCGTCCCGCCGGGCCGGGTGACGTACGTGCCGTGCGCGCCGGTACCGAAGTATCCGGTGCCCGGCACGCGCCCCGGCGCCTTGCTGTCGGCCGCCCGCCGCGCGTCCGCGGTGGCGTCGGTCAGGCCCTTGTAGCGGTAGGGGACGTACTTGTCGGCATTGGTCCAGTAGGGGTACGGGGTGGGCTGGCTGCGGGCGTGCGGGGGTGTCTGCTCGTAGACCGTGTAGTAGGTGTGCGTGTAGTCCGTCCAGCCGCCGAAGATCACGACGTGGGAGCCCTTCTCGGGGTTGTCCGGGTTGTGGAAGAGGAGCATGTCGCCGGGCTGCAGCTCCTCCTTGGTGATCTTCACCCCGAACTGGTCGAGGCTGCCCGTCCACTCGTTGGAGGTCAGGCCCCAGGCCATGGAGACATAGCCCGAACAGTCCTGCCGGTAACCGTCGGTCCAGTAGGCGGTCATGCTGTACGGCACCTTCGCGGCGACCCACACCTTGGCCCGGTTGATGATCTGGGTCCGGGTGGTGGCGGGAACCCGGGTGGTGACGGGCTTGCCCGGCTGGCCGGCCGGGAGCCGCAGCGGGCCTCTGGCCCCCTGCGGGGTCTCGGGCACGCCGTCCGTCACGGGAGTGCCGGGACGGGGCGGGGCGTGGGGAGCCGTGACGGCGGCGGCCGGGGTGACGGCGCCGAGGGCGGCGGACGCGGCGGCGGCAGCCACGACCACCACCCCTCGGGCGGCCGGGTGGCCGCCGAAGCGGCCGGACAGGGGGCGAGGGCTCGTCCGCCCGTGAACGCAGCCGGGGCAGCCGCAGTCGCTCACGGGGTCGACGTCTTCGAACTCCGGAGCGGTCATGCGATCTGCCTCACATTCCGGGGTGATTTGTCCGCGAGTGTGCACGTTGATCAGTTTCACAACTGTCGCCGGGACGCGCATGTTGACGGTCCGAATGATGTACAGCCCCCACAGCGGCCCGGGGCCGCCACCCGGGGGGACACATGGAGGTGGTCCGGAGCACCCCTCCAGGTCAGGTAGAGTTCTCTCGTCAGTAGGCGCCGCTAGCTCAGTTGGTTAGAGCAGCTGACTCTTAATCAGCGGGTCCGGGGTTCGAGTCCCTGGCGGCGCACCGACCGAAAGGCCCCTCGCGAAAGCGAGGGGCCTTTCGCATGGCCGCACGCACCCCGAATGCACCCCGGGCATCCCCGGGGCCTGACCGGAACCGGGCCCTCCCCCCGAATGGCCGGATACCCTCTGGCCATGGCAGCCCGGGACCTTCAGGAGCGGATCAAGAAGCTCATCATCGACCGACGGCTGCCCTCGGGCGCCCCGCTGCCGACCGAGCCCGAGCTCATGGAGTACCTCGGGGCGAGCCGGAACTCGGTGCGGGAGGCACTGAAGGCGCTGCAGGCCATGGGGATCGTGGAGATCCGGCACGGGTTCGGGACCTATGTCGGCCCGATGTCGCTCGCCCCGATGATCGAGGGGCTCGCCTTCCGTACGGTCGCCGGGCACTACCGGGGCGAGGACTCCCTGCTCCAGCTGCTGGAGCTGCGCGAGGCCGTCGAGACGGGACTGGTCTCACGACTGGCCGGGCGGCTGCCGGAGGCCGACCTAGTTGAACTGGAGGGCCTCGCGAACCGTATGGAACGGGAGGCCGCCGAGGGCCGCGGCCTCGCCGAGACCGACCGTGCCTTTCACGCCACCCTCTACCGGGGGCTGGACAACGTGTTGCTGAGCGAGGTGCTGGAGGCGTTCTGGGATGCCTTCCACCGGGTACAGCGGGATCTGGTGGACGTACCGCAGGACCCTCGGGTCACCTGCCGTCAGCACCGCGAGATCCTGGACGCGGTCCGCTCCGGCGATTCCATACGGGCGGAGGAGGCCATAAGAGACCACTTCGGCAACATCCGTGCCCGCCTCTCCCCCACCGGCGCACCCGAGCCTCCCGAGCCCCACCCGCGCCGCAATGAACGGGTTTGACCGGTAAACACCGCGTTTCACGTCTTGCGATCATGCTGGACGCCGTAGAACCCTGGTGGTTCATGATGCCGCGGAAACGCGGTAGTTGGGGGGAAGAAACCGGTTGCCGGCCGACGGGGAGGGGGCCCCGTTCATGAACCGGTGCCGAGGGGGGCATCATGCAACCGGAAGGTCGCGATCCCGTGTCTATAGGGTGTGAAAGACGTGGTGACCGCGACCCACCACTGACCTGCCCGGGACGGCCGAGGGGACCCCGACCGGGCGGAAGGACCGACGAACACGCAGTGACCTGCGTGTGGGGGGAATGACTCATGACGTCGACGCCGACGGGCGCCCGGCAGAGCCACGAACAGCACAACGACCCGTCCCAGACCACCCAACTCCGTGCGGTTTCGCACCGGACCGGCCAGTTCCGCCGGATCAGGAAGAGCCTGCCGAGATACGACTACGAGCACTACAGCCGCCTCGCGGGTCCCCTCACTCAGCCCGACCCCGGCAAGCCGTACAAGGTGCAGTACCGGTCCCTGCTCTCGCAGGAGCCGCACCGCATACGCGCGGCACTCATGCTGGGCGCGGCCCCGCTCCTCTCGCTGGTCCTGCTGGCCTGGCTGCTGCAGCCCGAGCACTGGACCGAGCGCGACTACCCGGCCTACGACTTCCTGCCGGCGCTGGACGTCGTCATGCTGGTCTCGATCGGCCTGATCGAGTTCTTCCGCTGCATGAACGTGCTGTCGAACGCGCACGCCACCCTGGTCGCCCGCGACCCGGTCCCGGTCGTGCCGGAGACCGGCACCCGCGTCGCCTTCCTCACCTCCTTCGTGCCCGGCAAGGAACCGCTGGAGATGGTGACCAAGACCCTGGAGGCGGCGGTCAAGCTGCGCCACCGGGGCCTGATGCACGTGTGGCTGCTGGACGAGGGCGACGACCCGGCCGTCAAGGAGGTCTGCGCCCGGCTCGGCGTCCACCACTTCTCCCGCAAGGGCGTCGCCAGGTGGAACCAGCCCAAGGGCCCGCACCGCGCCAAGACCAAGCACGGCAACTACAACGCCTGGATCGAGGCGCACGGCGACCAGTACGACTTCTTCGCCTCGGTGGACACCGACCATGTCCCGCTGCCCAACTACCTGGAGCGGATGCTCGGCTTCTTCCGTGACCCGGACGTCGGCTTCGTCATCGGCCCGCAGGTGTACGGCAATTACGACAACTTCGTCACCAAGGCCGCCGAGTCGCAGCAGTTCCTCTTCCACGCGCTGATCCAGCGCGCGGGCAACAAGTACGGCGCCCCCATGTTCGTGGGCACGTCGAACGCCGTACGCATCAAGGCGATCAAGCAGATCGGCGGCCTGTACGACTCGATCACCGAGGACATGGCCACCGGGTTCGAGATGCACCGGGCGAAGAACCCGGTCACCGGCCGCAAGTGGAAATCGGTGTACACGCCGGACGTGCTCGCGGTCGGCGAGGGCCCCGCCGCCTGGACGGACTTCTTCACCCAGCAGATGCGCTGGTCGCGGGGAACGTACGAGACGATCCTCAAGCAGTACTGGAAGGGCTGGTACTCGCTGCCGCCGGGCAAGCTCTTCAACTACACGATGATGATCATCTTCTATCCGATGTCCGCCCTCAACTGGATCCTCGCGGCGCTGAGTTGTGCGCTGTTCCTGGGCCTGGGCGCGTCGGGTGTGAACATCGACCCGACCGTGTGGCTGATGCTCTACGGCAACGCCTCCGCGCTGCAGATCGGCCTGTACATCTGGAACCGCCGCCACAACGTCTCCCCGCACGAGCCGGAGGGCTCCGGCGGTGTGGCCGGCATGGTGATGTCGGCCCTGTCCGCGCCGCTCTACGCGAAGGCGCTCATCGACTCCCTGCTGCGCCGCAAGAGCAAGTTCGTGGTCACCCCCAAGGGCGATTCGGCGAGCCCGGACACCTGGTTCGCCACCTTCCGGTACCACTGGTACTTCATCGTGATCTTCGGTGCGTCCGTCACCGCCGGGTTCGTGTTCGGGCACTCCCACCCGGCGATGGTGACCTGGGCGGCGTTCGCCATGCTCATCACCGCGTTCCCGATATTCGTCTGGCGCCACGAGATGCGGCAGTCGAAGAACAAGCCCCGGCACGCGGCGGGGACGGGGGCGCCTGCTCCGGCACCGGCACCGGCACCCGCGGCCGAACCGCAGGACGCCGTACCCGCGCAGTACGCGGCCCTTTCGCCGCACGCACCACAGCGGCGGCCCACCTGGGCCGCCACCCCCCAAGGACCGGGAAGTCCGGGGGACAACGACCAGACCATGCAGATCGCCCTTGGTGGACTTGGGGGACGTAAGGAATGAAGGACCAGGCCGGCCGCCGCCGCGCTCGTCGATTCGCGATAGGCACGGCGGTGGTACTCGCGCTGGCCGGGATGAACGGGCCGTGGCTTTACCGCTTCGGAACCGAGCAGTACCACCAGTACAAGATCAACAAGCCCGAGTACAAAGCCTCGAACGGGCACTGGGACATCGTCGACTTCCCCGAGGAGTACCGCCAGGACACCATCCACGCGGCGCTTCTGCACACCGGCAAGGTGCTGCTGGTCGCCGGCTCGGGCAACAACCAGGACAACTTCGACGCGAAGAAGTTCGACACCCGGATCTGGGACCCGGTCAAGGGCACGATCAAGAAGGTGCCGACGCCCGCCGACCTGTTCTGCACCGGCCACACCCAGCTGGCCAACGGCAACCTGCTGATCGCGGGCGGGACCAAGCGCTACGAGAAGCTCAAGGGCGACGTCACCAAGGCCGGCGGCCTGATGGTCGTGCACAACGAGAACCCGGACAAGCCGATAACGCTGCCCGCGGGGACCAAGTTCACCGGCAAGGAGAACGGCAAGACCTTCGTGTCGAAGGACCCGGTGCTCGTGCCGCGCGCGAAGAAGGTCTTCGACCCGAAGACCGGCGCGTTCGTGCGCAACGACCCGGGGCTCGGCCGGATCTACGTCGAGGCGAGGCAGAGCGGCTCCAAGTACGAGACCGGCACCCAGGACAACTACCGGGTGCAGGGCCTGACCGGCACCGACGCGCGCAACACGTACGGCATCGCGCAGAAGCTCGCCCTCGACAAGAAGGACTTCCAGGGCATCCGCGACGCCTACGAGTTCGATCCGGTCGCCGAGCGGTACATCAAGGTCGACCCGATGAACGAGGCCCGCTGGTACCCGACGCTCACGACCCTGTCGGACGGCAAGGTCCTCAGCGTCTCCGGTCTCGACGACATCGGTCAGCTGGTCCCGGGCAAGAACGAGGTCTTCGACCCCAAGACCAAGAAGTGGACGTACACGAAGAAGCTCCGGCAGTTCCCCACGTATCCGGCGCTGTTCCTGATGCAGAACGGGAAGATCTTCTACTCGGGTTCGAACGCGGGGTACGGCCCGGACAACGTGGGCCGTGTACCGGGCATCTGGGACGTCGACACCAACAAGTTCACCAAGCTGCCCGGGCTCGGCGACTCCAACAGGATGGAGACGTCCGGGACGGTGCTGCTGCCGCCGGCCCAGGACGAGAAGTTCATGGTGATCGGTGGCGGTGGAGTCGGTGAGTCGAAGCTGTCCAGCAAGAAGACGCGGCTGATCGATCTGAAGGCCCAGGATCCCAAGTTCGTGGACGGGCCCGAGCTGGAGAAGGGGACCCGGTATCCGCAGTCCTCGATCCTGCCCGACGACACCGTGCTGGTGTCGGGCGGCTCGGAGGACTACCGGGGGCGCGGCGACACCAACATCCTCCAGGCGCGGCTGTACCACCCGGACAGCAACAGCTTCACGCAGGTCGCCGATCCGCTGGTGGGACGGAACTACCACTCCGGGTCGCTCCTGCTGCCGGACGGGCGGGTGATGTTCTTCGGGTCCGACTCGCTGTACGCGGACAAGGCGAACACCAAGCCGGCCAAGTTCGAGCAGCGGATCGAGATCTACACCCCGCCCTATCTGTACCGGGACTCCCGGCCTTCGCTGAGCGGCGGGCCGCAGACCATCGCCCGGGGCGGGTCGGGGACGTTCACCTCCCGCCATGCCTCGAGCATCAAGAAGATGCGGCTGATCCGGCCCAGCGCCTCCACCCATGTGACGGACGTGGATCAGCGGTCGATCGCAGTGGACTTCAAGACGTCCGGTGACAAGATCACGGTGACGGTGCCGCAGGGCCGGAATCTGGTGCAGTCGGGGTGGTACATGCTGTTCGCGGATGACGACCAGGGGACACCGAGCAAGGCCCAGTGGGTCAAGATCCCGTAGGAGGGGTCAAGATCCCGTAGTGCGAAGGGGGCGCCGTCCGGACAGGAAGGCGCCCCCCCTCGACGCTCACTTGCTGGACGTCGCCAGCCGCAGCGCATAACTCGCCCACCAGGCCCCCGCCTTCGGCCCTCCCTTGCAGGTGCCGTCCGACTCGCCCGGACGCTTCACCCACAGATAGGCGTCCACCGAGGGGTCCGCCGTCTTCGTCGTCGGCGTTTCTCCCAGGGACCGGCCGGGCGGGTTGCACCAGCGCTCGGCCTGGTCGCCGGTCGTGTACGGGCCGTTGCCGTTGCGGCTGGTGTCGATGACGAAGTGCTTGCCGCCCACCTTCGCCGAGAGCTGTTTGCCGTAGGCGATGGAGTCCTTCGTGGAGTAGAAGTTGGCGACGTTCACGGAGAAGCCGTCGGCCTGGGCGATGCCGGCCCACTGGAGGGGCTGGAAGATCTGGTCGGGGTGGCCCCAGCCGGCGTTGCCCGCGTCCAGATAGACCTTGGTGTTCTTCAGGGACTTGAGCTTGGCGATGGCACCCTTGAGGAGGTCGTAGCGCTCCTCGTGGAACTCCTCCGGAGTGCAGCCGTCGACGAGGTGGAGTACGGCGTCCGGTTCGAGGACGACGGTGGCGGGGCGGTCGCCGATGCCCCGGGCGACGCCGTCGATCCAGGTGCGGTAGGCGTTGCCGTCGGCCGCGCCACCCTGTGAGTACTGGCCGCAGTCGCGGTGCGGGATGTTGTACAGGACGAGCAGGGCCGTGCGGTCGGACTTCTCGGCGGCCTCGGTGAAGCCACGGGCCTCCCGCTCGGGGTTCTCCGTGCCGATCCACTCCCCCGTCGGATGCTCGGCGATCTTGCGGATCTGCTGGGCCTCGGTCTTCTTGCCGGCTTTCTCGTAGGTGGCGACCTGGCGGGCCGCGCTGCCGTCCGGGTTCACCCAGAACGGGTCGGCGGACTTGGGCTGTTGGGTGATCCCGGCGCCTGCACCGGCGTTGTCCCCGTCTCCGGAGGAACACCCGGCGAGCAGCAGTGCCGCCCCCAGCAGCACCGCGGACGCCCGTGCCCGTGCCGAACTCCGGGCCCCCCTGGTGTCGTACATGCGATTCCCCCCTGGGCGCATCGTTCCGAGTGCCAATCCTGGCATACCGGCCGTGCCGGTCACGAGGTCGCACGGGGATCACGGGCCGGTGCCGGTGAGGTACGCCGAGACCACCACGTTGGCGGTGTAGCTGCCGCTGGTGCGGTCGAAGGTGCCGCCGCAGGTGAGCAGGCGGAGTTCGGCGCGGCCGGGCTTGCGGGGGCCGTAGGCCTGCTGGGCGTCGAAGTCGTCGCGGGCCAGGACGCGGATGTCGTCGACGGTGAAGGCGGCGACCTTGCCGTCCGCGCGGACCACGCGGACCGTCTCGCCGGGCTTCAGGGTGCTGAGCTTGTAGAAGACGGCGGGCCGGGTCGCGGTGTCGACGTGGCCCACCATCAGCGCGGTCCCCGCCGCGCCGGGCGTGGTCCCGGAGCCGTACCAGCCGACCACCCCCGGCTGGTCCAGCGGCGGTGGGTCGACGGCGCCCCGGTCGTCCAGGCCCCTGGCCGTCACCGGGGCCTGCACGCCCAGTTCGGGGATGTCGATGCGCTGCGGGGCCGCGGCGCCGAGCGGCCGGGCAGCGGGCGGCAGCCGGACCGCGCCGGTGCCGAGCCCGGTCACATCACCCCTGGTGGGTCCTGCCGGGCCGTCGGTCAGGCCGCGCCCCCACAGCCACAGCCCGAGCAGCAGGAGCGCCCAGGCGAGGCCGGTGATCAGGCGTCCGGTGCCGGAGGCGCGCCCGTGGTCGTCGGACATGGCCGCGGCACGCCTCAGTCCGTACCGCGGCTCCGGCGGGCCCTGAGCAGCCCGACGGCGGCCGCGGCAGCCCCGGCGAGGGCCAGGCCGGTCACCGCCTGGACGGTGTCGGGGCCCGACCCGCTGGTGGCCACCGTGGCGAAGTGCGCGGTGCCGCCGCCGCCCGCGCGCACCGGGGCGACGGGCGAGGCGCCGGTGGCGGGGCTGCCGGAGCCGGCGGAGTCCGTGAACTGTGCGGAGGACTTGTCCACGACGGTGACCGTGCCGGTGATGAGGGCGCCGCCGCAGCTGATCCGTACCGTGTAGGCGCCCGGCTGGAGCGAGGACCGGATCCGGGTCTCGCCGCCGAGCGTGCCCTGGCTGCCGGTCAGCCGTGCGTCGGAGACGAAGGCGGTCGAGGCCGCGGTGCCCTGCGATCCGGTGCAGCCACGCACCCGTAGCGACGCGTCGTCGCCCGGTGCCGGGGAGGCCGGGGTCACGGAGACTCCGGGGCCGTCGTCGACCGCGTGCGCGGTCGGGGTGAGGGCGGCGACGACCAGGAGCCCGGTACAGAGAGTGAGGCGTAGTGAGCCCATCGTGAACCTCCAGATACTGGGAGGCTCCCCCGTAAGGCGCGCCTCCGCATCCTCGGGAGGCGCGCGATTACTCCATACGGGTGGGGCGGGGTTTGGAAGTCCCTGCTCAGATGAGTTCGACCAGGTCCGCGATGGAGTCGACGACCTGGGAGGGGCGGAAGGGGTAGCGGTCGATGTCGTCGGGCTGTGTGACGCCGGTCAGCACCAGGAAGGTGCGCATCCCGGCCTCCAGACCGGCGAGGACATCGGTGTCCATGCGGTCGCCGATCATGGCGGAGGACTCCGAGTGGGCGCCGATCGCGTTGAGGCCGGCCCGCATCATCAGCGGGTTGGGCTTGCCCACGAAGTACGGCTTCTTGCCGGTCGCCGCGGTGATCAGGGCGGCGACCGAGCCGGTGGCGGGCAGGGCGCCCTCGGTGGAGGGGCCGACGTTGTCCGGGTTGGTGGCGATGAAGCGGGCACCGTCGTTGATGAGGCGCACCGCCTTCGTCATGGCCTCGAAGGAGTAGGTGCGGGTCTCGCCGAGGATCACGAAGTCCGGCTCGTGGTCGGTGAGGATGTAGCCGATGTCGTGCAGCGCGGTGGTCAGGCCCGCCTCGCCGATGACGTAGGCGCTGCCGCCGGGACGCTGGTCGTCCAGGAACTGGGCGGTGGCCAGGGCGGAGGTCCAGATGTTGTCCACCGGAACCTCCAGGCCCATCCGCCGCAGCCGGGCGTGCAGGTCACGGGCGGTGTAGATGGAGTTGTTGGTGAGCACCAGGAACGGCCGCCCGGAGTCGCGCAGCTTCTTCAGGAAGGCGTCGGCGCCGGGGATCGGAACCCCCTCGTGGATCAGGACGCCGTCCATGTCGGTGAGCCATGACTCGATGGGCTTGCGGTCTGCCATGTGCGTGCGTCTCCTGCGTGCGTACGGATCAAGAAGCGGGGGCGCCGGAACCACGGCGTACCGACGCCCCCAGCCTAATCAGAACGGCCTGATCCTGACCCTGGTCAGGACTGAGTGATCCGCACCCCGTCGATCACCCAGTACCAGTTGTTCCCGCCGGTGTAACGGAAGCGGACGCGGGCCGTGGTCGCCCCGGCCGGGACCTGGAGCGTGACGGTCTCGGTGCGGGAGGGGACGTCGGCGGTGTAGGTGCGCACGGAGACGGGGGTCGCACCGTCGTAGGAGACGAGGACCTCGCCCTTCTGCGGGGACTCCTGCCGGTAGTAGGTGGTGTAGGTGAGGGTGGCGGCGCGGCCGCCGGTGACCGGGTGGGCGGGGCTGACGAGGGTGGAGTCGAAGGTGCCGGTGAGGGCCTTGTCGTTCCACTCGTCGCCGTCGGCGACCGCGAAGACGTTCCGGGCGCGGATGTTGGACTCGCGGCTCTGGTCGCGCTGGGCCTGGGTCCAGAACTCGTCGGTGGTGAAGGACCAGCCGCGCCACTCGGTGACCCCGCCGGTGCCCATCGCGGAGTTGTCGACGGACCAGCCGGCGGGCGGGGTGTGGGTGAAGCCGAGGAGGCCCGCCGGGATGCCGGTCTCGTCCACCCGGGTCTGCAACTGGCCGCGCAGCGCGTCGAAGTCGTCGGGGAGGGGCTGCTGGACCGGGCGGCCGTCCAGGCCCCAGGCGGGGTCGAGGGCGATGCCGAGGTGGGCGAGCGCGGAGGCGGCGACGTCGGGCATCTTCACGTCGTAGCGGACCGAACCGGCCGCCAGGGTGGGCCCGGTGGCGATGAGGAAGGTCTGGCGCTCCTGCAGGGTGGAGCCGCCGTGGCCGCCGGCGTCGGTGTGACCGTGGTCGGCGGTGATCATGATCAGCCAGTCCTCGCCGGCGTAGGTCGCCCGGGACCTGACGGCGGCGACGATCTGGCCGACCTGGGCGTCGGCGGTGTGGACGGCGTCCAGGTACTGCTGGGAGGCGGCGCCGTAGCTGTGGCCGGCGTGGTCGATGTTGTCGAGGTGGACGAAGACCGCGTCCGGGTTGCCGTCCCGCAGTTGGGCCACTGCGCGGGAGGTCGTGCCCGTGTCGTACTCGGCGCTCGGGGTGGAGACACGGGTGTCGACCTTCGGGGAGAAGACCGTGTCGGTGATCGGCGCCCAGGAGGCGACGGCGTACGTCACGAGCTGCGGCTCGGCGGTCTCGGCACGGGTGAGGAAGTCCGGGTACTGCGTGAACCGGGAGCCGGTGAAGTTGTTGTCCTTGACGTTGTGCTTGTCCGGCCAGACACCGGTGATGATCGTCGACCAGCCGGGGCCGGACAGGGTCGGCGCGAGCGGGTTGGCGTAGATGCTGCTGGGCGCGGTGACCCCCGCGGCCATCAGGGCGTCGAGGTTCGGGGCGTCGGCGTCCTTGATGCGCTGGAGCAGAGCGCCGTCCAGGCCGATGACCAGGACCTTGGGCGTCTTGGCCGCGGCGCGGGCGACGGCCGTGAGCGGGCCGGCCGCCACGGCGACAGCGGCGGCGGAGACGAGGAAGGTACGGCGGGACAGGGTGGGCACGGAGTCCTCCGGAGGAGAGGGTGGACGTGCAAGGAGTGGTCATGACACCGCCCCCGGCGGTACCAGGGGCGGTGCGGAGCAGCCGACGGGGCGGCCAACTCCCAGGGCGCAGGCCTGTCTTTGACCTGCGGCTTACCGCCGCGCGGGCGCGACCAGCCACGACGGCGGGACGCATACGTACGCGGGGCGGAACTCGTTGGGCGGCCGAGGCCCTGGAGGGCTCAGCTGCCGGTGGCGGACTTCCAGTCCTCGACGTAGGCGGTGAGGTTCTTGTCGATGTCGTTCCAGTCCGGCGTGAAGATCTCCACGCCGTCCATCAGCTTGGCGAGCGCGATGGCGTTGGCGTCGACGGCCTTGACGTCCGAGCGGGCGCTGAAGCCGCCGCCGATCTCGCTGACCTCCTGCTGCTGCTTCTGCGCGAGCATGAAGTCGAGCAGCTTCTTGCCGTTCTCGCCGTGCGGGGCCTTGGTGACCAGGCCGGCCGCGTAGGGCAGCGCGAACGTGGTGGGCTTGCCGCCCTGCTTCGCCGGGAACCAGATGCCGAGGCCCGGCATGGTCTTGGACTGGGCATAGTTCATCTGCACATCGCCGTTGGCGACCAGGAGTTCACCCTTGTCGACCTTCGGGGCGAGCTTGCCGGTGGAGGCGGACGGGCCGACGTTGTTGGCCTGGAGCTTCTTCAGGTAGGCGAGGGCCGCGTCCTTGCCGCCGAAGTCGTTGATCGCCTTGATCAGGACGGCGGTGCCGTCACCGGCGACACCCGGGGTGGAGTACTGGAGCTTGTTCTTGTACTTGGCGTCCAGCAGCTCCTCCCAGGTCTTCGGCGCCTGCTTCAGCTCCTTCTTGTTGTAGACGAAGCCGAAGTAGTTGTTGACGACGGAGGTCCAGGTGCCGTCGGAGGCCTTGTCGCCCCCGCTGACCATCACGGAGTCCTTCGGCTCGTACTTCTGCAGCAGGCCCTTGCCGTCGGCCTGCTGGATGAACGGCGGGAGGGTGACCAGCACGTCGGCCTGCGGGTTGTTCTTCTCGCGGACGGCGCGCTGCACCATCTCGCCGGAGCCGCCCTCGACGTACTTGACCTTGATCCCGGTCTGCTTCGTGAAGTCGGCGAAGACCTTGTCGTACCAGCCGTCGCCGTTCTCGCCCTTGAGGCCGTCGGCGCTGTAGACGGTGACGACCTTCTCGTCGGAGGCGGCGGAGCCCCCGCAGGCGGACAGCAGCGGGGTTGCGACGAGGGAGACGGCGATGGCGAGCTTGAGGGTGTTTCTGGGCATGGCGGGATGAACTCCTTGCGCGGCGGAAGGGGTTTGGGGCGGTGGCGGATTACGGGGTCAGCGGAACGAGGCTCTGGTGCGCACCCGGGAGACGGCGAACAGGACGAGCAGGGTGGCGGCCATGAGGACCACCGCGACGGCGGAGCCCACGAACAGGGCGCCCCGGTCGGTGGCCGAGTAGATCAGGACCGGAAGCGGGGTCCAGTCGGGCGGGTAGAGCATCATCGTGGCGCTCAGCTCGCCCATCGACAGGGCGAAGCAGAGGCCTGCGGCGGCGGTGAGCGAGGGCAGCAGGAGCGGCAGCCGAACCCGCCACAGGACGTATGCGGGCCGGGCCCCGAGGGAGGCGGCGGCCTGCTCGTACGCCGGGTCGAGGCGGGTGATCGCCGCCGACACGGACTGGTAGGCGAAGGCGGTGACCAGCACGGTGTGGGCGACGATCACGATCCACCGGGTGCCGTTGAGCAGCATCGGCGGCTTGGAGAACGCCACCAGGACCGACAGTCCGACCACCACCGACGGCACGGCGACCGGCAGCACGAACAGTGCGTCGAGGACCCGGCGGTGGCTCTTCTTCAGGGCCGCTCCGGCCAGCGCGGCCCAGGTGCCGGATGCCAGTGCGAGCAGGCTCGCGGTGACGGCCGTGACCAGGCTGGTGGTCAGTGCCTGGAGGGCCTCGCCGCGGGTGGCGGCGCGGTAGTGGGCTGTGGTCGGGCCCGAGGGCAGGACGCTGGACCAGTGGGTGGCGAAGGAGGCGCCGAGGACGACGAGGAGGGGGAGGGCGAACAGGGGCAGGAAGAGGACGAGGAACACCGCCCAGACCGCCCACTTGCCCTTGCGGCTATGCACCAGCACGACGGCTCACCACCCGGTAGAGGCCGTAGAGCCCCACGGAGATCAGGACGTTGACGACGGCGACCACACACGCGCCCGGATAGTCGGACTCCAGGATCGCCTTGCTGTAGACGAGCATCGGGAGGGTCGTGACCCCTTTCGCCCCGGTGAAGAGCACGATCCCGAACTCGTTGAGGCACAGGACCAGGACGAGGCTGCCGCCGGCCGCGAGCGCGGGCAGCGCCTCCGGCAGGATCACCCGCCGCACGATGCGGGGCGCGCGGGCGCCGAGCGAACTGGCCGCCTCCAGCTGTGCGGTGTCGAGCTGGGAGAAGGCGGCGAGCAGCGGCCGCATCACGAACGGCGTGAAGTAGGTGACCTCCGCCAGCAGCACCCCCCATGGCGTGGTGAGGAACTGGAAGGGTCCGTCCGCCGCGCCCGTGACGTCCGTCCACAGGCCGTTGGCCATGCCGACGCTGCCGTAGATGAACAGCAGCGCCAGCGTGATGAGGAAGGACGGGAAGGACAGGAAGACGTCGACGAACCGGGCGACCGCCTTCGCGCCGGGGAACGGCACGAAGGCGATGACCAGCGCCAGCAGGAAGCCCAGCACCAGGCAGCCGGCGGTGGCCGCGAGCGCCAGCCACACCGTGGTCCACAGCGCGTGCCGGAACGCCTCCGAGGTGAAGACGTCGACGTACGGCTGTACGGAGGTGCCGCCCGTGTCGGGCCGGAAGGACTGCTGGACGACCAGGGCGAGGGGGTAGAGGAAGAAGAGCGCGAGGGCGGCTACGGGGGGAAGGGTCCACAGGAGCGCCCCGAAGGGGCGCGGGGCTGTGTTCGGTTCGCGGTCACCGCCGCGTGGGTGCGACCGGCCCCGGGCGGCCCGCGCGTTCTGTGCGGCCTCAGCCATGGCTCACTCCTGCGGGCAGGAGCATCGCGTCATCGGGTGCGAAGTGGAGCCTCACCGTGTCCCCGTGGGCCGGCGGGTGCTTCAGTTCACGCAGATCCGCCATGACACTGTGCCCGTCGACCTCGACGTACAGCCGATGAGTGGCTCCCCGCCACTGGATCTCCCTTATGGTGCCCAGGAGTTGATTGGGGCCGTCCCCCAGCCCCACAAGATGCGGACGGACACACAGCGTGGCCCGCGCCCCCGCGACCGCCTCCGCCGTGTCGACCTTCAGCTCGGTCCCCGCGAAGGAGACGCCTGCGGCCCCCACGGTCACCGGCAGCAGGTTCGCGCCGCCCACGAAGGAAGCGGTGAACTCACTCTTCGGCGCCCGATACAGCTCGCGAGGAGTGCCGCACTGCTGAAGTCGCGCGGCGTCCATCACCGCGATCCGGTCGGCCAGGGTGAGGGCCTCCACCTGGTCGTGGGTGACGTACAGCATGGAGACGTCCGGCAGTTCCCGGTGCAGTCGGGCGAGTTCGGCCAGCATCCCGGAGCGCAGCTGGGCGTCCAGTGCGGACAGCGGCTCGTCCAGGAGCAGCACGTCCGGCCGGATGGCGAGTGCGCGGGCGATGGCGACGCGCTGCTGCTGGCCGCCGGACAGCTCCCGCGGGTGGCGTCGGGCGTAGGAGGCCATGCCGGTCATCTCCAGCGCCTCGGCGACCCGCCCCCGTATCTCGCCCTTGGGAGCCTTGCGGGCCTTCAGTCCGAAGGCCACGTTCTCGTCCACCCGCATGTGCGGGAAGAGCGCGTACTGCTGGACGACCATCCCGATGCCCCGCCGGTGGGGCGGCAGGTCCGTCACGTCACGGTCGCCGAGGAACACCCGCCCGGAGGCGGGCCGCACGAACCCGGCGACCGCCCGAAGCGCGGTGGTCTTGCCGGAGCCGGACGGCCCGAGCAGCGCCATCACCTCGCCGGGCTCGACGGTCAGGTCGAGGGAGTCGAGGACGACGTTGCCGTCATAGGCGACCGTGACGGAGTCGAAGCGGATGCCCATCTCACCGGGCTCCGGTGAGCAGGCCGGGCAGCTGGGCGACCGAGTCGAGGATGTGGGTGGCGCCGGCCGCGCGGAACTCCTCGTCGCCGTGGGCACCGGTGCGGACGCCCGCGACCAGGCCCGCTCCGGCACGTCCGCCGCTGAGCACGTCGTAGGAGGTGTCGCCGGCGACGGCGATCTGCCGGACGTCGTCCGCGGCCTTGGTGCGCAGGAAGGCCTCCAGCACCATGTCGGGGAAGGGCCGTCCGCGGCCGCCCGCGTCGGCCGGGCACAGGGTGAGCGGTACGAGGTCCTGCCAGCCGAGGGCGGCGAGGATCGCGTCCTGGGTGACGCGGGCGAAGCCGGTGCTCAGGACGACGGTACGGCCGCTGCCGGCGATGTCCTCGATGGCCTCGCGGGCGCCGGGGACCGGGGCGATCAGGCCTGCGTCGACGAGGTCGCCGTACGCCTTCTCGAAGGCGGTGTTGGCGCGCCGGGCGAGGTCCTCGGCGCCGAAGAGGTGCCGGAAGACGGAGATCTTGGACTCGCCCATGGTGGCGCGGACGTAGTCCAGCTTCTCCTCGTGGTCGGCGGAGCCGGGCTCGACGCCCAGTTCGGCCGCGGCGGCCTCGAAGGCGCGCTCGACCAGGCCGCCGTCGGCGACGGTGGTGCCCGCCATGTCGAGGACGACGAGACGGATGTCGCGGGGATCTGTGGTCAACTTCCTCACCAGCCCAGTTCGTTCGCGGTGGTTTCGGCTATCGCGGGCGAGCAGGTCATGCCGCGCCCGCCGGGCCCGGTGACCAGCCACACTCCGTCGCTCACCTGTTGCCGGTGCACGACCCGGCTGGTGTCGGTGCACTGCGCGTACACGCCGGCCCAGCGGCGCCGGATCTTCGGCAGCGGGCGGCCGAGGAGGGACTCGACCACGCCGGTGAGGTGGTCGTAGGGGTCCTCCAGGGTGTCGAAGGCGAAGGGGTGCTCGTACTCGTGGGTGTCGCCGATGGTCAGTCCGCCGTCGGCGCGCTGCACCATGAGCAGCTGCATCTTGTGCTCGGCGGCGGTCTGCGGCTGCGGCTGGCCGGCGTTGAGCGCGTCCAGTGCCGGGGAGGAGTACGCCGGGTAGTACCGGAAGCTGTCGGCGTCGGCGACGGAGGTGGTGAGCGTCTCGCCCAGCGGCTCGGTCTGCATCATCTGGAGGCGGACGCGGCGCACGGGGAGGCCGGGTCCGGCCAGCTCGCGGACGAGTCCGCCGAGCCAGGCGCCGGTGCACAGCACGACGGCGTCCGCGTGGTGCACGTCGCCGTGGTCGTCCCGGACGGTCCCGGCACCGACCACCTCGCGCACCTCGCGCCCCGGCAGGAAGGTGTAGTTCGGGGACTTCAGCAGCTCCTCGCGCAGGGCGAGCTGGGCGGTGCGCGGCTCGACGGCGGCGTCGCGCTCGCAGTAGAGGGCCGCGGTGAACTCGCCGCGGAGGGCGGGGTTCAGGGCGCGGGCCTCGCCCGGGGTCAGCAGCTTGTAGCCGCGGGCGGCTGCGTCGGGGCGGGCCACGGCGGCCTCGGCGACGGCCAGTTCGAGGTCCCCGCGCACCGGGGTCAGTGACCCGTTGGCACGGAATCCCAGTGCGGGCACGCGCCCGCCGATCTCCTCCCACAGCTCCCGCGCCCGCAGCGCGGTCTCCAGCTCTTCTCCACCGGCGCGACCACTGACCCAGATCTGTCCGAAGTTGCGCAGCGAGGCGCCCCGCGCCTCCGCCTCACGCTCGATCTGGACAACCTCATGGCCGCGCTCCACTGCTTGCAAGGCGTGCATGGTGCCCACCACGCCTGCTCCGACGACTGTCACTCTCACGACGGCAACGCTCCTCGCGAACGGGGAACCGGAAAGGTCCGGCTGACAACGAGAGCGTGAACGACCCATCACGTTTGGGCTAGACCCGTTATCTTCTCGTTATCTGGGCGAGGATGCGAAGGGCTTGTTTCAGCCGCGCAGGTGGGCGGTGAAGGAGAACCGGTCCCCGCGGTACAGGGTGCGCACGCGCTCCAGCGGCCGTCCCTCCGTGTCCCGGGACACGCGGTGGATCAGCAGCATCGGCAGGGCGGGCGGGGTGCCGATGAGCAGGGCCTCGCGGGGGGTGGCCAGCACCGTCTCGAGGCGCTCGTCGGCGTCTCCGAAATCGATGCCCTGGTCCTTCAGGTAGGCGTAGAAGGAGGAGTCGGGATCGAAATCGGCGTCGAGCCGCGGCACCCGGTCGACGGCGACATAGGTGCTCTCCAGACCGACCCGCTCGTCGTCGGCGAGCAGCACCCGCTCCAGGTGCCAGACGGGTTCGCCCCGGGTGAGTCCGGCCTCGGCGGCGAGGGGTTCCGGACAGGGGAAGCGATCTAGGGTGACGAGCGTACGACCCGGTGTGCGGCCCTGTCTGCGCACTCCCTCGGTGTAGCTGGCGAGGGACAGCGGCTGGGCCAGCTTGGGCCCGGCGACGACGGTTCCCCGCCCCCGGCGCCTCAGCCGTCCCTCCAGCACCAGCTCCCGCACGGCCTGCCGTACGGTCTCGCGGGCGACGTCGTACCGCTCGGCGAGATCCCGCTCGGTCGGGATGAGACTGCCCTCGCCCAGCTCCTCGAGCAGTCCGGCGATGCGCGCCTTGACCGCGTAGTACTTGGGGATGCGCCCGTGCTCGGGGATGCCGGAGCGGACGGGGGCGCCGGGGGCCTGGTCGTTCGGGTAGTCCACGCAGTGATCGTCGCAGACGGGGGCCGGGCCGCCGCACGGCGGCCCGTGGCTCGTGGCTCAGCGACGCCGGCGGGCAAGCAGGTACACGCCTGTGCCGACGGTGACGAGCGCGGTGGCGGTGGCGGCGAGCAGACCCTGCGCGAGACCGAAGCCGGGGCCGGGACCGGGGCCGGTCCGGGCCAGTTCCCGGGCCCGCTCTCCCGCCTCCTGAGCCCCCTGGGCCCCCTGACCCCACTGACCCCCCTGCGCCTCCTGGGCGAGGAGGAACGAGCTGTCGTCCTCCGGAGCGGAAGCGCTCGGAGTGCCCTGGGGCGTGGATTGGGGGCTGGCCCGCGGAGTGGTCTGGGGGGTGGGCTGCGGAGTGGCGGCTGGGCTCGACCCCGTACCCTCCGGTTCTCCCACCCCTGCCTCGCCGTCCCCGTCCGGCCCGTCCTCCCCGATCCCGAAGCGGTAGTCGTTGGACTCCCCGACCCAGTCGCCGTCCTCGCCCCGGCGGCGTACGAGTGCGGCGTTGGCAGTGACCTGGTCGGGTACGGCGTCGGAGGTGAGCGAGAGCCTGACCTTGACGGTGACGGTCGTGCCGGGCTTCACGGCGAACCCGTCGAACCCCTCCGCGTCCAGCACGCCGACCAGTTCCTGCTCGTCGGTGCTCTCGAAGGTGACGGGCCGGGCGCGGGAGCCGTCGTAGAAGTCCAGCTTGGGCTGGGACGACTTCAGGACGCGCTTGTTGTCGACGAGGACCACGACCGGGTGGATGCCGGTGCAGGCCTGGCCGGTGGTGTTGGTCAGGTCGATGTACCAGGTGCCGTAGCCTCCACCCGCCTCGTAGGAGCCGGGGCCGCCGTGGATCCGGGTGGTCAGCGGAAAGGCGCGGCCGCCCGGCGCCGCACAGGACGTCGTGTCCGCGTGGGCGCCGCCCGGCGACACGGGAACGAGGACGGCGGCTGCGGCGAGGCAGAGGGGCAGAGACGTACGCAGTCGCATGAACACATGACCATGCCGGGGGTTCCCGGGGTATCGGGGTGCCACTCCGGAGAGGGGCACCAAGTCCGCTCGATCAGCGGACCGGCCGACGGCTTGCAGCACCCTCCGCCGCAGGGCGGAGGCCCCGAACCCACGAAGCCGCGGGACTCCTCCAACCGCAGGCCGGTGGGGGCTCGTCGCGCCGCTCCCCGCACCTCTGGGCGGTTTGCAGCACCCTCGGCCGCATTGCGGGCTCCTTGAGGCCCGGCTGCCGGCCCCAGACCGGCGGAACCCCTCACCCGTCCGCCCGCCCGAACAGCGGTCCCAGCAGCAGCTGTGCCGCCCCCTCCGCCACGACCCGCTCCCCGCCGGATGCGACCCGCACCGGGACCGTCCCCCCGAGCACCCCCTCCCTGCGCGCCCGGGCATCGAGCACCTCGGCGACCCCGCGGACGAACGCCTCCGGCGCCGTGGCGACGGTCCGTCCCCCGAGCAGCACCAGGTCGATGTCCAGCAGCCCGACCAGATTCCCGGCCCCCACCCCCAGCACCCGCGCCGCCTCCTCCACGTCACCCCGTCCGACGGCCCCCAGACACAACACCTCCACGCACCCCCGGTTCCCGCACCCGCACGCCGGCCCGTCCAGCTGCACCACCTGGTGCCCGAACTCGCCCGCCCCGGTCCGCGCCCCGCGATGCACGCTCCCGCCGATCACCAGTCCGGCCCCCAGGCCCGTACCGAGGTGCAGGTAGGCGAAGGATCCGCCCTCGCCCCCGACCGACAGCCCGAGCGCCGCCGCGTTCGTGTCCTTGTCCACCACGACCGGCACCCCCAGCCGCTCGGCGAGCGCGTCCCGCAGCGGAAACCCCTCCCACTCCGGAAACCCGGTGACCCGGTGCAGCACCCCGCGCGCGTGATCGAGGGGACCGGGCAGGGCGACCCCCACACCGAGCAGCGAACCGGCACCGGAGAGCCCCTCACCCCCCAGCACCTCCCCCACCAGCCCCTCGGCCACCTGGTCCACCACCCCCAGCACGGCCTCCGCCCCGGCCCCCAGGTCCACCACGGCGCGCCGCTCACCCACCACGGCCCCGTCGAGATCCACCAGTACGGCCCGCAGCTCGTCCCGGTCCAGATGGACGCCCACCGCGTGCCCGGCCTCCGGCACCAGCCGCAGCACGGTGCGCGGCTTGCCCCCGGTGGACGCCCGCCGCCCGGCCTCCGCCGCGAGCCCCTCCTGCCGCAGCCGCGCGGTGATCTTGCTGACGGCCTGCGGGGTCAGCCCGGTCCGCTCGGCCAGCTCCAGACGGCTGATGCCCTCCACCCCGGCCGCCCGCAGCAGATCCAGCACCAGCGCGGTGTTGTGACTGCGCACCGCAAAGAGATTCGCTCCGACCGGCTCGCCGCTCTTCGTCCTGTTCACGCCACCATTCTCCCCACCGCTTGCACTTTGGCAACAGCGTTGCCAAAGTAGGGGCCATGACTGGTACCCCCCTCCGCGTCGGCCTCGTCGGCTACGGCCTCGCGGGCTCCGTCTTCCACGCCCCGCTGATCGCGGCCACCGAGGGCCTCGCCCTGGACACGGTGGTCACCTCGAACCCCGAGCGGCAGGAGCAGGCCCGCGCCGAGTTCCCGGACGTGCGCGTCGCCGGCACCCCCGACGAGCTGTTCGACCGCGCCGACGGGCTGGACCTGATCGTCATCGCCTCCCCGAACAGGACGCACGTCCCGCTCGCCACCGCCGCCCTCAAGGCGGGCCTGCCGGTGGTCGTGGACAAGCCGGTCGCGGGCACGGCGGCCGAGGCGCGCGAGCTGGCCGCCCTCGCCGAGGAGCGCGGCCTGCTGCTGTCGGTCTTCCAGAACCGCCGCTGGGACAACGACTTCCTGACCCTGCGTCACCTGGTGGACGAGGGCGAACTGGGCGATGTCCGGCGCTTCGAGTCCCGCTTCGAGCGCTGGCGCCCGCAGCCGAAGGGCGGCTGGCGCGAGTCCGGCGACCCGACAGAGATCGGAGGTCTGCTCTACGACCTCGGCAGCCATGTCGTCGACCAGGCCCTGGTCCTCTTCGGCCCGGCCACCGAGGTCTACGCCGAGACGGACATCCGCCGCCCCGGCGCCGAGACGGACGACGACACCTTCATCGCGCTCACCCACGCGAACGGCGTCCGCTCCCACCTCTACGTCTCCGCCACGACGGCCCAGCTCGGTCCGCGCTTCCGGGTGCTGGGCTCGGAGGCGGGCTATGTGAAGTACGGCCTGGACCCGCAGGAGGCGGCCCTGCGCGAGGGGCTGCGGCCCGGTCCCCGGTGGGGCGCCGAGCCCGAGCCCCTGTGGGGCCGGCTCGGTGCCGGCGAATCCCCGCTGACCGGCGGCGGCCGTCCCGTGCGGACCCTGCCCGGCGACTACCCGGCCTACTATGCGGCCGTGGCGGCAGCCCTGACCGGTGCCGGACCCAACCCGGTGACCGCGCTGGAAGCGGCCGCGGCCCTCGACGTACTGGAGGCGGCCCGCCGGTCCGCCCGCGACAAGGTGACGGTGACCCTCTGATGCATCACCCGCAGATCACCCCGAAGTTCGCCCCCGAGATCACCCCGAGCGTGGAGGAGCTGGAGGCACAGGAACGCCGCCTGGTCTTCCGCCGGTTCACCTGCGACGACGCCTGGGCCCTGGGCTCTCTCCTGGTCGAGCTGGCCAGGGAGCGCCAGGCCCCGGTCGCCATCGACATCCACCGCGCCGGCCAGCAGCTCTTCCATGCGGCCCTGCCCGGCTCGACCCCGGACAACGACGCCTGGATCGCCCGCAAGCGCCGGGTCGTCGAGCGCTACGGCGCCGCCTCCTACCTGGTCGGCGCCCGCTTCCGGGCCAAGGGCACGACGTTCGAGGAGTCCTCCCGTCTGGACCCGGACAGCTACGCGGCCCACGGCGGCTCGTTCCCGATCAACGTCGAGAACGTCGGCGTCATCGGCTCGGTGACCGTCTCGGGCCTCCCTCAGCTGCAGGACCACCGCTTCGTGGTGGAGGCGCTGGGGCAGTTCCTGGAGAGCTGATCGGGGATTACCCCGGGGCACCCTCCGGTTGTCACTGATGTCACATGCGTTACGGCATCACCACCGACCGGAGGGAACCAGGCCCATGAGCAACACCCCGCACCTTCTCAAGGAATCCGTCGGGCGGTACGGAATCTGGAGCCACGGCCTGCGCGACGAGGACCCCTCCCGCCGCACCGAGATCGGCGAGGCCGCCGCCGAGCTGGAACAACTCGGCTTCGGCGCCGCCTGGTTGGGCGGCAGCAGCGCCGCCCGGCACGCCGTCCCTCTGCTGGAGGCGACCTCGACGCTGACCGTCGGCACCAGCATCCAGAGCATCTGGCAGTACGAGGCCGCCGAGAGCGCCGCGGCCTTCGCCGGGGTCGAGGCCGCCCACCCCGGCCGTTTCGTGCTGGGCCTCGGGGTCAGCCACGCCAGGCTCCACGAGCAGTACCGCCGCCCGTACTCGGCCCTGGTCGCCTACCTCGACGCCCTGGACGCCGCCGGGGTGCCTGCCGACCGCCGGGTGCTGGCCGCCCTCGGGCCGAAGACGCTCGACCTCGCCGGCAGGCGCGCGGCCGGCGCGATCCCGTATCTGGTCACGCCCGAGCACACGGCCCAGGCCCGCAAGATCCTCGGCGACAGCGCGCTGCTGGCCCCGGAGTTCAAGGTGATCCTGGAGACCGACCCGGGCAGGGCCCGTGCCGCGGCCCGCGACACCCTCGCCCTGTATCTCGCCCTGCCCAACTACACCGACACCTGGCTGCGTCTGGGCTTCACCGAGGACGACCTCAAGGACGGCGGCAGCGACCGTCTGATCGACACCTTCTTCGCCTGGGGCGACGAGGCCGGCATCCGCTCCCGCATCGAGGCCTTCCACGAGGCGGGCGCGGACCATGTGGCGATCCAGGTGATCGACGAGGGCTCGCGGGACGGCCTGCCGCGAGAGGCATGGCGGAGGCTCGCCTCACTGCTGGCCTGATGGGGGACGCCTCGGGGGCTCGGGCCGTTGGGGGACGCCTCAAGGGCTCGGGGCCGTGTCGGCATGCGGCTGTCGGCATGCGGCTGTCGGCATGCGGCTGTCGGCATGCGGCTGTCGGCATGCGGCTGTCGGCATGCGGCTGTCGGCATGCGGCTCCGCCGCGTGAGCGACGGGCCGCAACGGACCCGCAGTCGCCGGCCGAGGCGCCGTTCCCCGCCCCTCAGGCGTCCTTGAGCTCCTGCCGCTGCCGGCCGAGCCCCGCGATCTCCAGCTCCACCACGTCCCCGGCCCGCAGATACGGCTTCGGCTCGGGCTGCCCCATGGCAACCCCGGCCGGCGTACCGGTGTTGATGACATCCCCGGGGTAGAGCGTCATGAAGTGGCTGACGTACCGCACGACTTCCGCCACCGGAAAGATCTGCTCGGCCGTCGTGCCGTCCTGCTTCAGCTCCCCGTTCACCCACAGCTTCAGCGACAGGTTCTGCGGGTCGGCCACCTCGTCCGCGGTGACCAGCCAGGGGCCCAGCGGGTTGAACGTCTCGCAGTTCTTCCCCTTGTCCCAGGTCCCGCCCCGCTCGATCTGGAACTCACGCTCGGACACGTCGTGCGCCACCGCGTACCCGGCGACATGCGCGAGCGCCTGCTCGGCCGACTCCAGATAGCGGGCCGTCCGTCCGATGACGACGGCCAGCTCCACCTCCCAGTCGGTCTTGGTGGAGGCGCGGGGCACGAGCACGGTGTCGTTCGGCCCGACGACCGTGTCCGCGGCCTTGAAGAAGATCACGGGCTCGGCGGGCGGCTCCGCGCCCGTCTCGCGGGCGTGGTCGTGGTAGTTCAGCCCGATGCACACGACCTTGCCGATCCGGCCGAGCGGGGGCCCGATCCGCAGGCCCGCCGCGTCCAGCGCGGGCAGTTCGCCGGCCTCGGCCGCCGCCCGTACCCGGCCGAGCGCGCCGTCGTCGGCGAGGAGCGCCCCGTCGATGTCGTCCACGATGCCCGACAGATCCCGCAGGGTTCCCTCGGCGTCGAGCAGCGCGGGTCGCTCCGCACCGGCCGTACCGACTCGCAGCAGCTTCATGGTCACCATCTCCCTCGATAGCGGGGCGCCCGACCGATGTGTGCAGCCATCGGAGGACTGGTCGATCCTCCAATCACCTGGTCCAGTCCGCAAGACCTTGTTCAGGTACTGGACCGTAACCGCGGCCTTCCGGCCGAGGGCTCAGCGGTAGAGCGCGGCCCGCTCGATCGCGCTCCAGGTCGTACTGGTGACGACGTACAGCGCGGCCGCGAGCGGCACCACCGCCACGGTGACGAGCGTGAAGAAGGACATGAACGGCATGACCTTGTTGACCGCGCCGAGCCCCGGCACCTGATCGCCCCCACCGGCCGCGACGGTGACCGGGTTCTTCGCCATCATCAGCTTCGTGCGGCGGAAGTTGAAGGCGGCGACGGCCGCGACGAGGGCGAACAGCGCGAGGTAGACGAGCCCAGCCGTCCCGAAGATCCCGCCGTCGGCGAGGGCGTCGGCCCAGCGGCCGCCGAGCGGCGCGGCGAACAGCGAGTGCGTCAGCAGCCCGTTGGTCTCGCCGCCGATCGAGGAGTTGGAGAAGAGGTGGTAGAGGAGGAAGAAGGCGGGCAGCTGGAGCAGGCTGGGCAGGCAGCCGGACAGCGGCGAGACCTTCTCCTCGGCATGCAGTTCCAGCACCGCCTTCTGCAGCCGCTGGGGGTCATCGGCATGCTTCTTGCGCAGCTCGGCGACTCTCGGCTGCAGTGCGGTGCGGGCGCGCTGGCCGCGGGCGGCCGCCCGGGACAGGGGATGCACGAGCAGTCGTACGAGCGCGGTGAACAGGACGATCGCGGCGGCGGCCGCCGAGGCGTGGAAGAGCGGCTGGAGCAGGTCGGCGAGCTGCTCGACCAAGCGGGCGAAAACGGACATGAGTGGACCCTCCGTGCTGGGGTGCGTCGTGCCGGGTGCGTGGACATGGCATGCGCCGGGACCTTGCTGGTGCCGGGACATGGCATGGCGGCATGACGACCCGCGCGGGGTCACAGTGACTTCGGCTTCGGCTTCGGCTTCGGTGAAGTGGTGCCCTACGCGCAGGTCGTCGCGAGGGCGTGTCCGGGTGCCCGGGGCCGACGGCGCCCCGAGGCGTCGGGGTCGCGCTGGGGCAGGAAGGCCGTACGCCGGTCCCGGTCACGTATCGCCGTACGGACCCGGGTGGGCGCGACGGCGGGGGCGCAGCGGGCGGCGACGAGCGAGCAGACGGCGAGCGCGGAGCCGGCGGCGGCGGTCGCGGCGAGCGCGACGGCGGTGGAGAGGCTGCCGGTGTCGAGGAGCGTGGCCTGGAGCAGGAGCAGGTTCACCAGGACCAGCAGCAGGACGACGGGACGCGCGACGGCGACACGACTGCGCACGACCGCTCCCCCTCCCCTTGCACTGACCTGCGGTTCTACTCCCCGTATCGGTTATACAGGATCGGTCTCCAGAGGCTCCAACAGCCTCTTCGGCTTGAGCAGCGCCCTGCTGACCGGGTCCACCGGATCGGGAGCGAGTCCCGGCTCCGGCACCATGACAACGTCCGGGACGGGCACGACGGTTCCGCACGCGGGACATTCGCCGTACGACCCGAGTTCGGTGCCGCACTCCGCATGCCGGAAGGACCGCAGCCGGGCCTCCTGGAAGTGCTCGCGCCCCCACAGCCCGAGGGCCCGAAGCGCCGGCCACAGCGCGATGCCGCGCTCGGTGACGACGTACTCGTCACGCGGCGGCGCCTCCTGGTACCGGCGCCTCACCAGGATCCCCTCCTCGGTGAGCATCTTCAGCCGGGCCGAGAGAACGGCGCGCGGGATGCCGAGGTGGACCAGGAAGTCGTTGTAGCGCCGGACGCCGTAGATCGCGTCGCGGACGACGAGGAGCGTCCACCGCTCGCCGACGACCTCGAGCGCGCGGGCGATCGAGCATTCCTGCGTCACGTAGTCCTTGCCCAGTGCCATGCGGTCCACTGTAACCATTTTCCCGGCGTTGGTTCAATCACCGAACTGACGGTGTTACGGTATGACACATGGCTAGGTTCAATGAAAGAACTCTCACCGTCCGGCCCACGGCCGAGCGGCGGGACACTCCCCTCTCAGCACCCCCGCACCCCCGGGCCACCCTGGCCCTGACCAGCGCCGCGACCGCCGTGGCCCTCATGACCTACACGGCTCCGGTGGTCACGCTCCGGGACACGGCGGCCGATCTGCACACCCCGCTCTCCGCCCAGGCCTGGCTGCTGAACGGCACCCCGCTGGGCCTGGCCGCCCTCCTCCTGGTGGCCGGCAGCCTGGCCGACGACTACGGCCGCCGCCGCGTCTTCCTCTCCGGCACCCTCGCCCTCGGCCTGACCACGGCCCTGGGCGGCCTGACGACCTCCACCTTCCTGTTCACGCTGACCCGTATCGCCCAGGGCGCGGCAAGCGCGGCGATCCTGGCGAGCAGCCTGGGCCTGCTGGTGACGGCGTTCCCGAGCCCGCGCGGCCGGCTGCACGCGACCGGCGTGTGGGGCGCCTTCGTGAGCGGCGGCATCGCGGCGGGACCGCTGATCGCCGGGGCGATGCCGACCTGGCGGGTGGCCTACGGCGCTCTGGGCGCGGCGGCACTGCTGGTGGCCGCGCTGGGCATCCGGCCGCTGACGGAGTCGAAGGCACCGCGCGGCGGCCGCCCCGACTTCCCCGGCGCCCTGACCTTCGGCTCGGCCCTGGTGGCCCTGGTGGCCGCGCTCACCCTGGGCCGCGACGGCTGGCTGCGGACCCCGGTGGTCCTGCTGCTGGCGGCGGCGGTGGTCCTGCTGGCGCTGTTCGCGGTCCTGGAGCGCCGTTCCCGGACCCCCATGATCGACCTCTCTCTCCTCCGCCACCCCCGCTTCCTGGCCTCCTCCGCCGGCGGCCTCTTCACCGGCCTGACCGTGATCGGCCTCTTCAGCTACCTCCCCGCTCTCCTGCAGCAGACCCAGCACCTGTCCGCGATGGACACGGCCTGGCTGTTCCTGCTGTGGTCCGGCCTGTCCTTCGTGGTGGCCCTGCAGGCGAAGCGGCTGGCGGGCCGGGTGTCCCCGCGATGGCAGCTGGCGCTCGGCTTCCTGCTGCACGCGGTGGGCGCGCTGACGATGCTGGGCGCGATCGGCGCGGGCTCGTGGACCCGGATGCTGCCCGGCCTGGTGATCGGCGGCGTGGGCAGCGGCCTGCTGAACGCGGCGCTGCCGCTGGTGGCGGTGGAGTCGGTACCGCGGGAGCGGGCCGCGATGGGCTCCGGGGCCCAGCAGACGTTCCGCTACATCGGCTCCTGCGCCGGCGTGGCCCTGACGATCGCGCTCGTCACGTCCTCGGGCGGCGGCCTGGCCCACGGCGCGAACGTGGCGATGGTGGTGTCGGCGGTCCTGGCCGCGCTCGGGGCGGTGAGCGTGGCGGTGCTGCGGGAGCGGGCGTGAGACGCACGCTCCCCGATTCCCCGGCTCTCCGGACTCCCCGGCTCCCTACGCGCGAGGCCGCATGGACACCAGCTTCCCCCACACCGCCATCCGGTACCGCGAGGTGAACTCCGGGGTGCAGGTGGTCAGGGTGACGTAGTAGCCGGGCCGGTCGTACCCGCGTCCGGGCCGCACGAGGGAGTGCGGCACGGGCCGCAGCACACCCGAGTCGCGTGCGGAGGTCTGCGGAAGGACCTTGTCGACCGCGTACGTGTACGTGGCCGTCTTCGTCTCGACCTGGATGGTGTCCCTCGGCCTCAGCCGAGGGAGGTACCGGAAGGGCTCCCCGTGGGTGTTCCGGTGCCCGGCGAGCGCGAAGTTGCCTGCCTGGCCGGGCTGCTGGGTGCCGGGGTAGTGACCGACGTACCCCTTGTTGAGGACGTCCGGCTTGCTCACGCCCTCGGCGACGGGGACACGGAGCCGCAGCCGGGGGATGGTGAGGATGGCGTACGCCTGAGAGCGGCGGGGCCGACCGGAGACGATGACGGGGGTGTACGACCTCTGCCCCGCCCTCTGGGGAGCCTTCGTCGCGGCTGACGGCGACGACGCCGGCGCCGGCGCGACAGGCGTACCACCCGAGGCGGAACCGCCCCCGCCGCCGCTCCCCCACTCCTTCTCCAGGGCCTCCACCTTCCGCTCGGCCCCCTGCCTCGCCTCCCGGTTCGTCCACCACAGCTGATGCACGACGAGCAGCATGAGCACGGCCCCGACGGTGACGAGCACCTCGCCCCCGCCCCACAGCCCCCGCCGCCACCTCGCCCGCCTGCGCCGATCACGGTGCTGCACGACACGCATCCGCACACCCGCCTCTCCAGGAGCCGCCCGCACGATAGGGCCCGCCCCTCCAACTCACCAGAGCCGAGAGGGTTCTCGTTCCCGGCACTCCCCGACACCGCCTTCATCAACGGGTAGATCTCGGGGGGCACCGATGACCAGTGCGTACTCCTCCTACGTCCCTGGTCGGCAGTACGGTGTCCCCCATGCGCCCCGACACGCCTGCCGAGAACGTCGACCACACCGCCGAAGCGGCACGCCTGGAGCGGACCGCCGGCCTGTATCCCGAGGACGCCGAGGCCCTTCTCCTGCGCGCCGCGGCCCACTTGGAACTGTCCGGCGACCGCCCCGCCGCGACCACGCTCTACGACCGCCTGCTGTCATCTCCCGGCGGCCTGGAGAGCCCTGCTCTGGTACGGGCCCTGAAGGCGTCGAACCTCTGGGAGTACGGCCATGAGGCAGAGGCGAGGGCGATCATCGACGGAATCCGCGCGGCCGCTCCGCGGGATCCGGCGCCGTGGGTGATCGTGGCCGAGTCCCTGGAGTCGCATGACGAGCTGGAGGCGGCGGAGGAGACATTCACGGAGGCGGCGAGGTTGCTGCTGACGGCCTCGACGGAAACCCCGTACTCGACCCATCCGCTGCTGTACGGCCGCCACCGCGTGCGCCGCATGCTGGGCCTGGCCCACGACGACTGGGACACCCTGGCGGACACCCTTCACGCCTCCCCGGTCTCCCTGGACGAACTCCACGACCCGAAGCGGGTGTGGTCCCTGGGCTCGTCCAACCCGGCGGAGCTGGAGGCGGAGATCTCACGGCTGCGAGCGGAACTGGGCGCCTACCGGGAGGCACTGTCCCGCCCGTTCCCGGTGGCGGTGCTGCACTGGCCGGCGGCCGAGCTGACGGAACTGACCTCGGCGTACCCGGACCTGACCACGGAGTACCCCTCCCACGACGAGCACCTGTCGACCATAGAGTCCTCGCTCCGCGAGCTGGCCTCTTCGGGCACGGCCAACCTGGGCATCGTCACCGGCACGGTCCCGTCCTTCGAGGCGTTCGCCGCCTCGGAGGGAGCGTCCCCGGACGACGTGACGCTGTTGCCGCAGTACGCGACGACGCTGGCGGCGCGGGGGCGGGCTGTGGCTTGGCCGCCGCAGAGGGGGGCGGGGTGTTGGTGTGGGTCAGCCCTCGCATACGGAGGGTGCCACGGGGTCGAGTAGACAACTCGACCCCGAACTCAGGCCCACCCAGGGCAGGCCCCGGCCTCAGGCTTGGCTGGGGCCGGTCTTCTTCTGCCACCAGTCCCTGTGATATCCAACGTACTCTTCGTGCACCCTGTGCTGCTTGTGCCGCTTGAGCGTTGTTCGTATGTTTTCACCGAACATTCCGGCACGTACGATGATCGACCAATCGTCACCAATGACGATGGCACCGATATCAAGGCGTACATGACAGTTGGGGCAGAGGCAGAGGATGTTCCTCTCAACATCCGGCCCGTTATGCGGATTACCCAGTGGCTTTATGTGGGCGCCTTCACTGTAGGGCTTCTCATCTGGCCCCACCAAACGCATTTCACATATTTGACACTCATTCTCATACAGGTCCTTGATGCGCCTCGCCGCAGCAGCATCGCGCACAATCCGCTGGATGGAGGTGGTACGTGTCGCGGGGAAACGCTCACCATCGAGAAACTCAACCTCGCCTTGGGCGACGGGAGTCTGGAGCGGCCGCCCTTTTAGGAGTTCCTCCTGCCTCACCAGCACGGAGGCTATCTGCCGTTCGACGAGGGTCAACTCTTGCTCTGAGTCTGGAAGTCGCTTCAGCTCAATCTGACATATTTCAATAGGGGAGCCGTCGGGGGCCAGCGACTTGGAGAAGGCTGTGCGAGACTCAGTGATCCGATACAGGCCGTCATACCTATAGCTGCCGGGCAACGAATAGCGCGCGTCGCCCTCAGGTCCGCGGATGATTCGAATAGGATGACCGCGCTCGAAGCTAAGCTTGAGCGCGACATTATCCCGATACTCCCAAGACTGGCTCCGCAGCAGCGTCTTACCGTCCTTGCTCTTCTCTTTGTCCGGAGAAGCGCCGGTGTACTTGATCGAAACCCAATCGTCTTCGTCGTCTTCGTAGCCGCCGTTCAAGACGATCGCGTCCGCGACATAGCTGCCGTCGGCATCCTTCAGTCGCGAGATGCCCCGCATGGTGTCGCTGTGCAGGTTGGCCCGCTTCACATCCGTCCGGCGCGGGAAGACCGCACCAGGGACTACGCCAGCTATGTGACCTATGACTCGCTCTCCCATCGCCCCATAGTGACCCAGGTTGATCGCTCATGTCACACATGACGCACAAGTTGGGCTGGTCGCGGATGCAGCATGTCCATCTAACGCTCGCCGCCCGGGGACTTAACCACCCCGGTACCCTGCCCCCATGATTCGCGCAGTGGTCTTCGACGTAGGTGAGTGCCTTGTGGACGAGACCCGGGAGTATGGGGCCTGGGCCGACTGGTTGGGGGTCCCGAGGCACACCTTCCATGCGATGTTCGGGGCAGTGATCGCACAGGGGCGGGACTACCGGGACGTCTTCCAGGAGTTTCAGCCTGGGTTCCATCTCTATGAGGAGCGGGACAAGCGGGCCGCCGCGGGGCAACCGGAGACCTTCGGGGAAGACGATCTGTATTCAGATGTCCGACCCGCCCTGGCCAAGCTGCGGTCCGACGGGCTGTGGCTAGGCATCGCCGGAAACCAGACCGTGCGGGCCGGGCGGATCCTGCGTGAGTTGTTCTCACGCGACGTCGATCTGATCGGCACGTCGGATGATTGGGGGGCCAGCAAACCCGACCTTGAGTTCTTCAAGCAGGTTGCCGAGGCCGTGCCGTTCGACGTGGACGAGATCCTGTATGTCGGGGATCGATGCGACAACGACATCCGGCCCGCGCGACAGACCGGCATGCAGACCGCGCTAGTGCATCGCGGGCCCTGGGCGACTATTCAGTGGAGCACCGGCGAGGCAAGGGAGTTGCCAACCTTCCGTGTCGAGAGTCTGCAGGAACTGCCGGTGCTAATCGGTCAGTTCAACGACTCAGGGCGTTGAGCGTCGTCGCCCAGTCGTATAGCCGGTCATCCAGGTCACGAACACAGCGCTCATGCTGATGGGGCACGAGTGTGCGACGAACCTCGCGCACTCGGTCCATGCCAGTGGCGTACCAGGTGATCGCCAACTGGTCGAGGGCCTGTCCCGCGTAGCTGCACGCCAGCTCCGGGTTTCCTGATGCTGCTTCCACGGCTGCCAGATCGCCGTAGACCACAGAACGCTGTTTGTCCTCGGCAGGAGTCATCGAGGTCAAGGCATGGTGCAAGCTCTCCCTAGCTTGCGGGAAGTGGCCCGCGATCATTTGCGTGTTGCCCTTGAAGGCCGCCAGACGAGCTGGGGAGAACCAGTCCATCCACTCCGGCGAGGAGTGGCCATTACCGGCAGCCAATACGTCCTCGGCGTGACCGATCAGGTTCAGTGCTGTGCGGGTGTTCCCACACCTAGTTTCGCATTCGGCCTCTACAGCATCGAGCCATGCCAGGAATTCTGCGGAAGCGAGAGCACGGCGGGCGTATGTGCGGGCTGCGGTCATGCGCTCCAGGGCTCCGTCACGGTCCGCCACCCAGCCCGGGACAAAGGCCATGTGCGCGATGATCGCCGAGCCGAGCAACGGGGCGTCGGCCTCCCCAGCGGCTTGCAGAGCAAGTAGGAGGGTCTCGTTGGCCCTGCTCGGTTCACGCAGGTCGAAGAACTCGATCCTGCTCGCCAGCAGGTACGTCTCGGCCAGAGCTGCCGCCACTATGCGACGAGTCGAGTCCCTCGTCTCTGGCAGTAGAGCACAGCCGAGCGTGGCGTGGGCGACAACGGCGGGGTGCAGCTGGGTCGGCCTGACGGACCAGTAGAGGCGCCGGTGAGAACGAGTCACTGCCTGGAAGTCGGTTCCGGCTGTGTCGGGTTGTGGTGCGCCGCCTGCCCTGCCGGGTAGGACTGCCAGGCCCAGGGTCGCTGCGCCACCCGTGACCAAGGTGCGTCGCGAGTGGCCAGCCTGTTGCGAGCCCTCGGAACCCCACGGGGGCGTGAAACCTAGCGTTTCCATGCTCTGACCCAGCAGCTGGACAAGCACACGTTGACAGTCCGGCTGCGGCCACGGAGGAGTGTCCGACTCCCATCGCCGGACCTGCCGCACCCCGATCGACAGCCCGCGAATGCCCATGCCCTTGGCGTGCCGAGTAAGGGCGTCGGCCAGATCCTGCTGCGAGTTGAACCCGGCAGCAACGCGAGCAGCCTTGAGCCGGACGTTACCGGTGGACCTGGGCACGTGGACACCTCCTGCTGCTGGCTCCTCCAACGGTCCCACATGGCGTCCCTTGTTGAGCGGCCTTTACCCCAGGAGGAGCAAACGAAGCCCTTCCTAAGTCCTCCCAGAGGCCTATCCAAGTCCTCGAATATGTCGTCCGATTCCAGAACTCTGTGTGCCGTACCTGATCGAACCCGACACAGGAGGCATGCGCGTGGATACACAGGAGGCGCTCGACAGAGCCATTGCCGCGTGGCTCGCCCGAGCTCATCCGGCACCAGAGCAGGCGCGGTCCGAGTGGGCAATCCAGGGAGTCGCACTCCTGCCTCTCGGTGATCGGTTTGCCGCCGTGCGCATGCCGGCCGACGTGATTCATGCCGCTCTGGCTTCGAGGGACCCGGACCAGGTCGCGGTCTCCCTTGGCGAAGTATTGGGAGGTTCCATCATCTACGACCACCGCGTCGCGGGTGGGACGTACTACGCCCTGGTCCAAGGCCATGCAGGTCTGGTCTGGGCATACGACGACATCGCCACCTGCCTCGGCCATGGCACCTATCTCGGAGTGCCACGCCTCGACCGTCAACAGCCGCCCGGCGCGTACTGGATGATTCCACCGCGCTACGAGGGGGACCTGTGCGCACCGCGAACGATCATCCCTCTGATCGAGTTGGGCCGGTCCCGCCTGGCCTCCGCACCGCAACCTGATCCGCATGGCCGCCGTGTAAGTGCTGACGCTGCGCTGGGTTCGGAAAGGCCTCCGATCACTGAGGCTTCTGCCTCACCTCCCCACAAACTCCCGCCCATCAAGGGCGGCGGCGGTCAGTCATGGCCGCGTCAGCCGAGCAGGAAGGTGCAGTAATGCTGGACGGAACCAAGCTGTACGGCCTCGACATCAGCGCAGCCTCCTTTGCGAAGGCTTGCGGAGGTCCCTGCACCGAAGGGTGCGTGACCCTGGCCCGGATCGGCGACGACGCCTGGGCCCTGGGTGACAGCAAGCGGCCGGACGTGGAGCCGTTGCGGTTCACAACGGAGGAGCTGGACGCGGCCGGTATCGATCCGGCGAGGTTCGGGCTCCCTGTCTGACCCATCCCCTGGCTGGTCCCGGCTCCCCGGTATGGAACCGGGACCGGTCACCCTTCGACCTTCGACGCCCGACAGGAACGACTGGTGCATCACCACGGCTATCTATGGGTCGGGGCGAAAGAGCGTTTCGACCAGGAGGCCCTCCGGCGGCCTCCGCATCCCGAGCCGCCACCGGCCGGGAGCAAGGCGGAGCTGATTCAGCGATATCGCGAGGTCGCAGCGGAGTTCCCGACCGTGGACCTTCCTCCCCTGGAGCCGGCGCATTGGCTCGTCAAGCCGCGTTCCCTGATTCGCAGCACGTGGGACGAAGCGAAGGACGCTGCCGCCTGGCTCGGGGCGCGCGTGGAAGAGTACGCGCCCCGGTTTTCCTCCGAATGGGAGCGTAACTTCATCGATCTTGCGTTACTGGCCAACTCCGTTACTGAAAAACTGAGTTCGGGGGCCGATGTGTCGCTCGGGTTCTATCTCGAACGGCCCTCCTACCTGTCGCTTTCTGTGGTGACGTGTTCTCCGAACCGTTCGAAGCCTGACATCGCCTGCCCTATCCGGTAGTTACCGCAAGGGATCGATCGTGCCCGAAGCTGACGCGAGCCGGCACGCGGCGGAGTGCCGCGTGCCGGCCCTGCGGACAAGCGCTACTCGTTGACGCAGACGTTGCCGAACGCAGGGTTGAGAAGCCCGATGACACTGATGGTGTTGCCACACACGTTGATGGGCGCGTGTACGGGCACTTGGACCACGTTTCCGCTCAGAACTCCGGGAGAGTGCACGGCAGCGCCTTGAGCCCCGGCGTCTGCGGCCGCGGCGCCTGCGCATCCGAGGACTGCGGTAGCAGCGAGAGCGGCGGCAGCCAGTGCGGTACGTCCACGCATGGTGTTCTCCTTCGTATGGAGGGCGATCGCTCCATAGCTCTCCCGGCGCTCAGCGGAAAAACGCCGTCCCAGACGCAGTCCGGAGAAACCACTCGTTCAGTTGGAACTGCCCCCAACTCGGCCATCGGCAGGGGCTGAACCGGGCTGGATCTCGTCTCTGCGGACCGCAAGCCACAGTTCCCCCATCTCCTCCGCCACCCCCCGCGCCATCAGCAGCAACGGCTCGTCGTAGACCGGAACCCGCGGGAGTGCCACCGCCCCCGCCTCCGTCGCGATCAGGTACGCCGGGAGGCCGTCCACCGCGTGGAATTCGCCGATCGCCGCGGCGGTGGCCCGGCCTGCGGCCACCTGGGCCAGGGAGAGAGCCGTCGAGCCCATCACCCTGGCCGTGCAGTGACGGTGCGACAAGGCACCCAACAGAGCGTCCAGGCCCGGCCAGTGGGCGTGGGCTGCCCATTCCGTCAGGAAGACGTGGCCCGTGAGGGTGGTGTGGGTGGCCGCCCGGGTCGGGGTGCCGTTCAGGCGGGCACCTCTTCCTCGGATCGCCGTGAAGGTCTCTCCTCGCCAGGGGTCGGCCACCAAGCCGAGCAACGGGGTTCCGTCGGGGGCCGCCAGGCCCAGGGAGAAGGAGCACCAGCCGATGCCGTGGGCGTAGTTCGTGGTGCCGTCGACCGGGTCCACGACCCAGTACGGGGCGTTCGGGTCGGCCGGCTCGTGGGTGCCGTACTCCTCGCCCTCGATGCCGTGGGACGGGAAGGCCGCCCGCAGGACCGAGCGGACGTGGGCCTCGATCGTCTCGTCCGTCTGCGTGACGATGTCCGCCGGGCTCGCCTTCTCCCTCACCCCGCCGGCCCGCGGGCTGCGGATCACCACCGACGCCCAGGCGGCCAGCTCGGTCGCGACCGTCAGTGCCCGGTCGAGGTCCAGGTCGAGGTCCAGGTCCGGGTTCAGGTCCGGGTTCAGGTCCGGATCGGGATGCGCGTCGCGGTCGTTCACCGGGCTTCACCGCCGGTCTGCTCGGGGACGGTCCCGAGGAAGGATGCCACGGCCTTGTGGAGGGGCTTCGGCTGGTCCACTCACGGCAGCCTCGATGGCCGACCCTGTCCGTGTCCCCGCGGCCCCGCGGCCCCGTGGCCCCGTGGCCCCGTGCCAGCCGTGCCCCCCGCATCGCGCTACGAGGTCGGTGCAACGGTGCACCCGCGCCTCCCGGCAGCCGGCGCCGTGTACGGTTGCATTGTTCGTACTTGTTCAGGAGCCGAGAAACAGGGAGGTGAGGTTGATGACCGCGCTCAAGGCCACCGTCCGCAGCGTCCGGGTCTCTCTCACGTCCCGGGCCGTGGCCTGACCACTCCCGTCCACTCCTGTCCGCCCTCGCCGGGAGCGTGAGCTCGCGGGGCACGTACACGAACACCTCCTGAAACGGATCCCCCATCACCATGGGCAACAGCTGGATCACCCGTGCCGAGACCGGCGCCGACATCCCCGCCGTCCGCGACATCATCCTCGCCGCGTTCCCCACGCCTGCGGAGGCCGACCTGGTCGACGCCCTGCGCGCCGACCCGGCCGCCTGGATCGAGGGCCTGTCCCTCGTCGCGGCTGACGAGGCCGGCCACCCCGTGGGCCACGCTCTGCTGACCCGCTGCCACATCGACGCCACACCGGCCCTGTGCCTGGCCCCGTGCGCCGTCCGCCCGGAGCGGCAGCGGACCGGTGCGGGGGCCGCGGCCATCCGCGCGGCCCTGGCCGCGGCAAGGTCACTGGGCGAGCACCATGTGGTCGTCCTCGGGCACCCGGCGTACTACCCGCGGTTCGGCTTCACCCGGGCCTCCGGCCAGGGCATCGGCCTGACCATCGACGTCCCGGACGACGCCCTGATGGCGCTCAGCCTCGACGCCGGCCTTCCGCTGCCCGGCGGAACCGTGCGCTACGCCGCTCCGTTCGGGATCTGATCCCCCACCCCGGCACCGCCGTCTTCCACGGCATGCGCCGACCGCCCCTTCCTTCTCCGCAACGCGGTGACCCGCATCCGTCGTACCGTCACCGGCGCGGGAGGGGGCGTTCCGCTTCGCTTTCCGCCTCCACGGCCTTTTCCAGAAGCGTGAACGACTTGGGCGCGCCGCCCGGCTGTGGCTTGCCCGCCTTGTGGCCGGCGATCCGGTAACCGGCGTTCAGGTAGTACGTGTTCAGGCGCGCGTTGCCGGCCAGGCAGTCCAGGCGTACCAACGCCCGCCCCGCTGCGGCCACGCGGCGCTCAGCGGCTCGCAGGAGCTGTAGGCCCGTTCCGGGCGGGGTGCTGCCGCGGTTCACCATCAGGCGGTGGACGTAACCGGCCACCGGCGGCTGCGGTCCCCAGGCCGCCTCGTCCTCCCACCACAGTTCCCAGGCCCCGGCCAGGTGGCCCTCGGCCTCCGCGAGCCAGACCTCTCCGCTCCGTACGACCCGGTGGAAGTGGCTCTCGTCCAGCTCGCCCGGCTGCCACTGGCCGGTGATGCCCTGCGCCAGCATCCAGCGGGCGGCGTCGTCCCGCAGGTGAACGAGTGCGGTGAGGTCGGCATCGTCGGCGAGGCGGAAGCGTATGCCGTTCACCCGGCTCACTCGGCTCACTCGGTGCGTGTCGTTCACCCCGCGATCTTCGCACGGGGCCAGTGGGCGGCAAGGCGTCCGCTCCGATCCGGAAACTTGACAAGCCTCGACTCAAGGTCAGGGTGCCGAAGCGGCCGCGCGTTAGCCTCGGCGCAGGCAGAAGAAACAGACCAAGGCAGCAGAAAAGGCTTACGAGGAGGCACTCATGGCCAGGGTTCCCAGTGCGGTGGTCGCCGCGACCGGACTCGTCGGCGGTTACGGCGTCGCCCGCTGGACCAAGAAGCGGCAGCTCGGCGGGGCCGTCCTGGCCGTCGCGGGAGCCGCCGCCGCGCAGCAGTGGCGCCGGCAGGCGGGCGGGAAGGCCGCCGGTGCGCTGACCGCCGCGTACGTCGCCGCGTTCGCCGCGTCCCACCCGCTGGCCAAGAAGGTCGGCGCCTGGCCGTCCGTGTTCGGCGTCGCCGGCGCCGTGGCCCTGACCTCCTGGGCCGTCGCCGACCGCCGGGGCTGATCCGCCCCCCTACGCCCTCACGGAACCGTTCTCCCGCACGGCCCCCTCCTCCGCCGCCCGGAACGACCTCCGGTACGCCTGCGGACTCGTCCCCACCACCCGGCGGAACCGCTCCCTGAAGGCCGTCGGCGACCCGAAGCCCGCCTGTACGGCGATCCGTTCCACCGGGTACGGCGTCGTCTCCAGCAGGTGCTGCGCCCGCCGCACCCGCGCCCGGTGCAGCCACTGCAGCGGTGTCGTGCCGGTCTGTTCGCGGAAGCGCCGGTTGAGGGTACGGCTGCTCGTACGGGCCTGTGCCGCGATCTCGTCCAGGGTGAGGTCGCGGTCGCAGTTGTCCTCCAGCCAGGCCAGGAGGGGCTCCAGGGTGGCACCGGCGGGCGCCGGCGGCAGGTCGTGGACGATGAACTGGGCCTGCCCGCCCTCCCGTTCCAGCGGCATCACGGACATCCGGGCCGTGTGCGCGGCGACCGCCGAGCCGTAGTCCCTGCGGATCATGTGCAGGCACATGTCCATGGCCGCGGCCGCGCCCGCCGAGGTGAGGAACTGGCCGTTGTCGACGTAGAGGACGTTCGGGTCGACGGTGATCCCCGGGTAGCTCGCCGCGAGGTCCGCGGCCGCGCACCAGTGCGTCGTCGCCCGCCGTCCGTCCAGCAGGCCGGTCGCCGCGAAGACGAACGCGCCCACGCAGATCGACGCGATGCGGGTGCCGTTCGCCGCCGCCGCGCACACCGCCTCCGCCACGCCCGGCGGCAGCGGCACGGTCGGGTCGGCGACGCCCGGCAGCATGATCGTGTCGGCCTCCGCCAGCGCCTCCAGGCCGTGCGCCGCCCGGACCGCGAAGGCGCCGGCGCCCGCGCTCACTTCACCGGCCGGGGAGCAGACCCGCACCCGGTAGGCGGGCCGGCCATCGGGCAGCCGAGCCCAGCCGAAGGTGTCGATCGGGACGGACAGGTCGAACGGGATCACCTGGTCCAGCGCCAGAACGGCGACAGTATGCATGGCAAGAACCTAGCCATTCGACGGATTGGCGCCAACCAGGCCCTGCTGCCCTGCCCCCGTCAGTACGTGTGAGAAACAGGCTGGCGAGAATCCGTCGCCCTCTGGCAATCCCGCCACTTCTCCAAGATCCGCCACCCGCCTAGCGTCCCACCGTGACCAAGTTCCTCCTCGCCGTCCACGTCCTCGCCGCGATCGTCGCCATCGGTCCCGTCACCGTCGCCGCCAGCATGTTCCCGCCCGCCGCCCGCCGGGCCCTGGCCGCCCCCGACGACACCCGGGCCACGGAGACGCTGCAACTGCTGCACCGGATCTGCCGGGTCTACGCCGTCGTCGGCGTCGTCGTCCCGGTCTTCGGGTTCGCCACCGCGAGCAGCATGCGCGTGCTGGGCAGCGCCTGGCTGATCGTGTCGATCGCGCTGACGGCGCTGGCCGCCCTCGTGCTGGCCACGCTGGTGCTGCCGGCCCAGACCGCGCTCGTGGAGGGCGCCGGCACCCGTGAGAAGACCGCACGGCTGGCCATGTTCACCGGAGTGTTCAACCTGCTGTGGGCGGCCGTGACGATCCTGATGATCGTGCGCCCGGGGTCGACGACCGGAGCCTGACCCTCTGCCGCCGACGACTGATTCCGTGCGTCTCCGGGACATGCACGTGACTACAGCTGCGCCTGCCCCGCCCCCTTCAGCGCGGTCAGGTCGAAGACCTCACCCATCTTGCGGAAGCCCAGGTCACTGGGGTGCAGATGGTCACCGGAGTCGTACATGGGGCGCAGGCGGCGAGGATCGTAGGGGTCCCTGAGGGCCTGGTCGAAGTCGACGACCGCGTCGTACACCCGGCCGCTCCGGATCTCGGCGTTGACCTGCCGGCGCACCGCCTCCCGGGCCGGGGTGAAGCCACGGTGGCCTCTGAAGGGCATGAGGGTGGCGCCGACGACCTTCAGACCGCGGGCGTGGGCCTGGCGGACCAGAGTGCGCAGGCCGTCGGCGATCCGGTTCGGGTCGGCGAGATCCGGGTTGCGCAGGATGTCGTTGACGCCGAGGTCGATGACGACGACCTTGACGTTGGTACGGGAGAGCACGTCCCGGCCGAAACGGCCGAGGCCGCTCTGGTTCTCCGCCGGACGGCCCAGGCCGTCGGCGAGGACCTGATTGCCGCTGATGCCCTCGTTCACGATGCCGTAGCGCGGCAGGGCGTCCCCGCTCTCGACGGCCGTGCGCAGCCGGCCGGAGAGGATGTCCGTCCAGCGCCGGTTGGCGCCGACGGTGGACGTTATGCCGTCGGTGATGGAGTCACCGAAGACCACGACCGTGCCGGCGGCCTCGTTGCTCAGGACGTCAAGGGCCGTCAGATAGCGCCAGTACGGGGTCTGTTCGCTGTACGGCGTACCGGTCGCGTCCTCCGTGCGGTCCCCCTGGGCGACGTACGACACCTGCCGCGCGTGCGGATGGTAGGTGACCGGCCCGGACGGCGTGGGCGAGTAGGTGGTGACCAGGACGTCCGTGTCGTGCGGGACGGTGACACGTACGGCGTCGCTCACCACCTGGCCGCCGGCCGGGACGACGACACCGGTGCGGCCGTTGAAGGTGAGGCGCCGCATCGTTTCTGCGTCGGCCGCCGCGGTGCCGTCCCCCGCCGAAAGAGCAAGAGAGGCATGCGTGATGGTCAGCGGAGACTGCCCGTAGAGATTCGACAGCGTGATACGGGCACTCGTCCCCCCGGTGCTCGCATGCACCACGTTGCGCACCGAACGCCCGGCCAGACCCCCGGTCTCCGTACCCGGCTCACCACCCACCGGCGACGTGGACCAGGCACCCACCCAGGTGCCGGTCGAGGCGGGAGCGACCGAGGAGTCGTGATGCGGACGGCTGTCGGCAAAGGTGCCGCGGGAAGTGCCGTCGTCGGCGGCCACGGTGATGTAGATGACGGCGGACAGGACGACGACCAGTGCGACAAGCGCACTCAGGACCGCATAACCATGACACTTGGTCATGCTTCTGTTGTTCTCCTCGGGAGATGGGAGCCCAAGGCTCCGATCAGATGACCCCATGATGCGTCATGAGGTCGGGAGACCTGACAGGACCCTGCCCAAACCCCCGCTCAGACAGACGCCGGGAACTCCTGTTCCGTTCCGGGAGTCGGTCAGGAAGGGACAATTGTGTGCGGGATCACCGAACGGGTGGAGCTGATGGAGCTGATGGAACACACGGAGACGGAAACACCGAACCGGACGACCTCGTACCGCACCATGACCGCCTTCACCCCGGCCGACGAAGAGCGTCAGCGCGGGGTACGGCGCATGAAGCTCACAGCAACCGGAATGCTGCTCTTCGTGGCCGTCGTCTACGTCCTGGCCACATGGGGCTCGAACGCCGGCGTGGGCCCCTGGACCGGATACGTGGCCGCCGCCGCCGAAGCCGGCATGGTCGGCGCACTCGCCGACTGGTTCGCCGTCACCGCCCTCTTCCGGCACCCCCTCGGCCTGCCCATCCCCCACACCGCCATCATCCCGACCAAAAAAGACCAGCTCGGCATCTCACTCGGCGAATTCGTCGGCGAGAACTTCCTCTCCCAGGACGTCGTACGACAACGACTGCGCGCCGTCGGCATCGGCAGCCGCCTCGGCACCTGGCTCGCCGAACCCGACCACGCCGACCGCGTCACCGCAGAACTCGCCACCGCACTCAGAGGCGCCCTCACCGTCCTGCGCGACTCCGACGTACAAGCCGTCGTCACCGAGGCCATCACCCGCCGCGCGGGCGCACAGGAAATCGCACCCGGCATCGGCAAAATGCTCGAGAAGATCGTCGCCGACGGCGGGCACAAACGAGTCGTCGACCTGGTCGTCACCCGCGCACACGACTGGCTCGTACTCCACCGCGACGACGTGATGGTCGCCGTCGAAGGCGGCGCACCCGGCTGGACCCCCCGATTCGTCGACAAAAAAGTCGGCGAACGCGTCTACAAAGAACTCCTCCGCTTCGCCACCGAAATGCGCGACATGCCCTCCCACCCCGCACGCGGCGCCCTCGACCGCTTCCTCACCGACTTCGCCTCCGACCTCCAGTCCGACACCGACACCCGCACCCGCGTCGAACGGCTCAAAGGCGAAGTACTCGGCCGCGCAGAAGTACAGGACCTGATCGCATCCGCCTGGACCTCCGTCCGCGCCATGCTCGTCGCAGCAGCCGACGACGAACGCAGCCAACTCAGACTGCGCGTACGAGCCGCCCTGCTCTCCCTCGGCGCCCGCATGGCCGACGAACCCAAGGTGCAGGAAAAGGTCGACAACTGGGTCGAAGGCATCGCCGTACACATCGTGACCACCTACCGCAAGGAAATCACCTCCCTGATCACCGACACCGTCGCCGGCTGGGACGCCGAACACACCACCCGCAAGATCGAAGCCCACATCGGCCGCGACCTGCAGTTCATCCGAATCAACGGCACAGTCGTCGGCTCACTCGCCGGCCTGCTGATCTACATCGCCACACAGACGCTCGGCGCCTGACTCCGCCGGGCGGGGGGACACACGGGCTGATTCCGCCGGACACGGGCACTCGTCACCCATCCTCGACGAAGAGGAGAGCCCATGCCCACAGCCCAGGCCGCCACCGGCCGCACCATCACCACCGACATCCCCGCCCGACTCGACCGCCTGCCCTGGTCCCGCTGGCACTGGACGGTCGTGATCGGACTGGGCACCGTCTGGATCCTCGACGGCCTCGAAGTCACCGTGGTCGGCAACATCGCCGGCCGCCTCGCCGAACCCGGCAGCGGCCTGCCCGTCACCTCCGGCCAGATCACCGGCACCGCCGCCGCGCTGTACGTGGCAGGCGCCTGCTCGGGCGCCCTGTTCTGGGGCCGCCTCACCGACCGATACGGCCGCAAAAAGCTCTTCATGATCACCCTGGTGGTCTATCTCGCGGCAACCGCACTCACCGCGATCTCCTTCACCGCCTGGTGGTTCTTCCTCTTCCGCTTCCTCACCGGCTTCGGCATCGGAGGCGAATACGCCGCCATCAACTCCGCCATCGACGAACTCATCCCCGCCGAATACCGCGGCCGCGTCGACCTCATCATCAACGGCAGCTTCTGGCTCGGCGCCGTCGGCGGCTCCCTGCTCTCCATCGTCGCCCTCAACACCGACCTACTGCCCGCGAACATCGGCTGGCGCCTCACCTTCGCCCTCGGCGCCGTCCTCGCCCTCGTCATCCTCCTCGTACGACGACACGTCCCCGAAAGCCCACGCTGGCTGCTCATCCACGGCCGCGAACGGGAAGCCGAAGACATCGTCGCCGACATCGAACGACAGATCGAGACGGAGACCGGCAAGCCACTCACCGAGCCACAGGGCGAACTGAAGATCCACCAGCGCAAAAGCATCACGTTCAGGGAGATCGCCCGAACCGTCTTCGGCCAGTACCGCAAACGCGCCGCCCTCGGCTTCTCCCTCTTCATCGGCCAGGCATTCCTCTACAACGCCATCACCTTCGGCTTCGGCGCCATCCTCACCACCTTCTTCAACATCCCCGCCGACCACACCGGCTACTACTTCGCCGTCATCGCCATCGGCAACTTCTGCGGCCCCCTGCTCCTCGGCAAACTCTTCGACACCATCGGCCGCAGAATCATGATCTCCACCACCTACCTCCTGTCAGGACTGCTGCTCTTCGGCACGGCCTGGCTCTTCGGCCGAGGCTCCCTCGACGCCACCACCCTGACCGCCTGCTGGTGCGTGGTCCTCTTCTTCGCCTCGGCAGGCGCCTCCAGCGCCTACCTCACGGTCTCCGAGATCTTCCCCATGGAAACCCGCGCCATGGCCATCGCCTTCTTCTACGCCCTCGGCACCGCCGCCGGCGGCATCAGCGGCCCTCTCCTCTTCGCCGACCTCACCAGCACCGGCAACGTCGGCGACACCGTCCTCGCCTTCCAGATCGGCGCAGCCCTCATGTGCGCCGCAGGCCTCGTCGCCGCCTTCCTCGCGGTCAACGCCGAACGCCGCTCCCTGGAAGACATCGCCCGCCCGCTCACCGCAACCGCAGCCGGCAAGACGTGAGGACCGGGACACCCTGGGCCGGACCCGCCAGGAATACTGACCCCCATGACCCGCCTGATCCTCGCCACCCGCAACGCCGGAAAGATCACCGAACTGAGGGCCATCCTCGCCGAAGCAGAACTGCCCCACGAACTGATCGGCGCCGACGCCTACCCCGACATCCCCGACGTCAAGGAAACCGGCGTCACCTTCGCCGAGAACGCACTCCTCAAGGCCCACGCCCTCGCCCGGGCCACCGGCCTGCCCGCCGTCGCCGACGACTCCGGCCTCTGCGTCGACGTCCTGGGCGGCGCCCCCGGCATCTTCTCCGCCCGCTGGGCCGGCCGCCACGGCGACGACACAGCCAACCTCGACCTCCTCCTCGCCCAGCTCTCCGACATCGCCGAGGAACACCGCGGCGCCCACTTCGCCTGCGCGGCGGCGCTCGCCCTGCCGGACGGCACGGAGCGGGTGGTCGAGGGACAGCTGCGGGGTGTCCTGCGGCACGCTCCGTCGGGCGCGAACGGCTTCGGCTACGACCCGATCCTGCAGCCGGAGGACGAGACGCGGACGTGCGCGGAGCTGAGCCCGGAGGAGAAGAACGCGATCAGCCATCGGGGGAAGGCGTTCCGGGGGTTGGTGCCGGTTGTGCGGGAGTTGTTGGGCTGACACAGGGGAGGGGCCGTCGTAGCGACGGCCCCTCTGGGCGTGCGGCCGATGGGAGTCGAACCCACATGGGCAAATGCCCCGAGGCACCTAAAACCTCTGCTTATACCATTCAGCAACGGCCGCGTGCCCGCCCATGCTACCGGGGATGCGGGCGCCTCCCACCCCTGCACCACGTACTGGTGGTCGCGTGACAGTTGGGGCACAACAGCCGGAGATTCTCGCGCCGGTCGTCGCTCCAGTCCCTGTTGACGTGATCGACCTCCAGCGTCATGGACCTGCCGAGCCACTCAGGGCCGATACCGCACTCGGCGCACGCCTCCAGCACGCCGACCTCGCGCAGCGCACGGCGGAGCAGGTGGGTCCGCGTCCGGCGGCTGCCGTCATGCCGGATCAGGATGTCCGCAGCGCGCCTGACGGGCACGAAGCCGGGACGGCCTCGCCGATGCGCCTGCCCCAAGAAGTGGGACGTGTCGAGATCATCCTCCGTCACCCAGTGGCTGAAGCAGGGTGCGCAGCCTGTTGTTGTAGGGCTCCATTCCAAGGGCACGCAGGGCCTCCGCGATGGAAGTCGCTCCCTCCACTGCACGGCGCAGCACATCGGCGGCTGGTTTGGCAGGTGCCGCACCCGCTCGCTTCTCCCGCGACAGGTGGGAGACGTCGATCCCGAAGTGGTCGAAGCGCCGGAAGAGATGGCGCCGAAGGTTGCCATAAGGCTTGGTACCGAAGAAGGCGATGACCTCGTCGATGTTCGAACACTGAGCGGCGGCTTCGGCCAGTCGCTCGCGCGTGTACTGCAGGCGGCCACTCATGCCGCCCCGTCCTTGGGGCGCCCTTTGCCGCGTCCTCGGTAATTGTCCGTCACCGAGTGGCAGTTGGGGCACAGCAGGCGCAGGTTCTCAGTGCGGCTGTCCCGCCAGTTACCGTCGACGTGATCGACCTCCAGCGGGAGCGGCCTGCCTCGCCAGACCGCCTCCGTGCCGCAGAGGGCGCAGCGCTCAGGGACCCCCATGGCCGTCATCGCCCACCTGAGCCTGTCACTCGGGATGCGTCGGGCGTGTCCGCTCGGCTGCTGGACGAGCAGGCCGTCTGGCGTTCGGGGGCGCCAGGGCTTCCCGCGCCGCGTCGGCACCTGGAAGTGCGACGTATCGATCCCGCATGCCTTGATCCGGCGGCTGATGTGCGTGTGATGCCCGCCGACGACCTCCAACCCGAGCCGACGCAGTACCTCACACATGTTCGTGGAGCCAGCCACCGCCTGTTCAAGAACCTCCCTCGTCCACTTCACCCCCTCCCTCTCGAAGTGCGACACATCCACCCCCAGCTTCTTCATCCGCCCGAGCACATACCGCCGGGTCGCACTCCTCGGATCCACCCCCAGCCTCTCCAACGCCTCCGACAGCGTCCGCGCCCCGCGAGCCGCCTCCTCCAGCCGGTCCCTGGTGTACGCACTGGCCCCCATCGAGCCCCCTTCGTCTCCGGCCGCGTGTTCGCAGCCCGTACGGAGTAACGAACCGTTTATCGGACGGTCACGCCCGGAATGCGAAACGGCCCGCACCAGGTCGTCCGGTGCGGGCCGCCAGTGGCGGAGAGGGGGTTTCTCAGATCCCGAGGTCCTTGATGATCTTGGCTACGTGACCGGTCGCGCGGACGTTGTACAGGGCCCGTTCGACCTTGCCCTCCTCGTCCACGATGACCGTGGAGCGGATGACGCCCATGTACGTCTTGCCGTAGTTCTTCTTCTCGCCGAAGGCGCCGTAGGCGTCGAGGACCTTCTTGTCGGGGTCGGCGAGCAGGGTGATCTTCAAGGACTCCTGTTCGCGGAACTTCGCCAGCTTCTCGGGCTTGTCCGGGGAGATGCCGATGACGTCGTAGCCTGCGCCGGCGAGGAGGGAGAGGTTGTCGGTGAAGTCGCAGGCCTGCTTGGTGCAGCCTGGGGTGAGGGCCGCGGGGTAGAAGTAGACGATGGTCCTGCGGCCCTTGTGGTCCGACAAGGACACCTCGTTGCCGTCGGCGTCGGGGAGGGTGAAGGCGGGGGCCACGTCGCCGGGCTGGAGTCGCTCGCTCATCGGTCCAGCGTAACGGGGGGCGTTGCGGCGCGGTGGGGGCTGGAGCTGACAGACTGTCCGGGACAGCATCAGGAGACTTCGGAGGCCGTACGGTGGCGGACACGTCGGACACCAGAACCCCGGCGCAGATCGAGGCGGACATCAAGCGCCGTCGTGACGTGCTGGCCGAGACGCTCGACGAGATCGGGGTGCGGGTGCATCCGAAAACGATCGTCGGGGATGCCAAGGCCAAGGTCGTCGCCAATATCGATCACACGGTTGGGCGGGCTTATGTCCAGGTCAATCGGGTGGTGAGTGAGGTGCGGGGGCAGTTTGTGGACAAGGAGGGCGCGCCGAGGCTGGAGCGGGTCGTGCCGGTCGCCCTTGTTGTGGTGGGGGTTGTGGGGCTGGTCGCGGTGGGCTCGCGGCGGCGTCGGGGCTGACTCGGGGTGTGGCGAGCGGTTGCCCGGGGTCGTACGGGCCGGTCTGGGGCAGGTAGGTTCGAGGCGTGAGCGCCAACAGAAACGAGCACAGCAACCCTCATCACGACAAGCTGCCCATCCGGATGCTGCACGATCGGGTTCTCGTGCGGACGGAGACCGGTGAGGGCGAGCGGCGGTCGGGGGGCGGCATCCTGATTCCCGCGACCGCGGCGGTCGGACGGCGGCTGGCCTGGGCCGAGGTCGTCGCGGTGGGGCAGAACGTACGGACCGTGGAGACGGGCGACCGTGTCCTGTTCGATCCGGAGGACCGGGCCGAGGTCGAGGTGCGGGGTGTGGCGTATGTGCTCATGCGGGAGCGGGATCTGCATGCGGTGGCCGCGGACCGGTTCGAGGGGACAGAGGATTCCACCGGCCTCTATCTGTGATTCAGTGGCGTGAAGGGGCTGGTGACTGCGGTCACCGGCCCCTTTTTTTGGTTTTTTGCTATGTTCGAAGGAGCCCGACGAGACGCGCCGTACCGGGATGCAGGCAAAGACGACGCACCGGAAGAGAGTCGTCGTTCGTCTCGGAGGTGTGTTGTCGTGGCCTGGGTGCTGCTTGTCGTGGCCGGTCTGCTCGAGGTGGGCTGGTCGATCGGGATGAAGTACACCGACGGGTTCACTCGGCTGGTGCCGAGTCTGTTCACCGGTGCGGGGATCGTGGCGAGCATGGTGCTGTTGTCGTACGCCGCCAGGTCGCTGCCCATCGGTACCGCCTATGGCGTGTGGGTGGGGATCGGTGCGGCCGGGGCGGCGGTGCTCGGCATGGTGGTGCTGGGTGAGCCGGTCACCGCCGCCCGGATCTTCTTCGTCTGTTTGCTGCTGGTCGCCGTGGTGGGGCTGAAGGCGACCGGCGGTCACTGACGGTTTCCGGTGTTCCTAGGGTTGGCCTGCGGTGACGCCGCCGTCGGTGGTGCCGACGTCTGTTCCGCCGCCGGTGTCGGTCCCTCCTGAGGTGGTTCCGCCGGGGGTGCCGCCGCCGGTTGTCGTGCCGCCGCCGGGTGTTCCGCCGGTGGTGTCGCCGCCCGTGGTGGTGCCGCCGTCGGTGGTGGGCGTTCCGCCGTCCGTGGTGGTGCCGCCGTCGGTGGTGGTGCCGCCGTTGTCCTGGCCGCCGTCGGTCGTGCCGCCGTTGTCCTGGCCGCCGTCGGTGGTGGTGGTGCCCCCGTTGTCCTGGCCGCCGTCGGTCGTGCCGCCGTTGTCCTGGCCGGCGTCGGTGCCGGGCGGGGTGGAGGGCTCGGTGCTGGGGGTCTGGATCACGTCGGCGCCCTCTTGGAGTTCGAGGTCGAAGTCGGTGGCCGTCTCGCCCTTGAGGGCCTTGCGCGTGTACTGCGCCCAGATGTCGGTGGGCGGGCCGCCGCCGTTCATGCGGGGCTGGCCGAGGGCGTTGTACAGCGGCATGTGCTTGGCCGTGACCGGGTCCTGGCCCATGACGGAGACCACGGTGGCGAGGTCGGGGGTGTAGCCGGCGAACCAGGCGGCGGTGTCCTCTTCGGCGGTGCCGGTCTTGCCGGCCGCGGGGCGGCCCGCGGCCTGGGCGCCGGTGGCGGTGCCGTTGTCGACCACGCTCTGCAGGACGGCGGTGGTGGTGTCGGCGGCCTCGCGGCTGACGGCCTGCTTGGTCTGCCGGTCGGGCAGCTTGACCTCTTCGGTGCTGTCCTTGGTGATCTTCTCGATCATCGTGTAGGTGCCGTGCTTGCCGTGGTTGGCCAGGGTGGCGTACGCCTCGGCCATGTCCAGGACGCTGGCGGTGGCGGTACCGAGGGCGATGGACGGGTAGGGCTGGAGGTCCCGGGTGCCTGCGGGGATGCCGAGGTCGACGGCGGTCTCCTTGACCTTGGCGGGGCCGACGTCGACGGCCATCTGTGCGTAGACGGAGTTGACCGACAGGTCGGTGGCCTTGCGGACGGTGATGTCGCCGTACGACTTCTCGTCCTCGTTGGAGGGGGCGTAGGCGCCGCCGCTCCAGCCCTGGACGGGGCGCTTGGTGGTGCCGTCGTAGACCGTGTTCGGGGTGATGGTCTGGCCGTCCTGCGTGGTCGAGCCGTTCTGGACGGCGGAGGTGAACACGAACGGCTTGAAGGTGGAGCCGACCTGGAAGTCACCGCGGGTGGCGCCGTTGGTGTACTGCTTGACGTAGTCGATGCCGCCGTACAGGGCGACGATCTTGCCGGTCTTGGGGTCGACGGAGGCGCCGCCGGCGCGGACGTAGTTGTCGGCCTTGCGGTTCTTCTTGTCCAGCTTGGACATCAGCTGGTCGTCGACGGCCTTGACGAAGGCGTTCTGCTTGTCCTTCTGGAAGGTGGTGGTGATGCGGTAGCCGCCGCCCTCCAGCTGTTCCTTGGTGAGGATGTCGTTCTCGGTCAGGTAGTCCTTGACCGCTTCGACGAGGTAGCCGCGCTGGCCGGACAGGCCGGTGGAGATGGTCTGTTCCTTCGGCATGGGGAATTTCATGCCGGCGCGCTCGGCGTCGGTGAGCCAGCCCTTCTTGACCATGCCGTCCAGGACGTAGTTCCAGCGGGCGACGGCGGCGGCCTTGTTCTCGGGGTGGGCGACGACGTCGTACTCGCTGGGTGCGTTGACGAGGGCGGCGAGGTAGGCGGCGCGGGCCGGGTCGAGGTCGGCGGCGTCCTTGCCGTAGTAGGCCTGGGCGGCGGCCTGGATGCCGTAGGCGTTGCGGCCGAAGTAGCTGGTGTTGAGGTAGCCCTCGAGGATCTCGCCCTTGGACTTGTTGCGGTCCAGCTTGATGGAGATGAAGAACTCCTTGGCCTTGCGGGTGACGGTCTGTTCCTGGGCCAGGTAGTAGTTCTTCACGTATTGCTGGGTGATGGTCGAGCCGGACTGCTTGCCCTTGCCGGTGGCGGTGTTCCAGCCGGCGCGGAGCATGGCTTTGGGGTCGATGGCGGACTCGGTGTAGAAGTCGCGGTCCTCGGCGGCGAGTACGGCGTGCTGGGCGTCCTTGGAGATCTGGGCGAGGGTGACGTTCTCGCGGTTGATCTGGCCGTCGCGGGCGAGCTGGGAGCCGTCGGCGTAGAGGTAGACGTTGCTCTGCTTGGTGGCGAGGGCGTTGGCGGGCGGGATGTTCACGAGGGAGTAGCCGAGGAAGAAGAGCCCGATGATCAGCAGGACGCCGATGACGAAGGTGCCGAGCAGCATGCGCCAGGTGGGGATGATCCGCCGCCAGCCGGTCCGCTTGGGCCGCTTGGGCTTGTTGGCCTTGCCACTGCCGCCGGAGCCGCCCGGGCCGCCGGGGCCGCCGCTGTCGGCGAGGGGGGTGGGGGCCTGGTCGGGGGTGGTGCGTGAGGCGGTGCCGGCCGCGGGGCGGGCCGGTGCCTTGGGGGCGGCGGCTGCCGCGGGGGCGGCGCTTGCCATGGCGGCCCGGGCGGCACCGCTTGCCGCGGCGGCCTGGGCCGATGGTGCGCCGCCGCCGGCCATGGCTGCGCCGGCCGCGGCGGCGGCCTTGCCGGGCCGGTTCGCCTGGGTCGGTTCGCCCTGCCGGGGGGCCGTGACACGCCTCAGGACCTGGGTGCTCTCGGGTGCCGGGGAGGCGGCGGCCGGCGTGCCGGTCTCGGTGGTCCGGTTCTCCTGGGCCGCGGGGGTGTCCTGGGGTGCCCGGGGTGCGTTGACGCGCCTCAGGACCTGGGTGCTGTCGGCTGCGGTGGGCTGCGCGGAGTCGTGCGACGTGTCGGCCGCCCGGGGCCGCGCGGACTGCTGGGGCACTCCGGGGCGCTGCGCCGCCCGGGACTGCTCGGCCTGCTTCTGGGACGGGTCGGACGTCGCCGGCGTCTGCCCGGGGCGGGGAGACCCTGCGGCCCCCTGGGGCCTGTCGGCTGTCTGGGGCTTCTGGAACTCCTGGGTCTGCTCGGAGTCCTGAGGCCTCTCGGATGCCTGGGACTTTCCGGGCTGACGGGACTCGGCAGGCCGCTGGGGCTCCGAGGGCGTCTGAGACTGCTGGGACCGCTGAGGCTTCTGGGATCCTTCGGGCGTCGGGCCTGCGTCGACGGCCCGGCCCTCGGTTCCGGTCCGGCCCGCTCGGCCGGCCTGGGCGGCCGCGGCCGCCCGGCGAGCCCGCGCCGCCTGGTCCGCACCGGGCAGCGACCGGCCGCCGGACGTGGTGTCCGCCCCGGCCGTCGCGCCCGTCCGTCCGTCAGCACCCTGAGCACTCGGAGTGTCCTGAGCCGGGCGATCGGCCGAGCCCGCCCGGTCGCGGTCCTGACCCAGCCGGTCCTGGGCGCCTTGGCCCTGTTCCTGGCCCTGACCCTGACCCTGATCAGCCCCCTGCCGGGCCGGCGGCCGGCCGGCCGAACCGTCCTGGTCCCGGCCGCTCCGACCGGCCGGGCTCTGCCCGTCCCGGCCCTGAGTCTCCCGGTCCTTCCCCTGACCAGCCCGCACGCGTTCCTGACCCTCCCGGCCCCCACGACCGCTCATGGCATCGGCACCGCTGCCGGGTGCCTCGGAGACCCGCTCCTCGCTGTCGCGGGTACGGGCACCCGGCTCTCCGGGCCCTTCAGCCGGCAGCGGTTCTCCCGGTGCCCCGCCCCTGCTCTGCTGCTGCGGCTGCGGCTGCGGCTCGTCGCTCATGTCGTGCACGGACTCCTGTTTCGCGTCGTACGTTTCCCGTACGCCTCGTACGCTTCTGCGCCCCCTGTTTGAAGACTCTCGCACCAGGCGTTCCGTTCCCTGATTCCGGCACGCTTCGGGGCGAAAATGCGTGGCCGGCCACCGAGCCTCCGGACTAGGCTCCTGCGCTTCGGTGTCGAGCGGTCCAGGGAGGTCGACTGCTGTGGGCGCGGGACGGTTGTACGGGGCCGTCGCGGCGGGTGGATTCAGACGGTACGCGACGTATCGGGCGGCGACGGCGGCAGGGGTGTTCACCAACACGGCCTTCGGGCTGATTCTCGTGTACACGTATCGCGCGCTGTGGGACGAGAAGCCGCACCTCGGAGGCTATGACCAGGCGCAGGTCGGGACGTATGTGTGGCTGGGACAGGCCCTCCTTTCGACCCTCGCGATCGGTGGTGGGGGTGTCGAGGACGAGTTGATGGAACGCATCCGTACGGGGGATGTGGCGATCGACCTGTACCGGCCGGTGGATCTGCAGGTGTGGTGGCTTGCCGCCGATCTCGGCCGGGCGTTCTTCCAGCTGCTGGGGCGGGGGCTGGTGCCGTTCGTGTTCGGCGCGCTCTGCTTTGAGGTGTACCTGCCCACAGATGTCGGCACCTGGGTGGCCTTCCTGGTCGCCGTGCTGCTGGCGATGCTGGTCGGCTTCGGGATCCGTTTCCTGGTGGCGCTGAGTGCGTTCTGGCTGCTGGACGGCACGGGCGTGGCGCAGATGGCGTGGCTGCTCGGGTATTTCTGCTCGGGGATGCTGCTGCCGCTGAACGTCTTCCCGGGGGTGCTCGGGGAGGTCGTACGGGCCCTGCCGTGGTCGTCGCTGCTGCAGGCGCCGGCGGATGTGCTGCTGGGGCATGCGGATCCGCTGGGCACCTATCTGTTCCAGGGGGCGTGGGCGGTGGCGCTGCTGGGTGCGGGCCGGCTGGTGCAGTCGGTGGCGACGCGGCGGGTGGTGGTCCAGGGTGGGTGAGGGCAGCCGGGTGGCGGAGGGTGCGCGGGCCTATCGGCTGGTCGCGGGGATGTGGGTGCGGTCCACGATGGCTTATCGCGCCTCCTTCGTGATGACCACGTTCGGGAACTTCACGGCGACGTTCTTCGACTTCGTCGCGATCATGCTGATGTTCTCGCGGGTGGATGCGCTGGGTGGATATGCGCTCCCGGAGGTGGCGTTCCTGTACGGGCTGTCGGCGGTGTCCTTCGGGCTGGCCGATCTGGTGCTCGGGTCGATGGACCGGCTGGGGCGGCGGGTGCGGGACGGCACGCTGGACTCGCTGCTGGTGCGGCCGGCGCCGGTGCTGGCGCAGGTGGCGGCCGACCGGTTCGCGCTGCGCCGGCTGGGGCGGGTGACGCAGGGGTCGCTGGTGCTGGGCTGGTCGCTGACCCGGGTGGACATCGACTGGACGGCGGCGAAGCTGCTGCTGATGCCGGTGACGGTGCTGAGCGGGTTCGGGATCTTCTGCGCGGTGTTCGTGGCGGGGGCGGCGTTCCAGTTCGTGGCGCAGGACGCCTCGGAGGTGCAGAACGCCTTCACGTACGGCGGTACGACGCTGTTGCAGTATCCGCCGACGGTGTTCGCGAAGGAGCTGGTGCGCGGGGTGACGTTCGTGCTGCCGCTGGCCTTCGTCAACTGGCTGCCGGCCACGTATGTGCTGGGGCGGCCGTATCCGCTGGGTCTGCCGGAGTGGGTGGCGTTCGCGTCGCCGCTGGTGGCGGCGGCCTGCTGTGCGCTGGCGGGGCTGGCCTGGCGGGCGGGACTTCGTTCGTATCGGAGCACAGGGAGCTAGCGGGTGCGGGACGGCGACTTCATCTCACTGGAGCAGGTCGAGAAGGTCTTCGAGGTGCGCAAGAAGGCGGGGTTTCTGAAGCGGGAGCGGCGGCAGGTGCGGGCGGTTGACTCGATCTCCTTCGCCGTCGCGCGCGGTGAGATGGTCGGCTACATCGGTCCGAACGGTGCCGGGAAGTCGACCACGATCAAGATGCTGACCGGCATCCTGACGCCGAGCGCGGGCCGGGTGCGGGTGGCGGGGATCGATCCGTCGCGGGAACGGACGCGGCTGGCGCACCGGATCGGGGTGGTGTTCGGGCAGCGGACGACGTTGTGGTGGGATCTGCCGCTGATCGATTCCTACCGGCTGGCGCACCGTATGTACCGGATCCCGGACGCCCGTTACCGGGAGAACCTGGACCGGTGTGTGGAACTCCTGGAGCTGGGCGATCTGCTGGACGTGCCGGTGCGGCAGCTCTCGCTGGGGCAGCGGATGCGCGGGGACATCGCGGCGGCCCTGCTGCACGATCCGGAGGTGCTGTACCTGGACGAGCCGACGATCGGTCTCGATGTGGTGTCCAAGGCCAAGGTGCGGGGTTTTCTGAAGGAGTTGAACGTCGAGCGCGGGACGACGGTGCTGCTGACGACGCACGATCTGCAGGACATCGAGCAGTTGTGCTCGCGGGTGATGGTGATCGACCACGGGCGGCTGATGTACGACGGTCCGCTGGCCGGACTGCACGAGGCCGGGGAGGGCGAGCGGACGCTGGTGGTGGACCTGGAGCGGGAGCTGCCGCCGATCGATGTGCCGTCCTGCCGGGTGGTGCGGGTGGAGGGGCCGCGGCAGTGGCTGGCGTTCCCGGCGGGGCAGTCGGCGGCGCCGCTCGTGGCGTCGGTCGCGGCCGCGTATCCGTTGGTGGACCTGTCGGTGCGGGAGCCGGACATCGAGGCTGTCATCGCGAAGATGTACGCCGAGAAGGCGGTCTCGTAGGCTTCTGCCATGACCGACGACGCAGTGCCGGAACTCCGCGCATCCGACGCCGACCGTGAGCGGGTCGCCGAGGTCCTGCGGGACGCCCTGGCCGAGGGGCGCCTGGACATGGAGGAGTTCGAGGAGCGGCTGGAGGCGACGTACAAGGCGCGTACGTACGCCGAGTTGACGCCGATCACCCGAGACCTTCCGACGGGCGGGGCCATGGCGCCCGTCCCGGTCTCCTTCACCAAGGAGCCGGTGGAGAGCGGGAGTTGGGCCGGCCGGATCGTCGGCGGCGAGGGGTCGTCCACGGGGGCGGTCGCCGTGCTGTCGGGGTTTCAGCGCAAGGGGCGCTGGACGGTGCCCAAGCGGTTCAACTGCTTCGCCTTCTGGGGCGGTGGCGAGATCGACCTGCGGGAGGCGGACTTCGCGGACCGCGAGGTCGAGATCAACTGTGTGGCGGTCATGGGCGGGGTGCAGGTGATCGTGCCGCCGGGCGTCGAGGTCGTCGTGCGCGGGATCGGTGTGATGGGCGGCTTCGAGCACCCCAGGGGTGACGAGCGGGCCGAGCCCGGTGCGCCGCGGGTGGTCATCGGCGGCTTCGCGTTCTGGGGCGGTGTCGGCGTGGAGCGCAAGGTGACCCGGGCCGAGCGGCAGCGGCTGAAGGAGCAGCGCCGGCAGGAGCGGCTGGAGCGCAGGGAGTCGCGGCACGAGCTGCACCGGGCCCGGCGCGAGGACCGGGCGCAGGGGCGGGGTCGGCGCAGGCACGGGGAGTACTGAGCCTCCCCGGCCGTTCCCTCGGGCGCCGCTACGACGTGCAGACCTTGGTCAGTTCGCCGGCCGCGTCCGTCACCGGGCTGACATTCGGTGTGTTGTCGCCGTTCTTGATGGACGTACGGACGTTGGCGACGGCCTTGTTCAGGTCGTCGACCGCCTTGTTGACGTCGGCGTTGTCGGTCTTGTCGCCGATCTTGTCGAGGTTCTTGTCGATGGAGGCGAGGGCCTCGTCGAGCTGCGTCGGGTCGTTGGAGGCGTTCTCCACGGCCTGCTGGAGGTCGGTGACGCTGTCGGCTATGGCGTCGGCGGTCTGTACGCAGTCCAGGGCCTTGTTCACGGCGTCGCAGCCAGTGGTGAGGCCTGTGGTGAGCGCGGCGGTCGCTATGACGGCGGCAACTGCGGTGATACGGCCTCGGCGTCGGCTGGCGGCCATGGTGGTGTTCCCCTCCCCTGGTGCGGTTGGCAGGGCGCACGGTGTGGGCCGTGCGCCCGTACCCCTAGGGACGCCGGGGAGAGTGCGGGGGTTGCCCTCGCGCCCCCCGTTTTTTGGCGTGCCCTTTACTTTTCGAGGGTGGCGGCCAGGGCGGCCTGCTGGATCGCGGCCAGTTCGGTGCAGCCGGTGACGGCGAGGTCGAGCAGGGCGTTCAGTTCGTCGCGGGCGAAGGGCTCGGCCTCGGCGGTGCCCTGGACCTCGACGAAGCGGCCGTCGCCGGTGCAGACGACGTTCATGTCGGTCTCGGCGCGTACGTCTTCCTCGTAGCAGAGGTCGAGGAGGGGGACCGCGCCGACGATGCCGACCGAGACCGCGCTCACGGTTCCGGTCAGCGGCTGGCGGCCGGCCTTGATCAGCTTCCTGCCCTGGGCCCAGGTGACGGCGTCGGCGAGGGCCACGTAGGCGCCGGTGATGGCTGCGGTGCGGGTGCCGCCGTCGGCCTGGAGGACGTCGCAGTCGAGGACGATGGTGTTCTCGCCGAGCGCCTTGTAGTCGATGACGGCGCGCAGGGAGCGGCCGATGAGCCGGGAGATCTCATGGGTGCGGCCGCCGATCTTGCCCTTGACGGACTCGCGGTCGCCGCGGGTGTTGGTGGCGCGGGGCAGCATGGAGTATTCCGCGGTGACCCAGCCCTCGCCGCTGCCCTTGCGCCAGCGCGGGACTCCTTCGGTGACCGAGGCGGTGCAGAACACCTTGGTGTCGCCGAAGGAGACGAGGACGGAGCCCTCGGCGTGCTTGCTCCAGCCGCGTTCGATGGTGACCGGGCGGAGCTGTTCGGGGGTGCGGCCGTCGATTCGAGACATGCCCACGAGCCTATCCGGAGCGGCGGAAGGGGCTCCTCCCCCGGGGGGAAGAGCCCCTTACAGGTGAACCCGGAGGCTCACATCATGTCTTCGATCTCCGCGGCGATCGGGTCGGCGTCGGTGCCGATGACGACCTGGATGGCGGTGCCCATCTTGACGACACCGTGGGCACCGGCGGCCTTCAGGGCGGCCTCGTCGATCAGCGAGGGGTCGGACACCTCGGTGCGCAGCCGGGTGATGCAGCCCTCGATCTCCTCGATGTTGTCGATGCCGCCGAGGCCGGCGACGATCTTCTCAGCCTTGCTGGCCATGTTCCTTCTCCCTGATCCGAACCGCTTTGTCGCAGTAACCCACAGTTGGCCCAACTTCGCGAGCGGTCATGCCGTGCGTGCCGAATGATGGCGATCACGACAGCGGAACCGTCCGCCAACTGGTCTACACCACCGCAGGGACAGGCACCAAACCCTCGTCCGGGTCGAGCGGTTCAGGGAGGACGCCGATGAGCGCCGAGAGCACGGTCACCCCCGGACGTGCCCGCCGGAACCGGCTGTTCCAGGGCATGCAGAAGATGGGCCGCAGCCTGCAGCTGCCCATCGCGGTCCTGCCGGCCGCGGGCCTCCTGATCGGGCTGTCCCAGCGGGACGTGGTCGGAGCGGGGGGCCTCGGCTGGACGACCGTCGCCAAGGTGATGAAGGGGGCGGGCAGCGCCCTGCTCGACGGCTCGCTCGGGCTTCCGCTGCTGTTCTGTGTGGGCGTCGCGATCGGCATGGCGAAGAAGGCGGACGGCTCGACGGCGCTCGCGGCGGTGGCGGGCTTCCTCGTCTACTACGGCGTGCTGCACCAGTTCCCGCAGGACTGCCCCGCCGGTTCGACGGTGATCCCGGACGTCGGCTGCCAGGTGAAGGAGGGGCCGGCGACGGCCTTCACCTTCCAGAACCCCGGCGTCTTCGGCGGCATCGTGATGGGCCTGATGGCCGCCTTCTTCTGGGCCCGCTTCCACCGCACCAGGCTGGTGGACTGGCTCGGCTTCTTCAACGGCCGCCGGCTCGTGCCGATCATCATGGCGTTCGCCGGGATCCTCTTCGCGGCCCTGTGCCTGTGGATCTGGCCGCCCATCGGCAACGCCCTGGAGAGCTTCAGCCACTGGCTGCGGGACTCCGGCTCCTGGGGCGCGGGCCTCTTCGGCGTCACCAACCGCGCCCTGCTCGTCGTCGGCCTGCACCAGTTCCTGAACGTGCCCATCTGGTTCCAGTTCGGCACCTACATCACGCCCGCCGGAAAGGCCGTGCACGGCGACATCAACATGTTCCTGGAGGGCGATCCGAACGCGGGCCAGTTCACCTCGGGCTTCTTCCCGATCATGATGTTCGCCCTGCCGGCCGCCGCCCTGGCGATCACACACTGCGCCAGACCCGGCCGCCGCAAGGAGGTCGGCGGCCTGATGCTCTCGGTCGCGCTGACCTCGTTCGTGACCGGCATCACCGAACCGCTCGAGTACTCCTTCATGTTCATCGCCCCCTTCCTCTACGCGATCCACGCCGTGCTCACCGGTGCGTCGATGGCGGTGACCTGGGCGCTCGGGGTGCACGACGGTTTCAGCTTCTCGGCGGGCCTGATCGACTACCTCGTCAACTGGCACCTGGCGACGAAACCCTGGCTGATCATCCCGATCGGCCTGTGCTTCGCGGCCGTTTACTACGGCATCTTCCGGTTCGCGATCACCAAGTTCGATCTCAAGACCCCCGGACGCGAGCCCGAGGAGGAGGTCGAGGACGTCACAAAGGTCTGACGACAGGCGACTTGGACCCGTACTGCGCGTAGCGCTTCGACAGCGGATTCGCGGGTTCCTTATACCGCCTTCATCGTGCTACAACAGGTCTACACCAGTGAGTGGTGTAGACCACCCGATGGAGGACGTATGAGCACCGCCACCGCGACAACGGCGGCTCCCGCAAAGAAGCGGGGATCCGGCCTGTTCCAGGGCCTGCAGAAGGTCGGCCGCAGCCTGCAGCTCCCGATCGCCGTGCTGCCGGCGGCGGGCATCATGGTCCGGCTCGGCCAGGATGACATCTTCGGCAAGGACGGCCTGGGCTGGGACAAGGTCGCGACCGTGTTCAACGCGGCCGGCGGTGCCATCACCGGCAGCCTGCCCATCCTGTTCTGCATAGGTGTGGCCATCGGCTTCGCCAAGAAGTCGGACGGCTCCACCGCGCTCGCCGCACTGGTCGGCTTCCTCGTCTACAGCAAGGTGATACAGGCCTTCCCGCTGACCGAGGAGCACATCGAGAAGGGCAACATCGTCGCGGCGACGTACAACGACCCCGGTGTCCTCGGCGGCATCATCATGGGTCTGCTCGCGGCGGTGATGTGGCAGCGGTTCCACCGCACCAGGCTGGTGGACTGGCTCGGCTTCTTCAACGGCCGCCGTCTGGTGCCGATCCTCATGGCCTTCGTCGGCACACTGGTCGGTGTCTTCTTCAGCCTGGTCTGGGAGCCCGTCGGCAAGGGCATCACGCACTTCGGCGAGTGGATGACGGGCCTGGGCGCCGTCGGCTCCGCCCTGTTCGGTCTGGTCAACCGCGGTCTCATCCCGATCGGCATGCACCAGTTCGTGAACACCGTGGCCTGGTTCCAGCTCGGCACCTACAAGGACACGGCGGGTCAGGTCTTCACCGGTGACTACAACCGCTTCCTGCACGGCGACCCGTCCGCCGGAATGTTCATGTCCGGCTTCTTCCCGATCATGATGTTCGGTCTGCCGGCCGCCGCCCTCGCCATCGCGCACTGCGCCCGCCCCGAGCGCCGCAAGGCGGTGATGGGCATGATGATCTCGCTCGCGCTGACCTCGTTCGTCACCGGTGTGACCGAGCCGATCGAGTTCTCCTTCATGTTCATCGCCCCGCTCCTGTACGTCATCCACGCGGTGCTGACGGCCGCGTCCATGGCGATCACCTGGGCCCTGGGCGTCCACGCCGGCTTCAACTTCTCCGCCGGCGCGATCGACTACGTGCTGAACTGGAACCTCGCCACCAAGCCCTGGCTGATCATCCCGATCGGCCTGGTGTTCGCCGCGATCTACTACTCGGTGTTCCGCTTCGCCATCCTCAAGTTCGACCTGAAGACCCCGGGCCGCGAGCCCGAGGAGGAGGTCGAGGATCTCACCAAGGCGTGAGGCCCGCCGCACGGCATGACGAAGGCCCCGGAACCGACCAGGTTCCGGGGCCTTCGTGCGCGTACCGGCTAGATCTCGTACGTGACCCGCGGAGCGGCCAGCTCCACCGGACCCGCGAACACCTCGCGTGCGTCCGCCAGGTTGACCTGCGGATCGGTCCACGGCGGGATATGGGTGAGGACCAGGCGGCGGGCGCCCGCGCGGGCAGCCGACTCGCCCGCCTCACGGCCGTTGAGGTGCAGGTCGGGGATGCTTTCCTTGCCGTGCGTGAAAGCGGCCTCGCACAGGAAGAGGTCCGTGTCCCGGGCCAGCTCGTCCAGCGCCTCGCTGACGCCGGTGTCGCCGGAGTACGTCAGCGACCGCCCGCCGTGCTCGACGCGGATGGCGTACGCCTCCACGGGGTGCCGCATCCGCTCCGTGTGCACGGTGAACGGGCCGATCTCGAACGTGGACGGCTTGACCGTGTGGAAGTCGAAGACCTCGCTCATGGAGGAGGCGGAGGGGGTGTCGGCGTACGCCGTGGTCAGCCGGTGTTCGGTGCCCTCGGGGCCATGGACCGGGATCGGGTCGCAGCGGCCGCCGTCGTGGCGGTAGTAGCGCGCGACGAAGTAGGCGAGCATGTCGATGCAGTGATCGGCGTGCAGATGACTCAGGAAGATCGCGTCGAGGTCGTAGAGACCGCAGTGGCGCTGCAGCTCGCCGAGGGCGCCATTGCCCATGTCGAGCAGCAGCCGGAAGCCGTCGGCCTCTACGAGGTAGCTCGAACAGGCCGATTCCGCGGACGGGAACGACCCCGAGCAGCCGACGACGGTGAGCTTCATGAAGCAGAAACCTCCGTTGGCGGGATACCGATGAGCGGGCGGAGAGAGGGGTCGGGCAGGGGGGCAGACAGGGGTCGTGCGGTTTGTCGAGCGTAAGGCGCAAAAGGGCCGGTCGCTCCTCCGCCAGGGGCCGTTGTGGGCGAACTCACCTGTGGTGTCACCGGTTCGGCTGGACCGGGGGCGCATGAGGCAAGCAAGAGGGCGCGCGATGTCGGGCGCACGCCGGTAACGTCGTCCGTATGGACACGTCCTGGTGGCTGGCGCTCGCGGCGGTGGTGCTGCTCGCGCTGGTCGCCACGCTCGTCGACGGCTGGGGCCGGGGCAGCCGGCCGGGCGGGCGCCGGCTGCGGCCGCCCGGGCGCCGGGAACGGACGCTGACGGCACGTCCGCACCCGGGGGACATCTGGTGGGCGAACGTGCCCTACGAGGACCGGCCCGAGGTCAAGGACCGCCCCTGTCTGGTGCTGGCCGTGCGCGGCAACCGGGCCACGGTCGCGAAGATCACCAGCAAGTACCACGACGAGCGGGCCGGGGTGATCCCGCTGCCGCCCGGCTCGGTCGGGGACGCCCACGGCCGGCCCAGCTTCCTGCAGACCGACGAGCTGCGCGAGGTGCCGGTCTGGGACTTCCGGCGCCGGGTGGGCGTGGTCGACCCGGTCCTGTGGGACCAGGTACGGCATCTCGCCGGCTAGTGCCGCGGCGCATGGTGCGGTGCATCGCAAGGCGGAGCATCACCCGCGTCCTGGACGTACTCGGGTGATGCGACAACGCGGCGAGGTGCCGTGCCGGGCGTCGCGGACCCGGGGTGATCCGAACGACGCCCCCTAGCTCACGGTCACGGTGACCTTCCACTCCTGGATGCCCTTGCAGGAGACCTGGCCGGGGGCGGTGGGCTCGGCGCACAGGGGGCGGGAGGACGTCAGCTCGGTCTTTCCGGACGTCACCGCCCGGTAGGCGGCCGTGGCGTCGCCCGGCTGGATGACGAAACCGGAGTTGATCGCCTCCAGGGCGCTGCCGTTCGCCGCGACCGCCTTCCAGGGGCGGCTCCGGGTGCCGTCGAGGGTGAGCCGCAGCTCGTCGCCCTTGGTCAGGCAGACGGTGCGGCCGTTGTCGGCGGCGGTCAGTTCCGCGTGGGTGACGCAGCCGCCGGGCTTCGTGGCGGATGCCGACGGTGAGACCTTGCCGTTGTCGCTGCCGCTGTCCCCGCCGCTCCGGGAGCCGCAGCCCGCGAGGAGCAACGCTGCCGCCGCGAGTGCGATGGGCGTCGTACGGCGCATGGTGTCCGCCTTTCTGCCGTGGCCGGCCGACCGGCCTCTTGGTACAGATGTGACGTACCACCGGCGCGGACGGATCCCGCACGCGCAGCACTTCCGCGTGCGGGACCGGGGGCCGTACGGCTCAGCTGGTCGTCAGGGCGGTGTCGTCCACGACGAAGCTGGTCTGCAGCGAGGAGTCCTCCACTCCGCTGAACTTCAGGGTGACCGTCTGCCCCGCGAACGAGGACAGGTCGAAGGTCTTCTGCGCGTACCCGGAGGCGTTGACGTTCGAGTACGTCGCCAGGGTGGTCGAACCGGCGGTCACGGTCAGCTTGTCGTACGCGGTGCTGCCGGACTCGGCGGTGTCGATGTGCAGGTAGAAGGTGTAGCTGGCCTTGCAGCCCGACGGGATGGTCACCGACTGGGACAGGGTGTCGGTGTGCGAGGAGCCGTACCCGTCGAGCCAGGCCTTGTAGGAGCCGCCGTGCGCGGCCTCACCGGAGTCGGTGGTGATGACACCGCTGCTGGCGCTCCAGGTGGTGTTGCCCGACTCGAAGCCCGCGTTGCCGAGCAGCTGGGCCGAGGTGCAGGTGCCGCCCCCGCCGGAGCCGACCGTCCAGGTGAAGGAGGCCGAGCCGGAGGCGCCGGTGGAGTCGGTCGCGGTGACGGTGACCTGGTAGGTGCCGGCGGTGGAGGCCGTGCCGGAGATCAGGCCGGAGGAGCTGTTGATCGACAGGCCGGCCGGCAGACCGGAGGCGCTGTAGGTCAGGGTCGCGCCCGCGCTGTCGGTGGCGTGGATCTGCAGGCCGGCCGAACCGCCGGTGGCGGTGGACTGGCTGCCCGGGTTGGTGACGGTCACCGTGTTGCCGCTGCTGGTGCCGGCGGTGAAGGCGGTGGTGCCGTTCGGGGTGCCCCAGCCGGTCGGGCCGTCGTAGCCGGTGCGGGCGGTGCAGAAGTACGAGGTGGTGCAGGAGCCGTTGTTGCCGCTGGTCACGTCGTACAGGTTGCTCGTGTGGGTGTACGGGTACTTCGCCGGGTAGTCGCCGGAGCCCGGGGTGCCCGCGAGTGCGTAGACGCCGGCGATGATCGGGGCGGAGGCGCTGGTGCCGCCGTAGACCGCCCAGCCGGAGCCGCCGTAGGTGTCGTAGACCGCCACGCCGGTGGCCGGGTCGGCGACCGCGGAGACGTCGGCCTCCATGCGCTTGGTGCAGCCGGTGTCGGTCTGCCAGGCGGGCTTCGGGTCGTAGGCGGAGCAGCCGGAGCCGGTGCCCTCGGTGGAGCTGGTCTTCCACACCGACTCGCTCCAGCCGCGGGAGCCGGAGGAGGTGGTGAGCGCGGTGCCGCCGACGGCGGTCACGTACTGGGAGGTCGCCGGGTACTCGGCGCCGTAGGCCTCGTCACCGGAGGAGACGGTGATCGCGACGCCCGGGTGCTTGAAGTACTGGGTGTCCTCGCTGGTCTGGGAGGAGTCCTCGGAGCCGCCCCAGCTGTTGGAGACGAACTTGGCGCCGAGCGAGACCGCCTCGTTCTCGGCGATGCCGAGGTCGGTGTCGTTCGCCGAATTGGCCTCGACCAGGGTGATGTTGCAGTTCGGGCAGACCGCGCTGACCATGTCGATGTCGAGGGCCTCCTCGCCGGCCCAGCCGGTGTCGTTGGAGGGCAGCGAGGTGGTCGAACCGGTCTGGCTGACCTGCTTGAAGCAGCCGTTGGCCTTGGTGCAGGCGGACAGGCCGTAGGTGGAGCGGTAAGTGGCCAGGTCCGACTCGGCGTTGGGGTCGTTGTAGGCGTCGACCACGGCGACCGTCAGGCCGCTGCCGCCCGTCGAGGGCAGGTTGTAGGCGCTGTGCAGGTTGGCCGGGGAGAGGCCTGAGGGCGCGGCCGCGGCGAGCGCCGAGGCGAGCCGCTGCCTGATGTCGGTGCGGCGCTGGGCGAAACAGGACGCGTGGCCCGGCTTCGCGGTGGCGCACAGACGGGTCGTGGGGACCTTCTGTCCGGCCTTGCCGGTGGAGTGGAAGGTCTGGTGCTCCGGGGCGATCAGGGCCTTGGCGTTCTGTGCGGCCCGGGAGATGTGGGGCGCGGGAGCGGCGGCGGCCTGGGCACCGGCCGTGGGTGCCGCCGCCAGTCCGGCGACGGTCAGGGCGAGGGCGGGGAGGGCGACGGAGACGAGTCTTCGCAGACTCCGTCTCCGCCCGCTCGGGCGTGACTCACGCATGGGGTACTGCCTCCATCGGGAAGTGGGGTTTCTCGCACTGGTTGGCAGGCCCGTGACGCGCGTAGCGGCGGCGGCCGCGAGTCATGAGCATGACACTCACAGACGCCCTGGATGTCGGATGAGCGTGACATGACAGGGTGCGGGAGGAACGTAGACCCGGGGCGCGGACCCCCGGCAGTACCGCAGGGAATTCTTTGCCCCTCCATAGGAGGGGATTGGCCCCCTCATAGGAGGGGGATGGCGCGTAGTTGGCCCGTAGAACAGGGGCGCTATGCCCAGAGCTGACCCTGGAGCGTCTCGATGGCCTCCTCGGTGGTGGCCGCCGTGTAGACACCGGTGGAGAGGTACTTCCAACCGCCGTCGGCCACGACGAAGACGATGTCGGCGCTCTCGCCGGCCTTCACCGCCTTCTTGCCGACACCGATCGCCGCGTGCAGGGCGGCACCGGTGGAGACACCGGCGAAGATGCCCTCCTGCTGGAGGAGTTCACGGGTGCGGGTGACCGCGTCGGCGGAGCCCACCGAGAAGCGGGTGGTGAGGACGGAGGCGTCGTACAGCTCCGGCACGAAGCCCTCGTCGAGGTTGCGCAGGCCGTAGACCAGGTCGTCGTAGCGCGGTTCGGCGGCGACGATCTTCACGTCCGGCTTGTGCTCGCGCAGATAGCGGCCGACGCCCATCAGGGTGCCGGTCGTGCCGAGGCCCGCGACGAAATGGGTGACGGACGGGAGGTCGGCGAGGATCTCCGGGCCGGTCGTGGCGTAGTGGGCGCCCGCGTTGTCCGGGTTGCCGTACTGGTAGAGCATCACCCAGTCGGGATGCTCGGCGGCCAGCTCCTTGGCCACCCGCACGGCGGTGTTGGAGCCGCCGGCGGCCGGGGAGGAGATGATCTCGGCGCCCCACATGCCGAGCAGGTCCCGGCGCTCCTGCGAGGTGTTCTCGGGCATCACGCACACCATGCGGTAGCCCTTGAGCTTGGCGGCCATCGCGAGGGAGATGCCGGTGTTGCCGGAGGTGGGCTCCAGGATCGTGCAGCCCGGGGTGAGCCGGCCGTCCTTCTCCGCCTGCTCGATCATGTGCAGGGCCGGGCGGTCCTTGACCGAGCCGGTCGGGTTGCGGTCCTCGAGCTTGGCCCAGATCCGGACGTCGGCGGACGGCGACAGCCGCGGCAGGCGCACCAGAGGGGTGTTGCCCACCGCAGCCAGCGGGGAGTCGTAGCGCATCGGGCTCAGCGGCCGATCAGGCCATGCCACCGGCGACGGCCGGCAGGATCGTCACGGTGTCGCCGTCGGTCAGCTTGGTGTCGATGCCGTCGACGAAGCGGACGTCCTCGTCGTTCAGGTACACGTTGACGAAGCGGCGCAGCTGGCCGTTGTCCACGATGCGGGCCTGGATGCCCGCGTGCCGGGTCTCGAGGTCGGCGAACAGGTCGGCGATGGTCTCCCCGGCGCCGTCGACCGCCTTCTGGCCGTCGGTGTACGTGCGGAGGATGGTGGGGATGCGGACCTCGATGGCCATGGTTGCGGGCTCCTGTCGGAAAGGGTTCGTCGATTCGGTGTGCGCGCGCCCGGGGGTCCCCCGGGCTTTTCGGCACCGGGGAAGCGCCACGGCAGCGGCCGTACGGCGGCGGGGAACGTCAACAGATGGCGCTGTTCAGCCTGCACAGGTCGACGTGCAGCCGCGCCACGAGCAGGATGCCCGGCGTCTTCTCGCTCACGTCGTTCAGAACCATGGGCTCATCGTATCGATTCCCGGTCCGGGTCCTGGAATGTGATCTCGCATGCTGGATGAACTCTGACCGAACTGTGGTCAGGGACCCTCAGTACGCAGCCACGACCTCGACGTCTTCCTCGGTGACCTCGCCGTCGAGAATCCGGAAGGAGCGGAACTGGAACTCCCCGAGGCCGTCGGTGTCGGCGGTGGAGACCAGGACATAGTGGGCGCCGGGTTCGTTGGCGTAGCCGATGTCGGTCCGGGAGGGGTAGGCCTCGGTCGCCGTGTGGGAGTGGTAGATGATCACCGGCTCCTCGTCGCGGTCGTCCATCTCGCGGTAGAGCTTGAGCAGATCCTGCGAGTCGAACTCGTAGAAGGTGGGCGAGCGGGCCGCGTTCAGCATGGGGATGAAGCGCTCGGGGCGGCCGGCGCCCGCCGGGCCGGCGACCACGCCGCACGCCTCGTCGGGGTGGTCCCCGCGTGCGTGGGCGACGATCTGGTCGTACAGCGCCTGGGTGATGGTCAGCATGGGGGTCAGGATAAGCAGAGGGGCCGTCCCGTACCGAGGTGTGGTACGGGACGGCCCACATGATGGACGTCCTGAGCGGCGGCCGCCAGGGGTGCCACGAGTACTCCCGGCGGCCGGACGTCCATGGGGATGGTCTCCCCGGTGGTCAGCCCACCTTCTCGAAGGCCCGCTCGTCGCGGTCGGCGATCTCCGGCCTGCGGTTCTTCAGGACCAGCCAGCCGATGCCGAGCGCGACCGCCCAGACCGCCATCACGTAGAGGCAGACGCGGGAGTCGCCGTCGTACGCGATCAGGCCGGTGACGAAGAGCAGGAACACGATGGCGATGTACGAGCACACCGAGCCGCCCGGCGCCGGGAAGGACGAGGCGGGCAGCCGGCCCGCGACGACCGCGCGGCGGTAGAGGACGTGGCTGATCAGGATCATCAGCCAGGTCCAGATGCCGGCCGCGGTGGCGACGGAGGTGACGTAGCCGAACGCCTTCTCCGGGACGATGTAGTTCAGGACCACGCCGATGCCCATGAAGGCGACGGACACGGTGATGCCGAGTGCCGGGGTCTTGGTGGACGACAGCTTGGAGAAGACCCGCGGGGCCTCGCCGTTGTCCGCCAGGGTGCGCAGCATGCGGCCGGTGGAGTACATGCCCGAGTTGCACGACGACAGGGCGGCGGTGAGCACCACGAAGTTGACGATGCCGGCGCCGGCCGGGATGCCGATCATCGCGAACGCCTTCACGAAGGGACTGACGCCCGGTGCGAACTCGGTCCACTTGACCACGCACAGGATGACGGTGAGGGCACCCACGTAGAACAGGGCGATACGCCAGGGCAGGGTGTTGATGGCCTTCGGGAGGGTCTTCTCCGGGTCCTCGGACTCGCCCGCGGTCACGCCGACCAGCTCGACGGCGAGGTAGGCGAACATCACGCCCTGCAGGGTCATCAGGGAGGAGCCGATGCCCTTGGGGAAGAAGCCGTCGAACTGCCACAGGTTCGACACGGTGGCGGTGTCACCGGCGGCGCTGAAGCCGAAGGTGAGCACGCCCAGGCCGATCACGATCATGCCGATCAGGGCGGTGACCTTGACCATCGAGAACCAGAACTCCAGCTCACCGAAGAGCTTCACGGAGATCAGGTTGACCCCGAAGAGAATCACCAGGAAGACGAGCGCCGTCACCCACTGCGGGACCGACGGGAACCAGTAGTTGACATAGATGGCGGCGGCCGTCAGTTCGGCCATGCCGGTGACCACCCACATCAGCCAGTACGTCCAGGCGGTGAAGTAGCCGAAGAACGGGCCGAGGAACTCGCGGGAGTACTCCGCGAAGGAGCCGGAAACCGGGCGGTAGAGCAGCAGCTCGCCGAGTGCCCGCATGATGAAGAAGATGATGACGCCGGCGAGGGCGTACATCAAGATCAGGCTGGGACCGGCCTTGGCGATGTTCGCCCCGGCTCCCAGGAACAGGCCGACGCCGACCGCGCCGCCGATCGCGATCATCTGGACCTGACGGCTGCCGAGACCGCGCTCGTAGCCCTCCTCAGGGGCTTCGGTGACCTTCTCAGAGGTCATGTGTGGTGCGCCTTTCTCCATGCCGAACCGGGCCTTTCGTCGGCCTCGGATCGGGTTTCGATCCCCCCGGATTGATGGAGCTGAGCGGGTTCTCGCGAGTCCGCTCCTGCCTGGCCGGCGGTCGCCGGCTCGGTGGCGCACCCGGCCGGACATGGGTGGTGTCGGCCGGGCGGTCGTGAAGATTTATCACGGCCGCAACATTGATCACAGGGGCGCATTGTGGCGCATCGCACAGGGAAAAGCGGACAAAGAACGCCCTAAAGCGGCAAATCAGGCCGAGACGGTGACGCGATCGTTATCCGGATTTGAGCGTCCTCTGAGCGAACATGAAATCCGACACGTTATGCCAAAAGGGTGGTCACAAGCGTCTCCTGGAGGCCGCCCAGCCACAGATAGGCCATCACCATCGGCTTGCGCGGGTCCTCGTCCGGGAGCCGGTAGAGCAGATCGGTGTCGTCCTCGTCGGTGATGTCCAGCCGGGCACCGATCGCCAGCCGCAGGTCGTTGAGCGCGCCGAGCCACCGCCTCGACTCCTCCGGGGACAGCTTGAGGATCGCTCCGCCCTCGTCCACCGGGGACAGCTCGTTCAGGGTGCGGATCACCGCGAGGGCGTTCTCCCGCTTGCCGGTCCTGAGGTCGTTCTCGGTGAAGCGGCGGAACTCTGCGGAGTGCGCACGCCGCTCCTCGGCCTCGGCCGGGGAGTCGGGCGCCTTCTCCGGATCGCTGTAGGCGTCCGGGAAGAGCCTGCGCAGGACGGGGTCGGCGGGCGGCTCGCTCGGGCCCTCGGCGAACAGCTCGGCCAGCGGGTCCTCGGGGGTGTCCGCGCCGGGGCCGGGCCCGATGAGCTCCAGGAGCTGGACGGCCAGCGACCGGATGATGGAGATCTCGACGTCGTCGAGCGCGACGGCGGCACCGCCGCCGGGGATCGGTTCGAAGTGTCCGGGCATGAAGGGCGTTCGCTACTTCCGGTCCTGCTGGAGGGTGGCCCACAGACCGTAGCCGTGCATCGCCTGCACGTCGCGTTCCATCTCCTCGCGACTGCCGCTGGAGACGACCGCTCGGCCCTTGTGGTGGACGTCGAGCATGAGCTTGGTGGCCTTGTCCTTCGGATAGCCGAAGTACGCCTGGAATACGTACGTCACATAGCTCATCAGATTGACCGGGTCGTTGTGGACGATCGTGACCCAGGGGACGTCGGGCTCGGGTACGGCGAAGACCTCCTCCGCCGACTCGGTGCGTTCGATCTCTACGGGCGCGGGTGACGTCACACAGCCCATGCTGCCACGCGCCCCATAAATCGTCACACTGACGAAATGGGGTTACGATGCTTGCCATGCTGCACTCACCGGGGGGCGACCCCCGGACCCCCGGCCGGGCCCGGGGTTGCCGGAATGTCACGATCTTGGGGAGGATTCGGTGAACGTGGCGGACCTTGGGCTGCCGGTGGACGTTCCCTCGACGGCGCTCTTCACGGACCAGTACGAGCTGACGATGCTGCAGGCCGCTCTGAATGCCGGTACGGCCGAGCGGCGCAGCGTGTTCGAGGTCTTCACCCGGCGGCTGCCGGACGGGCGCCGCTACGGGGTGGTGGCGGGTACCGGACGCGTCCTCGACGCGGTCGAGAACTTCCGCTTCGACGAGGGTGTCCTCGGCTTCCTGCGGGAGCGGAGGATCGTGGACGAGCAGACCCTGAAGTGGCTCGCCGGCTACCGCTTCAGCGGTGACATCTGGGGCTACCCCGAGGGCGAGGTGTACTTCCCCGGCTCACCGATCATCCGGGTCGAGGGCTCCTTCGCCGAGTGCGTCCTGCTGGAGACCGTGATCCTCTCCATCCTCAACCACGATTCGGCGATCGCGGCCGCCGCCTCCCGGATGGCCTCCGCCGCCGCCGGCCGGCCGCTGATCGAGATGGGCGCCCGCCGCACCCACGAGCTGGCCGCCGTGGCCGCCTCACGGGCCGCGTACATCGGCGGCTTCGCGACCACCTCCGACCTCGCGGCCGGCTTCCGGTACGGCATCCCGACCGTCGGTACCTCGGCGCACGCCTTCACCCTGCTGCACGACCGCGAGCGGGACGCCTTCCAGGCCCAGGTGGAATCCCTCGGCCGGCGCACCACGCTGCTGGTCGACACCTATGACGTCGCCGAGGCCGTCCGTACGGCGGTGGAGGTGGCCGGACCCGAGCTGGGGGCGGTGCGCATCGACTCCGGCGACCTGCTGCTGGTCGCGCACCGGGTGCGGCATCAGCTGGACGAGCTGGGCGCCCGGGACACCAAGATCATCGTGACCTCGGACCTGGACGAATACGCGATCGCCTCGCTTGCGGCGGCGCCCGTGGACGCGTACGGCGTCGGCACCCAGCTGGTCACCGGCTCCGGGCACCCGACCTGCTCGATGGTCTACAAGCTGGTCGCCCGGGCCGAGTCCGGCGACCCGGAGGCGCCGCTGGTGGCGGTCGCGAAGAAGTCCAGCGGGGGCAAGACCTCCATCGGCGGACGCAAGTGGGCGGTGCGCCGGCTGGACGAGGACGGGGTGGCCGAGGCCGAGGTGATCGGGACCGGGCCGCTGCCTGCCGGGCCGGACGACCGGCAGCTGCTGGTGCAGCTGGTCAAGGGCGGCGAGGTCGTCGCGCGCGAGCCGCTCGACGCGGCCCGCGAGCGGCACATCGCCGCGCGGGGCAACCTGCCGCTGTCCGCTACGCAGCTCTCCCGGGGGGAACCCGTCATTCCGACGGAGTACGTCCAGGGGCGCTCGGGTAGCTAGAGCGCGACCGCCGTCCGTCCCCTGTCAACGCCCCCTCCCGAACAGGCTCCAAAGTCTCTAGGCTCAGTTACTTAACCTTCCCCCGGCCTCTTGGAGCAGGGGGGACCCGCAGCGAAGGACACCCACCATGCGCCGCGCCTTGATCGTCGTAGACGTGCAGAACGACTTCTGCGAAGGGGGCAGCCTCGCGGTGGCCGGTGGTGCCGACGTCGCCGCCGCCGTCACCGAGCTGATCGGCCAGGCGGCCGGCTCCGGCTACCGCCACGTGGTGGCCACCCGCGACCATCACATCGCGCCCGGGGGTCACTTCGCCGACAACCCCGACTACGTCCGCTCCTGGCCCGCGCACTGTGTCGCGGGCACGGAGGGGGTGGGCTTCCACCCGAACTTCGCGCCGGCCGTCGCGTCCGGGGCGGTGGACGCGGTGTTCGACAAGGGGGCGTACTCGGCGGCGTACAGCGGCTTCGAGGGCGCCGACGAGAACGGGGTCACGCTGGCCGAGTGGCTGCGGGACCGGCACATCGACGAGGTCGACGTGGTCGGCATAGCCACGGACCACTGCGTACGCGCCACCGCGCTGGACGCCGCCCGGGAGGGCTTTCGCACCCAGGTCCTCCTGGACCTGACCGCGGGAGTGGGCCCGGAGACGACCGAGCGGGCCCTGGAGGAGCTGCGCGAGGCGGGAGTCGAACTCACCGGCAAGCCGGTCGTCAGCGGCTAGGACACCGTTGAGCCGCGGGGATCCGGCAGCGCCGGGCAAGGCGGCCCGACCAGGAACGCGGGGAACCGCGCGACCGGCCACAGCGGACCCGCAGCCGACTAGCCGCCCGAGCTCCCCGCCCGGCCCCCTCAGCTCTGCACCACCGCCGACCTGCGAAGCAACGCTCGGATGGGGTGCCACAGCTCGGGCACGGTGACACCGTTGTCCGCGGCCGTACGCCATATCAGGCCGTCGGGGTGGTGCAGCACCGCGGTGATCTCGTCCGGGCTCGGCGGGGCCGCGTTGCCCCGCAGGTAGATCGCGCGCAGGCCCAGGTTGCGCAGGCGGGTCAGTGCCCGGGCACGGTTCTGGGCGTGCACCAGCACCCGTACCCCGGCGGCGCCGTCGGCGGGGCTGGGCAGGTTGAGTGCCACCACCACCGTGCCGTTCGGCAGCTTGCAGAAGCCTCCTGCGGCCATGCGGTCACATCCCCGTTTCGGTCGGTGTCAATAAGCGAGCCACAGGACGCACCTAAACACGATCGGCGGCGACCCGCCAGGGGGTCACCGCCGATACGCTTCTGACCTGCGGAATTATCCGCTACTTCACCGCGGGGCCGACTTCCAGCTCGATCGTCGAGCCATCCTTGGCCTGCTTGCCGATCTTGATCTTCGTGTTGGTGTCAGTGATCTTGACACCACCGGTCGGGTTAGACGCGTCGTAGTAGGAGCTGGTGTGGTCGTTGAAGACCGACACCCCCTTCTGCGACTTGATCTTGGTCGCCTTGTCCGCCTTGTGCAGCGTGAAGCCGTCCGTGGCGTCCAGGCTGAACGGCGAGTCGTAGGCCTGGATGCGGTTGCGCAGCAGGGTGCCGTCGGAGTACTTCAGCGCCTTCCAGTGCGCGTCGACCGGCAGGATCAGACCGGTGCCCGGGTGGTCGTTGACGTTGGTGTTGTTGTCCGCCTGGGAGGTGTCCCACTTCCAGATCAACAGACCGTTCTGGTACGGGTAGTGCTCCACCCAGTCCGGGCGCGCCGCCGAGCCGAAGTTGTACGGGCCGACCTTGAGGGTCTTGTCGTACGACACGTACTGGCGGTTCTCGGCGATGTAGTACTGCTTGTAGTCCTTGGTGAAGGACGCGCCGATGCGGGAGAAGCCGGTGGCGGTCCAAGCCGCGTCCGCCGTCTCGGCGTTGTCGGAGAAGAGCGCCGCGCCGTCCGCGGTCACCGTGATCTCGTCGGCCGCGAAGCCCTTCTGCGCCACACCGCCGTCGGTCTGGTAGCGGAAGCGCAGGTCGACCTTCTTGCCCGCGTAGGCGTCCAGCGAGTACGACAGCTTCCTGTAGCCGTCGACCGTGCCGGTCAGGGCCGGCTTGCCTGAGCCGTCGCGCGGGATGGCCTGGCCGTCGACCGTGCCGTCCAGGGCGGTCCAGTTGGCGCCGCCGTCGGTCGACACCTCGGTGTAGAGGTAGTCGTAGCCGTTCTCGATGTCGAACCAGCCGTCCAGGCCCAGCGTGGCCGAGGCCTTGCCGGTCAGGTCGACCGAACGGGTCAGCGTGTTCTTGAGGTTGTCACCGCTGCCGCTCCACCACTGGGTCGCGCCCTGCGCCGGGGTGACGATCTCGGTCTTGACCGCCTTCTGGGGCAGCGAGACGACCAGCGCCTGGCGGTACTTGGTGTTGTACTCGGCGAGGCCCAGCTTGTGCCAGGAGGAGACGCCGGCCTTGGCGGAGTCGTAGTTCAGCCAGCCCAGCTGCAGCTTGTCCCAGGCGTTCATGTCGCCCGGCAGGTCACCGATGGACTCCTTGCCGGTGCCCAGCCAGGAACCGGAGGACATCAGGGTCCAGAAGCCGGTGGAGTTGTCGCCACCGTTGGTGTCGTACTCGTCCGGCAGACCGAGGTCGTGGCCGTACTCGTGGGCGTAGACACCGAGTCCGCCGTTCTCCGGCTGGATGGTGTAGTCGCCGACCCAGACACCGGTGTCGCCGACCTGCGCGCCGCCGAGCTTGTTGTCCGCGGGGCCGGTGGCACCGGCGTCGGTGCCGAAGGCGTACCAGCGGTGGGCCCAGATCGCGTCCTTGCCCTCGGCGCCGCCGCCCGCGGACTCGTCCTCACCGGCGTGCACGATCTGGAAGTGGTCGACGTAGCCGTCGGGCTCGTTGAAGTTGCCGTCGCCGTCGAAGTCGTAACGGTCCCACTGGTCGTACTTGGCCAGGTCCGCCTTGATGGCGGCGTCGGACTTGCCGGCCGCCTTCTGCTTGGCGACCCAGGAGTTCAGGCCGTCGCTGACGACGTTCCACACGCTCGGGCAGTTGGTGGAGCCGCAGGCGTTGTTGCCGTAGCGGGCCTCGTTGTACGGGACCTTGACCCAGTCCGAGACCTCACCGTCGACCGAGTAGCGGCCCGAGGACTGCTTCTCGTAGTACTTCTTCAGCGACTCGGTCTTCTTGCCGGTGCCGAAGTAGAGGTCCTGGTAGTGCTTCTGGTTGTAGTCCTTCTGCCAGGCCGTGCTGTTGTCCTTCTTGCGGTCCGGCGCGGCGATCTTGTTGTGCAGCGGGCCGGGGGTGCCGCCGTACTTGGGGTCCGTCTGGTCCCCGAACTCCACCAGGATCGTGAAGATCTTGTCGGTCTTCTCGCGGCTCAGCTCGACGTACTTGCTGTCGCCCTTTTTGCTCTTGAGCTGGACGACCTTCGAACCGTTGCGGTCCTTGGCCTTGGTCTTGCCCGATATGAGCTGGTTCAGGGCCTCCTGGCGCTGAGCCTTCTGGGTCTTGCTCATGGGGCCGTCGAGGTCGTGCTTCTGCTGCTTCACCGGTGCCGGGTCGTGCCGGTTCACGGCGGCGGACCGGGTCGTGGTGCTCGCCTCCGCGACGGCGAAGGTCGTGAAGGTGGCGGAAGCCGCCGCGAGCGCCACACCGATTGCGGCTGCTCTGAACGTCCAGGATCTACTGGTCACTTGAGTTCCTCCCCCGCGCCGCGCACACGGACAGGGGGTCCCGGGTCATGGAGGGTCCGCGCGCGCACGTTCAACGCGTGTTCAAGTGACGTAATTTGACTAGAGGTTTAGAAGAAAAGACAGACCTTGACTTGAGCAGGACAAGTGCACTATGCGGAGTCGGCGTTCGCTTTACGAACACGCTGGAGTGTCGGTCGAGCGGCGCGTGAGCCGGCCCGCTCGGCAGACCCCATGACTCCGTGCGCCCCCTGTGCACCCGTACCGTGGGTTAGGTCACGCTTACCAGGCGTCCGGCTCGGGCATGCACGCGAAGAGAGTCGAATGGCGCCCCCCATCTTCACCTTCCGAGGACACGATTGCCATGCCTCGTCCGACCGCCGCACAGCTCGCCTACGGTTCGTGCACCGTGATCTTCTCGACGCTCGCCATGCTGCTGCTGTCCCAGACGAGTTCGGGCCTCGGGGTCACCGTCATCGCCCTGGCCGCGCTCGCGCTCGGACTGCTCGTCGCGATGACGGTGCCACTGCCCAAGCCGCGCTCCGTCGCACCGTCCGCCGAGACCGCCCCGGAGAGCGAGCGGGTCCCCACCACGCTCTGACCGCCGTCACGAGAGCGGCGGGTCCGTGACCGTCACGGACCCGCCGCTCTCGTATGGGCACCCATAACACCTCAACCGACCTCGACCACCACCGTCTTGGCCGCCTTGTCGTGCAGGCCCTGCTTGTACGGTTTGTCGAAGAAGCTCCAGCCGCCGCTGACCGCGATCCAGAGGCAGGAGCAGCAGAACAGGGCCGGGAGCCAGAGCACCAGCGCCCGGATCAGAGCGGTCTGGGTGGAGGGCGTGGAGCCGTCGGTGAGGTCGGCCACCCTCATGCCCAGCCACTTCTTGCCGAGGGTCTGCCCCCACTTGGCCGTCATCAAGGTGTCGTAGCCGACATAGAGCACGATGCCGATCACCGCCTCCACGAACACCTTGCTGGTCTCGATCGCGTCGCTGTTCACCGTGATCCCGAAGGGCAGGTTGACCAGTACGGCGACGATGGTGACGAGGATGATGTCGATGATCCGCGCGAGGGTCCGCTTGCCGCTGTCGGCGAGCGGAGGCATGCCCGCCAGCGGATCGGAGGGGTAGCCGGGACCGCCGGCGCCGTACGGCCCGCCACCTCCGTAGGGGCCGCCGCCGTACGGGCTGCCACCACCGAACGGGGGCGGCTGCTCGCCACCGTAGGGCGGCGGCTGACCGCCCGGGGGCGGTTGCTGACCGCCCGGCGGAGGTGGTTGTCCACCGCCCGGCGGGGGCTGGCCCCCGGGGGGCGGGGGCTGCTGGGCGCCGTGCGGGGTGTCGTACGGCGAGCCCGGCCCCTGGTCCGACGGGGGCCGTTTCCTGAACGGGTCGTCCTCGGGGGGCTGCTCTCCGGAGCCGGCGGGCGGTTCGCTGCTCATGGCCCGAGTGGACCGCGAACTCCCCGGCTCCGCACCCGGCGGGCGGCCGTACGGGGTACGGCGGCCCGCTCAGGTCAGTCCGCGACGAAGGTGTGGGCCGCCTTGTCGTGCCAGCACTGGCGCCAGGGCCGGTCGAACAGGCACCACAGCACGCCGACGATCCCGATGCCGAGCAGGCCGGGAATGCTGTAGACCAGCCAGCGGCGCAGGGCCGCGCCGAACGTCGGCGGCTCGTGCGCCTCGATGTCCCGGACCTCCACACCGCACAGCTTCTTGCCGAGAGTCCGCCCCCACTTGGCGGTGGGCAGCACCTCGTACAGGACGCCGAAGAGGAGCAGGACGGCGAGGACGATGCCGAGGGAGGTGCCGGTCGTGCCGTCGAGCAGCCACACGGTGACGGCCCGGCCGGACAGCTTGGCCTCGTCGATCTTCTGCTGGACGTGGTCGACCGCCCGGCCGCCGAGCGGTACCGCCGCGGCGGCGGTGACGGCACCGATGACCAGGCTGTCGATCAGGCGGGCGGCGAACCGCTTGCCGAGACCGGCCGGCCGGGCCGCGGCCTGCCGGCGGGCCGCCGCCTGGAACACGTCGTCCACCGGCGGCTTCCACGGCGCCACGGGCTGCTCGTCCGCGCCCCCGGCCAGCTGGTGCACCTGCTGGGCCCAGGAGGCCTGACCGCCACCGGGCCCCGGGGCCATCGGAGTTGCCGCCGCCTGCTGAGGCATGGACTGCTGGGGCACCGAGGGGGCTACGGCGGCGGGGGCCGCGGAAGCCCGGGGCGCCTGGGGAGCTTGGGGGGGCTGGGCGGCAGCGGCCCGGGCGGCGGCCGCCTTTCCGGCACTGAAGCCGGCCTGCGGTGGGGGCGCCCCTACGGGGCCCTGCACGCCGGGGCCGCCGAGTCCGCCCGCTCCGGCGCCGCTCGGGCCGCTGGAGCCGGCCGGTCCCGCGTGCGGTGCCCCGACCGGACCCTGAGTCCCGAAGCCACCCGCACCCGGGCCTCCCGGCCCCGGGCCGAAACCGGGCGCGCCGGAAGTGCCCGCGGCGCCCTGGCCGGGGGCACCGCCGGGGCCGGGCTGCTGTCCCTGTCCCTGTCCCTGTCCGTGCCCTGGTCCCTGTCCGTGCACCGGGCGGAATGTCATCGTCCCGTCGTCCGTGACCGCCGCGGGGCCCGGGACCGGGCGGCGGAAGATGAACGTGCCGCCGGGGTCGGGCGCGTCCTCCGCGGGCGGGATCGACGCCGTGCCGTCGGCCCGGGCGGCCTGGCCCGCCGGCTGGGACGGGGTGTCGGCGGGGATCCTCGGGTCGGCACCCCAGGCGGAGACCTGGTCCTGCCCGGAGGGCCCCGGCTGCGGGTCCTCGTCGAAGAAGTGCGGGCCCGTCTCCTCGACGGACGCGGCCGCCGGGCGCGCGCCGGGCGGCGGAGCGAGCGGCTCGCCGTCCTTCGGCGCCGGCCGGCTGGTGCCCGGCACCCAGGAGGCGCCGTTCCAGTACCGGACGTAGCCGGGGATGGACGGGTCCGGGTAGTAGCCCTCACGGGGCCTGTCGTCACCGGGGGCCGGGGTTGGGGCGCTCATGTCCGTCGTCCCGTATCTGCTCGGGGGTTTGCTGGGAGCCTCCACATCTATCAGACCCGGGCATGCCGCACCGCCAGTCCCGCCGGACCCGCCCCTTTCCGGGCAACGCCGTACACGGCTCCCACACCCGCGCCGGAAAGATTTCCCGGAACCCGCGTAATGGCCGGGCCCCTGCCCTCTCTCCCCCGGTACGGGCCCACTCCGAGCGGCCCCGGCAGAGAGGACACACAGGTCATGAACCACACCGTGGTGGAGCGGGAGCTGGAGTTGAAGCTCATCCTGTCGCCCGAGCGGAGCATCCCGGTCCCGGCCCGGCTGAGCTACCGCTCCGAAGACCCCTATGCCATCCACATCGCCTTCCACATCAACTCCGAGCACCCCGTCAACTGGACGTTCGCCCGGGAACTCCTGGTGGAGGGGGTGTTCCGGCCGTGCGGGCACGGGGATGTGCGGGTGTGGCCGACCAAGGTCGACGGGCGCAGTGTCGTCCTGATGGCGCTCAGCTCGCCGGACGGGGACGCCCTGCTGGAGGGTCCGGCCGCCCAGGTCTCCGCCTGGCTGGAGCGGACGCTGCGGGCGGTGCCCCCGGGGAGTGAGGGCGGGCAGCTGGGCATGGACGACGCGCTCGACCAGCTGCTCGCCCGGTGAGGGCGGTACGGGAGAGATCAGAACAGCTTGCCGGGATTGAGGATGCCGAGGGGGTCGAAGACCTGCTTCACCGCCCGCTGCATCTCCACTCCGACCGGGCCGATCTCCCGCGCCAGCCACTCCTTCTTCAGCACGCCCACCCCGTGTTCGCCGGTGATGGTGCCGCCGAGTTCCAGGCCGAGGGCCATGATCTCGTCGAAGGACTCGCGGGCCTGCCGGGACTCCTCGGGGTCGAGGGCGTCGAAGCAGACGGTGGGGTGTGTGTTGCCGTCGCCGGCGTGTGCGACGACGCCGATGGTGAGCCCGTACTTGGCGGCGATCCGTTCGACGCCCTCCAGCATCGCGCCGAGCTTCGAGCGGGGCACGCACACGTCGTCGATCATCGTCGTGCCCTTCACCGCCTCCAGCGCGGTCAGCGAGAGCCGCCGGGCCTGGAGGAGGAGTTCGGACTCGGCCGCGTCCTCGGCCGGGACGACCTGGGTGGCGCCGGCGGCCTCGCACAGCGCGCCGACGGCGGCGAGATCGACGGCGGGGTCCGGGGTGTCGAAGGCGGCCATCAGCAGCGCCTCGGTGGTCTCCGGGAGACCCATGTGGGCGAGGTCGTTGACCGCCTTGACGGTCGTACGGTCCATCAGTTCGAGGAGGGACGGCACGTGACCGCCCTCCATGATCCGGCACACCGCGTCGCAGGCGGCGGCCGCGGACGCGAACTCGGCGGCCAGGACGAGCTGCTGGGGCGGCTTGGGCCTGAGCCCCAGGACCGCGCGGACGACGATGCCGAGCGAGCCCTCGGAGCCGACGAAGAGCCGGGTCAGGTCGTAGCCCGCCACGCCCTTCGCGGTACGGCGTCCGGTGGACATCAGGCGGCCGTCGGCGAGGACGACCTCCAGGCCGAGGACGTACTCGGCGGTCACTCCGTACTTCACACAGCACAGGCCGCCCGACGCCGTGCCGATGTTGCCGCCGATGGTGCACATCTCCCAGCTGGAGGGGTCCGGCGGGTAGTACAGGCCGTGTTCCTCGACCGCGCGGGAGAGCGCGGCGTTGACGACGCCCGGTTCGACGACGGCGATCCGGTCGACGGGGCTGATCTCCAGGATGCGGTCCATCCGGGTCAGGGACAGCACGACGCAGCCGTCGGTGGCGTTGGCACCGCCGGACAGGCCGGTGCGGGCGCCCTGCGGCACGACCGGGACGCGCAGCTCGGTGGCGGTGCGCATGACGTGCTGGACCTGTTCGACCGTGCGCGGCAGGACGACGACGGCGGGGGCGCCGGCCGGGCAGAAGCTCGCCATGTCGTTGGCGTAGGAGGCGGTGATGTCGGGGTCGGTCAGAACGGCCTCGGCGGGCAGGCCGGCCAGGAGCCGGTCGGTGAGATTACCGGTTGCTGCGGCATCGTCGTCGCGATGCGCTTCGATACGGCTCATGATCACAGCGTCGCACCCGGGGCCATCGGTGTGAACCCCGTCCGTGCCTCCCTTGGGCCACCCGGATGTCCTCGGCGCGCTGACGCAGAGTGAGCGGTATGGAGATCCGACAGTACGGCCGCTCCGGTCCCGGTACGTCCCTGGTGGCCGAGCCGCCTCCGCCGCGCCGCTCCCGGCGGTGGCTGCGGCGCGTGCTGGTCACCGCGCTGGCGGGCGGGGCCGCGGCGGGCGCGGTCCTGACGCTGCTGCCGGCCGAGCCGCACCGGCGGGCCGCACCGCCCGCGCCGGGCCCGCGGGCCCAGGTGCCGGCGCAGGCGCTGACCGCGGTCACCTCCGGGGTGCCGGCCGCGCTGCCCCAGCTGGCGGCGCTCATCCGGCAGCAGGAGAGCAGGGTGCGGGCGCGTCCGCGGGACGCGCAGGCATGGGCGGTGCTGGGGGCCGCGTACCTGGAGCAGGGGCGGCGCAGCGCCGACGCGGCGAACTATCCGAAGGCGGAGCGCGCGCTGCGGACCTCGATGGAGGCACGGACCACCGGGAGCCGGGAGAACGCGGAGGCGCTGGGCGGGCTGGCCGCGCTGGCGAACGCACGCCGGGACTTTCCGACGGCGAAGCGGTACGGCGAGCAGGCGCTGAAGCTGGGGCCGAAACGCTGGACGGCGTATCCGCCGCTGATCGACGCCTACACCGGGCTCGGCGACTACCAGGCGGCCCGGAGCACCCTGGACAAGCTGATGGGGCTGCGCACCGGCGGGTCCGCGCGGCCCGCGGTGATGGCGCGGGCCTCGGCGGTCTACCGGGACCGGGGCTGGCGCGAGGACGCCGTGGCCCAGCTGACGGACGCGGCGGCGGCCGCCGGCACACCCGCGGAGCAGGCCGCCTATCTGACCGGGGTCGGGCAGCTGGCCTGGGAGCGGGGCGACCGGGAGGACGCGCTGCGGCACTTCGAGGCGGCCGTACGCCTCGATCCCGACCAGCGGGCGGCGCGCGCCGGGCAGGGGCGGGCGCTGGCCGCGCTGGGCCGCACCGACGAGGCGCTCGCCGCGTACCGGACGGCCCTCGTCAAGCAGCCGGATCCCCAGGACACGCTGGAACTGGGCGAGTTGTACGAGTCGCTGGGGCAGTACTCAGCCGCCCGGGACCAGTACGACCTGCTGCGGGAGCGGGTGCGGCGCGCGACGGCGGGCGGGGTGGACATGGAGCTGCTGGTCGGGCAGTTCGAGGCGGACCACGGGGACGCGCAGGAGGCGGTGGCGCGGTTGGAGGAGGAGTGGCAGCGCCAGCCCGGTATCGAGGTGGCCGACGCCCTCGGCTGGGCACTGCACCGGGCCGGCGACGACACGCAGGCGATGGTGTACGCCTCGATGGCGACGGACAAGGCCAAGGGGGGCGGGGTGCGCAGCGCGCTGTACGCGTTCCACCGGGGCATGATCGAGCGCGATCTGGAGGAGGACGGGTCTGCCCGGCGGCATCTTCAGGAGGCGCTGCGGATCAACCCGTACTTCTCGCCGTTGCGGGTTCCCGCGGCGCAGGCGGCGCTGCAGGAACTGGGAGAGGTACCGGACGAGCCCCTGCCCGCCGGTACCTCCTAGGCGCAGGGCCTACAGGTTGCCGCGCTTCTCCTGCTCGCGTTCGATCGCCTCGAACAGCGCCTTGAAGTTGCCCTTGCCGAAGCCCATCGAGCCGTGCCGCTCGATGATTTCGAAGAAGACGGTCGGCCGGTCCTGGACCGGCTTGGTGAAGATCTGCAGGAGGTAGCCGTCCTCGTCGCGGTCGGCCAGGATCTTCAGTTCCCGCAGGGTGTCGACCGGGACACGGGTGTCCCCGACCCACTCGCCGAGGGTGTCGTAGTACGAGTCCGGGGTGTCGAGGAACCGGACGCCGGCCGCGCGCATGGTGCGGACGGTCTGCACGATGTCGTTGGTGTTGAGCGCGACGTGCTGGACGCCGGCGCCGCCGTAGAACTCCAGGTACTCGTCGATCTGGGACTTCTTCTTGGCGATCGCGGGCTCGTTGATCGGGAACTTGACCTTGAGGGTGCCGTCCGCGACGACCTTCGACATCAGCGCGCTGTACTCGGTGGCGATGTCGTCGCCCACGAACTCCTTCATGTTCGTGAAGCCCATGACCTTGTTGTAGAACGCCACCCACTCGTTCATGCGGCCGAGTTCGACGTTTCCGACGCAGTGGTCGATGGCCTGGAAGGTGCGCTGGGCGGGCGGTTCGACGATCGGGTCCGCCGCCACGAAGCCGGGCAGGTACGGGCCGTCGTAGCCGGTGCGCTCGACAAGGGTGTGGCGGGTCTCGCCGTAGGTGGCGATCGCGGCGAGGACGACCGTGCCGTGCTCGTCCTTCAGCTCGTACGGCTCGGCGACGGAGCGGGCACCGTGCTCGATCGCGTAGTCGTACGCGCGACGGGCGTCCGGGACCTCGATGGCCAGGTCGACGACGCCGTCGCCGTGCTCGGCCACGTGCTGGGCGAGGAAGCGGCCCCAGTCGGTGCTCGGCTTGATCACCGACGTGAAGACGAAGCGGGCGGAGCCGTTCTCCAGGACATAGCTCGCGGTCTCGCGGCTGCCGTGCTCCGGTCCGGAGTAGGCGACCAGCTGCATGCCGAAGGCGGTGGAGTAGTAGTGCGCCGCCTGCTTGGCGTTGCCCACGGCGAAGACGACCGCGTCCATTCCCTTGACCGGGAAGGGGTCGGCCTGCCGGGCGGTCGTGACGGGAGTGTGGTCTGTGGTCTGCGTCATAGCGGAAGGGTGGCCCCAGCCTGCAAGGTGCGCAATAGTTTCCTTGTTCACTGGACAATCTGCGCAGTGGTGTGACCGTTTCTGCAGTCGCTCTGTACAGGATGACCACCCCGGGAGGGGCTGTGGCGATCGATCATCTGGACGGGCGGATCATCGTGCTTCTGGCTCGGGAGCCGCGCATCGGCGTGCTGGAGATGTCCCGGCGGCTGGGGGTCGCCCGCGGGACGGTCCAGGCCCGGCTGGACCGTCTTCAGTCGAATGGAGTGATCCGCGGATTCGGGCCGCAGGTGGACCCGGCGGCCCTCGGCTACCCGGTCACCGCGTTCGCCACGCTGCAGATCCGCCAGGGCCAAGGGCCCGATGTCCGGGCGTACTTGGCGACGGTGCCGGAGGTGCTGGAGCTGCTGACCACCACCGGCAGCGGCGACATGCTGTGCCGCCTGGTGGCCCGCTCGAACGCCGATCTCCAGCGGGTGATCGACCTGGTCGTCGGTTTTGACGGCATCGTCCGGGCCTCCACGGCGATCGTCATGGAGAACCCCGTTCCGCTGCGGATCATCCCGCTGGTGGAACAGGCATCCGAGGACAGCAGGGAAGGGAACCAGTAGACACGTCCCGTCGTCGGCGACGATCGGTCTGTTCGTGGAAGTCCACGACGCTCAGGATGATCAACCGGCTGACCGAGCCGACCGGCGGCCGTGTCCGCATCGACGGCGAGGACGTCACAGGCATCGACCCGGTGGGGCTGCGCCGCCGGGTCGGGTACGCCGTCCGGTCCTCGGGGCTGTTCCCGAGACGCGGGGCGGCGGTCAGCGTCCGCCCAGCCAGATGATCAAGCCGACGACGGCAAGGACGGCGGCCGTCCAGACCCAGGCCATCGGGTGACCGTAGTTCAGGGTGGTCCCCCACCCGTGGCGCCTGGGCACCAGCAGAGCGGGATCGTCCCGGTCGAAGCAGAAGATCCCGAACACGTAGCGGCGTTCGTCCCGATCCATGACCCGCCTGACGAGAGCCGGTCCCCTGACGAGGTCCGGATCCCCCTGAACCCAGGATACCCGCAGGTCAACGCGCTAGCAGCTCGGGACCGAGCCCGTCCCCTTCTCCAGCGCCACCAGGGAGTCCACCGCGGTCTCGAGCGTGGTCACCGGAATCAGCCGCAGCCCCTCGGGCAGCTCGGACCTGGCATCGGCGCACTCGGCCTTCGGCACCAGGAAGACGGTGGCCCCGTCCCGGCGGGCCGCCTGCGTCTTCAGGGCCACCCCGCCGACCGCGCCGACCTTCCCCGCGGCGTCGATCGTCCCCGTACCGGCGATGTTCCGGCCGCCCGTGAGGTCACCGCCGCCGCCGTCACCGTCGAGCTTGTCGATGATCCCCAGGGTGAACAGCAGTCCCGCGCTGGGCCCGCCCACGTCGGCGAGCTTCAGGTCGACCTTGACCTTGTCGGCGCTCAGGTCCAGGTACTTCAGCGCCGCCTGGGTCGCCGCGTCCTGGGACTGCTGCATCTGCTCCGCGTTGTGCTTCTCGATCTCCTTGACGCTGTTGCCGCTCGGGTAGACCGAGTCACGGGGCATGACGGCCCGGTCCGTACGGAACCAGTTGCCGAACACGTCCCCGAGGGAGACCTGGGCGTCCGGGCCGGTCGCCTCGATGGTCGTCATCCGCAGCTGCCCGCTGGTCTTCCGGGTCGGCGCACCGGAGACGGTGATCACCTGGGTGCCCTGGTTCTCGCCGAGCACGTTCGCCGTCATCCCCGGCTGCGCCACCGAGAACGGCAGCGGCGCGAACACCGCCGTGGCGAGCAGGGCCACGACGGGCAGGGCGCAGACGGCGACGGCCTGGGGGCGCGTGAGACGTGAGAGCACAGGATCAATCTACGTGACGGCCCTCCGCGCCCTCGGCCCCTCATGCGGCGTACAGGTCCCGTCGCTCCCGGGTGAACCGCCGCAGCGCGTCCGGGAGCGGCTCGATGCCGATGCCGGGCGCGGCCGGAACCGGAAGATGGCCGTCCACCAGGACGAAGGGCTCGGTGATGTCCTCGGCGAAGTAGCGCGAGGAGGCCGAGGTGTCGCCGGGCAGGGTGAAGCCGGGCAGGGCGGCCAGGGCCAGGTTGGGGGCGCGGCCGATGCCCGTCTCCAGCATGCCGCCGCACCACACCGGGACCCCGTGCGCGAGGGCCACGTCATGGACCCGGCGGGCCTCCAGGTAGCCGCCGACCCGGGCGGGTTTGACGTTCACCACCCGGCAGGCCTCCATGGCGATCGCGGAGGCGGTGTCGCGGGCGTGGTGCAGGGACTCGTCCAGGCAGACGGGGGTGGTCAGCCGCTGCTGGAGCCGCGCGTGGGCGTGGAGGTTGTTCTCCTCCAGCGGCTCCTCGATCAGCAGCAGCCCGAACTCGTCCAGCCTCCGCAGGTGTTCGGCGTCCGCGAGGGTGTAGGCGGTGTTGGCGTCGACCTGGAGGGGCAGCCCGGCGCCGAAGCGCTCGCGGACCGCCCGGACCGGCTCGACGTCCCAGCCGGGCTCGATCTTCAGCTTGATGCGGACGTACCCCTCGGCGAGGTGGCGCTCGACGTCGTCCAGCAGTTCGGGCACCGAGTTCTTGATGCCGACGGAGACCCCGGCGGGGACCCGGTCCCGTACGGCACCGAGAAAGGTCGCGAGCGGCATGCCGTAGGAGCGCAGCTCCGCGTCCAGGACCGCCGTCTCCAGGGCCGCCTTCGCCAGCTCGTGCCCCTTGATCTTCGCCGTCGCGGGGGCCAGCGCGGCGGTGGTGAGGTGCGGGAGAGCGGCCGCGCGGGGCAGCAGGAAGTCGCGCAGCACGAGTTCGGCTCCGGCCACGAACTCCGAGCAGTACAGCGGCTCGGGGTCGGCGGCGAACTCCGACCAGCCCTCGGCCTCGTCGGTGACGACGTGCAGCAGAAAGGTGTCCTTCGTCGTCATCGTGCCGAAGGACGTACGGAAGGGCGTGACCAGCGGGATCGCCACATGCACGATCTCCACGCGCTCCAGCTTCATGCGGCCCCCTCCACGGGGGTCCCCCCGCTCGAGCGCAGCCGAGAGCGGGGGCGGGTGAGCGTGTACCAGCCGTCGCGGGACATGTCCGTCGCCCGGAAGCCCTCCGCGAAGGCCTCCGTAAGGACCTCGCGCACGGCGTAGCGCCAGCGCAGCGCCAGGACGGGGTCGACGGCACGCAGCTCCACGATGTCGTCGGGGACGCGGCAGAAGACGAACCGGTCGCCGAGGTCGCGGCGGGCGAGCGTGCCGCCGTCGGGGGCGGTGTGGGTGGCGGGCGCCAGATCGCGGTCCCGCACGTCGTACGAGCCGTCCGTACCGTGCGGGGTCAGGGTGCCGTGCGAGGCCTCCGTGCCGTACGAGCCCTCCGTGGCGAACGGGGCTTCCGTGCCGTACGAGGTCTCGGTGCCGTACGAGGTCTCCGTGCCGTACGAGGCCGACGGCGCCGTGAGGTCCCAGCTCACCGTCATCCGGTCGCTCTCGTCGCCGTCGTTCACGCCGTCCGCCATGGGGCCGTAGAAGTCGACCAGGTAGTCCGTGCCGACGGCCCCCAGCTTCACGAGGTTGAAGCGGGCGTTGCGGCCGACCAGCGGGTCGAAGGTCCAGCGCATGGTGCGGGCGCCGACGCCGACGGCCCACTCGCGCTGGGCCCGCTTCACCACGGACCCGAGGCCCCGGTCGGCTGCGGCCACCAGGGAGTACGTGCCCCGCTCCGGTGCGAGCACGGCGACGGAGGCACCGGCCGGCCGGTGCCCGTCGTACGCGGCGTGCACGGCACCGCCGGCGTGCACCAGGCTGTGCAGCACCTCGGCCGGATAGGGCGGGGCGGTGCGGGCGGTCTGCCAGACGTCGCTGAAGTAGTCGGCCACGGCCGTGAGCCCGGCGACGTCGCGGACGCTGCGAAGGGTGACTCCTGCTGCCAGGACTCCTGCTGTCATGGCACGAGTCTCGGAGGCGGCGGAGAGCCGCGTGTTGTGCGAGCGGCCAAGGGATGCGTACGTTCGTTTCAGTATCAGCCAAGCCGCCCTTCGAGGACTGCCATGGACGCGTGCACCCTGGGCGACCTCCTGGACGTGGTCGGCGGCCCCGCCCTGCACCTGCACACCGCCCCCGCCGGACAGGACGTGCCGGTCACCGAGGCGGTGCTCTACGACGGCCGGGCCCCGCTTCCCCGGCTGCCCGGGGCGCTGCTGCTGGCGGTCGGAGTACGGGCGGCCGAGGCGGGGCCGCTGGTGCGGGCGGCGGCGGAGGCCGGGCTGACCGGGGTCGTGGTGCGGGGCGCGGACGGGCCGGTCGGGGAGGCCGAGGCGCACGGCGTGGCGCTGCTGTCGGTCGCCGAGGACGCGGCCTGGCACCAGGTGCACCTGCTGCTGGCCTCGGCCATCGGCGCCCGGCCCGCCACCGCCACCGACACCGGCCTCGGTGACCTGTTCGCCCTGGCCGACGCGATCGCGGCGGCGGCCGGCGGGGCCACCGCCGTCGAGGACCCCCGGCAGCGGATCCTCGCCTACTCGACCGTCCCCGGGCAGCAGGTGGACGAGGACCGGCGACAGGGCATCCTCGGCCTGCAGGTGCCGGCCAGCACGGAGAACACCGAGCAGTACCGGCGGCTGTTCGCGGCCGACCGGCCGGTGCGGCTGCCCGCGCTGACCGGCTCCGGCCTGCCCCGGCTGGCGATGCCGGTGCGGGCCGCCGGGGAGACGCTCGGCTCGGTGTGGGTGATCGACGCCGGCGCGCTCGCCCCCGATGCCGAGGACACCCTCGCCCAGGGCGCCTCCACGGCCGCGCTGCTCCTGCTCCGGGCCCGCGCGGCCCGCGAACTGGCCCGGCACCGGGGCGGCGACCTGCTGCGCCGCCTGCTGGACGGCACGGCCGACGCGCCGACGGCCGCCCAGCGGCTCGGGATCGAGGGCCCGGCCCGGGTGGCCGCGTTCGTGCTGGACGCCGCAGCGAGCGTGCCGGACGCCGAACGCACCGCGCTGCGCCTGCTGGACGTCGTACGGCTGCAGTGCGAGGCGCGCTACGGGCGGCAGGCGTGCGTGCTGGCGGACGGGGTGGTGTACGCCGTGCTCCCGGCGCCCGGTGAACGGCACCGGAAGCTGGCCGAGGACATCGTCGGACGGGCCGGGCAGGCGCTGCGGGTGCCGGTGCGGGCGGCGCTGGGCGAGGTGGTGCCGGACGCGGGCGGCCTGGCGGACTCCCGGGCCGACGCGGACCTGGTGCTGCGGGTACTGGACGCGGACCTGCCGGTCGCCACGGTGGACGAGGTGCGGCCGCGCGTGACGCTGCTGCGGCTCTCCGAAGTGATGGGCGAACGGCGGGAGTTGAGCGCGGGCACCTGGCGGCGGGTGCTGGCGTACGACGCCGGGAACGGTACGGAGTACGCCCGCACGCTCGTCTGCTGGTTCGACGCGGGCTGCGACATGGCGGGCGCGGCCAGGCTGCTCGCGGTGCACCCCAACACCTGCCGGTACCGCCTCAGACAGCTCCAGCAGCACATCGGGGTCGACCTGGACGACCCCGACGAACGGCTGGTGCTGTGGCTGCAGTTGAGGACGCTGGCCGGGCTCGGCACAGCCGGCGCCTGAGCCGCCGCGCGCACCGCTCCCGGTGCGCGGGAACCTGGTTGTCCGCCGTACGGTCCGGCCGCGGTCCCGCTCAGCGCAACGCTTCCGCGACCTCCCGTGCCGCGTCGACCACGCGCGGCCCCACCCTCTCGGGCACGGAGTCCGCCAGCATCACCACGCCCACGCTGCCCTCCACACCCGTCACACCGACGAGCGGGGCCGCGGCGCCGCTGGCACCCGCCTCCAGCTCGCCGTGCGTCAGCGTGTACCCGGGATCGGCCGACTGCGACTGCCGTGCGGCCAGAATCGCCCGGCCCGCGGCTCCCCGGTCCAGCGGATGCCGGAAACCGGCCCGGTAGGCCACGTGATAGTCCGTCCACGTCGGCTCGACCACGGCGACCGCCAGCGCCTCCGTCCCGTCGACCAGCGTCAGATGCGCCGTCGCGCCGATGTCCTCGGCGAGCGAGCGCAGCGCGGGCAGCGCGGCCTCCCGTACCAGCGGATGCACCTGCCGGCCGAGGCGCAGCACTCCGAGCCCGACCCTGGCCCGCCCGCCCAGATCACGGCGCACCAGTGCGTGCTGCTCCAGCGTGGCGAGCAACCGGTACACCACAGTGCGGTTCACGCCCAGTTTGTTGGAAAGCTCGGTGACGGTCAGTCCGTGGTCCGTGTCGGCCAGCAGCTTGAGGACACGCAGTCCCCGGTCGAGCGTCTGAGAGGTCTCCGCGGTCACGACGCCCACTCCTTTGATGGTGAGGTCGGCAACCCCTGGGCGACGGATGCATCACCGAGTCCCGTCGGCGACGCGCCTCAGAGGCCGCCGATCGGCAGGACGGCCCGGCGGCTCCGGGTCATGTCGCTTCACGGCTGCGCTCCGCGGCGGCGCTGCCACGGGGCGTGTGCGTAGCGGGACAGTAGCGAAGCCGGTTCGCTGAGCGGAAGTCTCCGTCCAGAATCCGGGCAGGCGTGGGGACGGACTGCCAGCATTCGTCCTGATACGCACACGGACGACGGGGTCAGCGCATGCGCGTGGCCCACTCCTGCACCTTGGCGATCCGCTGCCGCAGCTGTCCGGCCGTCGCCTCCGCGCTCGGCGGGCCACCGCACAGCCGCCGCAGCTCGGTGTGGATCACCCCGTGCGGCTTGCCGCTCTGGTGGACGTACGCGCTGACCATGGTGTTGAGCTGCTTGCGCAGCTCCATCATCTCCTTGTGGCTGACCACCGGGCGCCGCTCGGCGGGCAGTTCGAGCAGATCGGCCTCGGAGTCCGGCTTCTTGCGGCTGTGCGAGATCTGCCGGGCCTGCCGCTTCTGCAGCAGCATCTGCACCTGATCCGGCTCCAGCAGTCCCGGGATCCCGAGGTAGTCCTGCTCCTCCTCGCTCCCCGGGTGGGCCTGCATGCCGAACTCGGCGCCGTCGTAGAGGACCCGGTCGAAGACGGCGTCGGACTCCAGCGCCTCGAAGGGCAGCATGTCCTGTTCGCCGGTGTCCTCGTCCTGTTCCTTGTTCGCCTCCTCCATCTCCTTCTCGGATTCGGCGTACGGGTCCTCCTCGCCCTCCTTCTTCGGCTTGTCGAGGGCGTGGTCCCGCTCCTTCTCCATCTCGTTGGCGAAGGTCAGCAGGTCCGGAACGGTCGGCAGGAACACCGAGGCGGTCTCGCCACGCCGCCGGGACCGTACGAAACGCCCGACGGCCTGCGCGAAGAAGAGGGGTGTCGAGATGGTGGTGGCGTACACGCCGACCGCGAGCCGCGGCACGTCGACGCCCTCGGACACCATGCGCACCGCGACCATCCAGCGGTCGGTGTTGGCGCTGAACTCGTCGATCCGCTTCGAGGCGCCGGCGTCGTCGGACAGGACGAGGGTGGCCTTGGTGCCGGTGATCTCGCGGATGAGCTTGGCGTAGGCGCGGGCGGAGTCCTGGTCGGAGGCGATGACGAGGGCACCGGCGTCCGGGATGGCCTTCCTGACCTCGGTCAGCCGCTGGTCGGCGGCGCGCAGCACGCTGGGCATCCAGTCACCGCGCGGATCCAGGGCGGTACGCCAGGCCTGGCTGATCGCGTCCTTCGTCATCGGCTCGCCGAGCCGGGCGGCGACCTCGTCGCCGGCCTTCGTGCGCCAGCGCATGTTGCCGCTGTAGGAAAGGAAGATGACGGGCCGGACGACATGGTCGGCGAGGGCATTGCCGTAGCCGTAGGTGTAGTCGGCGGCGGACCGCCTGATCCCGTCCTGCCCCTCCTCGTACGTCACGAAGGGGATGGGGTTGGTGTCGGACCGGAACGGCGTACCGGTCAGCGCGAGCCGGCGGGTCGCGGGCTCGAACGCCTCCAGGCACGCCTCGCCCCAGGACTTGGAGTCACCCGCGTGATGGATCTCGTCGAGGATGACGAGCGTCTTGCGCTGCTCCACCCGGTTGCGGTGCAGCATGGGGCGCACACCGACACCGGCGTACGTGACGGCGACCCCGTCGTAGTCCTTGCCGATCGGGCCCGCGCTGTACTCGGGGTCGAGCTTGATCCCTATCCGGGCCGCGGCCTCCGCCCACTGCTTCTTCAGGTGCTCGGTCGGCGCGACCACGGTCACCTGCTGCACGACGTGGTGGTGCAGCAGCCAGGAGGCGAGGGTCAGCGCGAAGGTCGTCTTGCCGGCGCCGGGCGTGGCGACGGCGAGGAAGTCGCGCGGCTGCTCCTGGACATACCTCTCCATCGCCCCTTGCTGCCAGGCACGCAGCTTGCTGGCGGTACCCCAGGGCGCGCGGCCCGGGAAGGCGGGGGAAAGGTGGTGGGAGGAGGAAGCGGCTGTAGTAGTCACGGTCTCCGTGGTCAAGGGGTCGATTCCAAGGGCCGACGCGCTGGGGTCCCCCCAGGCTTTCGGCGCTGGAGGAGTGTCGGTCGGGGCGGTGGTGGGTGACGGGCGGGCGGCTCGGCTACGTATGACAACCGGGCCACCCTACCGGCGCCCTGCCGCCGTCAACGGCCGGACGGGGCCTGGTCCCCCCAGGGTGGGATCCACGTCACAGCCGCCGCAGCCGCCCCGCGATCACCGCCACGTCGCTCGCCTTGCCGGAGGCCACATCGATGACCAGGTCGTATGCGGTGTCCTGGTCGGCGTCGGCGAGATCGACCCCGTTGCGGGCGAGGAAGACGGCCGTCGCCGGCCAGGCGGTGCGCTTGTTGCCGTCGACCAGGGGGGTTGGCGGCGAGAGCGTGCAGCAGGGTGGCGGCCTGCTCCTACAGGTCCTCGTAGGCGGCCGTACCGAACATCCGGGCGCGGGGCCGGTGCAGGGCGGAGGCCGGCAGCCCGGGCTCCCGCGCCTCGGGCGGACGGCCGCCGAAGGCGACCTCGGCGATGGCGGTGGCGTCGGCGACGGTGAGATGGCGGCTCATTCGCCGAGCCTCCTCAGCAGGTCGGCGTGGCTGTGGGCGAGGCGCTCGGCGAGGGCGCGGACGGCTGTCCCCTCCTCGTGCAGACACCTGCGTACGGCCCCCGGCACCACCTCCTCGGTCGGGCGGCCGGACGCGTCCGCGAGGTCGTCCAGCTCCTGCTGGACGGCGGGGTCGGGGGAGAGAGGGTCAGCTCATGCATGCGGAAGGGCCAGGGCGCGCCGCCAGGGCCCGGCGACCGGTTCGCGGAGGGCTCAGCGCTCCCGCAATCGCCTGGTCACCCATGCCCCCACCAGCGCCACCCCCGCCATCGGAAGGAACACCGCGGCGAAGGCGGCGGGGTGAGCGGCGCCGGACGCGGTGGCCGTGGCGGCTGCCGTGCTGCCGCCGCCCAGGGCCGCGAAGGCCGCACCGGCCGCCGCCAGGAGGACGACGTTGGAGAGGGCGTCGGAGATCTGCAGCGCGGCGGAGTTGGAGCCGGCCTCCGCAGGGGCGGACAGGTGGAGCAGGAGCACGCTGGCGGAGGAGATCACCAGCCCCATGCCGAAGCAGCCGAAGCCCCAGGCGACGGCGACGGTCCAGACGGGCACGGCCTGCACGAGCACACTCGGCGCGGCGGTGATCGCGGCGGCCACCAGCACCATCCCCGCGGTCATCAGCCGCTCCCGGTACGGCTCCACGCGCGGCCGGGACTGCACCCACGAGCCCAGCGCCCAGGTTCCCCCGCCCGCGGCCAGCGAGAAGCCGGCCAGCGTCGGCGACATCCCCCGCTGGGTGACCAGCATCAGCGGGACGAAGGACTCGGCGGCGATGAAGGACCCCGCGGACACCCCGCGCAGCAGCACGACGGAGGGCAGCCCGCGGGCGGCGCGGTAGGTGCCGCGCGGCAGCAGGCCGAGGACGGCGGGCACCAGCAGGGCGGCTCCGGCGAGCCCGGGGAGCAGGGAGAGCCACCGCAGGTCCTGGGCGGCGTACTGGAGGAGCCCGGCGCCGAGGGAGACGGCGAGGGCGAGGCGGATACGGCGTCGGTCGAAGGAGGCGGAGTCCTCGGTGCCCTCCACCGGCCCTGCCGCTCTGCGCCGTATCTGCGGCAGCGCCAGTGCGAGCGGGAAGACCACCAGGACGGGTATGCCGAGGAAGACCCACCGCCAGCCCAGGTGCTCCGTCACGGCGCCCGAGGCGAGGGGCCCGACGATGGACGGTACGACCCAGCCGGCGGCGAAGGCGGCCATGATCGCGGGCCGCAGCCGCTCGGGGTAGGCGCGCCCGACGACGACGTACAACGCGACGATGACCAGCCCGCCGCCGAACCCCTGTACGGCCCGTCCCAGGATGAACACCCACATGACCTGGGCCGTCCCGGCGACGACGAGCCCCGCGGCGAAGGCGCCGATGCCCGTGGTCAGTGCCCCGAGCGGGCCTCGCCGGTCGGACCACTGCCCGGCGAGCACCATCCCGAAGAGGCTGGTCGTGAAATACCCCGAGAAGGCGAACGCGTACTGCGCCACCCCGTCAAGCTCCCGCGCCGCGACGGGCATCGCGGTCCCGACGGCGGTCGCCTCGAACGCGATGAGCAGCACGACGGACACGATCCCGATGCTGAGTGCCCGGTACGACCGGCTCAGCACACCGCCCTCTGTGCCGGCGGCATCAGCCACCACAGCGGTGTCAGGAGATTCGAGGGCGGTCATGCTCGCCAGAGTAAGTCCCACAACCCGGTTTGACCCCTGTCGGTGGTCCCACCCGCCCTGCGACCTTGGTCGTACACCCCACGCTTCATGAACGCCGTGTGGCAGCCTCGTTGCAGCACCGGAGCTTCCCTTGAACGGCTCCTCGGCCCCACCGTACGGTCAATGCACCAAGTCCGGCCCGCCACCAAGGCGACCGACACGGCCGTGTGCCCGAGTGGCCCAGGGACTCGCCTGCAAAGCGAGGTACGCGGGTTCAATTCCCGCCACGGCCTCCATCTGCCTTGAGCAGGCGGAGCGGAAGGGTGGCACCCCATGCCGGGTGCCACCCTTCCGGCCGTTTGCAGGTTCGAATCCCGCCGGGGAAACCATTTCTGCCCTGCATCGGAGCGTCAGAGAGGCGCTCGGAGTCGATCTGGACCTGGGCTCAGCACAAGATCAGAAGGCCCGTCGCCAGGCGCAGACGACCCGGCGGGTGCCAGGGTCCTGAGGGCCCTGGCACCCGCCGTGGTTCAGCCGGACCGGTCGGCTTCAGCGTTCCCGGCGGCTCACGCGGTCCCGTGGTGCAGGTAGGCGCGATTCACGGTCTGCTGGACGCTGTTGCCGTCGGCGTCCGTGGCGGTGACCCGCAGTGTCACGTACGCGTCGCCGTGTACGCTCGACGGCCGCTGCACGGTGGCGGTGAACCGACCGGCACCGCCGTCCCGCGCGGTGCGCGCGGCGGCCCAGCTCTTCCCGTCGTCGTACGACGCCTCGACCTTCAGCGTCACCCCGCGGGGGGTTGCCATGCCGTCCTGCATGCGGACGGTCAGGCCGAGGGCGTGCGCGCGCGCCGCGCCGGCCGCGTTCTGTGCGTCGGCCGGTACGTCGTAGTCGAGCTGGAGCAGCGGCAGCAGGGTCGTGTCGGCCGCGGTGCCCGAGTGGAACGTCCACGAGGTGTTGCTGTGGGTGCCGAAGTGCCAGTCGTCCGAGACGCGGGCGGTGGTCAGGTCGAGCCGGTACTCGGCGTTGCCCGCGGGCACCTCGAAGTTGCCCCACGCACCGTTGTCGGACGTGGCGATCTGCTCCCCGTTCCGGTACAGCACTGCCTTGGCCGTGTCGTTCACGGAAGCCGTGCCGACGCCGCCGCCGATTCCACCGAAGGGGTCGCTCTCCGCGAACGACCAGTGGCCGGGGCCGGAGTCATTGAATTCCGGGACGTACACCGACAGGGTGTCGCCGTTGCGCACCGACGGCAGGCCCTTGCCACGCGGGATCGACGGGCGGACCACTGCTCCGAACCACCGCTCCGTGGCGCGCCGGCCGGGCTGGTAGGTGTGCGGGTCGTCATGCATGCCGGCCTGCAGCGGGAAGTCGACGTTGTCGACGACGCTGTGGTGCACGACGTGCTGCCACAGCGTGTCCCCGGCGCTCACGTACTCGACGCGTTCCTGTCCCACCGGAACGTAGCGGCTGTACTGGTTCCACGCGGTGTCCTCGAACGGCCGCCATCCGAAACGCTGTTCGCTCGCCCACGACGAGGCACCGGTGCGGGTGTACGTACTGCGGACCTCCGCGCTGTTCCGATCCGAGACGGTGTGGACCACCTGCTTGGGGATGGAGCCCTTCGAGACCTGCATCACGTCGTACAGGTACGGGCTGCGGACGGTGCCGGAGAACTCCACCGTCGCGGCGCCCTTCGCCATGCGCTCCAGCAGAGCCGTCCCGTTTTTCCAGGAGGTCTGCATGGTGGGCAGGGCCATCCGGTCACCGTTCGGCTGCCACCGGGTCCAGTCGGAGAAACCCTCGGGCTGCACGAGCAGCAGCGCCTTGGCTCCGGCGGCCGCCGCGGCCTGCGCGAGAGCCCGTCGGTCGTACCAGGCGGAGTTGTCGTCCCGTACGACGGCCAGCTTGCCGCGCGCCCCGCGGAAGTCGGGCGCCGCCGCCAGGCCGACGGCCACAGCGGTCAGCCGCGCGCCCTGGTCCCCGAAGACCGGGGAGGTCGGCTGGTAGTACGGGGCGAACTGCTGTGAGCTGCCCGAGACCTTGGCCCGCAGCTGCGGGGCCGTCATCTGCCAGCGCGAGGAGAACTCGAAGGCACCGTCGGTGACCGGAGCAGTGGGGCTGACATAGAGCCGCTTGACGGTGTCGAAGAACAGGGCGCCCTGGAGCAGGCCGTGACCGTCGATCTGGCGGTAGAACATGGTGCTGAGGACGCCGTGCTGCTCGGCGGGGCGCGGCGTGCGGATCTTCACCTCGGTGACATCGGCGGCATTCAGCGTCACCGTCATGTCCTTGGTGACCTTCACCTCGGGGTCGACGATCTGACCGGCCTCTTCGCCGTCATCGGTCCGGTCGTAGAAACCGGAGTTGATGTTGTACGTGCCCTCTTCCACGACGGCGACTCCCGCTTCGCGATCCGTGTAGTTCACGAACCCGTCGGGGCCCCAGATGGTCGGCAGTGAGCCGGGCACGATCTTGCCGTCGCGGTCGCGGTAGACCACGGTCAGCCGGTGCTGGGGGGCGTGCACCACGAGGGAGACGGTGGTGTGGGCGAGCACGGTGCCGTCGGCGGACTTCGCGGTGACGTATCCGTAGAACTTGCCGCGGACCGCGTGGGTCGCGTCGGTGCGCAGCGGCACGTCGGCGGTGGCACCGGGGGCCAGTTGCACGGTGCTGGAGTCGGGGCTGACCACCCCGTCGGGGATCGCGTGCCCGGTCTCGGTGGCCAGATCGGCGACCAGGGAGAGGGTGAGCGGGTGATCGCCGGTGTTGGTGTAGCGCATGGTGGCCGCCTGCTGCTGCCCCTGCGTGCCACCGGTTGTCAGCGGGGCGAGGGTGACGGAACCGGTCGCCGTGACCGGGCCGATGGCCGCTGCCACGTCGATGCGGCCGCCGCCCTGCTCGGTCACCTTGGTGCCTGGCACCGTGTGCGCGGTGCTGATCAGGGCGTCCTTGAGCTGCTGGGCGGTCCAGTCCGGGTGCTGCTGGGCCAGCAGCGCGGCGGCGCCGGCGACGTGCGGGGTGGCCATGGAGGTCCCGGACAGCGCGACGTAGTTGGCGTCGACCGGGTCGCCCAGGGTGGTGCCGGCCGCGCGGGCGGCGACGATGCCCACGCCGGGGGCGGTCACATCGGGCTTGACCGCGTCGTCGCCGAAGCGCGGGCCGCGGCTGGAGAAGGAGGCCAGGGAGTCGTCGCGGTCGACGGCGCCCACGGTCAGCGCGGAGTCGGCTGCGCCCGGCGTGCCGACGGTGGACCGGCCCGGGCCCGAGTTGCCCGCCGCGATCACGAAGAGCGTGCCGGTGGAGGCGGTCAGGTTGTCGACGGCCTGGCTGAGCGGGTCGGTGCCGTCGGTCTGCTCGTCCGCCCCGAGGCTCATGTTGACGACCTTGGCGTGCTCGGCGGTCGCCCACTCCATTCCGTCGATGATGCCCGACTCGTCGCCGTAGCCGTTGTCGTCCAGCACCTTGCCGATCAGCAGGTCGGCCTTGGGTGCGACACCGCGTCGGGTGCCGTCGGAGGCGGCGCCGCTGCCGCCGACGATCGAGGCGACGTGGGTGCCGTGGCCGAAGTGGTCGCCGGTGTTCCCACTGCCGGAGAAGTCCTTGGCCTCCGCGATGCGGTCGACGAGGTCGGGGTGACTGGCGTCGACACCGGTGTCGAGCACGGCCACCTTGACGCCCTGGCCTTCGTAGCCGGCCTTCCAGGCGGTGGGGGCGTTGATCTGCGCCGTGCTGCGGTCCAGCAGCGCCTTCACCTTGCCGTCCAGCGAGATACGCGGGGTGACCGCGGTGCGGGCGGCGTCCGGCGCTCCGCCGGGGTTCAGCGTCTTCCAGAACTTCCCCAGGTCGTGGCCGGCGACCCGCACCGACCGCGCGTGGATGCTCTCCAGGTCACGGGAGGGCGTCGCCGACGCGTTGAGCGCCACCAGGCGGTCGGCCGTGGCCGCGGCTGTCTTCGCTGCCCGTGCGGTGACCCTGGCCCCGGCCCGCGACGGCTCCGGCCGTGAGGAGACGATCAGCGGCAGCGCGGAGGTGCGTGCCTCGTCGTAGCCCTGGGAGATCAGTGCCGTCACATTGAACAGCTGCCGGTCCAGGGTGCCGGCCGACACCAGCGCCTCGGCGTCGAACGGCATCACGGTCAACTGTTTGTCGTCCCCCTCCAGCGTCTGGAAGGGGATGTGCTCGCGCCCGGGTGCGGGCCGCACCGACGCGGTGTGCCGTCCGCCGGGCAGCGTCGTCACGGTCACCCGGTCACCGGTCACCAGCCGGACGGTCACGGAGTGGGCCCCCGGCACAGCGGCGGGACGAGTGGTGGTCCCGGTAGCCGCCGTCTGTGCCGCGAATGCGACTGGCATGAATCCGGCAACCAGTGCCAACCCTGCCGATATTGCCGCCGTCAGGCGGATTCTGGACATCAGTGAGACACCTCTCGTACAGCTGGGGGCGCAAGCTGTCCGAAAGCATCCGTTGATGCAGCTCAACCTGTCACCGGCCTCAGGTGTCGCAACTGCGACATGCTCCAATTGCGACACCGGCCGCGCAAGGGCACCGCTGGGGGAGCGACCGAGGACGGGCGTCCGAAGCCGGTTTGCGGGCCGGGTGTTGGAGCAGGGGCGCCGGGTCGTCCCCGCCGGTCTTCAACCGCTGTGGCTGTTCAGTCGGACGCGGTCGCTGCGACGTTCTCGGTCGCGTCGGGCGCCGACAGGCTCTCCGTGCGGGCGAGCACCTTGTAGCCCCCGCTGCGCTGCAGCTCGGCCAGGTAGTTGGACCGGCTCTCGTGGGACCAGTCGGTGAAGCCGTCGGGGGCGTTGAATTCCTCGACGGTGGTGACGACGCGCACGATGCGCATGCTTCCCTCCCTCGGTTCGGTGGACCGAGCCTACGGCCGGGGAACGCAGGGGCCGCACGCTTCAGAGCACCCCGCCCGCCTCGTCCTGGAACAGCTCCGTCCAGTAGTGCCAGTCGGTGTTCGCGGACAGGCCCGTGGGGTCCAGCGATGTCAGGGTCTGGATCATGGCCGCGGCCAGGTGGTCGTAGGCGGCCGTCGTCAGCTCGTTGGCCAGGTGTTCGTCGATCGTGCGCTCGTGGTGCAGGAGCCAGAGGGTGAAGGCCAGGGTGGAGGCGTCGGTGTTCAGGGGGTGGAGCGTCGCCTCGGGCTCGCTGAAGGTGAGGATCGCGCCCGTTCTGCCGTCGATCACCAGGCTGTTGTCCTCGATCAGGTAGCCGAGGCGGATCAGGTGGTCGCAGTGGGCGGGGAGGGCGTCCAGCGGATAGTCGTCGGCGCGTTCGCCGGTGAAGTACTCGGTGAGGGTGGGCAGCGGGACGTCGGTGTCGGCGTGGAAGAGGACCGCCTCCTCCGGCAGGCCCGTCTCCCGCAGGAAGCGGCGGGTCGGCTCGTGGGTGAGCGTGGCGGGGAAGTCGACCTCCTCGAAGCGGGCCACCCGGCCGGGGCCGAACTCCTGGTCCAGCACACGGGCGGGGACGTCCAGGGTGAGGCCGGAAGCCGTGCCGGGGCCGGCGATGAGCGCCAGCGGACGGATCAGGGCCGCCGCCTTCCAGTACGCCGGGACCTCGCCGTCCGTGCCCTCCTCGAAGAGGGTGAGGAGGCGGCGGGAGGCCTCGGTCACCGTCTTGGGGCCGTACTGGCCCGAGAGTGAGGAGAAACGGCCTCGGAGGCCTGCGAGTTCCTCCGTGACCGCGGCGAAGCGCAGAAGGGTGTCCAGGGAGGGGGCGAAGGGGCGGGGGTCGCAGGGGTCGAGGAGGTAGGCCGTCGTGAGCTCGCCCGTGTCGCCGTCGAGCAGGATCGACTCGCGCTCCATCCCCGCGGGGTTGAGAAGTTCGCCTATCACCAGGCGGTTGCGCAGCTCCTCCGCCAGGCGGAAGGGGCCGTCCGTGGCGTCGCCGAGGGTGCGCAGGCCGTGCGCGCGGAGGGGGGAGAACGTCAACAGGTCGGTGTCCGCGGGCAGTCCGGGGCCGGTGAGCAGTCCGCGCGTCGGTGCGTGCGTGACGTACCGGTCCAGCTCCGCCTCGGTCAGCGTGATCGCCGGAATCCCGGCGTCGGTCGTGCTCATCGCTCCCCCGCGATCTTCCTCGGTGCGTCGGTCCCTGGGCAGGGCATGCCCGGCCGCCCTCCGGCCTCCCGTCGGAAGCGGCCGTCCCTCACTGCCCAGGACACTACGCCGCACCACTGACAACGCCCGTGGATAAAGGACGCCGGCCGGGGCACGTCCGTTCCGCACGGGGACAATTCGTCTGGACCAATTCCCCGGGGCGTGGGAGGCGGTTCCCCCGGAGGCGGTTCCTCAGGTGAAGTAGATGCCGCCCAGGACGACGGCCAGGGCCGCCACGGCGAACAGCACGATCCACAGGAACAACTTGCCCACGCCGGGCGGGGGCTCGTAGCGCGGCTCCTCGGGCGGCGTGCTGCTCACTGGGGCGTCACCACGGCGGCCTGCGGACGGATCGGGAGGCGGTTGACCGGGCGTCCGGTGGCCGCGCGGACCGCGGAGGCGATCGCCGCGGGGGACGTCACCACCGGCACCGCGCTGACCGACTTGGCGCCGAAGGGTGCGACCACGTCCCGTTCCTCGACCAGCTTCACGATCCGGATGTCCGGCGCGTCCAGCGCGGTCGGCAGGGCGTATCCGGTCAGGTCGGGATGGCGGATCAGACCGCGGGGCGTACGCAGGTTCTCGGTGAGGGCGATGCCCACGCCCTGGGTGACGCCCGCCTCGATGCGCGAGGCGAGTTGCGACGGGTTCAGCACCCGGCCCACGTCCTGGGCGACCGCCAGCTCCACCACCCGGACCGAGCCGAGTTCGATGTCCACGTCCACCACCGCGCGGATCGCGCAGAAGGCGAGGCCGACGAACGCGTCGCCCTGGCCCTCGGCGTTCAGCGGCTCGGTGGGGTGCGGGCGGCACTGGGCCGTGGCCCACAGCTCCTTGCCGTCCATCGCCTCGGTGACGGTCGTCGACAGCACGCCGTCGTACGAGGTGATCTTGCCGTCGGTGATCTGGAGCAGCTCCGTCGACATGCCGAACTTGTGTGCCAGCGGCTGGAGGAGCTGGGTGCGGACCATCTTGGCCGCGCGTTCCACCGCGCCGCCCGACACCCAGGTGTGGCGGCCGCGGCAGCCCCCGCCGGCCGGGGGCTGGTCGGTGTCGACCGGTGCCACGTGCACCTCGTCGATGCCGAGCGTCTCCTGGACGATCTGACGGGCGAGCGTGGTGAAGCCCTGGCCCGTCTCCACGGCCGCGCACAGCACGGTCGCGACGCCGTCGTGGACCTTCACGGTCGCCGTGGAGACCTCGTCGGCGCCCTCCGTGCCGAGCATGTGCACCATGCCCAGGCCGTAGCCGACGCCCCGGCGCACCGCGCCCGGCTCGCCCGCGCCCTCGGGGCCGCCGGGCAGCAGCCACTCGTCCTCGGGAGTGTCCTTGGGGAGGGCAGGCAGGGGGAAGTCACGGACCGCCTGGAGGAGTTCGGCCACCGGTGCCGGACAGGTCACCGTCTGGCCGATCGGGAGGACGTCTCCGGTCGCGAGCGCGTTGCGCAGGCGCAGCTCGGCCGGGTCCACGCCCAGTCTCTTCGCGAGCTTGTCCATCTGCGCCTCGTAGGCGGCACACACCTGCATGGCACCCTCGCCGCGCACATGGCCGGAGGGCGGGTTGTTGGTGCGTACGGCCCAGCCCTCGATGAAGGCGTTCGGGACGACGTACGGCCCGCAGGCGAAGGAGACTGCGGCGGCGAGTGCCTCGGCGGAGGTGTCGGCGTAGGCGCCCGCGTCGAGGAGGATCTGCGCCTCGACCTTCACCAGTTTGCCCTCGGCGTCGGCGTGGTGGCGGTAGCGCAGCAGCGTCGGGTGGCGGTGGACGTGGCCGAGGAAGGACTCCTCGCGGGTGGCCGTGAGCTTGACCGGGCAGCCGGTCTTGAGGGCGAGCAGGCCGAGCGGGAGCTGGAAGCCCTGGTCCTCGCGGTCGGCGGTGGCGCCGGGCACCCCGGTGACGACGATCTTCACCCGATCGGGGGACAGGCCGTAGCAGGCCGCGGCCGTGTTGCGGTCGGCGTGCGGGTCGGTGGAGGCCAGGTACAGCTCCACGCCGCCGTCGGGCCGCGGCACCGCGAGACCGGCCTCGGCGCCGATGGGGGCCGGGTCCTGGCGCCCTATGCGGTACTGGCCCTCCACGACGATCTCGCCGGCCGCGTCCGGGTCGCCGTGGCGCAGCGGGATGTGCCGGATCAGGTTGCCGTCGGGGTGCAGGGGTTCGGCCTCGAAGGCCTGCTCCGGGTCGGTGACCGGGTCGAGCACCTCGTACTCGACGATGACGGCGGCGGCCGCCATGCGCGCGGTGTCGGGGTGGTCGGCGGCCACGGCGGCGATGGGCTCGCCGTGATGGCGTACGACCTCGGAGGCGAACACCGGGCGGTCGGGGGTGCCCCGGCCGTGGCGGGGGGTGCCGGGCACGTCCTCGTGGGTGACGACGGCCCGTACGCCGGGCATCTCGCGCGCGTGGGTGGTGTCGATGGACACGATGCGCGCGTGCGCGTGCGGGGAGCGCAGTACGGCCGCCCACAGCAGGCCCTCGGCCCACAGGTCGGCCGCGTACGGGAAGGTGCCCTCGGTCTTGGCCCGGGCGTCGGCGTGCGGCAGCGAGGCGCCCAGGCCGTGCGGCAACGGATCGACGGCGGGGGCCGCTTCCGCGGCAGTGGTCGCGGTGACCGTTTCGTTGCTCACACCTGGCCTCCGTCCTGGCCGTAGTGCCGGTTCTGCGGTCCCGGTGCACCGAATGTGCCCGGGCTGTCGAAGACGCCCGGTGTCTCGAACGCCGACGGGTTGACGCCGCCGGAGCCCGGGCCCGCCTGGTGCGGAATACGTGCCTCGTCCGCGTCCGTCCCGGCCTCGGCGGCGGTGTGCGCCTCGCGTTCGGCGACGACCTCCTTGACGGCCTCCAGGACGCCCCGGTAGCCGGAGCAGCGGCACAGGTTGCCGCACAGGGCCTGCCGGGTCTCCAGCTCGGTCGGGGCGGGGTTGCCCTCCAGCAGGTCGTGCAGGGTCATCGCCATGCCCGGTACGCAGAATCCGCACTGCACGGCACCGCACCGGGCGAGGGCCCGCTGCACGTCGGAGGGCTGCCCGTCCGCGGCCAGGCCCTCGACGGTTCGGACCTCGCTGCCCGCCGCGGTGACCGCCGGGACCAGACAGGAGGCCACCAGGCGTCCGTCGACCTGCACGTTGCAGGCGCCGCACTCGCCCTGCGAGCAGCCGTCCTTGGCTCCGGCGAGGCCGAGCCGTTCCCGCAGCACGTAGAGCAGGGACTCGCCGATCCAGGCGTCGGTGACGGGGCGGTCGGTGCCGTTGACCCGCAGGACGAAGGAGGCGAGGGGGTGGTCGTCGTTCGGCGCGGGGGCGCCCCGGGCGGGGCCCGCGGCTGCGTCCTGTTCCGGAGCATCCGGGTCGTCGTCGGCCCGCGCCTGCGCGGCGGGCTCGGCGGCCTCGGTGTCCTCCGGCGCACCGGCCGGGTCCGCTCCGGCCGTGTCCGGTGCGTCGGCCGGGGGCCCGGGGTCCACAGGGGTCTCTGGTGCGGCCGTGTCCGGCGCTTCCCCGGCCTCCGGTGCGGCCGAGGGGGCCCCGGAACCGCCGTGCGGCGCCGGGCTGCCGGCGGGGCCGTCAGGGGCCTGGGCGGGCCCGGCCGGGGCGTACGGCGCCGTGGGCGCGTACTCCGGTGCCGGGGACCCGTCGGCCCTGCGGGGTCCGGCGTCGGGCTCGGGCTGTCCCCACGGCTGTCCCGCGGTCTCCGTCGCCCAGGGCGCGGGCGCGCCGCCGGGGAGGGTGGCCGGCGGGGTGCCGCCCCACTGCTCGACCAGGGAGGACGTGGTGAACTCGCCCGATTCGTCGGGAAGATCACCCCCGGCGACGGGGATGGACCACTGGCCGGTGACGTCGTGCCCGGGGGCGGGCGAGGCCGCCGGCTCCTCGAAGGTCCACTGCTGCGTGGCGGCGGGGTGGTAGGTGAACCGGTCGTCCGCCGCCTGCTCCTGGGGCACGGCGTTCGGGTCGGGCCACTGCCGGCCGTCGGCGGGCATCGTCCACGTACCGGTGGCGGCCGGGTCGCTCGCTCCCGGGGTGGCCGTTATCTGCGGCGGCACATAGCCGTGGCCCGGTGCGGCCAGGGGACTGTCACCGGACAGCAGGGCGTCGATGCCGCCTTCGGGGAGCTTGACGAAGGCGGTGGCGCCGTCGTCGTAGTCGCCCTGGGGCAGCGGGTTCCAGCGTCCGCCGCCCTGGGGCGTGCCCTCTCCGTGCTGGTCGTCGGTCACGACAGTGCCCTCCCCAGTGCTCGTCGGGCCAGCGCGGCGACGGTTCGCCGCAGGTGCAGTACGGCGGGCGGCAGCGGGGCCACGGAGCCGTCCGGCTCCGGGGCCGGGTCGGGGATGCAGGCCGCGGCGACGTACTCCCCGAAGGCGTTCAGGGCCTCCGGGACGAGCGCGCGGTCGTTGTCCCAGTCGATGAGCCGGGCGACCCACTGCTCGGCCTCCAGGGGCCTGAGCGGCATCGGCGCTATGGCACCGACGGCACACCGCACCCCGCGCCGGGCCGGGTCGAGCACGAGGGCCACGGAGGCCACCGCGCGGCCCGGGCCGGTGCGTCCGGTCGCCTTCAGGAAGACCTGGGGGGCGTGCAGCAGGGGCACGCGCACGAAGCCGATGAGTTCGCCGCCGCGCAGCATCTCCACGCCGGCCAGCAGATGCGACACCGGGATCTCCCGGCCGGATCCGGCCGGGCCCGCGATGATCAGCGTCGCCTCGAGGGCGGCCAGCACCGGCAGCGCGTCCCCGGTGGGGGCGGCCGAGGCGATGTTGCCCCCGAGGGTGCCCGCGTTGCGGATGTGCGGCGGCCCGGCGGCGCGCGCGGCGGCGGCGAGCGCCGGGATCAGGGCCGCGAAGTCGGGGCGGCCCATGCGTGCGTGCGTGAGGCCCGCGCCGAGCAGCGCGTGGCCGTCCTGGTACTGCCAGCCGCGGATCTCGCTGATCCGCCCGAGGCCCACCAGGGCGGCGGGCCTGAGCTGACCGGAGTTGACGGCGGCCATCAGGTCGGTGCCGCCCGCCACGGGGACGGCCGTGGGCATGGCGGTGAGCGCCGCCACGGCCTCGTCCAGCGTCGTGGGCAGCGTGACGGCCTGCGCCGCCTGCGGTGCGTGCGTGGTCAAACCGGCTGCCCCTTCCCGCTGCCCCACCTGGTCCCACCTGTGTGGCCGTACGGTACGTGCTCACAGGGCGGACGTGGCAACTCTGGCACATCTTCGCAAGCCCCGAACGCGGGGGTCCGCTAGGGGGCATTCGCCCCCCTCATCTGCGAGATGGTCCGTTTTCGCACGGCATCACCGGTGCGCGCGAATTGCCACTCTTCGGTGACCCTGGCGGGTTTTTATGCTGTCTGTTCTATATCGGTTCCCTAGCGGTTCGGGGGCGGGCCCTCGATCGGGCGGCCGAGCACGCCGGGGCGCCGCTGCCACGGCCGTGGTCCGGTGGGCGGCCGGTAGGCGACGCCGAGGGCGTCAAGTCGCCGGTAGTGGGCGGCCATACGGCGCTCGAAGTCCGCGTAGTCCCGCTCCTGCGGGGCGGGCAGCCGGCTCCAGGCGACCTCGGCGAAGGCGGCGAGCCTCGGGAAGGTCTGGTAGTCCACCCGCGCGGCGTCCTCCATCACCTCGGTCCACACGTTGGCCTGGGTGCCCAGCACATGCCGGGCCTCCTCGGGGGTGAGCCGGGGCGGAACGGGCTCGAACCGGTAGACGTCCTCCAGGGTGCGCACGAAGCCGATCGGCACGGGTTCGTCCTCGCCCGGGGCCTGCCGGTGGTCCAGGTAGACGTACTGCTCCGGGCACATGACGACGTCGTGCCCGGCCTGCGCGGCCGCGACCCCGCCTCCGTAGCCGCGCCACGAGGACACCGCGGCTCCCGGCGCCAGTCCGCCCTCCAGGATCTCGTCCCAGCCGATGAGCCGGCGCCCGCGTTCGGCGAGCCACCGGTCGAAGTGCCCGATGAACCACGACTGCAACTCGTCCTCGTCGGCGAGCCCGAGATCCGTGATGCGGGTCTTGGCGGCCACCGACTCGCTCCACTGCTCCTTGCGGCATTCGTCGCCGCCGACGTGAACGAACGCCGAGAACTCGGCGGCGTCCGCCGGGAACAGCTCCAGGACTTCCTCGAACACCCCCTCGTAGAAGCGCAGGGTGGTGTCGGTGGGGGCGAGTACGTTGGAGGAGATCCCCCAGGTGTCCCAGACGGTCAGGGCGGTGGTGTCGACGACGTCGGTGTTGCCGAGTTCCGGATATGCGGCGATGGCGGCCTGCGAGTGGCCCGGTACGTCGATTTCCGGGACGACGGTGATATGCCGCTCGCCGGCGTAGGCGACGATCTCCCGGATGTCGTCCTGGGTGTAGTAACCCCCGTGCGGCTTCTCCTCCCACAGCGGCGAGGCCCGGTGACCGAATTTCGTCCGCGCCCGCCACGAGGCGGCCTCGGTCAGCTTCGGGTAGCGCTTGATCTCGATCCGCCAGCCCTGGTCGTCCGTCAGGTGGAAGTGGAAGACGTTGAGTTTGTGCGCTGCCATCAGGTCCAGGTAGCGCAGGACACCTTCCTTGGGCATGAAGTGCCTGGCGACGTCGAGCATGAGGCCGCGCCAGCGGAAACGGGGGGAATCGTCGACGGTGATCCGCGGCAGGTCCCAGTCCTGGTCCGGCCGCAGCGGCGCGCGGCGGAACGCGTCGGGGCCGAGCAGCTGCCGGAGGGTCTGGGCTCCGTAGAAGACGCCGGCCGCGCTGCCGCCCTGAATACGGAACGGATACTCGTCGATGACGACGCGGTAGCCCTCGGGGGGCAGGCCGGGTTCGATGCTCAGCACGATGCGGTTGTCACGGCCGTCCGCCTCCGGAAACGGCAGGCCGGACGCCGCACCGACGGTGGCGCGCAGCCAGCGTGCGACGCCCTCCGTGCCGGGCCGGGCCTCCAGGGCCGTTTCGCTGTCGAGGCTCGTGTACCCGGCGGCGTTCCACGAACAGCGCGCCGGAGCCGGGATCACTTCCACCATGTCTGTCATGTCAGTCCTTGACCGCTCCGCCCAGTCCCGAGACCAGGCGTCGCTGTACGAGTACGAAGAAGACCAGCACCGGAATCGTCATCACCGTGGACGCGGCCATGACCCCGCCCCAGTCCGGCTCGTCCGGCTTGTAGAACACCAGCAAGGCCATCGGCAGGGTCGACCGGGACGTGTCGCTGATGATGAAGGACTTGGCGAACAGGAAGTCGTTCCAGGCCGAGATGAAGGAAAACACGCTGGTGGCCACGAGGCCCGGGAAGACCAGCGGGAAAAGGATCTGCCAGAGGAATCGTCCGCGGCTCGCCCCGTCCAGGTACGCGGCCTCCTCCAGCGCTTCCGGCACGGCTTTCACGAACCCCCTCAGCATCCAGATCGCGAAGGGCAGCGAGAAGGCGAGGTGGGGCAGGATCAGCGAGCCGAGGGTGTTCAGCTGACCGAAGTCCCGCATGAGGAAGAACAGGGGGATGGTGAGGGCTTCCACGGGCACCATCTGGGCCACCAGAAACATGATCAGCAAGGTGGTCCGGAAGCGGAAACGGAATCGTGTGACGGCGGTCGCGGCGAGAAACGCGATCACCGCCGAGACGATCACCACGCTGCCCGCCACCACAAGGCTGTTGACGAAGTACCGGCCGAATTCCTGCTGCCCGAAGACCCGCCGGAAGGAGTCCAGGGAAGGCGAGAGCGTCCACGGCCGGGGCCGGTCGGACTCGATCTCGCCGGCCGGTTTGAAGGCGCTCAGCACCATCCAGTACAGCGGGAAGGCGACGGCGGCCGCGATCAGTAGGGCCGAGACCTCCGCCGCCGACCGCCACGGCCGCCGCACACGCACACGAAGAAGTTTCACAGCTCCTCCCCCTGACGGCGCAGCAGCCGCAGGTACACCAGCGTCACGGCGAGCAGGATCAGCAGCATCACCACGCCGATCGCCGAGCCGAGGCCGTACTGGGACGACGCGAACGCCTTCTGGTAGGCGTACACGTTCAGCACCAGATTCTGCCCGGCGATGCCGCCGCCGCCCGTCATGACGTAGATCTGCGTGAAGACCTTGAAGTCCCAGATGACCGACTGGATGGTGACGACGGTGAGGATCGGCCGGAGCATCGGTGCGAGCACCGAGCGCCAGATCCGCCACTGCGAGGCGCCGTCCAGGGCCGCGGCCTCCAGCACCTCATGCGGTACGGCGCGGATCCCGGCGTAGACCGTCACCATCACGAACGGGAAGGAGCACCAGACCACTTCGAGGAGGACGAGCAGGAAGGCGCTGTAGCGCCCGTACGTCCACGAGTGGTCCCCGAGCCCCAGCACCCGGTCGACCGGGCCGAAGTCAGGGTCGAACAGGAACAGCCACACCGTGGAGCCGGTGACGGCCGGGGTCGCCCAGGCGCCGAGCGCGGCCAGCATCAGCGCCAGCCGGGGTACGGCACGCACGCGTGTGAGGAGCACGGCGAGCGCGCAGCCGACGGCGAGGGTGGAGACCACGCAGGCCGCCGCGAAGACCACGGTGGCCAGCAGCACCTGCCAGAACTGCCCGTCGGAGAACAGGTCGGCGTAGTTGCCGAACCCCCGGAAGACGGTGGGTTCGCCCCCGCTGACCTGGGCCTGGGTGTACTGGAAGAAGGAGATCAGCCCGAGCTGGTAGACGGGGTAGACGAGCAGGCCGCCGAGCACGACAAGAGCGGGCGCGAGATAGATCCAGGGCGTCCGGCCGCCCGCCGAGGTGCGCGGGGCGGGGCCGAATCGGCGGCTGCCGCCGTATGGGCGCGACCGGCCGCCCGCCTCCCGCACCCACCGACGCCCCGCACCCCACGAGCTGTCGGGCGCCGTCATCCGACAGAGCCGAACGCGGAGTTCATCTTCGCCGCCGCCTCCTTCGCGGCAGCGTCCGCGCTCTTCTTGCCGCTGATGACCTCCTGGAACATCGTCGGCAGGACGAGCGAGGAGTCGATCTGCGACCAGGCGGGCGAGGCGGGGACGAACCTGGTGCCGGCCGAGAGCGTCTGCACGAACGGCTTCACGAACGGCTGCCGGGCAGCTGCCCGGTCGCGGACGTCCGTGAAGGTCGGCAGGAAGCCCATCGCGTCGAACAGGGCGGACTGCGTCTTCTTGGCGGCCAGCCGCTCCATGAGGTCCACGGCGAGCGTGCGGTGGGTGGTGCTCTTCAGGACGCCGATGTTGTTGCCGCCCGCGAAGGCCGGGGCGACGGAGCCCGGGGCCACGCCCGGCAGCGGTACGACGGCGTACTTGCCTTTCACCTTCCCGGCCTCCACGGCCGCGTGGCTGAAGTCGCCGCCGATCGCCATGCCGGCCTTGCCCGCGGCGAAGGCGGTCACCGTGTCGTTGCCGCCCATGCCCGCGCACTTGGCGGCGGGGCAGTTGGCGTCGGAGAACAAGGAGGTGTAGGCCTTGATGCCCTTGCGGGCCGCGGCGCTGTCGAGCGCGGAGGCGTACGAGCCGCCCTTGCCGGTGGCCAGGTCGCCGCCGTTGGCCCAGATGAAGGGCATGGCGCCGTAGGTGTAGGCGCCGCCGACGACCAGGCCGTACAGGTCGGGTTTCGCGGCGCGGATCGTACGGGCCGTGGTGGCCAGCTCTGCCATGGACCTCGGCGGCTTCAGGCCGAGTTCGCCGAAGACGTCGGTGCGGTAGTACAGGGCGCGGACGCCGACGTAGAAGGGCGCGCCGTAGACCTTTCCGTCGACCGTGACCGACTGCCGGGCCGTCGGGTCGGTGTTCTTCGCCTCGCTCCAGGCCGAGAACTCCTTGGTGATGTCGAGGAGTCCGCCGTCGTGGACGTAGCCGGCGGTGTCGGTGTTGCCGTACTCGATGACGTCGGGCGCGGAGGACGGGTCGTTGAAGGCGGCCTTGACGCGCTGGGCGCGGGTCTCGACCGGGATGTACTCGACGTCGACCTTGGTGTCCTCGTGGTCCCTCCGGAAGGCGGCGACGACGGAGTCGACGACCTTCTTCTTCGGCTCGTTCCCGACCTCCTGGAAGAGCCAGACCCTGAGAGTGCCGGTCTTCTCGTCCTTGTCGGAGGCGGAGTTGGAGGAGGACTGCGGGGCACAGGCGGTGGCGACGACGAGGGTGAGCAGCGCGGCGAGTGGGGCGGACAGCTTCATGGAGCGTTCCTCCGGAGATAAGTGCGTTGCAACATATGCAATGACTGTTTCGCTCTGCACAACACCACGGAGGCTATGGACAACATGAACATGCCGACAAGAGGTCTCAACCACTCTGTGACCAGAAAGCACAAAGGCCCCCGGGACGCGCCTCGACGCGTCCCGGGGGCCGTGCTGTCCTCAGCCGGGCGGGGGCAGCCCTACTTCTTGTCGCCGCCCTTGCCGCCCTTGTCGTCGCCGCCGCTGCCCATGGACTCGTAGATCTCCTTGCACATGGGACACACGGGGTACTTCTTCGGGTCGCGGCCCGGCACCCACACCTTGCCGCACAGCGCCACGACGGGAGTCCCGTCGAGGGCGCTCGCCATGATCTTGTCCTTCTGGACGTAGTGGGCGAAGCGCTCGTGATCGCCGTCGCCGTGGGACACCTGTGGCGTCGGCTCTACGAGGGTTCCCGTACCAGTCCCGCGCTCGGGCTCAAGAGTGCTCATATCAGCAAGGGTACTGAAGCTCACAGGCATCAGTTGAGCGACGGGTCGTCGGGATACGTGGCCACCATCGCCAGCTCGTTGCGCTGGCGGCGCAGCACCTCGCGCCACAGTCTCTCCGGGGCGGGCGAGGACACGTCCCCCGGCTCGGACTCGACGACGTACCAGGCGCCCTCCACCAGCTCGTCCTCCAGCTGGCCGGGGCCCCAGCCGGCGTAACCGGCGAAGATCCGCAGGGAGCCGAGGGCCGAGGCGAGCAGTTCGGGCGGGGCCTCCAGGTCCACCAGACCGATCGCGCCGTGCACCCGCCGCCAGCCGAGCGGGGCGCGCTCGCCGCCCGCGCCGCCCGGGATGACCGCAACGCCGAGCGCCGAGTCCAGCGAGACGGGGCCGCCCTGGAAGACCACACCGGGCTCGCCGGTGAGAGCGGCCCAGCCTTCCAGGATGTCGCGCACGTCCACCGGGGTGGGGCGATTGAGGACGACGCCGAGAGAGCCCTCCTCGTCGTGGTCGAGGAGGAGCACCACCGCGCGGTCGAAGTTCGGGTCCGCCAGGGCCGGCGTGGCCACGAGCAGCCGCCCTGTGAGCGAGGACACCTCGGTCATGCCAGACATGATCCCGCATCTTTCCCTGGAGTGGGGAGCCAATCCGGGTGCGGGAGTGAACGCAGCTCAGGGCGTACGGGGGCGGCCCCGGCGCACGCCCGTTCACCGGTGACCCCATGTGCCCGGCAGGGAACGGTTCGTGTTGTGACACAGCTATGACGCGACTGGGTGGTCCTTGGGCTTACGGGAGGGGGGTGATCGGCGATTACCCTGTCTTTCCGGCCCCTGCGCAAAGTGATCGGCCGACCCCTGCCCGACTCATCGGAACGCGAGATTCATGACCGTCAACGACGATGTCCTGCTTGTCCACGGCGGCACCCCGCTGGAGGGCGAGATCCGTGTCCGCGGTGCGAAGAACCTCGTACCGAAGGCCATGGTCGCCGCCCTGCTGGGCAGCGCGCCGAGTCGACTGCGCAACGTTCCGGACATCCGTGACGTGCGCGTCGTACGCGGCCTGCTCCAGCTGCACGGGGTGACGGTCCGTCCGGGTGAGGAACCCGGTGAGCTGGTGCTCGACCCGACCCATGTGGAAAGCGCGAACGTCGCTGACATCGATGCCCACGCGGGTTCGAGCCGGATCCCGATCCTCTTCTGCGGTCCGCTGCTGCACCGCCTCGGCCACGCGTTCATCCCGGGCCTCGGCGGCTGTGACATCGGCGGCCGGCCGATCGACTTCCACTTCGACGTGCTGCGGCAGTTCGGCGCGACCATCGAGAAGCGCGCGGACGGGCAGTACCTGGAGGCGCCGCAGCGCCTGCGCGGTACGAAGATCCGGCTGCCGTACCCGTCCGTCGGCGCCACCGAGCAGGTGCTGCTGACGGCCGTACTGGCCGAGGGCGTCACGGAGTTGTCCAACGCGGCCGTCGAGCCGGAGATCGAGGACCTCATCTGCGTTCTGCAGAAGATGGGCGCGATCATCGCGATGGACACCGACCGCACGATCCGCATCACCGGTGTGGACCAGCTCGGCGGCTACACCCACGCGGCCCTCCCGGACCGTCTGGAGGCCGCGTCCTGGGCCTCCGCCGCGCTGGCGACCAACGGCAACATCTACATCCGCGGCGCCCAGCAGCGCTCGATGATGACGTTCCTGAACACCTACCGGAAGGTGGGCGGTGCCTTCGAGATCGACGACGAGGGCATCCGCTTCTGGCACCCGGGCGGCCAGCTGAAGTCCATCGCGCTGGAGACGGACGTGCACCCCGGCTTCCAGACGGACTGGCAGCAGCCGCTGGTGGTGGCTCTGACGCAGGCCACGGGCCTGTCCATCATCCACGAGACGGTGTACGAGTCCCGGCTCGGCTTCACCTCCGCGCTCAACCAGATGGGTGCGCACATCCAGCTGTACCGCGAGTGCCTGGGCGGCTCCGACTGCCGCTTCGGCCAGCGCAACTTCCTGCACTCCGCGGTCGTCTCGGGACCGACCCGGCTGCAGGGCGCCGACCTGGTCATCCCCGACCTGCGCGGCGGCTTCTCGTACCTCATCGCGGCCCTCGCGGCCGAGGGCACCTCGCGGGTCCACGGCATCGAGCTGATCAACCGCGGCTACGAGAACTTCATGGAGAAGCTCGTGGAACTCGGCGCGAAGGTGGAGCTGCCGGGCAAGGCGCTCGGCTAGCGGAAACCGGTGCGGCCCGCGTTCGGGGCCGGCGCTCGGACGAAAGCACGATGGGGCGGCACCCGGAAGACCGGGTGCCGCCCCATCAGCGTCTTACAGCCCTGTACCGTCCCGTCGGCACAAGGCCGCAAGGTCACTTGCCCTTGGCCGCTTCCTTGAGCTTGGAGCCCGCGGAGACCTTCACGCTGTAGCCGGCCGGGATGTTGATGGGCTCACCGGTCTGCGGGTTGCGCGCGGTACGAGCGGCACGGTGGGTGCGCTCGAAGGTCAGGAAGCCGGGGATGGTGACCTTCTCGTCGCCCTTGGAGACGATGTCGCCGACGACCTCGGCGAACGCGGCCAGAACGGCGTCGGCGTCCTTGCGGGTCACCTCGGCGCGGTCGGCCAGCGCGGCCACCAGCTCACTGCGGTTCATGTTGTTACTCCCGTGTTCTTCTTGCCGTTGAGGCGTGAGGTGAGATCGATGCCTATGCGCTCGCGCCCAGAGACGCATCCTGCCCCTACCTGCGGCGGGAAAGCCAATCCGGCACCCGTAGGAGTCGTGAGAACACCCTAGGGAGTCACACGAACAGCGCCTGCTCGGCCGTCACCCTAGAGGGCACCCGCCGGTGGGGGGTTCCACGACGCGCCGGTGCGGGGGCTGCCGTGTCGATCCTCACAGCCCCGCACAGGTCGGTCTCACAGCACCCTTGCACCCTAGGGTACGGGCGGCTACGACGCCGCGCCGACCGCCTTCGCCGCCTCGCGCACCGCTCCGGCGACCGCACCCGCGACCTTGTCGTTGAAGACGCTCGGGATGATGTAGTTCGGGTTCAGCTCGTCCTCGCTCACCACGTCGGCGAGGGCCTTCGCGGCGGCGAGCATCATCTCGGTGTTGACCGTGCGGGACTGGGCGTCCAGCAGACCGCGGAAGACACCCGGAAAGACCAGCACGTTGTTGATCTGGTTCGGGAAGTCCGAGCGGCCGGTGGCCACAACGGCGGCCGTCTGGCGGGCGATTGCGGGGTCGACCTCGGGGTCCGGGTTCGCGAGCGCGAACACGATGGCACCCTCGGCCATGGCGGCCACGTCGTCGCCGTCCAGGACGTTCGGGGCAGAGACGCCGATGAAGACGTCGGCGCCGCGGACGGCCTCCTTCAGGGTGCCGGTGAGGCCCTCGAGGTTGGTGTTGTCGGCGATCCAGCGCAGCGGGGAGTCGGCCGGGGCGTTCACCAGGTCCTCGCGGCCGGCGTGCACGACGCCGTGGATGTCGGCGACGACGGCGTTCTTCACGCCGGCCGCGAGCAGCAGCTTGAGGATGGCCGTACCGGCCGCGCCGGCGCCGGACATGACGACCCGGATGTCCTCGATCGCCTTGCTCGCGACACGAAGCGCGTTGGTCAGGGCGGCGAGGACGACGATCGCGGTGCCGTGCTGGTCGTCGTGGAAGACGGGGATGTCGAGGGCCTCGCGCAGCCGGGCCTCGATCTCGAAGCAGCGGGGCGCGGAGATGTCCTCGAGGTTGATGCCGGCGAAGCCGGGGGCGATCGCCTTGACGATCTCGACGATGGCGTCGGTGTCCTGGGTGTCCAGGCACAGCGGCCAGGCGTCGATGCCGGCGAAGCGCTTGAAGAGGGCCGCCTTGCCCTCCATGACAGGGAGGGCGGCCTTCGGGCCGATGTTGCCGAGGCCCAGCACGGCGGAGCCGTCCGTCACGACCGCAACGGAGTTGCGCTTGATGGTGAGGCGGCGGGCGTCCTCGGGGTTCTCGGCGATCGCCATGCACACCCGGGCCACACCCGGCGTGTAGATCATGGACAGGTCGTCACGGTTGCGGATCGGGTGCTTGGACTGCATCTCGATCTTGCCGCCGAGGTGCATCAGGAACGTACGGTCGGAGACCTTGCCGAGGGTGACGCCCTCGATGCCGCGGAGTTTGCCGACGACCTCCTCGGCGTGGGCCGTGGAAGTGGCCGCGATCGTGACGTCGATGCGGAGCTTCTCGTGCCCGGACGCGGTGACGTCGAGGCCGGTGACCGAGCCTCCGGAGGACTCCACGACGTTGGTGATCTGCGAGACGGCGGTTCCGCTCGCGGGCACCTCCAGCCGGATGGTCATCGAGTAGGAGACGCTGGGCGCCGTTGCCATGGCCGACTTCCTCTGCTTTCACCGTGTCGCGAGTTGTGCCGTCCGATCGTCGCACCTACCCCTGAGTACGTGGTAGTCGCCCTGGATTGCGGACGTTTTGTTCATGAGAGGCGGGCAACTTCGGAAAACAACTTCCACCATACGAGAACGGGCGGGGCAAAGAAAGAGGCCCACGTCACATCAGTGACGTGGGCCTCCCACACGTTCATGACACCGACCCGCCATGCTCGCCTCGCGGCAAGTGGTCGCTCGTAGCGACGAAGGTTGGGCCCGGGGGCTTGGATCGGGCCGGTGCCACACCAAGGCTAACAAACAGATCCCGTACGCCCATTCCCGTACCGAGAGTTCCTGAGGTTCTCAGTCCCGCAGCAGGTCCGGCACGCCCGCCGCGTCCGGTTCGTCCCGGTCGGCCGAGACCACCGTCAGCTGCTGGGTGGCCCGGGTCAGCGCCACGTACAGCACCCGCAGGCCCGCCGGGGACTCGTCGGCGATCTCCGCCGGGGACACGACGACCGTCGCGTCGTACTCCAGGCCCTTGGCCTCCAGGCTGCCGAGCGCCACCACCCGGTCGCCGAGCCCGGCCAGCCAGCGCCGGGCCTCCGCGCGCCGGTTCATCGCGACGACCACACCGACCGTGCCGTCCACCAGGTCGAGAAGCCGCTCGGCCTCCGCGCGCACGGTCTTCTCCAGGGAGTCCCGTACGACGGTGAACCTCGGTTCGACCCCTGTGGACCGTACGGCGGAGGGCGCCTCGGAGCCGGGCATGGCGAGGGCGAGGACCTTGGCGGCCAGCTCGGCGATCTCGGCCGGGTTGCGGTAGTTCACGGTGAGCTGGAAGCGGCGCCTGGGGCGGGTCCCGAGCGCCTCGTCGCGGGCCTCTGCGGCCTCGTCCGGGTCGGACCAGGAGGACTGGGCCGGGTCGCCGACGACCGTCCAGGTGGCGTGCCGGCCCCGGCGCCCGGCCATGCGCCACTGCATCGGCGTGAGGTCCTGCGCCTCGTCCACGATGACGTGCGCGTACTCGGTGCGCTCCTGCGCGAGCCGCTCGGCCCGCTCCCGCTGGGTCTCCTCGCGCACCGGCATCAGCTCCTCCAGGCCGGTGAGGTGGTCCAGCGGGTCGAGCTCGCGCTTCTTCCGCGGCCGGGCCGGGACACCGAGGATCGCCTGCAGCTCGTCCAGCATGGCGACGTCGTGCACGGAGTACCCGTCCCGCTTCAGCGAGCGGGCGACCCTGCGGACCTCTCCGGGGTTGAGGATCCGGCGGGCCCAGCGTCCGAGGCACCGCTCGTCCGCCATGGCGGAGAGCACCCCCTTCGGGGTCAGCTCGGGCCACCAGGCGTCGAGGAAGGCGATGAACGGGTCCTCGCTCGTGATGTCCTCGTCGAAGGAGGAACGCAGCTCGGCGGCCAGTTCCGGGTCGGTGTGCCGGCCGGCCGCGCCGGACTTCGCCCACAGGGCGTCCAGGAGCAGCCTGCGGGCACGGGGGCGGAGCAGGTTGACCGGCGCGGTGCCGCTGAGGGTGGTGCGGCGGATACGTTCCAGCTCGGCGGCCTCCAGTTCGAGGCGGCGCCCGAAGGCGACCACCCGGAGCCGCGCGGGCGGGCCCGCGGGAGCCTCGGGCGCGGTGTCGGCGTCGTCGTCCAGCGCGAGCTGACCGACCGGGCCGGCGCCGCCGCGCCCCAGCTCCAGGGCACCCCGGGCGGCCTTCCGCAGCACCTTCAGCATCCGGTACGAGCCCTTGGCGCGGGCCACGGACGGAGCGTCGTACACCGTGGCCTCGACACCGTCGACGAGCGAGCCGATCGCGCGGATGGCGACCTGGCCCTCCTCGCCGAGCGAGGGCAGCACTCCCTCGGTGTAGGCCACAAGCAGCGGGGTCGGCGAGACGATCAGGATGCCGCCCGCATAGCGTCTGCGGTCCTGGTAGAGCAGATAGGCCGCACGGTGCAGGGCGACCGCGGTCTTCCCGGTGCCCGGGCCGCCCTCGACGTAGGTGACGGAGGCGGCGGGGGCGCGGATGACCAGGTCCTGCTCGGCCTGGATGGAGGAGACGATGTCCCGCATGGTGTGGCTGCGGGCCTGGCCGAGGGCGGCCATCAGCGCGCCGTCGCCGATGACGGGCAGCTCGCGGTCGTCGAGGAACGCCGTCAGTTCGGGGCGCATCAGGTCGTCCTCGACGCCGAGGACCTGGCGGCCCTTGGAGCGGATGACCCGGCGCCGTACGACCCGGCCGGGGTCCTTCGGGGTGGACCGGTAGAAGGGCGCGGCGGCCGGTGCCCGCCAGTCGATGACCAGCGGCGAGTAGTCCTCGTCGAGCACACCGATCCGGCCGATGTGCAGGGTCTCGGCGATGTCGGCGGTGCGGTCGGGGCGGACCGCGCCCTCGGCGGGCTCCACCGCGGTGTACGCCCCGTCGGGGCCCTTCTTGCCGTCCTTGCCGAGCAGCAGGTCGATCCGCCCGAAGAGGAAGTCCTCGAACTCGTTGTTCAGCCGGTTCAGGTGGACGCCTGCCCGGAAGACCTGCGCGTCGCGCTCGGCCAGCGCGCCCGGCGTGCCGACCTGGCCGCGCTTGGCCGCGTCGTTCATCAGGAACTCGGCCTCGTGAATCTTCTCCTCGAGACGCCGGTACACCCGGTCCAGGTGTTCCTGCTCGACGCTGATCTCTCGGTCACGTACGGAGTCGTGTGCGTCGTGTACCGAGCCGACCGCGGACTGCTGAACCTGAGGAGCGGCCACCGGGCCCCCTTCTGACGTGCTGGGCAGCCGTCAACCGTACGCGAAGGGGGCCCGCAGAAGCTACGCGTCCACCTCGACGAGCTTCTTCCCGTCGAAGGTCATCACCTCGAAGTGGTCGATCTCGTTCGGCTTGAGGGCCGTGCCGCCGCCTATGTAGAGCGGGTTCTTGGCCTCCGGCGTCTTGGCGTCCGGAATGCCGTAGCCCCACTTCGGGACGGACCAGGAGCCCAGCGTCTGGCGCTCGCCGCTTTTGGCCACGGCGACCAGGGAGCACTTGAGCGGACCCTTGACCCCCTTGAGCTGGAGGACCGTCGAGGTGCCCCAGTTCTTCTCGCCCATGGCGACGGTCGCGGAGGCGCCCGTGGCACTGTCCGCGCCCGAGACCTTGTGGGGCAGCTGGTCGAAGGTGGTCTGCGCGGTGGCCGCCAGCGGTGTGCCGGACTGACCCGAGTCGCTGCCGCCACTGGCCGCCATGACGGCGACGGGGCCGCCGATGATCAGCGCCGCCGCGGCCGCGACCATGTAGAAGCCCTTGCGCCGCTTCTGCGCTCGGCGTTCGGAGACCTCGTCGACCAGCTTGTCGGCCAGTCGCGGGCTGGGCCTCGCGGACAGCGACTCGCCGATCGCGGGCGTGCTGCCGGAACCCGGCAGATCGGCGAGGGCGGCCAGCATCGGCTCCATCCCGGCCAGCTCGTCCAGTTGCTGGGCGCACCACTCGCAGCCGGCCAGATGGGCCTCGAAAGCGGTTGCTTCGGCATCGTCGAGGATCCCGAGGGCGTAGGCGCCGACGGTTTCGTGCTCGTTCGGGGCCTGTGATCCCTGCATGGACCCAGACATACCCGAACCACCCGTGCCGAACCCTTGCATACCCCCGTATCCGCTCATCACGCCGTCACCCCCCGCTCCTCCAGTGCCAGCTTCATCGACCGCAGGGCATAGAAAACCCGGGAGCGGACAGTGCCGCTGGGTATACCCAGGGTTTCGGCCGCCTCGTTGACGGTACGCCCCTTGAAATAGGTCTCGACGAGCACTTCCCGGTGGGCCGGGGTCAGGTCGTCGAGCGCGTCCGACAGCGTCATCAGCCACAGCGCCTTGTCGATCTCGTCCTCCGCGGGGATGACCTCCAGCGGCGACGGATCGACCTCCTGCGGCCGGGCCTGCCGGCTGCGGTGGCCGTCGATGACGATGCGGCGAGCGACCGTCACCAGCCAGGGGCGTACCGAACCGGTCGCCCGATTGAGCTGACCGGCGTTCTTCCAGGCACGGATGAGTGTTTCCTGCACGACGTCCTCGGCGCGCTGCCGGTCTCCGGCGACCAGCCTGAGGACATACGCAAGCAGAGGTCCGGCGTGCTCGCGGTACAGAGCACGCATCAGCTCCTCATCCGGTTCCGAGGGCTGTGAGGACATGCGATGTCGGGCCCTCGATCCACGTTCATTGGCCACGGCCGCATCCTTGCGCACGCCCACCTCCGGTGTCCGGGGGTTCCCCCAGTCGGTCGCTCGCCCACCCGTACGGACGGAGGCGCCGTGGTGTTCAACGTGAGGTGACAGTTTTCTTGGAACTGACGTGACGAGCGGGACATGGGAGCACATTCCCACCGCGTGATCTTTACATTTCCGACACATCGTCGGGGATGGCCGAGCCGCCGGTGCGGCGCCGCGGGCAAACGCGATGTTGCCGAAATCACTCCGGGTGTCGCAAGGGTGCAATGCGACAGAAGGGCCGAACCGGACACTCAGGCCTGCGCGAGGGCCGCCCGGCGCCGATGCCGGGCGACCCGCTCGCGGTTCCCGCAGACCTCGCTGGAGCACCAGCGCCGCCGGCGCCCCCGGGAGGTGTCCAGGTACACGACGGGGCAGTTGTCCCCCTCGCACTCGCGGACGGCCGCCCGCGCCACGGGATCGGTCAGCAGCTCCACGGCGTCCCGCGCGACGACGGCGAGCAGCCCCGCGCACTCGGGCGCCCGCTCCAACTCCCGCACCAGCGTGCCGTCCGCACCGCGCACCGCGCACACGGCCGGGGGCGCGGCACGGGCGACCTCGTTGAGACGGCCGAGCGCGCGATCGTACGACCGCGAGTCCGCAGGTCCCGCGCCGCGCACCAACTGCCCGATGTGTCCGCGCAGTTCCCGGAACCCCGCCAGCCAGGAGTCGTCGGCCCGGCCCAGCTCGGTGCCCGGCGGCACCAGCCCGGACCTGCTGATCCACGCGCACAACGGCTCGACGGCGTCCAGCCGTTCCACCGGGTGCGTGGTCGCGAGGAGATCCAGAGAGATCCGGCCCGCGTCGAAGCGCAGCTCGTACGAGACCGTGGCCGTACCCAGTGCCATGTGCCTGTCACCGCCTAGGACAGGGGAACCGTTCCGTCGCTCCTCCTCACAGTGCCCGGCCCGGCGGGCGGCCGGAACCCCTCGTACCGGCACTGTGCACACCCGTGACCGCTCCCCGCACCGCTTCGCCCCGTCCCACGGGGTTTCCGTCCGGCCCGTTCCCGGCGGGGACGCCGGTGCCCGGAGCGCGGGTCGTCCCCGTTCGGTCCAGATACCCGGTCAGGCCTCGCCGCCCGCCCTCACCGCCGTGACTCTTTGTCCTGCGAACGCACAGCGAGCCGCCCCAGGGGGGACCCACGGGGGACGGCGGTTCAGAAAGGAAACGTTCATGAGCATGCGCACGAAGGCCATCACGATGGCGGTGGCCGCGCTGCTGGGCGCCGGAGCCACCGGCCTGGCCCTGGCGCCGGCCGCGAATGCCGCCCCGTACCACGGCATCGACGGCGGCGGCGCGGTCGGCGACGACTGGGGGGACGAGGAGGACCTCGGCGTCGACGACCACGCCGAGAGCAACGCCACGGCCCTGTGGGAGACCGTCCTGTACGCGGACGGCGCCAAGTGGCAGGACGACGACGGCGACTGGCACAACTTCACCAAGAGCCGGATCGACGGCTCGTTCGGCCCGGAGACGGAGTCGGCCACCCAGTGGTGGCAGGAGCACTACGGCCTCTCGGAGAACGACGGCGTCGTCACCGACCAGAGCTGGGCCTTCGCCCAGCGCTGGCTCGTCGGCCCGTCCGCGGGCAGCGTCGTGACCTACCAGGGTGACGCACGGAACGTCACCTTCAAGCGGATCAGCGGCAAGTACCGGGTGCGGATCAAGGGCACCGGGCCCTGGAAGCTCGCGTACTACGACCAGCGCGGCTGACGGCACCGAGTCCCGGGGCGGGCGGCCCTACGGTCGCCCGCCCCCGGGGCAGCGCCACAGCAGCCCCGCCACCAGCACCACGATGACGGCGAACGCGACCAGCGCCGCCGTCCGCCACCTCCCGGGCCCCACGCCGTGCGGTTCCGGCTCGGCCACGGCCACGGCCATGGCCACTGTCTCGGTCTCCGGCGGCCCGGCGGGCTCCGACGGGCCGCGTGGCCAGGCCTGATCGGCCAGCTCCCACAGCGCCATCAGCCGCGCCTGGTCCGCTCCCGCCAGCCGGCACAGCACCTGCGCCGCTCCCCGCGGCGGCAGTTTGGCCCCGCTCAGATAGCGCTGCCAGGACGACTTGCTGTAGGCGCTGCGCCGGGCCAGTCCGGCGAGGCTGAGTCCGGTACGGCCCTTGAGGACGCGCAGTTGCTCGACCAGGTGCCGTGCCTCTCTCGGCAGCGAAGTCGGCAGGGGCTGCCAGCGTGTCATTCCGTCCCCCCGTGTGCTCGCCGCCCCGCCCGCGGGTGCGGCTTCTCCCCGCCACAGTCCGGCGTCAGCCTGACGCCCGGCCGACGGCGTCCGGCAGAGCGCGCGCCCGTCGACCCGGAGCACTCGCGGTCGCACGTGCGCGGCCGGGCGGGGCGGCCGGGCCCGCCCGGGGGAGGAACGGACCCGAGTGGTGGGCCGGGCGCCTCCTGCGGCGGGCCGCCGGCCCGCGTCCCTCGGCCCGTTGCTCCGAGGCGGTACCCAGAACGTCGTACGGCGGCCGCGCCCGAGACCCGGCTGGACGCACGCGTATGAGGGTGCGCGCTTCGGCCATGTCCGCGGCGGGACCGCTCCGGTTGGCTGGAAGCATGACGAACACGAGGGAAACACGGACCGGCAGGGTCGTCCTGGGCGCGGCCACGATCACCATGGGTCTGATCGCCGGGGTCTTCTACGTCTTCGCCTGCGCGGTGATGCCGGCGCTGGCCCGCAGCGACGACCGGACGTACGTCGAGGTCATGCGCAACATCAATGACGTGATCCAGAACCCGGTGTTCTTCCTGAGCTTCATGGGGGCGCTGGTGCTGACGGGGGCGTCGGCATGGCAACTGCGGGGCTCGGCGCCCGGCCGATGGGTGTGGGCGGCCCTGGCGGCGTACGCGCTCGCGTTCCTCGTCACGGTGGCCTTCAACATCCCGCTGAACAACGGCCTGGCGGGACAGGGCGATCCCGCTTCCCTGCGGGAGCACTTCGAGGGCCCCTGGGTGGCGTGGAACGTCGTACGGACGGTGCTGTCCACGGTGGCGCTGGGGTGCCTGGCACGGGCACTCGTGCTGACGCGTGGAGCCGCCGGGCCCGCGTAGCCGCGGGCCGGCTGCTCACTCGTCCGCGTACTTCGCGTCCGCGGCCGGGTCCAGCGCCAGCCGGTAGCCCCGCTTGACCACGGTCTGGATCAGCTTCGGTGCCCCGAGAGCCGAACGCAGCCGGGCCATCGCGGTCTCCACCGCGTGCTCGTCCCGGCCGGCGCCGGGCAGCGCGCGCAGCAGATCGGCCCGGGCCACCACCCAGCCCGGGCGCCGTGACAGCGCCCGCAGCAGCGACATCCCGGCCGGCGGCACCGGCCGCAGCTCGCCGTCCACCAGCACCGCGTGGCCCCGGATCTCCACCCGGTGCCCGGCGACCGGCAGGACCCGCGCCCGTGCGGGCAGTTCCTGGCACAGCAGCTGCACGAGCGGCCCGAGCCGGAACCGCTCCGGCTGTACGGTGTCCACGCCCCGCGCCTGCAGGGGCACCGCGGTGACGGGGCCCACGCAGGCGGCCAGCACGTCATGGCCCAGCGCGACCAGCACCTCGCCGAGCAGCCCGCGCTCCTCGGCCCGCGACAGCAGCGACGCGGCGGCCGGCGCGCTGGTGAAGGTGACCGCGTCCAGCCCGCGCGAGACGACGGCGTCCAGCAGCCGGTCCACGGGGCCGATGTCCTCCGGCGGCATCCACCGGTACACCGGCACCGGAACGACCTCCGCTCCCCCGGCCCGCAGCGCCTCCACGAATCCCGGCAGCGGCTCCCCGTGCAGCTGTACGGCGATCAGGCGCCCGTCGACGCCCTCCTCCAGCAGCCGGTCGAGCACCTCGGCCATGGACTCGCTGGACGGCGACCACTCCTCCGTGAGTCCGGCGGCCCGTACGGCCCCCTTCACCTTGGGCCCGCGGGCCAGCAGCTCCACCCCGCGCAGCCGGTCGAGCAACGGCTCTCCGAGCCCCCATCCGTCGGCGGCCTCGATCCAGCCCCGGAACCCGATCGCGGTGGTGGCCACCACGACGTCCGGCGCCCGGTCGATGATCTCCTTGGTGGCGGCGAGCAGGTCGCCGTCGTCGGCCAGGGGCACTATGCGCAGGGCGGGCGCGTGCAGGACGGCAGCCCCGCGCCGCTGGAGCAGCGCGCCCAGCTCGTCGGCGCGTCGCGCGGCGGTCACACCCACGGTGAAGCCCGCGAGAGGCCCGTGTCCCGGTCGTCCGGGCTGCTGCTGTTCGTCGTACATGAGTCTCCTACCTGGCCTGCATGCCGAACGAGCCTGTCAATGGCGCGTGACAGGCTCGGTTCGGCTTGATGTCGCCGGTGTTACGTCACACCTCGGCGTAGCTGAGCTGCGGCTTCGCCTCCGAAGCTGCAACGTTGGCGTGAACCTGCCCGGCCGGACGGCGGAGGTATACGGCCCAGGTGACCACGAAGCAGGCGCCGTAGAAGGCGAGGAAGGCGACGAACGCGCCGGTGCCGGAGCCGTACGACAGGAAAGACTGCCGGAAGGCGAGGTTGATGCCGACACCGCCGAGCGCGCCGACGGCCCCGATGAGCCCCATCGAGGCGCCGGAGAGCCGCCGGCCGTGGGCGGCCGCCGCCTCCCCTCGGAGTCCCTTGGCAACCGCCTTGGCCTGGAAGATCCCGGGGATCATCTTGTACGTCGACCCGTTCCCGAGCCCGCTCAGCACAAACAGCACCACGAAGACCGACACGAACAGCGGCAGCGATTTCTGCATGCTGGCGACGACGAGTACGGCGGTGGCGGCGGCCATGCCGACGTAGTTCCACAGGGTGATGCGGGCCCCGCCGAACCGGTCGGCGAGCCGGCCGCCGAGGGGCCGGATGAGGGAACCGAGCAGCGGGCCGATGAAGGTGAGGTAGGCGGCCTGCAGCGGGGTGCGCCCGAACTGGTTGGTCAGCACCTGGCCGAAGGCGAAGCTGTACCCGATGAACGACCCGAACGTCCCGACGTAGAGGAACGCCATGATCCAGGTGTGGGCGTCTTTGGCGGCGTCCTTCGCGGCGCCCGTGTCGTTCTTCACGGAGGCGAGGTTGTCCATGAACACCGCGGCAAGGACAGCGGCGACGACGATCAGCGGGATGTAGATCCCGAGCAGCACGCGCGGCCCACCGCTGGCCCCGATGATCGCGAGGGCGGCCAGCTGGATGACCGGGACGCCGATGTTCCCGCCGCCGGCGTTGAGCCCGAGGGCCCACCCCTTCTTCCTGAGCGGGAAGAAGGCGTTGATGTTGGTCATGCTGGAGGCGAAGTTGCCGCCGCCGATGCCCGCGAGGAGCGCCACGAGGAGGAAGGTCGAGAAGGACGTCCCCGGCTTCATGACGACGAAGGCGGCGATCGTCGGCACCAGCAGCAGGCCGGCGGAGACGATCGTCCAGTTCCGTCCGCCGAAGACCGCGACGGCGAAGGTGTAGGGCACCCGGACGACGGCGCCGACCAGGGTGACCACGGAGGTCAGCAGGAACTTGTCGGCGGGGGTGAGCCCGTACTCGGGCCCCATGAAGAGCACGAGCACGGACCACAGGGTCCAGATCGAGAACCCGATGTGCTCGGAGAACACGGAGAACCACAGGTTCCGCCTGGCCACCTTCTCCCCGGTCTCCTGCCAGAATCCCTCGTCCTCCGGATCCCAGCGCTCGATCCAGCGGCCGCTTCCACGGGTTGGGACTGGGGCTGTCATGACGCCTCCACGGGGCTCCGGGGCTCAGGTGGTTCACGGGTGATGAGTCCCGAAGGTAGGGAGGGCGCGTTTCCTGCCTGTGGCTGTGGGTGACCGGAAGGGAACGTTGCTCTCACTCACGGCCCGGGAAGGCGGTGAGGGAACAGGTGAGGGACCGGTCCTCCCTTCCCGGCCTGTGGCCGGAGGGGACGCAGGGGGAGTCCGGTGCCTCGGTCTTCCGCGTCGAACGCTCCCGCCGCCGCGACGCCGTCCCGCCCGACGGCACCTGGAGCCCGGTCTGGACGATCATGGGCGCCCTGGCCGGCGTGCACGGCGACGACCGCGTGCGGCTGGTGGCGTGGTTCGACGAGTGAGCGGGCGGCCCGGCCGGATCACGCCCGCTCAGGGGGCCTGCCCCGGCCGCGCCCGCGTGTCAGCGGCTCACGCGGACCTGCGGCGGCCCCCGCCGCGCCTGACCCCGTTCGGCCACAGCCTCGGGCTCCGCTTCGCCGCGATGTCCTCGATCCAGCCGAAGGCCAGGATGGCCAGGCCGATCAGGGGCCAGACCAGGAAGAACATCCACAGCATGTAGCTGGAGTCCAGCGCGGCCACCGCGCGGTCGCTCTGCATGAACGGGAGGTCGTACGCCTGGTCGATGATCGGGACCGTGGCCATGATCAGCATGTTGTGCCACAGGTAGATCGTGACGGCCCGGTTGTTGGAGAGCGTGACCAGCTTGTCCCAGCGGGCCAGCCGGCCGGGCAGCTCCTGCCAGGACGGGGAGTACTGCAGCAGGATGACGACGAAGCCGAAGGACCAGCAGGCCTGGGCCAGCGGGATGTCGTTGAGGTCCCAGCCGTCGGGGCCCAGATGGCCCGAGGCCCACCACAGGCCGAAGGCCATCAGCAGGGCCGAGACCGAGACCGCCACATAGCGGGGGATCTTCGCCAGCAGACCCTCGTGGTGGGCGAAGCCCAGGACCCAGCAGCCCCCGTAGACCGCGAAGTCCGTCACCGCGTTGCCCGTCTCGCCGGGGATCGTGACGAGGCCCGTGCCGACGATCGCCGTCAGGCCCAGGGGGGCCAGCAGCGTCGGCCACGGAAAGCGGCGGAAGGCCCACAGCAGCAGCGGGGACGCGACCACGAACCACAGGTACGCGCGCAGGTACCACAGCGGGCCCACCGCCTGCACGGCCCAGGTGTCCTCCAGCAAACCCGACTTGGAGCCGAGGTGCCAGGGGAAGGGCGGGGCGCCGAGCGGGACGACGTAGTCGATCAGCTTGATCAGGCCCCACGTGCCGCCGTTGTCCGGGTCCTTCACCGGGTTCCAGCCGCCCGCGAGCATCAGCGCCAGCGCCAGCGCGCTGAACGCCCACAGGGGAGGCAGAAGCCGCCGGACCCGGCTCTTGATCACGCTTGCGGCAGGGCGGTTCAGGGAGCGTGCCATCAGCGAGCCCGCCAGCGCGAACATCACGCCCATGGAGGGGAACAGCACGGTCAGCCAGGCCCAGCCGAAGAGGTGGTACACCACCACGCGGACCAGGGCGATCGAGCGCAGGAGGTCCAGGTAGCGGTCGCGGCCCGGCTTCTTCGGGGCCGGGGCCGGCGCGGACGCCGGCTCCGCGACCCGCTGCTCGGGAATGCCGTAGGACGGCGTCGACTCCGGGATCCCGGTCGTGTATCCGTGGGTCATGCCACGGGCCTCCGATCACTGCTGCTCCGGCGACTGCGCTGGGTCGGCACCGGGCCTCCGGGCGCCTCGACGACACCCGTGCGCCTCAGCTTCTGCCAGCGCAGCCGGCCGCCGGTGAGTGCCGTGATCCAGGACTGGAGCAGCACGACGTACATGAGTTGGCGATAGAGGATCTGCTGCAGGGGCAGCGAGATGAGATGGGTCATGCGTTCCTTGTCCAGGCGGAAGGCGTAGGCCGCGCAGACCGCCTGGACGGCGAGCACACCGAGCCAGGCCACGATGGTCTTCTGCGTCGGGCCGAACACGACGCCGTAGAGCAGGAACACGTCGATCAGGGGGGCCAGCAGCGGGGCCAGCACCATGAACAGGGAGACGAGCGGCAGGCCCACGCGGCCGAAGCGGCCCGAGGGGCCCCGCTCCAGCACGGCGCGCCGGTGCTTCCAGATCGCCTGCATGGTGCCGTACGACCAGCGGTAGCGCTGGGACCACAGCTGCTGGACCGACTCGGGTGCCTCGGTCCAGGCCCGGGCCTTCTCGGCGTACACCACACGCCAGCCGTCGCGGTGCAGGGCCATGGTGATGTCGGTGTCCTCGGCGAGGGTGTCGTCGCTCATGCCACCGACGCGCTGCAGTGCGGACCTTCTGAACGCCCCGACGGCACCCGGGATGGTCGGCATGCAGCGCAGGATGTCGTACATGCGGCGGTCGAGGTTGAAGCCCATCACGTACTCGATGTGCTGCCAGGCGCCGATGAGCGAGTCACGGTTTCCGACCTTGGCGTTGCCGGCGACGGCGCCCACGCGGGGGTCGCCGAACGGCTGGACCAGTTCGCGGACCGTGGGCGGCTCGAAGACCGTGTCGCCGTCCATCATGACGATCAGGTCGTGACGCGCGTTCGCCAGCCCCCGGTTGAGGGCGGCCGGCTTGCCCGCGTTCAGCTGCCGCACGACCCGGACGTTCGGCAGGCCCATCGCCTCCACGATCCGGGCGGTGCCGTCCGTGGAGCCGTCGTCGATGACGATCACCTCGACGGGGTGCTCGCTCGCCATCAGCGAACGGACGGTGTTCTCGATGCACTTGGCCTCGTTGTACGCCGGGACCAGCACCGACACCGGTTCGGTCACCTGCGGTCCCCAGCGGAAGCCCTTGCGGCGGACCCGGCGGGCGTGGGCTCCGGACAGCAGGAGCATGAGGACGAAGCGGGAGATGACGAGGACGCCGATCACCGCGAGCCCGACGACCATAACGCTGGTGATGCTGTCCGAGGCGGAGACCAGGAAGATCCACGCCCGGCCCTTCCACAGGTCGAGCCCGGTCACCTCGGTGTGCGCGCTGGGCGCGTCCAGGGCCTCGGTGAGGTTGTCGAAGGTGTAGCCCTGCTGCTGGAGCGTGGGCAGGAACCGGTCGAGCGCCTGCACGGTCTGGTGGCGGTCGCCACCGGAGTCGTGCATCAGGACGATGGCGCCCTTGCCGCCGTGCGGGGTGGCGCGGCGGATGATCTCGTCGACGCCGGGCTTCTTCCAGTCCTCGCTGTCGGTGTTGTTGACGACCGTGATGTAGCCGCGGGTGCCGAGGTACTGGGTCACCGGCCAGGACTTGTCGTCCATGGCGTCGGCGAACGACGAGTACGGCGGCCGGAAGAGCGAGGTGCGGATGCCGGCGGCGCCGGAGATCGCGAGCTGGTTGGTGGACAGCTCCCAGTCGATGCGCCTCTTGCTCTGGAAGGAGAGGTCGGGGTGGTTGAAGGTGTGCAGACCGACCTCGTGGCCCTCGTCCACCATGCGCTTGACCAGCTCCGGGTAGCGGGAGGTCATGGTGCCGGTGACGAAGAAGACGGCGTGCGCGTGGTGCTCCTTGAGCACATCGAGCACCTTCGGGGTCCATACCGGGTCGGGACCGTCGTCGAAGGTGAGGACCAGGCGATGGTCCGGGATGCGCATGCTGGTGGTGCGGCCGCTGCGGGTGTCGATGACCGGGCCGCCGTCCAGGATCTTCTCCGGCACCTTGTCGGTGGATGCCTCGGGCTGGATGCGGTGGTCGGCGAGGATCTCGCTGTGGACGTAGCCGCGCAGCATCAGCATCGCGACGAGCGCGACGAGGACGAGCAGCGGCAGCAGCAGGCGCATGGGCAGGCGTCGGCGGCGGGAGCCGTCACGGGCTCCGCGTTCGGCACCGTGACGGCGGGTGCGGGATGCCATCAGAGGTTGTGCTCCGGGGACGGGGTGAGGGAGGCGGCGCCGGGGGCCGGCGCCGCGGCGATTGCGAGGGGCGGCGAGGCCGGTTGCGCGTCGGCCACCGAGTCGCCGTCGGAACCGGCGCCCGCGCTGCCCCCGACCGGGGACTCGGTGGGACCGGCCGAGCCGTCGGCCGGGCTGCTCGGGGTCGTCCCGGTGCTGCCGGCCGGGGTGGTGGGCTCGATGTCGGGGGACGAACCGCCGCTGCCCGCCGAGCCGTTGGTGGACTTGGGGGCCGTCGGCCGCGGGTCGGCCGAGCTGCCCGGCCGGCCGGCGTCGGTGCCCGAGCTGCTGCCGGGCGCAGACGCGGTGGTGCCCGGCGACGGGGTCGTACCGCCGCCGGTGGTCGGGGTGGCGCCGGGCGAGGCGCTGCCGCTGCCGGAGGGCTGGGCCGAGTCGGCGGGCGCCGGCGAGGTGTCCACCTGGCCGGCCGGCTTGTCCTCGTTCTGCGGCACGGGCAGCCAGGGCGCGTCCGAGCTGCCGGACAGCAGAGTGACGACCATGACGACGGCGTAGACGGCGCAGGCGAGGCCGACGAGCATGCCCAGACGGCGGAAGCGGCGGCTGCGGCGGCCCGATTCGTCGACGAAGACCGGGCCGTCGTCGCGGCCGGCGCCGCGCGGGGCGCTCGCGGCCGGGCTCAGCTGGACGTCGCCGAGCTGGACGGCGTCGAGCTGGACCGTCACCTCGTGCGGGTCGTGGGTGGCATCGCCGCTGACGCGGCCGGCGGGGGCCGGCACGGAGGCGGAGGCCGTGGCGGACTCGTCCCAGGGGTCGCGCAGGGCGCCGGCGGGCTTGTGGAAGGCGTCGGCGGCAGCCGGGGCGAAGCCGTCGGCCGACACGGAGGGCAGTACGGCGGTCCGCTCTGCGTCCGGCGCGGGCGCCTGGCGGTGGCGCCCTGCGGGAGCCCGCCGGTGATCCGGCGCGGAAGCCCGGCCGTGGTCCGGCGCGGGAACCTGCCGGTGATCCGGCGCGGGAACCTGCCGGTGATCCGGCGCGGGAACCTGCCGGTGATCCGGCGCGGGAACCTGCCGGTGATCCGGCGCGGAAGCCCGGCGGAAGTCGGCGGGTCTGCGTGCCTGCGGGATCACGGCCGTCTCGTCGGCCTCGGTCAGGGCGGCACGACCGCCCCGGAGTATCTCGGTGTCCGGAAACGCCCCGGCGCCCGGATGGGCTCCGGTCTCCGGAAACGCCTGCGTCTCGCCCCCGGCCACCGGAATGTTCCACGTCGCGGATGCGATTTCGGGCCATTCCGGTTGGGCGTCTTCTCGCCACTGTTTCACGCGCGCACATCCCCCCACGGGACAGTTCTGGGTGCGCTTACGACTCCGAGCACCCGTCGACCGAACCAGGCCCCCACCCGGTCCGAGCGCCCCCTTTACCACACCGTGCTCAGGCCATGAATGTAGCGCACGCGGAGGTTCTGTGTTTGCCACGTGTCACTTGTGGACGCTCATCACGTCCTCGTCGATGGCTGGAATCCATCGGTCGGCGGGCCGTCGCAGCCACCCTGCAGCCCCCGCGATCTCGGTCGCGGCTCTGCGCAGCGCATCCAACCCGGGATGGACCAGCCCCTTCCGCCAGACCAGCGACACGGGCGACAGCGGAACGGGGTCGACAAGTGGCCGAAGCACACTGCGTGGCATGGCCGGAAAGTCCACCACAGCCAGAATCAGGTTGCGGGTCTTGGCCATGATCCGCTCGAACTCCTCGTCCCCGACCGCCAGCGGAACGGGGGACGCCAGACGGATGCCGCGCCCCTCGAAGAGGTGAAGGGCCAGGTCGGTCCACTCGCGGGTGCGCGGGTTCCCGGCACCGGCGTACACCGTCTCCCCGGCCAGCGCGGCCAGCGGAACCTCCGGCCGGGCCGCCAGGGGGTGGTCCTCGGGCAGGACCACGGCCATCGGCTCGTAACGCACGGGCTGCTGCTCCAGGCCGGAGCGCAGGGCCGGGTCCAGCCCCGCGAACCGCCCGAACGAGGCGTCCAGGCGTCCGGCGAGCAGCTCGGCCGCCGCTCCCGTGAGGCCGCTCTCGTAGCGGGCCATCAGCTCGCAGTCGGGGGCGAGCTCCCGGGCCCGGTGCAGGACGCGACGGCCGGTGACCAGACCCGCGGAGTTGAGGTCGACCAGCAGCGGCCGGGCCTGACCGAAGGCGGCGAGCAGGCCGTCCTGGGCGGCGAGCACCCGCCGGGCGTGCGGCAGCAGACGCTCGCCGTCCGCGGTGAGCGTCACCTGGCGGGTGGTGCGCACGAACAGCTCGGTACCCAGCTCCCTTTCCAGCCGCCGCACATCCCGGCTGAGCGCCTGCTGGGCGATGTACAGGCGGGCCGCGGCACGGGTGAAGTGCAGCTCCTCGGCGACGGCGACGAAGGCGCGCAGGAGGCGGGGATCGAGGGAGGCTGGGGCAGGCATGGCGTTGAATTTACAACGCAGGTGCGTGAATCGGTGCCGAGAAGGTGTTGGACCCCGTGATCCACTCCGGGCGAGTGTTGAGCCATGCCGCAACAGACCACCGAAGACAGCCGAATACACGACAGGCAGGAGCAACTCACTGGATACCGCCGTCTTTTCTCCCTCCCCGGCACCCGCGCCTTCACCGCCGGCAACCTGATCGCCCGCCTCCCCATAGGCATGTTCGGCGTGAGCGCGGTCGTGATGATCGCCGGGTCCCGGGGCTCGTACGCCCTCGCCGGCGCCGTCACCGCGACCGGGCTCGCGGCGACCGGGGTGGCCGGGCCCTGGATCGCGCGGCTCGTCGACCGGCACGGGCAGGCCCGCATCGCCGTACCGGCCACGCTCACGGCCGTCCTCGGCAGCCTCGCGCTGCTGCTGTGCGTGCGCTACGACGCCCCGGACTGGAGCCTGTTCGCCGCGTACGCCGCCACCGCGGCCACCCCCAACATCGGCGGACTGTCCCGGGCCCGCTGGGCCCATCTGCTGCGCGACGACCCCGGCGCGCTGCACACCGCGAACTCCTTCGAGCAGGCGGCCGACGAGTTGTGCTTCATGCTGGGCCCGGTACTGGCGTCCTTCCTGACCGGGACGTTCTTCCCGGAGGCGGGCACGCTCGCCGGTGCCGTGCTGCTGCTGGCCGGCATGCTGCTGTTCACCGCGCAGCGGACGACCGAGCCCCCGCCGCGGGCCCGTTCGAAGGCGCCGTCACCGCTGCAGAGCCCGGGGATACCGCCGCTGCTGGCCTGCTTCGTGGCGACCGGCGCGGTGTTCGGTTCGATGGAGGTCGTGACGATCGCCTACGCCGACGCGCAGGGACACCGTACGGCGGCCGGTGTCGTGCTGGCGCTGCAGGCGGCGGGGTCGTGCGCGGCGGGCCTGCTGTACGGGGCGCTGAAGCCGGCCGGTCTCCGCTTCTCGCACTGCCTGCTGGCGATGGCCGCCCTGATGACTCTGCCCTGGCTGGCGGCCACCACCACCGGTTCCCTCACGTTCCTGGCGGGCGGGCTGCTCGTGGCGGGCATGGCGACCGCGCCGACGATGGTGACGGCGATGACCCTGGTACAGGCGCGTACCCCCGCGGACCGCCTGAACGAAGGGATGAGCCTGGTGGTGACCGGTCTGCTCACCGGGATCGCGTGCGGCTCGGCGGCCGGCGGGTGGGCGGTGGAGCACGTCTCACCGTCGTCCGCCTTCGCGGTCCCGGTGGTGGCAGCGGTCACCGCCCTGCTGATCGACTCGGCGGCGACCGTCGGCCGCCCATGACAAGGGCCCCGCCGCTCTGAGCGACGGGGCCCTTGCCCACATGGGGTACGGAAGGCTCGGAAGACTTCCGATCGTGGAGATGGCGGGAATCGAACCCGCGTCCAACGGTGCAGAATCAGGGCTTCTCCGTGTGCAGTTCGCTGTGATTTTCTCGGCCCCGGCGATCACGCGAACAAGTCGCCGACGGGCCCAGTCACTGTTAGATTTCCCTCTTCACCCCGTGACCGGGATCAAGGTTTAGTTCCCTAGCTGATGCCAGGATCCGGGTCGGGAACAGCCCCGGGCTGACACTTCGCAAGTCGCTACTTAGGCAGCGAGGGCGAAGGAATCGCGCTTGGTGTTGGCGATTATTTTTTGCGACATATGGTTTACGAGATCATTGCCGCTTCCTCGACACGCTTCCCCTGCTTCGACATCCGCTGTCGAAACCGATCATCCCCATGTTGATTTTTCAAACCCCTCCGTGAAGAGGGTGCGCACTCGCTGTGGAGCACAGTCCCATCGTACGTGACCGACGCACGACGATGCCAGCTCATTCCCGGCGGCCTGGAAGGCTAGGCTCCCCGCTCCTTGCGCTTCGCCGCCGCGATCGCCCGGTCCGACTCCCGCCGGTCCTGCTTCTCCCGCAGGGTCTGCCGCTTGTCGTACTCCTTCTTGCCCCGGGCGAGGGCGATCTCCGCCTTCGCCCGGCCGTCCTTGAAGTACAGGGCGAGGGGCACGATCGTGTGACCCGTCTCCTGGGACTTGGACTCCAGCTTGTCGATCTCCTCGCGGTGCAGGAGGAGCTTGCGCTTGCGGCGCGCGGAGTGGTTGGTCCAGCTGCCCTGGTGGTACTCGGGGATGTGGGCGTTGTGCAGCCACGCCTCGCCCCGGTCGATCTGGACGAAGCCGTCTGTCAGCGAGGTCCGTCCCTCACGCAGCGACTTGACCTCGGTGCCGGTGAGCACGAGGCCGGCCTCGTAGGTGTCGATGACCGCGTAGTCGTGCCGGGCCTTCTTGTTCTGGGCGACGATCTTGCGCTTGCCGCCCTTCTCGCCGTCCCTGGCCTTCGCGGCCGCCCCGCCCTGCTTGGGCTGGGACTCCTTCGGTACGTACATTCCCTTGCTCATAGTGCCGACCATTTTCGCACCATGGAGGGGGTGCGGGGGAAGCGCATTAACGGGAGCTACGGGAGCTACGAGGGGTCGCCCAGGCCGGTGAGGACCGTTTCGGCCCGCCGGAGGGCCTCCGCCCCCGTCTCCAGGTCCGGTGTGATGCCCCGGCCGTCCACGGCGTGGCCGGAGGGGGTGCGGTAGTGGCCCACGGTCAGCTCGGCCACCGAGCCGTCGGGCAGCTCCGTCGGCATCTGGATGGAGCCCTTGCCGAAGGTGCGCGAGCCGATCACGACGGCGCGGCCCCGGTCCTGGAGGGCGCCGGTGAGCATCTCGGCCGCGCTCATCGTGCCCCCGTCGACCAGGGTGACCAGGGGCCGGGCGGTGTCGCCGCCGCCTTTGGCGTGCAGGGCGCGCTGGGCGCCGTCGACGTCGTAGGTGGCGACCAGGCCGCCGTCGAGGAAGGCGGAGGCGGTGTCCACCGCCTCGGTGACCAGGCCTCCGGAGTTCCCTCGCAGGTCGAGCACGATTCCGGTGCCGAGGGGGGCCTGCCGTACGGCGGCGCGGACCGCGGCGCCCGAGCCCTTGGTGAAGGAGGCGATCCGGATGACCGTGACCCCGCCGGGCAGCTTGCGGACGGTCACCGAGTCCGTGGACAGGCGGGCCCGGTGCAGGGTCTCGGTCCACGCGCGCGTGCCGCGCTGCAGGCCGAGGGTGACCGTCGTGCCGGCGGGCGCGTCCTCGGCGTCGCCGCGGAGTAAGGAGACCACGTCGGTGACCGGCCGCCCGTCGACCTTGCTGCCGTCGACGCTGCGCAGCCGGTCGCCCCGGTGGATCCCGGCGTCCGCGGCGGGTGAGCGTGGCTGCACCCTGGTCACCTCGATACGGCCGTCCCGCTCGCGCCGCGCCCACAGCCCGACGCCGGTGTACTGGCCGTCCAGGGCCTCCTGGAACTCCTGGTACTCGCCCTCGGAGTAGACGGCGCCCCAGCGGTCCCCGCTGCGGCTGACGGCCCGCTCGGCGGCCTCCATCGGCGACTTGCCGTCGGCCATGGCCTCGGCGGCGGCCTCCTGCACGTCCTCGTGCCGGGGGACCGTACGCGCCGCCCCCGCGGAGTCCTTGCGGCCCGGGCCGCCCGCCTGGCCGGTGTCCGGGAAGGAGCCGGTGGCGGCGCCCGCGACCAGGACACCGGCGAAGACCAATGTCAGGGCGGCCCCGCGGCGGATGCGGCGGGGCTGGCAGAACAGGTCGCGGCCTGACATGGCGGTGAGTCTAGGACAACGCGAAGGGCCGTACGGCCGGACGCCCGTACGGCCCTCTTGGCATGCGTCACACCTTCAGGTACTTGCGCAGCGCGAAGAACGCTGCCAACGCCGGCATGAGCACACTGGTGGCGAGGATCAGCGGGAGCTTGGTCAACACCGCGTCCCAGCCGACGAAGTTGATGAGCGTGAGCTTGGTGGACAGCGCCATGCCGTGGTCGATGGTCAGATACCGCCCCACGACAAGGAAAACGCAGGCCAGACCGCCGCCGATGAGGCCGGCGACCGCCGCCTCCATGATGAACGGCGCCTGGATGTAGAAGCCCGAGGCACCGACCAGACGCATGATCCCGGTCTCGCGCCTACGGCTGAACGCGGAGACGCGCACGGTGTTGACGATCAGCAGCAGCGCGACGAGCAGCATCAGCGCCATCACGCCGAGCGCCGCCCGGTTCATCAGGTTCAGCAGCTGGAAGAGGTTGTCCAGAATGCCCTTCTGGTCCTGCACCGACTGCACACCGTCACGCCCGTTGAACGCGGTCGCGATCACCTGGTACTTCTGCGGGTCCTTGAGCTTGATGCGGTACGACTCCTGCATCTGGTCCGGCGTCAGCGAGCCGGCCAGCGGGGAGTTGCCGAACTGCTCCTTGTAGTGCTTGTACGCCTGGTCCTGCGATTCGTACGAGACGTGCTCGACGATCGACATCTTGTCCAGGTCGACGAGGATCTGCTTCTTCTGGTCCTCGGTGACCGCGCCCTTGGCGCATTTGACGTCCGACTGCGCATCGCTCTTGTTGCACAGGAAGATCGAGACGTTGACCTTGTCGTACCAGTAGCCCTTCATGGTGCTCACCTGGTCGCTCATCAGCAGCGAACCGCCGAACAGGGCCAGGGACAGGGCGACGGAGACGATGACGGCGAAGGTCATCGTCAGATTGCGGCGGAGACCGACACCGATCTCCGACAGGACGAACTGGGCGCGCATGGCGTCTGGTTAAGCCTTTCGTTCCTCGTCAGTGCTGGTAGCCGTAGACGCCGCGGGCCTGGTCACGGACGAGGCGGCCCTTCTCCAGCTCGATGACGCGCTTGCGCATCTGGTCCACGATGTTCTGGTCGTGCGTCGCCATGATGACGGTGGTGCCCGTCCGGTTGATCCGGTCGAGCAGCTTCATGATGCCGACGGAGGTCTGCGGGTCGAGGTTGCCGGTGGGCTCGTCCGCGATCAGCAGCTTGGGCCGGTTGACGAAGGCCCGCGCGATGGCCACGCGCTGCTGCTCACCACCGGACAGCTCGCCCGGCATCCGCTCCTCCTTGCCGCCGAGCCCGACGAGGTCGAGCACCTGCGGCACGGACTTGCGGATCTCGCCGCGCGACTTGCCGATCACCTCCTGCGCGAAGGCCACGTTCTCCGCGACCGTCTTGTTCGGCAGGAGCCGGAAGTCCTGGAAGACCGTCCCCAGCTGGCGGCGCATCTGCGGCACCTTCCAGTTGGAGAGGCGCGCGAGATCCTTGCCCAGGACGTGCACCTGGCCGTGGCTGCACCGCTCCTCGCGGAGGACGAGCCGCAGGAAGGTGGACTTTCCGGAGCCGGAGGACCCCACGAGGAAGACGAACTCGCCCTTCTCCACTTCCAGGGAGACATCCCGGAGGGCTGGGCGGGTCTGCTTGGGGTAGACCTTGGAGACGTTGTCGAATCGGATCACGGATGCACCACGGGTCGCCGGGGGTAGATGAGCGTGACCATACGCGAACCAGGTGCGCAAGCGCAGTGTCCGGTCGGGGTTGGGTGAGGCTTGTGCGTTTTTGTACGGCCTGGATTCGGGCTTCTCCGAGCGCCCGCGCCCTTTCCGCGGGAACCTGGCAGAGTGGAAGGGGAACGTTCTCGTTCCCGTGCGCGTTGTATGGGTGATGGCCGGTGCAAGGAGGGCGAGCGCATGACGTACGACCGGTTGGTGTGCGCGAACTGCGCGTCGCCCGTGAGCGAGGGCCGGTGCCCGGTGTGCCGTGCCAACCGCGAGCGGCTGCAGCAGGAGCATTTCTTCGCGGGGCTGAACCCCATGGCGCTGATCGCGCTGCTCGCGGTGCTGATCGCCGCGGTGGCGCTGCTGGCGCACCAGACCGCGTAAGAAGACCGTAGGTACGCCCGGAAGGGCCCGGAGCGCCGTGCTCCGGGCCCTTCGGCCTACGCCTTGCCTACAGTGAGTGACCGTAGGGCTACGCTCAGGCGGCTGCGCCGCCCCGGCCGTTCGCCAGACGCGGCAGGACACGGAAGCCGATACCGCCGGCGATCATCGTCGCGGCACCGATGAGCAGGAACGCGGTCTGCCCGGCACCCGTCTCGGCGAGCTGCTTGTCGCCGCCCTGGGCCGAGGTGTCCGAGCCCGTGTCGGTGAGGGCCGAGGAGCCCTCCTCCTGGGACGCGTTGTCGTTGCCACCGCCGTCGGGGGTGGTGTGGTCGTTGCCGCCGGTGCTGCCGTTGCCACCCGAGTTGCCATTGCCACCCGAGTTGCCGTTGCCACCCGAGTTGCCGTTGCCACCGGAGTCGCCAGTGCCGCCCGAGTTGCCGTTGCCGCCCGAGTTGCCATTGCCACCGGTGGAGTCGTCACCGCCGGTCGTGGTGCCGCCGGTGGTGTCGTCACCGCCCGTGGTGCCGCCGGTGCTGTCGTCACCGCCGGTCGTCGTACCGCCGTTGTCGTCGCCGGTCGAGGTGCCGCCGTTGCTGTCGTCACCGCCCGTCGTGCCACCGGTGCTGTCGTCGCCACCGATGACGCCACCGATCGTGGTGGTGCCGCCGGTGCTGTCGTCACCGCCGGTCGTGGTGCCGCCGGTGGTGTCGTCACCGCCGGTCGTGGTGCCGCCGGTGGTGTCGTCACCGCCCGAGGTACCGGTGGACGTGCCTTCCGTCACACCCACCGAGGCGCCACCGTCGTCGTCGCCGCCGTCGGTGCTCACACCGATGCTGATGGGACCCGCCTCGACACCGAGGTCGAGGGCCGAGGCGGCCCCCGCGGCGGTCAGCGAGGCGCCGGCCGCGATCACGGCGCCGGCGGCTATCCGCGCGACCCGGATCCGCGTCTTCTTCGTCATATGGTTGCTACCCCCAGTAGCTGTTCGTCAATGAGGCGGCGCGTGGGGCTTGCCGTGATCGACGGAGGCAGCTGTGACGAGATCTGCGTCAATTCCCCCGGTTCACATGCGCCCCAGAGATACGCATGCCACGCTTCACCCTTCCCATTTTTCAAAGCAACGTCAAGGCCGTTGCGCGCGCAATGTCCGATGGGGCGGCGTTTGCTATGAGTTGGAGCCTGTGAGTGTGATGTAAAACCCAGACATATGACAACTGCCGCCCGAGGGGCGACAGTTGTCATGTCGATAAAGTTACTTCTCCTGCTGCTTGCGCCAGCGAATGCCGGCCTCCAGGAAACCGTCGATCTCGCCGTTGAACACGGCCTCCGGGTTGCCCACCTCGAACTCGGTCCGCAGGTCCTTCACCATCTGGTACGGGTGCAGGACGTACGAACGCATCTGGTTGCCCCAGGAGTTGCCGCCGTCGCCCTTGAGGGCGTCCATCTTGGCCTGCTCCTCCTGCCGGCGCCGCTCCAGCAGCTTGGCCTGGAGGACGTTCATCGCGGTGGCCTTGTTCTGGATCTGCGACCGCTCGTTCTGGCAGGAGACCACGATGCCGGTGGGGAGGTGGGTGAGGCGCACCGCGGAGTCGGTGGTGTTGACGCCCTGGCCGCCGGGCCCGGAGGACCGGTACACGTCCACGCGCAGCTCGGACTCGTCGATCTCGATGTGGTCGGTCTGCTCGACCACGGGCAGCACCTCGACACCGGCGAAGGACGTCTGGCGCCGCCCCTGGTTGTCGTAGGGCGAGATGCGCACGAGGCGGTGCGTGCCCTGCTCGACGGAGAGGGTGCCGTAGGCGTACGGCACCTGCACGGAGAAGGTGGTCGACTTGATGCCGGCCTCTTCGGCGTACGACGTCTCGATGAGTTCCGTCTTGTAGCCGTGCTGCTCGGCCCAGCGCAGGTACATGCGCTGCAGCTTCTCGGCGAAGTCGGCGGCGTCGACGCCACCGGCCTCGGCGCGGATGTTGACGAGCGCCTCACGGGAGTCGTACTCACCGCTGAGCAGCGTCCGGACCTCCATCTCGTCCAGCGACTTCCGGACGGCGGCGAGCTCGGACTCGGCCTCGGCGCGGGTGTCCGGGTCGTCCTCCTCCTCGGCCATCTCGAAGAGCACGGCGAGATCGTCGATCCGGCCGCGCAGCGCCTCCGCCTTCCTGACCTCGGCCTGGAGGTGGGAGAGCTTGCTGGTGATCTTCTGCGCCTCGTCCGGGTTGTCCCACAGGGACGGCGCGGCCGCCTGCTCCTCGAGCACGGCGATGTCTGCCCTCAGCCTGTCGAGGTCCAGGACGGCCTCGATCGACTCCATGGTCGAGGAGAGGGACTTCAGCTCTTCGGATACATCGACGACTGCCACGCCTCCAGCGTAACGGCTCCGCCGAGCGGCCAGGGCAGGGTGCGCCGGCCGGCCCCCGCGGGCCGGGGCCGAGCCCCTGGCGGCTCACGGCGTCGTCGTGCTGTGCGTGTCCTGCGGCGGCCGGTCGTCCCCCGAGGTCGCCGCCCACGCCCCGACACCGACGGCCGCGGCCAGGACCACTCCCGCGACGCCGAGGGTGATCTTGCGGCGCCGGGCGACGGCGCGATGCCGTGCCGACCCCGGCCGAGGCGCACCCGACGCCCGCGGGGCACGCGCCGTGCCCCGCGCTCCCCCGGCCAGCTCGTCGGGCGCCGGCACCCGCATCGAGGTGTGCGTGTCCCGGTTGGAGTCCGGTTTGGCTCCGGGCACCAGGGACACCGCGCCCCGGCGCCGTACCGGCTCACCGGGTGCGGCCGGTGCCGGTGCCGGCGCCTCCTCCGGACCCTCCTCCGGGGACTCGGCGTCCGGCTCGTCCACGTCCAGCGGCGGCATCCCGGCCAGCAGCGGCAGTTGCTCCCGCAGCCGGGCCGCCAGCTCCGAGGCGCGCAGCCGGGAGGCGGGTGCCTTCGCCAGGCACTGCACGAGCAGCTGCCACAGCTCGTCGGGGATGCCGGGCAGCGGTACGACGGTCTCGGTGACGTGCCGGCGCAGCACCGCACCCGGATGACCGCCGCCGAACGGCGTGAAGCCCGCGAGCAGCTCGTACAGGACCGTGGCCAGCGCGTAGATGTCCACGGCGGCCCGCGGCGGCAGGCCCTCGACGATCTCCGGGGCCAGGTAGTCCGGCGTGCCGATGATCTTCGTGGCCCGGGTCCGCTTCGGTGAGTCGATCAGCTTGGCGACGCCGAAGTCGGTGAGCAGCGCCGGATGGGCCCCGCCGGGGCCGAGCGGGCCCTGCATGTCCAGCAGGACGTTCTCGGGCTTCACGTCCCGGTGCACGACGCCGGCCGCGTGGGCGGCCGCGAGCCCGTCGGCGACGTCCGCGACGATCGCCACGGCCGCCTCGGGCGCGAGCCGCCGCTCACGCTCGAGGCGTGTGCGCAGATCGGTACCGCGCACCAGGTCCATGACCAGGGCCAGGTCGTTGCCGTCGACCACGAGGTCGCGCACGGTGACGATGTGCGGGTGCTCCAGGCCGAGCAGGGCGGTGCGCTCCTGGACGAAGCGCCCGACGAGCTCCTGGTCGGACGCGAGGTCCTCACGCAGCAGCTTGATGGCGACGGGACCCTCCGGTCCCTCGCCCAGCCACACCGTGCCGGCGCTGCCCCGCCCCAGAATCTGGTTGGCGGAGTACCGGCTGCCGATCTTCCGTGCCAAGACTGCTCCTACAGACGCGTGTTGTCGCTAAAACTACGCGTCCGAGGAGCCAACCTTCACCGCGGAGACGGAAATCACCCGCCAGATGTCGACAAATTCCCAAACCAGCGATCAGTTGCCGGAGGAAGAGCCCAGCTTCTTGGCCCAGTGGCCCACTTTCCCGGCCCAGTCGCTCAGCTGATCCCAGTAGCCCCTGCCCTGGCCGACCCAGGTGTGCAACGGGGTCAGCTCCCAGACCAGCCAGCCGGCGACGATCAGGATGACGATCGTGAACAGGCAGCCCTTCAGGCAGCCGAGGCCCGGGATCTTCATCGGGTTGGCGCCGCGCTGCCGCGCCGGCCGGGGCTCGCGCGCGGGCCGCTGCGGCTCCGGGGCGGGCGGTGCGTACCGCTGGGGCTGCTGCTGCGGGGCGTACTGCTGGGGCTGCTGCTGCGGGTAGCCGTACCCCCCGGCCGGCGGGCGCTGCCTGCCGCGCTGCTGCGGTTGCTGCGGGCGCGCCTGCGGGGCCTGGCGCGGCTGCTGCTGCGGCCGGGCGACCTGCCGCTGGGGGCGACGGCGCAGCGGGTCCTCGTCGGGGGCGAGGTACTGGATCTGCGTCTGCTCGTTGCGGTCCCGGGCGGCACGCAGCTGGGTCTGCCAGGGGTGCGGCTGTTCGGGCTGCTGCCCCTGCTGGCCCGGCTGCCCCTGGGGCATCGGCGGCATGACGGACGTCGGGTCGGCCGCGCCGGTGTTCGGCAGGACGGTGGTGGGGTCGGCGGCGCCGGCGGGGCCGCCGGTGGGCGGCAGGACGCTGGTCGCGCCGTTCGGGTCGTACGCCCCCTGCGGCGCGTTCGTCGGCAGCACCTGGGTGGGGTCGGCGGCGCCGGGCACGCCCGGGACGGCGGCCGGGGCCGGGTCCGGGGCCAGCAGGGCACCGACGCCCTCGGCCGCGGCGATCTGGGCGGAGTTCGCGTGCACGCCGACGCCCTCGGCCACGACCCGGAGCCCGCGCGCGAGGTTCTCGGCGCTGGGCCGCTCCTCGGGGTTCTTGCGCAGGCAGCGTTCTATGACCGTCCACAGCGGGTCCGGGACGGTGGAGGGGCGGCGCGGCTCGGCGCTCAGGTGCTGGTGCAGCACCTCGAGAGCGCTGCCCCCGGAGAACGGCGGGCGGCCGGTGACCAGCTCGTACATCAGGATGCCGGCGCCGTAGATGTCGACGGCCGAGGTCTGCGGCCGGCCCTCGGCGGACTCCGGGGCCACGTACGCGGGCGTGCCGACGAACTCGTGCGTGCGGGTCAGCCCCGGGGAGTCGGCGAGCCGGGCGATGCCGAAGTCGGTCAGCATCGGGTGCATCTGGCCGTCGTACTGCCGCAGCAGCACGTTGGCGGGCTTCAGGTCGCGGTGGACGACGCCGTCGGCGTGGCTCGCGGCGAGGGCGTCGGCGATCTGCGCGGTCAGCAGCGCGGCGGCGACCGGCGTGAAGGGGCCGTTCTCGCGCAGGTAGCGGTGCAGATCGGGGCCCTCGACGAGGTCCATGACCAGGGCCAGCAGATCACCCTCGACGACCAGGTCGCGGACCCGGACGATGTTGGGGTGGGTGAGCCGGAGCAGGACGGAGCGTTCCCGCAGGAACCGCATCACGATGTCCGGATCGCCGGCCAGCTCCTCCTTGAGGACCTTGATCGCGACCGTCTCGCCGGGCTGGCCGGCCACGGCCGCCTCGGCGCCCGCGGTCTCGCGCTGGCGGGCACGCCAGACGGTGCCCGTGGCGCCGCGCCCGAGCGGCTCCTCGAGCAGGTACTTGCTGCCGACTGGCCGCACGTCACGCGCTCCCTGCTGCTTGCTTGCCTGTGTTGCCGATGTTCCGACCCACTGTAGTGCCGCCCCCCATGGCACTACGTAAGCGTTCCCGTCCATGTTCGAAGGGCTCGATGTGTTCGATGCGTTCGATGTATCCGAAGGAGTCGGACGGTCCCACGGGTTCGAAGGAAAGACGCTCACCCCGGTCTACCGGTTGCCAGGTCCCGGACGTGACCGATCTCAACTGATCATCGATGCGCAACTGGTCAGGCACTTTTGGGGGCAGAGCTGACCAATCAAGATCACTTGGCACGGGGCCGCGGGCGCGTTGTCAGTGACAGGTGCGAGGATGCGTGCAGTACTGGCCGACGTGCTCGTGCGGGGGTGGGGGATGTCCGCGCCCGGGCAGAAGGGACCGCTGACGGCGATGCAGATCCGGCTGACCGTCGTAGATCCGCCGGGCCCGTCCCCGCAGCGGGGCCGCGCCGCGAGCCGGGACGTGCTGGTCACGGCGCCCACGGGCACGGACCTTGCCGCGGTGGCATCGGCACTGGCCGCGGCGGTCACCGGAGACGGCGGCACAGGCCGGGACTCCGGTGGCTCCCCGGTGGTCCTGTACGCGGGCGCGGAGCGGCTCGACCTGCGCCGCTGCACCCTCGGCGAGCCTCCCCTGGTCGACGGCGCGGTGCTGTCCCTGGGCGCCCCGGCGGCCCCCGAGCCGCATCCCGAGCTGGACGACGCCCAGACCCAGCTGCACGTGGTCGCGGGCCCGGACGCGGGCGGGGTCCATCTCCTGCACGGCGGCCGGATCACCGTCGGCCGCTCCCTGGACGCCGACGTCCCGCTGGACGACCCGGACGTCTCCCGCCTCCACTGCGCGGTCACGGTCGCCGCCGACGGCCGCGTCTCGGTGGCCGACCTCGGCTCCACGAACGGCACGGCCCTGGACGGCACACGCCTGGGCGAGCGCGCCGTGCGGTTCCCTCCGGGGGCACTGCTGAGGATCGGCGAGTCCGCTCTGCGGGTCACTCCGTCCGGCGGCCCCGGGGCCCGGGTACGGACGGTGCCGGACGGGGAGGGCTGCGTAAGGCTCGCACCCGGGGCCGGGGACACCCGTGATCCGGGAGCGGCGGGCGGATCCGGGGGCGACTCGGTGCCCGGTGCGGACGCCGGGGCCGCCGCTGCCGGAGCCACCGGACACGCGCGCGTGGATCGCGTGGCTGCCGTCCCGGGCGCTGGTGCCGAGGGCCCCGCCGGGCCGACGCATCACGCCTACGGCACGGCGAGCTGGGACGCCTCGGGCGGCGGCGCGGGGGCTCAGGAGCACGGCGGCGCGGGGGCTCAGGGGCACCGGCGCGGCGAACAGCCGGCGGTACCCGGTCAGGCCGGGGCACCGAGCATCGAGAGCCGGGACGGAGGCAGGTGGGCACCGGGTCCGGCCGCCGGCGGCGGGGACGGCTTCGGGGCCGGCGGGCCGGGCGGCGCACCCCCCGCACCCGGAATGCCCGGTACGGCTGCCCGCGGCGGGGACACCCGCGCGGGGCGGTACGGCGTCGACGGCCCGGACCCCCGGCCCGGCAGCGCACCCGCCGGTGCGACGACTCGGGGCGCGGCACCGGACACCGCCTCTTCCGGCCCGCACGGGGGAAGCGGCAGCGGCCGCAAGGACACTCCGCTGCGGGGCACCGACGCTCCCCAGGGCGGCCGCCGCCGGGGCGGACTCGGCGCGTGGGCACGGCGGCTGGCCGGCGCGCGCGGTGAGCAGCCGGCGGCCGGGCAGGAGACGTACGGCGCCACGGAGGCCGGTGCGGCCGGCACTCCGCCGGCCGACCTCCCGCAACTGCCGGACACCTGGCCGGACCCCGCCGCGCTGCTGCTGTCGGCGCTGGGTCCCGGGCCCCGGCTGTGGGAGCGGGGGCCGGGTCACCCGGAGGCGCTCACCGTGCGGCTCGGCACGGCGGACCGGAGCACACCGGACGGCTCGGGCGTGCTGCCCGCGGTACCGGTGACCGCGGCGCTGCGCGAGGCGGGCGCGCTGGGCCTGGCCGGTCCGCGCCCCCGGCTGTCCGGGCTGGCCCGCGCGGTGCTGGCCCAGCTGGCCGCGCTGCACTCCCCCGATCTCCTCGAAGTTGTGCTGATCAGCGCGGACCGCGGCCGCCCCGAGGAGGAGCGCACGGCCGAGTGGTCCTGGCTCGGCTGGCTCCCGCACGTCCGCCCGGGTCACGGCCAGGACTGCCGCCTGCTGCTGGCCTACGACCGAGAACAGGCGGCGGCCCGCACCGGGGAACTCCTGCGCCGGGTGGAGGAACACGCGGCGACGGGCCGTACCGCGGCCCAGCCGGCCTCGGCGTCCCAGGTCTCCGCGGCGGATCCGGGCCGCCCCGCCGGACCGCTCTCCGGCTCCGCCGCGGACGTGGGCGGCACGGCACCCCGGGCCGCAGGCGAACCGTCCACCGGCCCCGCCGGACAGGTACCGCCCGCCACGGCGGGGACGGCACCCGGGACGGCCCACCACGCCGCCGCGGCCTCCGCCTCCCCGCACCGGACCACTTCCGCCCGCCGCCCGTCCTGGGCCAGGGAAGGCAGCGAGCTGGACGGAATCGGCGGCTTCCCGGGCCCGTACACCCTCGTCGTCGTCGACGGGGACCCCGGCGGGGCCTCCCTGCGGGAAGCCCTGGCGCGGCTGGCCGTGGCCGGGCCGCGGGCCGGGATCCATGTCCTCTGCCTCGCCGAGACCACGGCCGCCACTCCCGCCTCGCCCGTGACACAGACGTACGAGGCGGCCTGCGCGGTCACGCCCACCTTCCGGCACTGCGGGGCCGCCGCCCTGCTCAGCGGTGATGTCGCCGGAACCCTGCACCTGATGCGTGTCGCGCCGACCGGCCCCGTCGGCCCGGGCGCCCTCGCCACCGTCGACGCCGTCTCCCCCGCCTGGGCGGAGCGGTTCGCGCGGGCGCTGGCGCCGCTCAGGCCGGACGGCCCCGTCGGCGAACGCCACGCGCGCGTGGCCGTACCGCTGCCGCAGTCGGCGCGGCTGCTGGACGAGCTGGGGCTGGCCCGGGCCACCCCGGCCTCGCTGATGGCGCGCTGGGCGGACGCGGCCGACGACAGCGAGTCGCTGGGCGGCCGGGCCCGGGCGGTGCTCGGAGCCGGGCCGCGCGGCCCGCTCATCGCCGACCTGGTGGCCGACGGGCCGCATCTGCTGATCGAGGGGCCGGCCGGCAGTGGCCGTACCGAGCTGCTGCGGTCCGTGGTCGCCTCGCTGGCCGCCGCCGAGCGGCCCGACCGGCTGGGCATGGTGCTGATCGACGGCCGGGACGGCGTCGGCGCGGGCGAGGGGCTGCGGGTCTGTACGGACATACCCCATGTGACGACCCACCTCATCGCCAACGACCCCGTCCGCATGCGGGAGTTCGCGCAGTCGCTGAGCGCCGAGCTGAAGCGGCGCGCCGAGCTGCTGGGCCGGACGGACTTCGCCCAGTGGCACACGGGCCGGGAGGTGTCCGGCCGGATCGTCGCGCAGCGCACCCCCGGCGGGCGGCCGGCGGCCTCCGGGACCGGGGACATAGAGGCACCGCCCAGCTCCACACTGCGGCTGCGGCCCGCCGCCGCGCGGCAGCGCACCGAGTCCGCACCGCCGCTGCCCCGGCTCGTCGTGGTCGTCGACGACCTGGACGCGCTGGTCTCCCCCGCGCTCGGCTCGCCGGGCCGGCCCGCCGCCGGATCGGTGATGCGGGCCCTGGAGGCGGTGGCCAGGGAGGGCGAGCGGCTCGGCGTGCACCTGGTGTCCGCGGCAGCGACGGGCGGTCGTACGGCGGAGACGGAACCGGCCCGGCGGGCCGGCCTGCGGGTCACGCTGGACGCACCGGCGGCGGGGCCGGACGAGCCGGCGCCGGGCCGGGGCAGGCTGACGCACCCGGACGGGCGGACCGTCGGCTTCCAGGGCGGCCGGGTGACGGGCCGTATCCCGCGCACCGCGACCCAGCGGCCCACGGTCATCCCGCTGGAGTGGCAGCGCATGGGCGATCCGCCGGCCCGCCGTCCCGTGCGCGAACTGGGCAACGGCCCCACCGACCTGGCCCTGCTGGCGAGCGCGGTGGAGCGGGCGGCCCGAGAGGTCGCGGCGGCGGAGGTGCCCTCGCTCCTCTAGGGTCTTTCGTTCGGATCAGGCCGGACAGGCCGTCGCCCTGGTCGTCGAACTCCCGCCTGCCGCGCGACGCCGTGCACGCACGCTCGCCGCACCGGGCCGCCCTGTGGGCGGACGGCGGGAGCCCGACGACAGGGCCCCGCCGGAATCAGTCGGAAGCAGCACGCATACTTCCCCGATCACGAGCCGGTCACGATCAACCGCCGGACGGCGCAGGCGCTCTTGCCGCCCTTGTGCGGCCCGGCGTAGACCGGACCGCACGGGACAGAGTTCTGACGTTCAACGGAGAACGACGAACGGGGAAGTGATGCGTGGCAACAGCAGCACCATCCGGACAGGCAGGGCCGTCACCACACTCGCCGCACTGCTGGCGGGAGCCCTCGCGCTCACCGCCTGCTCCAGCAGCGACGACAAGAAGGGCAGCGGCGACACGAGCGGCGGGGCCACCCCGACCGGCTCCACCGTCACCCTGCCGAAACTGAACGGCGCGAACCTGGAGGTCGCCGCCGTCTGGACCGGCACCGAACAGGCGAACTTCAAGAAGGTTCTGGCGGAGTTCGAGAAACGCACCGGTGCGAAGGTGACGTTCGTGCCCGCCCAGGACCCGATCATCAACTTCCTCGGTTCGAAGATCGCGGGCGGCCAGCCGCCGGACGTGGCGCTGCTGCCCCAGCCGGGCGCGATCAAGCAGGCCGTGGACAAGAAGTGGGCCAAGCCCCTCGGCGCGGAGGCGCTCAAGGAGCTGCAGAAGAACTACTCTCCGGGCTGGCAGGACATCGGCAAGGTCGACGGCAAGCAGTACGGCGTCTACTACAAAGCCGCCAACAAGTCGCTGATCTGGTACAACGCCAAGGCCTTCGAGAACGCCGGCGCCAAGGAGCCGAAGACCTGGCAGGAGCTGCTGACCGCCGCGCAGGCGGTCTACGACTCCGGTGTCACCCCGTTCTCGGTCGGCGGCGCCGACGGCTGGACGCTGACGGACTGGTTCGAGAACGTCTATCTGTCCCAGGCCGGGCCTCAGAAGTACGACCAGCTCGCCCAGCACAAGATCAAGTGGACCGACCCGTCGGTGAAGCAGGCCCTGACCACACTCGCCCAGATCTGGGGCAAGAAGGACTATGTGGCGGGCGGCGGGGACGGCGCCCTGCAGACCGAGTTCCCGGCCTCCGTCACACAGACCTTCACCGGCGGCGACCAGCCGAAGGCCGCGATGGTCTACGAGGGGGACTTCGCACAGGTCAACATCGGCGACACCAAGGCGAAGGTGGGCACGGACGCGAAGGTGTTCCCCTTCCCGGCGGTGGGCTCGTCCGCGCCGGTGGTCTCCGGTGGTGACGCGGCCGTGATCCTGAAGGACTCCAAGGCGGCTCAGGCGCTGGCCACGTTCCTGGCCTCCCCGGACGCGGCGACCATCCAGGCCAAGCTCGGCGGCTATCTCTCGCCGAACAAGAACGTGCCGGTCTCGGCGTACCCCAACGCCGTGCAGCAGACGATCGCCAAGGCGCTGATCGCGTCCGGCGACGACTTCCGCTTCGACATGTCCGACCAGGCCCCGCAGGCCTTCGGCGGCACGCCCGGCAAGGGCGAGTGGAAGGACCTGCAGGACTTCCTGAAGAACCCGAAGGACGTGGCGGGCACCCAGGCGAAGCTGGAGAAGGACGCGGCGGCGGCCTACGGGAACGGGAGCTGACGGGGCGATGGCGTCGGCAGCGGCGGCCGGGCCCCCACCGGGCCCCGCCGCACCGAAGAGCCGCAAGAGCGTGACCGGCACCCGCAGGACCGTGGCAGCCCTCTTCCTGCTGCCCGCCCTGGTGCTGCTCGGCGCGCTCGTGGTCTACCCGATCGGGTACTCGATCGTCCGCAGCTTCTACAACGCCTCGGGCGACGGCTTCGCCGGGGTCGACAACTACAAGGCGCTGTTCACCGACGACGGCATCCGTACGGCGCTGAAGAACAACATCATCTGGGTGGTGTTCGCGCCCACGGTCTCCACCGCGCTCGGTCTGATCTTCGCGGTGCTGACCGAACGGGTGCGCTGGGGCACGGCGTTCAAGCTGGTCGTCTTCATGCCGATGGCCATCTCGATGCTGGCGGCCGGGATCATCTTCCGGCTGGTGTACGACCAGGACCCGGACAAGGGCGTCGCCAACGCGGTGTGGGTGGGTGTGCACGACACCTTCGCCCAGTCGTCGGCGTTCCCGAAGGCGCACCCCGGCCGCGAGTCGCCGCTCCAACCTGACCAGGGCGGATTCATCACCACGGCCACGGTGCACACCGGCAAGGCGGTCGCACTCCCGCTGGTCGGCGTCGCACCCGACCAGATGCCCGACGGCGCGAAGAAGGCCGTGGCGGCCACGGCGGAGCCGGGGAAGATCACCGGCACCACCTGGCAGGACTTCACACGCGGCAGGGGCGTCGGGAAGCTGGGCGCACCCGACCCGTCCGAGCTGGGCTACGCCGGGATGCGGATCGAGGCGGTCAAGGACGGCAAGGTGGTGGCCACCGCCAAGGCGGCCGGCGACGGCACCTTCACGCTGCCCACGACGGCCGACGGCGCCCGGCTGAGGCTTCCCGCGAGCAACTTCAAGGAGCCGTACAACGGCGTCGACTGGCTCGGGCCGGCGCTGGTCACCCCGGCCATCATCGGGTCGTACGTGTGGATGTGGGCGGGCTTCGCGATGGTGCTGATCGCGGCCGGGCTCGCGGGCGTGCCCCGGGAGTTGCTGGAGGCCGCGCGCGTGGACGGCGCCAATGAGTGGCAGGTGTTCCGCCGGGTCACCGTGCCGCTGCTCGCACCGGTTCTCGCGGTCGTCACCGTCACGCTGATGATCAATGTGCTCAAGGTGTTCGACCTCGTCTACATCATCGCGCCGGGCTCCTCCCAGGACGACGCGAACGTGCTGGCCCTGGAGCTGTACCGCAAGGGCTTCGCGGAGAGCCAGCCGGGCATCGCGAGCGCGATCGCGGTGTTCCTGCTGCTGCTGGTGATCCCGGTGATGCTGTTCAACATTCGCAGGCTGAGGCGGGAGGTCAGGCGATGAAGTCGCGTGCGCCTCGGTGCGGCCGGGGATCCGGGGGCCGCTCCCCGGGAAGGCGCAGTAACGTTCGCAGGCTGAGGCGGGAGGTCAGGCGATGACGGCGACCGCCGGAAGCATCGGCAAGGCGGCACCCGCCACGGCGGTGAAGGCACGGCAGTCGCTCGGCTCGAAGATCACCGAAAAGCTCAGCGGCGGTCTGGTCCGGGTCTTCCTGCTCCTCGTGGGCCTGTTCTGGCTGGTGCCGACCATCGGTCTGCTCATCTCCTCCCTGCGCGCGCCGGAGGAGATGAGTGCGAGCGGCTGGTGGAAGGTGTTCTCCCAGCCGTCCCAGCTGACCTTCGACAGCTACCAGAAGCTGCTGGAGAACAGCGACATCACCAACTCCCTGGTGAACACCGTGCTGATCACGGTCCCGGCGACGGTCCTGGTCGTGGTGATCGGCTCGCTGGCCGGCTACGCGTTCGCGTGGATGGAGTTCCCGGGCCGGGACTGGTGGTTCCTCGGTGTGGTCAGCCTGCTGGTCGTGCCGGTCCAGGTGGCGCTGATCCCGATCGCCGAACTGTTCGGCAACATAGGGCTGTTCGGGACGATCTTCGGGGTGATCCTGTTCCACGTCGGCTTCGGCCTGCCGTTCGCGGTGTTCCTGCTGCGGAACTTCTTCGCGGAGATCCCCCGCGAACTGCTGGAGGCGGCCCGGCTGGACGGCGCCGGTGAACTGCGCCTGTTCGCCCGGGTGGTGATGCCCCTCGGCGGGCCGGCGATCGCGAGCCTGGGCATCTTCCAGTTCCTGTGGGTGTGGAACGACATGCTGGTCGCGCTGGTGTTCACCAAGTCCGGCTCGCAGCCGATCACGGTCGCCCTGCAGACGCAGGTGCGGCAGTTCGGGAACAACATCGACGTGCTGGCGCCGGGCGCGTTCATCTCGATGGTGATCCCGCTGGCCGTCTTCTTCGCGTTCCAGCGGCAGTTCGTGTCCGGGGTGATGGCGGGCGCGGTCAAGTAGCCACGAGCAGGACATGTTTCGAGGGACGGGCCGTCATCGGCCCGCCCCTCGGCGTTCATCGGGTATCCCCCACATGCCGTACGAACCGTAACCAATTCACTCCATCGGCCGTTCCCGGGCAGAACGCCCGCGCCGACCGACCCATGGATGTCCCTTGCCCAGGTTCAGTGTCATTGTCCCCGCGTACAAGGTCCAGGCGTACCTCTCGGAGTGCCTCGACTCGGTGCTCTCGCAGTCGTATCCCGATCTCGAACTGATCGCCGTGAACGACTGCTCGCCGGACGCCTGTGGTGCGCTCATCGACGAGTACGCCGCCCGCGACGCGCGCGTGAAGGCCGTGCACCTGGCCGAGAACCAGGGCCTGGGCCGCGCCCGCAACGCGGGTATGGCCCGGGCGACGGGTGACTACCTCGTCTTCCTGGACAGCGACGACACGCTCACGCCGGACGCGCTGCGCGCGATCGCCGACCGGATCAAGGAGACCGGCGAACCGGACGTCCTGGTCTTCGACTACGCGCGCACCTACTGGAACGGCGAGGCGGTCCGCAACCAGGCCGCCGCCCAGCTGACCCAGCAAGGCCCTGCGCCCTTCCGCCTCGAGGACCGCCCGGGGCTGCTGCGGGTGCTGATGGTCGCCTGGAACAAGGCCTACCGGCGGGAGTTCGTCACCGAGCAGGGCTTCGAGTTCCCGCCCGGCTACTACGAGGACACCCCCTGGACCTTCCCGGTCCTGATGACGGCGGAGTCCATCGCCACCCTGGACCGGGTGTGCGTGCACTACCGGCAGCGGCGGCAGGGCAACATCCTGCGCACCACCAGCCGCAAGCACTTCGACATCTTCGAGCAGTACGACCGGGTGTTCGCCTACGTCGAGCAGCGCCCCGAACTCGGCCGCTGGAGGCCGGAGTTGTTCCGCCGGATGGTCGACCACCACATCACGGTCTTCACCCGGCGCGACCGCCTGCCGCGCGGCAGCCGCGCCGAGTTCCTGCGCCGGGCCCGCGCCCACTACCGCCGCTACCGCGCGCCGGGCACCAAGCTCCCGCTGCGCTCCCGGCTGCGGCACACCCTGGTGCGCTTCGGCCTGCACCGCACCTTCCGCACCCTGCGCCTGGTCTCGGCCGTCCGCCGGCGCACCCTGAAGTCCGCGGTGAAGTTCGCCCGCGCCCTGCGGGCCGCCGTGCTCCAGCTGCACTACCGGATCCAGCTGCGGCTGCCGCTGCGGTCCGACCGCGCGGTGTTCACGGCCCACTGGGGCCGGGGCCACGGCGGCAACCCGGGTGCGCTGGAGGAGGCGTTCCGTACGCACGCACCGCACATCCGCACCGCCTGGATCGCCCGCCCCGAGCACCAGCAGGCGGTACCGCCGGGCCCGCGCCGGCTGCGCCCCGGCACGGCCGCCTACTGGACGGCGCTGGCCCGCTCCAAGTACCTGGTGAACAACGTCGCCTTCGACCGCAGGCTGAAGAAGCGACCCGGCCAGGTCTTCGTCCAGACCCAGCACGGCACCCCGCTGGGGCACATGGGCCTCGACCTCCAGGAGCACCCGGCGGCGGCCGGGGACACCGACTTCGAGGAACTGCTGCGGGACGTCGACCGATGGGACTACGTGCTCTCCGGCAACCGGCACACCACCCTGACCTGGGAGCGGGTCTACCCGGGCCGCTACACCACGCTGGAGTACGGCTCCCCGCGCAACGACCTCTTCCAGCGGGCCACCTCGGTGGAGGTGAACCGGCTGCGCGAGTCGCTGGGCATCCCGCAGGGCGCGGTCGCGATCCTGTACGCGCCCACGCACCGCGACCACCGCCGCACCCAGCGCCCGGTCCTCGACCTGGAGCGCGTCCTGCGCCGGCTCGGCCCGCGCTTCGTGGTCCTCGCCCGCGCCGACGAACGGCACGGCGGCACCCTCGGCGAGGGCGCCCGGATCATCGACGTCTCCGCGCACCCGAGCGTGGAGTCCCTGTGCCTGGCCTCGGACGCGCTGCTCACCGACTACTCCTCGCTGATGTTCGACTACGCCAACCTGGACCGGCCGATCGTCGTCCACACCGAGGACTGGGAGGCCTACGCGGCCGCCCGGGGCGCCTACTTCGACCTGCGTGCCTTCCCGCCGGGCGCGGTCGCCCGCAGCGAGGACGAGCTGATCGACATCTTCGCCACCGGCCACTGGCGCGGCTCGCGCTCCGCCCAGCTGCGGGCGGCTTTCCGGGAGCGGTTCTGCCCGTACGACGACGGACGCGCCGCCGAACGGGTCGTACGGCATGTCGCGCTGGGCGGGACGGAGGGGCGGCCGGCCTTCATCCCGCTCGCGGAGCGCAGGCCCGTGCCGTCGGCCGCGGCGGCGCTCGCACACTCGCCGCTCGCCACCGTGCCGCAACCTTCCGGCCCCCTCCCCGTCACCGAGAGCCGCTGAACAGCGTTGGTCCTTCCGGGAGTTCCCATGCCCCTCAGCACGACGCGGCCCACTCCGGTCAGGCCGTCCACCTGGCGTCCCGCCGGACGGCCGGGCCGCGACCGCCATCGCAAGACAACAGAAAGAGCAGAATGCCCCGCTTCAGCATCATCGTCCCGTCCCACGGGGTCGCTGGTCGGCTGTCCCAGGCGCTGGACTCGGTCCTCGGCCAGTCCTTCGGCGACCTGGAGCTGATCCCGGTCTGCGACGCTCCCGACGCCCCGGCCGCCGCGGTGGCCGCCGGATACGCCGAGCGGGACTCCAGGGTGACACCGGTCAACTCGCCACCGTCCGACGGTCTGAGCGGGGCGCGCAACGCCGGGATGCAAGCGGCGACCGGCGCATATGTGCTGTTCCTCGACGGCGACGACCTGCTGCTGCCGGGCGCCCTTGCGGCGCTGGACGCGCGGCTGACGGAGACCGCCGGCGTGGACGTGCTCCACGTCGAGCACGAGCGGACTCCCTGGTGGGAGGGCGAGCCGAGCAACCCGGCGGCCCCGCTGCTGGCCGGGGCCCCGAAGGGAGCCTTCGCCCCGGACGCGTTCTGCGAGCTGACCGGCGTGCAGCTCCCGGCGTGGAGTGCCGCCTACCGCCGCACCTTCCTCACCGAGCGGCAACTCTCCTTCCCCGACAGTCACTTCACGGACCTCGGCTGGGGCGGGCTGACCACGATCGCCGCCGAGCGGATCGCGGTGCTGCGCCGGGTCGTCGTACGGCACCGGCTGCGCCGGCAGGGCAGCCGGCTCAACCTGCCCGGAGCGCACCAGCATGCCCTGCTGGACCAGGTGGAGCTGGTGCTGACCCGGGCGGCCGGGAGCGGGCTGTCCGCCGAGCGGACCCGTGCGCTCTTCGAGCAGCTGTTCACCCATGTGCTGAAGACGGCGTCCCGGCCGGAGCGGCTGTCCTCCGGGCGGCGGGCGTTCTTCCGCCGGGCCGGCCGTCTGTACCGGCGGCACCGGCCCGCCGGCTATCGCGTCCCGGGCGGCAGCCTCGGCCTGCAGCACCGGCTGCTGGCGGCGGGCGCCTACACCGCGTTCCGCGCACTGCGCGGAGCCAACCAGGCGGCGGCCAGGGCCGCCGAGGGCGTGCCGCGCCCGCGCATGCTGCGCACCCGGCTGCGCTATGCCCGCGACCTGCGCCGTCCCCTCGACCCCAACCTGGCCGTGTACTGCGCCTACTGGGGCCGCGGCTATGCCTGCAACCCGGCCGCGATCCACGCCAAGGCGCGCGAACTCGCCCCGCACATCCGCTCGGTGTTCCTGGTCGAGGCCGACCAGGCCCATGCGATGCCGAAGGACGTCGACCACGCGGTGATCGGCTCCCGGCGCTCCTGGGAGCTGCTGGCCCGCGCCACCTACCTGGTCAACAACGCCAACTTCGCCGAGGGCGTCGTCAAGCGGCCGGGCAGTGTGCATGTGCAGACCCAGCACGGCACCCCGCTGAAGACGATGGGCGTGGACCAGTCGACGTACCCGGTGGTGGCCGCGCAGTCCGGCAGCTTCACCAAGCTGCTGGGGCGGGTGGACCGCTGGGAGTTCAATCTCTCGTCCAACCGCCACTCCACCCAGATGTGGGAGCGCGCCTTCCCCGGCGCGTACGAGCATCTGGAGTACGGCTATCCGCGCAACGACGTCTACTACACGGCGACCGCCGACGACGTCACCCGCATCCGGCACCGGCTGGGCGTGCCCGAGGGCAAGACGGCCCTGCTGTACGCGCCGACCCACCGCGACCACCACACCGGCTTCGAGGCCGGCCTGGACCTGGAGGCGTTCTGCGAGGCGGCCGGCGAGGACGTGGTCGTGCTGCTGCGCGCCCACTACTTCTACGACCGCGGGCGCGCCCGGAGTTCCGGCCGGATCATCGACGTCACCGCGCACCGCTCCTCGGAGGACGTGTGCCTGGCGGCGGACGCGCTGGTCACCGACTACTCCTCGATCATGTTCGACTACGCCAACCTGGACCGGCCGATCGTCGTGTACGCCGACGACTGGGAGGTCTACCGGGAGACGCGGGGCGTCTACTTCGACCTGATGACCGAACCGCCGGGGCCGGTCGCCCGCACCCCCGAGGAGCTGGCCCGCCTCTTCCGCGACGGCTCGTACGCGGGGCCGGAGGCCAAGGCCCTGCGGGCCGCGTTCCGCGAGCGGTTCTGCCAGTTCGACGACGGGCTGGCCGCCGAACGCGTCGTACGGCGGGTGCTGCTCGGCGAGCCGCCGGAGGCGATCCCGCCGGTGATCCCGCTCGCCGAGCGCATCCCCGCCCCCGCCGCCGCGACCCTCGTGAGGAGCTGACCCGCCGTGCCCCGCTTCAGTGTCATCGTCCCCTGTTTCAAGGTGCAGGGCTTTCTGCGCGAGTGCCTCGACTCGGTGCTGCTGCAGTCCTTCAACGACCTCGAACTGATCGCCGTGGACGACTGCTCGCCCGACGGCTGCGGCGCGATCCTCGACGAGTACGCCGCACGCGACCCGCGGGTGAAGGTGCTGCACCTGCCGGAGAACGCCGGCCTCGGCCGGGCCCGCAACGCGGGCCTGCCGCACGCCACCGGCGACTACCTGTTCTTCCTGGACAGCGACGACACCCTCACCCCGGGCGCGCTGCGCGCCGTCGCCGACCGGCTGGCGGAGGCCGACGACCCGGACGTGCTGGTCTTCGACTACGCGCGCACCTACTGGTGGGGCGGCACCCGGCGCAATGTGCTCGCGCACGTGCTCGCCGAGGCCGGCGCGGACACCTTCACGGTCACCGACCGGCCGGAGATCCTGGACCTGCTGATGGTGGTGTGGAACAAGGTCTACCGGCGCGACTTCGTCGAGGAGAACGGCTTCGAGTTCCCGCCCGGGTACTACGAGGACACGCCCTGGACCTTCCCGGTCATGCTCAGCGCCCGGCGCATCGCCGCCCTGGACCGGATCTGCCTGAACTACCGCCAGCGCCGGCAGGGCAACATCCTGTCCACCACCAGCCGTAAGCACTTCGACATCCACGACCAGTACGAGCGGGTCTTCGCCTTCGTGGACCGGCACGACGAGCTGGCGGGCTGGCGGCCGTACCTGCACCGCAAGATGGGCGAGCACTGCCTGGACATCCTCGCCAAGCCGGACCGGCTGCCGCCCGCGGACAAGGCCGAGTTCTTCGGGCGTACGGCGGAGATGTTCCGCCGCCACCGGCCCGAGGACGCCCTCGTGGACGGTGAGGTGGCCCAGTTGGAGGGCGGCTACCCGGCGTACCGGCTGAAGCGGCAGGCCGCTCGGGCCGGGCGCGAGGCGGGGCGCCGGGCGGTGCAGGCGCGCCGGGCGGCCGCCGTACGGGCCCGGCGCGGCTGGGCCGGAATGCACGCGCGCCTGCCGCTGGACCCGCAGCTGGTGGTGTACTCGGCGTCCTCGCACCGGGGCGTCCTGGGCGATCCGGCCGCCGTCCACCGCGCGGCGCGGGAGATCGCGCCGCAACTGCGCGGGGTGTGGGTGGTCCGCGACGAGGCGGCCGCGGCGCAGCTGCCGCCCGGGGTCGAGCATGTGCTCGTGAACTCCCGGCGCTATCTGGAGGTCACCGCGCGGGCGAAGTTCTTCGTCAACGACGTCAACTGGCCCGGCTCGCTGGCCAAGCGGCCCGGCAGTGTGCACATCCACACCCACCAGGGCACCCCGCTGAAGTACATGGGCGCCGACCTGCTGGACAAGCCCGGCGCCCGGCTGGGCTTCGACGTGCCGCAGATGCTGCGCCGGGCCGACCGCTGGGACTACAGCCTGGTCGCCAACCGCCACTCGGAGCTGGTGTGGGAGCGGGCCTACCCCTGCCACTTCACCTCGGTGCGCACGGGCAGCCCGCGCAACGACGTGCTGGTCGGCGCGCCCGACGGGGCCGGCGCCGGCTTCCGGCTGCGGTACGGCATCCCCGAGGACCACACGGTGGTGCTGTACGCGCCGACCCGCCGGGACTACCGGCGGGGCGGGCATGTGGACCGGATCGACCTGGCCCGGTTCGCGGCCGACCTGGGCGAGGGCCACACCCTCGTGGTCCGGCTGCACCCGACGCTGGCGACCGGGCCGGCGCGGGGCATGGGCCTGGCCGAGCTGGCCCGGCGCGGGGTCGTGGTCGACGCGACGGACGAGCCGCACGCCGAGGAGGTGATGCTCGCCTCCGACGTGCTGGTCACCGACTACTCGGCTCTGATGTTCGACTACGCCAACCTGGACCGGCCGATCGTCGTCCACGCCGACGACTGGGCCGCGTACACCGCGAGCCGGGGCGCCTATCTCGACATCACCGCCGAGGCGCCGGGCCATGTCTCCCACTCCTACCGGGAGCTGGCCTGGCTGTTCACCTCCGGGTCCTGGCGGGACGAGGAGTCGGCGCGGCTACGGGCGGACTTCCGGGGGCGGTACTGCGAGTTCGACGACGGCCTGGCCGCCGAGCGGGTCGTACGGACGCTGCTGCTCGGTGAGTCGATGCCCGCACCGGAGCCGGGTTCCGTGCGGATCCCCGGCCAGACCGTCGGAGGTGACCTGCTCGCCCCGAAGTGAGGCCGGGCAGGTCACCGAGCCCTTCGTACGGCCTCGGGTCCTACTCGATGACGAGGTCGACCTCGATGTTGCCGCGGGTGGCGTTGGAGTAGGGGCAGACCTGGTGGGCGGTCTCGACCAGCTTGCGGCCGGTCGTCTCGTCCACGTTCTCGGGCAGCTCGACGCGCAGCGTCACCTTCAGGCCGAAGCCCTCGCCCTGCTTGCCGATGCCGACCTCGGCGGTCACGGCGGCGTCGCTGACGTCCACCTTCGCCTGCCGGCCGACGAGGCCGAGGGCGCTGCCGAAGCAGGCGGCGTAACCGGCGGCGAAGAGCTGCTCCGGGTTGGTGCCCTCGCCGTTGCCGCCCAGCTCCACCGGCGGGGCCAGCTTGAGGTCGATCTTGCCGTCGGAGGAGACGGCACGGCCGTCGCGGCCGTGGGTGGCGGTGGCGACAGCGGTGTAGAGCGCGTCCATGGAAGACCATCCCTCTCGATGTTCATGTGCGATCCGGCGGCTCCTGTCCGGCCGCCCTCACGACCACAAGTAGAGCACACAACTCAGTTGTGCACAACTAAGTGGCTCGCAGGAGGTATTCTGGAGCCATGACCGTCTCGCCGACCCCGCCCGCCGCCGCCTCCGAGCCGGACTGGCTCCGCCTGGACCGCCAGATCTGCTTCTCGCTGCACGCGGCGTCCCGCGCCTTCAACGGCGTCTACCGCGTGATCCTCAAGGACCTCGGGCTCACCTATCCGCAGTACCTGGTGATGCTGGTGCTGTGGGAGCAGGGGGACCTGCCGGTCAAGAAACTCGGCGAACATCTGCGCCTGGACTCGGGCACGCTCTCCCCGCTGGTCAAGCGGCTGGAGGGGGCCGGTCTGGTCCGGCGCGAGCGCAGCGCGCAGGACGAGCGGTCGGTACAGGTGCGGCTGACCGAGGAGGGCGTGGCGCTGCGCGAGCAGGCCCTTCAGGTGCCGCGCCGCATTCTGGCGGCGACGGGCTTCGATCCGGCGGAGATCGGTGCACTGCGCGAACGCCTCGACCAGCTCACCACCGCGCTGGACGCGGCGGCGCTGGACGAGGCGCAGAGCCGCCGCTGACGACGGACCGGCGGACGTAGAGCCGCACGGTCACATCGCCCTGCACGGACTCCTCGCCGGGGACGAAATCACGCCCGAGGACGGAGAGTTTGGCCCGCTCGACGGGGCTGCCCGGCCGCCAGCGGCCTGCGAGCAGATCCCGGTCGGCGACGACCCACACCCGGTCGAGCCGGGCCATCCGGCGGCGCAGGGCTTCCGCGTCCACCTCCCGCCCGTACAGGGTCCCGGACTCGGGGCCCGGCTCCGCCAGCGCCACGTCCCGCACGCCCCGGAACGCCCCCGGATAGGTGAGGGCCGCGTTGCGCGTCTGCGCCGGCAGGAAGAGCACGGGGTCTTCGGGCCGCACCTCCCGCGCGGCGGCCCGGGAGACGGCGGCCAGGTCGTCGGGGCGGTGGGCCACGTCGCGGTCGTTGCGGAGGAGGGGGAGCTGATGGGTGAGGGCGAGGGCCACGGCGAGCACACCGGTCAGGGTCAGGAGGGGGGAGCCGATGAGGTCGGGTCCGGCGGGCGCCGACGGCGGCCGGGGGCGGCCCTGAGACGTGCCGTCGTCCGGGCAGTCGTTCCGCGACAGGAAAGGGGCGGGCCCACGACGACCGCCCGGCCGCAGCCGCGCCACCGCCCCGGCCACCCGGTCGGCCCCCGCAGCCACCAGCAACGGCGCCCCCGACAGGGCATACAGCACATACCGATCGACGTACAACGGCGAAACCTGCGACACCAGCATCAGCACAAGCGGCGGCACCGCAACCAGCGGCAGAGCGACCCCCGCACACGTGACCTCCCCCCGCCGCCCCACCAACCCCGCGAGCCCCACCAGGGCCAACACCAGACATGCCCAGTACACCTCGTCCGTCGGCCCGAGAAATGTCCGCAGCAACCCCTGTGCCGTCCCCAGGGCCGGCTCCCGCAACCACGCCACCTGGGCCGACTGCGCGCGCGACACGAGGGCCATCGGCAGCAGCAGGAGCACCACCGCGGCCCCCGCACACCCCCAGCCCCGCCACACCCGCACCCCCACCCGGGCCAGCGCCAGCGACACCCCGTGGGCGAGCAGCAGCAGGACCGCGAACTCGTGCAGCCAGCAGGTGAGGCCGAGGACGGTGCCGTACGCCCACCAGGAGCCGCCCTGCACGGCCCGTACGAACAGCAGCGTCGCCGCCGCGGCGCCGGCCGCGACCAGCGCGTATGACCGGCCCTCCTGGGCGTAGTGGCCGGTCATCGGCGTGACCGCGTACAGCAGCCCGGCCCACAGTCCGACGCGCGGCCGGACCAGCCGGGTGCCGAGCGCGGCCACCAGGACCGCGGTCAGGGCCGCCGCGCACACGGACGGCAGCCTGAGGACTACCTCGCCGGGGTGGACGGTGAGGACGGCGTGCATGAGCAGGTAGTACAGGCCGTGCACCGCGTCCACGCCGTGCAGCAGACGCCAGATCTGCGGCACCGTGCGGCGTGCGACCTGGAAGGTGACGGCCTCGTCCCGCCACATCCCGCCGCGGTCCAGTCCCCAGAGGCCGAGCGCGAGCATCACCAGGGCGGGCGCGGACACGGCAAGGGCGCGTCGGCAGCGCGGCGGGAGGCGGCCCGGCGCATGTGGCGTACTCGGCGCACCTCTGGCCGCGTGAGTCGTTGCACCGGGTGCGCCCCGCGCATCGGCCGGTACGGCAGCTGCTGCTCGAGCCGCCCTGTGCGACTGGAGTTTCACGAGAGGCCTGACGTTCACCACGGCCCGATCTTTTGCGATTAGCCAACCTTTGCCGGTCATTGACGGCGTATCGGCATGGATACACCATCCGCGCGGATTAGGCTCCCACGTGATGAACCGTCTCCGTGTCACCCCCGGCCCGGTCCTCGCCCTCACCGCCGTATGGCTCGCCACCCGTGCCCTGATGTCGTGGCTGCTCATGCACGACAGCTCGCCCCTGCTCGGCGGGGGTTCGGTCCCACGCGAGGTGTGGCGGCTGTACTTCCACTGGTACGGCGTCCTGTCGCACGGCACGTTTCCCTCGCACGACAGCACCTGGCAGTACCCGCCGGGCGCGGGCGCGGTGCTGCTGGCGCCGGGCCTGCTGCCGTGGTTGACGTACTTTCAGGCGTTCGTCCTGCTGACGCTGACGGCGGACGCGCTGATCGCGGCCGCCCTGGTCCGCGCGGGCACCCGCCCCGGGCGGAGCCTGTTCGGCGCGGCCCTGTGGACCTGTGGTCTGCCGCTGCTGCTGCACCTGCCGCTCGCCCGGTACGACGTCCAGGTCACCGCGTTCGCCGTCATCTCCCTGCTGACGTTGCGACGCTCCCCGCGCGCGGGCGGTGTTCTCGGGGCGCTGGGCGCTCTGGTGAAGGTGTGGCCGGCGCTGGTGCTGCTGGGCACGCCCTCGGGACCCACGACGCGGCGGGCATGGGGGTGGGCGGCGGCGGCCGGGGGCACCTGTCTCGTGCTCGTCGCCATTTCGTTCAACAATCCGCTGGCCTTTCTGCGGGAGCAGGGCGGCCGGGGTGTGCAGATCGAGTCGTTCGGCGGTACGGCGCTCAATCTGGCGCGGCACGTCGGCTGGTCCGGACGGGCCCGCTACCAGTACGGCTCGGTCGAGCTGGTCGGTCCGCACGTGCCGGCCGTGGCCATGGCCTCCCTCGCGCTCACGGCGGCCGCCTTCGTACTGCTGGTGCTGTGGAGGGTGCGGGCGCGGCACTGGAGCCCGGCGACGCCGTACGACGCCGCGCTCGCCGCGGTGCTGCTGTTCACCGTCACCAGCCGGGTCATCAGCCCCCAGTACATGATCTGGCTGATCGGTCTGGCCGCCGTGTGCCTGACCTCGCGGCACACCAGCCAGCGCCCGGTGGCCCTGCTGATCCTCGCCGCGAGCGCGCTCAGCTCCCTGGTCTACCCGGTGTTCTACCGCGAGGTGATCGACGGCACCTGGACCGGCTGTCTGCTGATGCTGGCCCGCAACGGGCTGCTGGCCGCCGCCGCGGTGATGTCCTTCGTCCGGCTGTGGCGCTCCGCGCGGCCGCCGACCGGAAAGACCGTTCCCGCGACGCAACCCCGACCCGATTCCGACCGTCTTCCGGACCGAGCGCTAAGCATCTCTTAACGGGTTATTACCGAACATTTCTACGCTCCAGCCCGTGGACCCCATGCATCCGAACCCGCGAGACCCGCACCCGACGCCTCAGGTCGGCGTGGTCGTCATCGGCTACAACGACGCCGCCCATGTGGCGGACGCCGTACGCTCGGCGCTCGGCCAGGGCGCCGCCGTCGGCGAGGTCGTCGCCGTGGACGACTGCTCCACGGACGGCACCGGCGAACTGCTGGCCCGGCTCGCCGCCGGGGAACCGAGACTGCGGGTGGTGCGCCGCGGCGTCAACAGCGGCGGCTGCGGCAGCCCGCGCAACACCGGGATCGACGCGGTGACGATGCCGTACGTGATGTTCCTGGACAGCGACGACGTGCTGCCGCCCGGCGCGGTGGACGCGCTGCTGACGGCCGCCACGGGGGCGCGCGCCGAGGTCGCGAGCGGGCTGTGCGTGCGCCGGGAGCTGCCCTCGGGGCGCGAACAGCCCTGGCAGGCCCCCCTCTACACGGTGCACAGCGTGCTCGCGCGTCCCTCCCAGCACCCCCGTCTGGTCCACGACACGCTGTGCGTCAACAAGCTGTACCGGACCGCCTTCCTGCGCGAGCACGGCATCCGCTTCCCCGCGGGGCGCTTCCTCTACGAGGACTTCGTCTTCACCGCGCGCGTGCTCGCCGCCGCGCCGCGCATCGCGCTCGTGCCGGACCGCGTGTACGTGTGGCATGTGCGCCGGTCCGCCGAGCAGTTGTCGCTCTCGCTGGACCGGGGAGGCATCGACAACTGGAAGGCACGTACAGAGGCGTGCGCGCTGGCGTACGACATTCTGCTGGGCGCGGGGCAGAAGGAACTGGCGCGGGCGTCCCGGGCGAAGTTCCTCGACCACGAGGTGCGCATGTACGCGCGCGAGCTGGAGTTGCACGATGTGCCCTACCGGCGCGCGTGGTGGGCGCACACCCGGGCGTACCTCACGCGCTACGACGCCGCCGACTGGGAGCTGAACCCGACGGCCCCCGGCCGGCTGCTCGCACGCGTCGTCCTGGAGTCCCCCGAGCCGCGCGACCTGCCCCGCCTGAAGGAGCTGGCCGCGCGCCCGGCCCGGCTGCTCCCGCCGTACGCCCGCACCTCCGACGGCACGCCCGTCTGGTCCGCCGACCTCCCCCAGGTCACCCTCGCCCCCCTGCTGAGCCGCCCCACCCACGTCCTGCCGCTCACCGTGGACGCGGAACTGCGTCCGCGCGCGCGTGACAGCCGCCTGCGCCTGCGGCTGCACGAGCTGTACGGGCGGACGGCCGAGGCGGGACCACAGGAGGTGGACGTGGAGTGGCAGTCCCGGGAGGACGGGCGCGCGGTCCAGCGCGCGACGGCCACCTTCACGCCCTCCGGCTCGGACTGCTGGTCGGCCGAGTTGCCGGTCGATCCGGCCGCGCTCGGCGCGGGCACCTGGGATCTGCGCCTGACCCTGCGCTTCGCGGACGGCGCGTCCCGGGACGTCACGGCGCACGCCCTCGCGGGCGCCGGCCGGCTGCGCCGGCGCGCCGTCCCGAGCGCCCGGTGCGGGGTGCTGCTGGTCCAGCCGTACGCCACCCACTCCGGCGCACTGGCACTGCGCGTGGCAGCCGGTGTACGCGGAGTCATGACAGTGGCCCGCGGGCGGCTCCGCCGCCTGCTTCACTGAGAGCCGCAGCACCCAGAGCCACCGCCACACCGACCCACTGACGAGGGGACGCCCGTACATGACCTGGCTGATCACCGGCGGCGCCGGATACATCGGGGCGCACGTGGTACGCGCGATGACCGAGGCGGGCGAGCGGACCGTGGTCTACGACGACCTGTCCACCGGCGTCGCCGGGCGCGTGCCGGACGACGTACCCCTGGTGCGGGGCTCGATCCTGGACGGCGAGACCGTGGCCCGCACCCTCGCCGAGCACGAGGTGACCGGGGTCGTCCATCTCGCGGCGAAGAAGCAGGTGGGCGAGTCAGTGGGCCTCCCGCTGCACTACTACCGGGAGAACGTGGAGGGCCTGCGCGTCCTGCTGGAGGCGGTGACACAGGCGGAGATCCCGTCCTTCGTCTTCTCCTCCTCGGCCGCCGTCTACGGCATGCCGGACGTGGACCTGGTCACGGAGGAGACGCCCTGTCTCCCGCTCTCCCCCTACGGCGAGACCAAGCTGGCCGGCGAGTGGCTGGTCCGCGCGACGGGCCGGGCCACGGGCCTCGCCACCGCTTCGCTCCGCTACTTCAACGTGGCGGGCGCGGCCACCCCCACGCTGGCCGACACGGGCGTGTTCAACCTCGTCCCCATGGTCTTCGAGAAGCTCACCGAGGGCGCGGCCCCGCGCATCTTCGGCGACGACTACCCGACCCCCGACGGCACCTGTGTCCGCGACTACATCCACGTGGTCGACCTGGCCGAGGCCCATGTGGCAGCCGCGCGCGCCCTGCGCTCCGCGCCCGGCCGCGACCTGACCGTCAACATCGGCCGCGGGGAGGGCGTCTCGGTCCGCGAGATGATCGACCACATCAACGCGGTCACCGGCTACGACCGCCCCCCGACCGTCACCCCGCGCCGCCCCGGTGACCCGGCCCGCGTGGTGGCCTCCGCCGACCGCATCGCCACCGAACTGGGCTGGCAGGCCAAGCACGACGTCCAGGACATGATCACCTCGGCCTGGGAGGGCTGGGTACGCCTCCACCCGGAGGCGGCACGGTCGTAGGCTGCCGGGAATGACCGGTCCCTCGCTCACCGAACGCGCCCTCGGCACCGTGATCGGCTCCGCCGTGGGCGACGCGCTGGGGGCGCCCTTCGAGTTCGGCCCCGGAGGCGCCTTCTGGGCCCGCTTCCCGCAGTCCGGACACGGCGCCGAGATGTGCGGGGGCGGCGGCTGGGACCCCGGCGAGGCGACCGACGACACGCAGATGGCCGTACTGACGGCCGAGTCGCTGCCGGCGCGGGGCGGCCCGGCGAGCGCCGTTCTCGCTGCGGCGATTCCCCCGGTACGGGTGCTCCGTGGCTGGTCGCGCAGTTCCCCGCGCCCCCAGGGGGTTGCAGTCGCCGCACCTGCTCAGTGCACGCACATCACATCTGCGGGCAGTCGTGCCGCTGGGGCGGCACGGGTGGGCGCGGCGGCACCTTGCCGGCACCGGCGAGCGGTCCTACCCCGCCCAGCCACAGCGCCGCCCGCCCTCACAACGCCTTGAGCGCGCCCGCCGTCGCCCGGGCCAGATTCTCCAGGTACCCCTTCGGCAGCTTCGGTGAGCGGATCACCACCGAGCGCCAGTACAGCGGGCCGGAGATCAGGTCCAGGGCGAGGTCGGCGTCGACACCCGCCCGCACCTCACCCCGCTGCTCCGCCGCCGCCACGATCTTGCTGGCCACGCCCTCCTGGCCGTCCCGCAGCGCCTTCTGCAGGGCCTGAGCGATATCGGGATTGCGGGCCGCCTCCGCCTGGAGGTCGGGGATGATCTGCGAGGCGACGGGGTGGCGCAGGGCGCGGGACGTCAGCTCGTAGAGGAGGCGGAGGTCTCCCTCCAGGGAGCCCGTGTCCGGGACCGGCAGGCCCAGCACCGCCATCGCCGACACCACGTCCAGCACCAGGTGCAGCTTGGAGCGCCAGCGGCGGTAGACCGCCGTCTTGCCGACACCCGCCCGCCGGGCGATGCCCTCGATGGACATCCGGGCGTAGCCGACCGCCGCCAGTTCCTCGAAGACGGCCGCCCGGATGGCCTCGGTCACATCCTCCCGGAGCACGGCGGCCCCGGCGGGGGCCCGGCGGCGCGGACGCGTCGGGGTGTCGTCGGCGTTCGTCGTCATACGGACCAGCATAGGGCGTTACGACGAAACGGTTGCGTTCCGACGGTCGATGGTTCTACGCTCACGTTGCGACGATACGGTCCCGTCCCGACGTAAGAGAACGTGAAGAGAAGCGTAAGGAAACGCCGGACGACGGACGGGGACCGCTCAGGCCCGGCGGCAGCCGGACGCACCCCCTCCCCCCGAGCGAAAGCAGCGGATGTGAGCCAGGTCCTCCACACACCGCCCCCCACCCAGGCCCCGGCCGACGACGACGACCTCGCGGCCCTGGCCGCCCGGCACGGCCTCACGGTGAGCGGCGCCCGCCCCACCCTGCCGGAGTACGTCCGCGAGCTGTGGGCCCGGCGGCACTTCATCACCGCCTTCGCCACCGCCAAGCTCACCGCCCAGTACAGCCAGGCGAAGCTCGGCCAGGTCTGGCAGGTCATGACCCCCCTGCTGAACGCGGCGGTCTACTACTTCATCTTCGGCGTGCTGCTCGGCACCAAGCACGGCGTCCCGGACTACATCCCGTTCCTGGTCACGGGCGTGTTCATCTGGACGTTCACCCAGAGTTCGATCATGGCGGGCACCCGCGCGATCTCCGGCAACCTCGGCCTGGTGCGCGCCCTGCACTTCCCGCGCGCCGCGCTGCCGATCTCCTTCTGCCTCCAGCAGCTCCAGCAGCTGATGTTCTCGATGGCCGCGCTGGTCGTCATCCTGCTCTGCTTCGGCGTGCCGGTCGCCGCCTCCTGGCTGCTCGCGATCCCGGCACTGTTCCTGCAGTTCACGTTCAACGCGGGCATGTCGATGATCATGGCCCGGGCGGGCGCCAGGACCCCGGACATCGCCCAGCTGATGCCGTTCGTGCTGCGCACCTGGATGTATGTGTCCGGCGTGATGTGGAGCATCGACAAGCTCACCAAGAAGGACCACCTCCCGCACATCGTCACGATCCTGCTGGAGACCAACCCGGCCGCGGTCTACATCGACCTCATGCGGTACGCGCTGATCGACAGCTTCCACGCCAAGGCGCTGCCCCCGCACGTCTGGGCCATGGCCCTGTTCTGGGCCCTGCTCGCCGGCGTCGGCGGCTTCATCTATTTCTGGAAGGCTGAGGAGACGTACGGCCGTGGCTGACAACGAGAACGACCAGATCCCCACCGTCGTCGCCGACCGCGTCGACATCGTCTACCGGGTCAACGGCACCGGCGCTGGCCGCGGCACCGCCACCGCCGCCCTCAACCGCATCCTGCGCCGCAAGCAGGCCGAGCAGGCCGCCGGCGTGCGCAAGGTGCACGCGGTGAAGAAGGTCTCGTTCGTCGCCTACAAGGGCGAGGCGATCGGCCTGATCGGCACCAACGGCTCCGGCAAGTCGACCCTGCTGAAGGCGGTCGCCGGCCTGCTCCCGGTGGAGAACGGCCACATCTACACCGGCGGCCAGCCCTCCCTGCTGGGTGTCAACGCGGCCCTGATGAACGACCTCACCGGCGAGCGCAACGTCCACCTCGGCGGCCTCGCCATGGGCATGTCCCGCGAGCAGGTCAAGGAGCGCTACGAGGACATCGTCGACTTCTCCGGGATCAACGAGAAGGGCGACTTCATCACGCTCCCGATGCGGACGTACTCCTCCGGCATGGCCGCCCGCCTGCGCTTCTCCATCGCCGCCGCCAAGGACCACGACGTCCTGCTGATCGACGAGGCCCTGGCCACCGGCGACCGCTCCTTCCAGAAGCGCTCCGAGGCGCGGATCCGCGAGCTGCGCCGGCACGCGGGCACGGTCTTCCTGGTCAGCCACAACAACAAGTCGATCCGTGACACCTGCGAGCGGGTGCTGTGGCTGGAGCGCGGCGAGCTGCGCATGGACGGGCCGACGGAGGACGTCCTGAAGGAGTACGAGGCCTTCACCGGCGACAAGAGCGACAAGGCAGCGAAGAAGCCGGCGCCCGGGAAGGCCGCGCCCAAGGCCGACACCGCGGGCCCGGAGGCACCGAAACCGGAGACTCCGAAAGTCCCTCTTCCTTCGTGAGCCTTGCTCTTACCTCAGGCGTGGTTATCCCTTTCATCCCTCTAGTGACAGTATGTTATGAAAGGTGCCCGCCGAGACGACGAGCCGAAGGAGTACCCCGCGATGCCCCAACTCAGCGTCATCGTCTACGGGCCGAACGCCCAGGGGCATCTGACCGAACTGCTCGACTCCCTGGAGGCCCGCCCGCTCGCGGACGCCGAGGTGATCGTCGCCGCGGTCGGCGACTGGGCGCGGGAGACCGCCGAGCGCCACGCCCCCGAGACGGCCGTGGTGCCGCTGCCGGAGGGCACCGGTGACGCGGCGGCCCGGGCGGCCGGGGCCGCGCGGGCGTCCGGCCGCTGGCTGCACTTCGTGCACGCCAAGGACGGTGTGCCCGCCGGAGCGCCCCGGCTGATCGCCGAGCGGGCCGCCGAATTGGACGAGTCGGACGCCGCCGTCGATGTACTCCTCCTCGGCCACGTCACCACCACCTGGCAGACCGCCGCGGCCCCCTCGCGCGACGGCCGCTTCCTCGCCGGCGCGGGCCGCGCCGGCCTCGCCCTGAACGACGCCGCCGAACTGCTGCGCCTCACCCCGCTGCTCGGCACCCGCGTCCTGCGCGCCGAGTTCTGGCGCGCGCACGAGGAGCGGTTGACCACCGACGACGAGCCGTCCGCCGCCCACGCGGCCCTGCTGCACGCCGGCCGCGTCGCCTGCCTCAACCAGGTGGCCTACGAGAACCGCGTGCTGCGCCCCGAGAGCCTGCCGCCGCTCGCCCCCGAGGACCGGTTCGCGCTGATCGAGCGCTACGAGTCCCTGCTCCCGCTCACCGAGAACCGCCGCGCCGTCCGTGCGGTCCTGTACAACCTGATGGTCCGCGACCTGGTCCGCACCTTCGCCGGCCAGAGCCTGCCCGACACGGTGGCCCGCGAGTTCTTCCGCCGCGCGTCCCTGGCGGCGGCCCGCTGGCGCCCCGAGGGCCACCGGCGCCCGGGAGGCCTGGAGGGCGTCCGGCACACCCTGCTCGAAGAGGGTGCCTACACCAAGTACCGCGCCTTCCAGACGGCCAACCGCACCCGCCGCGCGGCCAGGAAGGCCGTACGGACCCGCAAGCGCCAAGTGGCCGCGAAGCTCCGCGACCACCAGTACCGCAGGGCGCTCGGCCGCCCCGTCGACCCGAACCTGGCCGTGTTCGCGGCCTATTGGGACCGCGGGGTGTCCTGCAACCCGGCCGCGATCGCCGCCAAACTCGCCGAACTCGCCCCGCACATCCACAGGGTGTGGGTGGTCGGCAAGGAGAACGCGGCCCTGCTGCCGCCCGGCACGGACCACGTGATCCCCGGTACCCGCCGCTACTGGGAGACGCTGGCCACCGCCAAGTACCTGACGAACAACGTCAACTTCCCCAACGCGGTGGTCAAACGCCCCGACGCGATCCATCTGCAGACCCACCACGGCACTCCGCTCAAGCGCATGGGCCTGGACCAGATGGACCACCCGGCCGCCGCCAAGGGCCTGGACTTCGCCGCACTGCTGGCCCGCATCGACAAGTGGGACTACAGCGTCAGCGCCAACAGCCACTCCACCCGCATGTGGGAGCGCGCCTACCCGGCCCGCTACACCTCCCTGGACCACGGCTATCCGCGCAACGACGTCTTCTACACGGCCACCGCCGCCGACGTGCGGGCCGCCCGCGAGCGCCTGGGCATCGCCCCCGGCCGGACCGCCGTCCTCTACGCCCCCACCCACCGCGACTACGAGGCCGGCTTCACCCCTCGCCTCGACCTGGCCGCCCTGGCCGACCGCCTCGGCGAGGACACCGTCCTGCTGGTCCGCGCCCACTACTTCTACGGCGGCGCCGCCTCCCCGCTGACCGGCCTGCGCCGCTCCGGCCGGATCATCGACGTCTCCTCCTACGACCCCGTCGAGGAGCTGTGCCTGGCCGCCGACGCGCTGGTCACGGACTACTCGTCGATCATGTTCGACTACGCCAACCTGGACCGCCCGGTCGTCGTCTACGCCGACGACTGGGAGACCTACCGGACCACCCGGGGCGTCTACTTCGACCTGATGACCGAGGCGCCGGGCCGGGTCGCCCGCACCCAGGAGGAGCTGACGGAGATCTTCAGCTCGGGCGCCTGGCGCGACGACGGCGCGGCGAAGGCGCGGGCCGCCTTCCGGCGCCGGTTCTGCGAGTACGACGACGGGCGGGCCGCCGAGCGGGTCGTACGACGGGTCTTCCTAGGCGAACCCGAGGAGGCGCTGCCCCCGGTGATCCCGCTCGAAGAACGCACCCCCGCCCCGACCCCCGAGGAGGCCACGGCATGACGACCCCCGACGTCACGGTCACCGTCATCGTCTACAACGACGCGGCCCGTCTCCCCCGGGCGGTCGCCTCCGTGCGCGCCCAGACCCACGCCGACATCGAGATCGTCATCAGCGACGACCACTCCACCGACGACACCCCGGCCGTCGCCCGGCAGCTGGCCGCCCAGGACCACCGCATCCGCTACCTCCGTCTGCCGGAGAACAGCGGCGGCTGCAGCGCCCCGCGCAACCGGGCCGTCGAGATCGCCCGGGCGCCGTATCTGATGTTCCTGGACAGCGACGACGAACTGCCGCCGCGCGCCGTCGAGCTGCTGCTGGCCGCGCACCGCGGGCGCGAGGTGGACTTCACCATGGGCGCGGTGCGGCGGGTACGGGTGGACAACGGGCGCCGCTCGACCTGGATGCCCCATCTGGTCGCCGAGCACCGCACCCTGGACGGCATCGAGGCCGACCCCCGGCTGCTGTTCGAGCACCTGTCCACCAGCAAGATGTACTCCCGCGCGTTCCTGGACCGCCACCGGCTCCGCTTCCCCGAGGGCATCCACTACGAGGACCAGCTGTTCTCGGCGCGGGCCTACTGCCTGGCGAAGGCGTTCACGATCATCCCCGACCCGGTGTACACCTGGTACATCGAGCCGTTCGCGGCCGCCGCGTCGGCCTCCATCTCCAATCAGCGGCACAAGATCTCCAACGTCCGCGACCGTGTGCACGTACAACGCCTGATCGACGACTTCCTGGTGGAGAGCGGGCACGCGGCACTGCGGGAGGACAAGGACTACAAGTTCCTCAAGCACGACTTCCGGATGTACGCGGGCGACCTGCCCTACCGGGACGCCGAGTGGCTGGAGTCGTTCGCCGAGATCATGAACCCGTATCTGGAGACGCTCGCCCCGGGTGCGTACACCCGCCTGCCGCGCCCCGAGCGGGTGGTCCTCCAACTCCTGCGCGACGGCCGCCTGTCCGACGTCCGGCCGGCGGCGCGCGGCCTGGGCCACGCGGTGGCACCGAGGCATGTCACGTCCGACGGCTCGGGCGCCGCCTACTGGGGCGACGCCGTCCCCTCCGCCGACCGGGCGCGCCGCGAACTGGACGTCTCCGACCTGGAGCTGGACACCCGGCCGTTCCCCAGCGCCCACTTCCGGCACGAGATCACCGAACTGACCCCGGGTCCCGGAGCCTGCCTCACCCTCGCGATCCGCACCTACGACCCCGGACTGCGGCTCCCGGTGGGACCGCAACGCGCGAGTCTGGTGCTGGCCCCTTCCCGGCGCCGTATGACGGTCCCGTTCCGCCTGGACCCCGTCCGCCCGGGCGTCTTCGAGGGCCGCGTACGGCTCGACCTGGCGACGGCGACGCTTCCCGTGCAGGGCTTCGACGGCGTACGCCACCCGCTGCTCCGCCTGGAACAGCAGGGCCTCTCCCACTCCGGACTGCTCCTGGCGCCCCTGGACTTCCCGGCCGCCACGGCCCGCGTCGACTACCGCTCAGGCGCCACCCCGCACGACGTCACCATCGAACCGGAGGGCCGCAACCCCGGCCGCCTCCAGATCCGCTGGCGCCCGGTGGGGGTGACCGCGCGGGTGATTCGCCCGGTGGTACGGAAGGTGGCCAGGCCGAAGGTCCGCAATGCCGCCCGACTCGTGGCCAGCGTGCTGAAGTAGCCGCGCCGCTGCGTGGTCGTATCGTCCTTCTACCGCGGGCGGCCCTTCAGCGCACGACTTGGTACAGCACCTGGCCGTCCGGCCCGGACGCCACCTGCCGGAGCCACGGCTCGGCGGCCCCCTTGCCGCCCACGACCCACCGCACGCCGTACTCCCGCACCATGTCCCGCCGTTCGCCGGCCGTCGTACCCGGCGCGAAGTACCGCGTCACCGCCGCGTCCCGCCTGGCCTCGTCCGGCAGGAACACATCGGGATACCCGGGAGCCACGGTGTACGGCCCGTACGCGGGAATCTGCCGCGACGGGACCGTACGGGCCATGACCACGTCGCCGTACTTCACCCAGGGCGTGATCCACTGGTACCCCACCCACGGTGTGCGGTACTTGGCCGCGACCGCACCGGGCAGCGCGTCCCGCCCGACCACATACCCGAGCGTCCCCGCCTGCGCCCATGCCCCCACGGCCAGCGCAGCGCCGAGCACACACGCCCACCCCACGCGCACCGTTCGCCGCCCCGCCGACACGACCTCCAGCGCGGCCGCGAGCTGAGCCGGGATCAGCACCGCCGGCAGGGCGCGGCCCCACGAGTAGTGCCCGGTCAGCCCGCCCGCTGCGAACACCAGCACGCCGAGCAGGAAGAAGACGACCAGGGGGTCCCGGCGGTCCCGCCGCAGGCGCAGGCCCAGGGCCACGACCCCCAGCAGGACCAGCCCGAACCGCCCCGGCAGGTGCTCGTACAGCGGCCGGTGGATCGCCTCGAGGTCCGCGCCCGCCGAGAAGAGCGCGAAGAAGTCGTAGTAGGGCCAGAGCGCCAGCAGCACGACGCCCATGGCCGCCGCGGTGCCGAGCCGCAGCAGCAGCGCGCGGCCCGGCCGCGCGGCGATCACCACGGCCAGCGCGCCGAGGGACGCCACCACCCCCGTGAACTGGTGGCACAGCAGGATCAGCCCCCACAGGAGTCCCAGCCACAGCCACACCCCCCAGCCGCTCTCGCCGCGCAGCGCCCGGGTGAGCCAGGCCCAGAGGTGGAAGGAGAGGCCGAGGGCCAGCACGCTGGGGTACGACACCGTCAGCGCGAGCGAGTTGAGGCCGAGGAAGCCGCTCCAGTTGAACAGCAGCGGGCCCCACAGGAACACCAGGCAGAGGATCGCCAGGGCGGGCGCGACGCGATGGTCGCTGAGCGTGCGGACGTACCGCCACACGCCGGTGACCAGCAGCCCGAGTCCGACGAGCGCGCCGATCCGCAGCACGTCGAACACCGACAGGCTGGTGATCCGGGCGAGGCAGCCCAGCAGCAGCATCCAGGGCGAGTAGTACGGGCTCGGGGTGTCGGCGTCGACCAGCGGGTTCCCGGGGTGCAGCAGGCTGTGCCGCAGCCGTTGCACGGTCGCCGCGTGCATACCGAGATCGCCCGCCCAGGGCAGCCGGACGATGACCAGGAGGAGCAGGACCAGCACGAGCGCGGCGGCGGCCTGGGGCAGCGCCCGGCCTGCGCCCGCGGTGCTAGGCGGCGCGGCGCGCATCCTGCTGGAACACCCAGGTGCGGTAGACCAGGAAACGGAAGCCCGAGGCGAGCACGATCGACAGCGCCTTCACCACGTTCGACTCGAGCGCGCCGTGCAGTCCGAGCCCGTGATAACCGACCCAGAACAGACCGCTTTCCAGCACCACGCCAAGCCCGCTGAAGACGAAGAACAGGACGATCTGGCGGCGCGTGCGCGTGTCCCGGTCGCGATAGGCGAAATAGCGGAAGCCCAGGTAATTGGTCGCCATCGCAATACAGCTGGCCAGGACCGTCGCGGTCATCGCCTGCCAACGCAGGCCGTGCAGCAGCAGGTTGAAGACCAGGAAATTGACGAGGACACCGCTGCCGCCGACGACCCCGAATTTCACGACTTCCAGCACGACGCGCGTGACCGGCCGGGCCGGAGCCGGCGCGAGCGTTGCCGGGCGGATCTCGGTGAGGTTCACTGTCACAGCCCCGACCCTATCCGAAACGCCCCGATCAGCATGAAACGGTAAATTCACCGCACGTTTTTGCCTAAGGGCCGGCAAGAAGAAAGGCGCCCCGGGCCTCGACCGGCCCGGGGCGCCCTCATCGCCGTACGGCTACGAATGCGAGCGCAGCAGCGTCCGCATCGTACGCATCGCCACCGACAGGTTGGCGAGGTCGAAGGAGTCCGAACTGCGGATCTCCTCCAGGGTGGTGCGGGCCCGGCTCAGGATCGCCGCGTTCTTCTGCTCCCAGGCCTTGAAGCGCTGCTCGGGACTCGAAGTGCCGTTGCCGGCCGCGAGGATGTCCGCCGTGAGGGCCGCGTGGGCCGCGTACAGGTCCTCGCGGATGGAGGCGCGGGCCATCGACTGCCAGCGGTCGGCGCGGGGCAGTTCGATGATGCGGTCCATCAGCTGGGCGATGCCGAGACGGTCGGCGAGGTCGTAGTAGACCTCGGCGACGGCCAGCGGCTCCTTGCCCATGCGGTCGGCCACCGAGACGATGTCGAGCGCCGGGAAGGCGGAGGAGAAGCCGGCCACGCGGGTGGCCAGCTCGTCCGGGACGCCGACCTCGGACAGCTCGTCGTACACGTGCTGGTACCACTCCAGGTCCGCGCCGCGCAGCAGCTTGGGCAGCTCCTGCCAGACCTGCTCGACCCGCTCGGCGAAGAACTCGACGGTCTCCGCGAGCTGCAGCGGCTGCGGCCGGTTGTTCAGCAGCCAGCGCGTGCCACGCTCGACCAGACGGCGCGAGTGCAGCCGGATCCGGGTCTGGACGGCCGCGTCGGCCTTGTTGTCCAGCTCCTCGACCGCGTCCCACACCGGCGCCGAGCGGAAGATCGCGCGGGCCGCGGTCTGGGCGCGGACGATCTCCTCCAGCGAGGCGCCGGTCTCCTCGCGCAGACGGTGCAGATATGTCGTACCGCCCGTGTTGACCGTGTCGTTGACCAGCACGGTCGTGGTGATCTCGCGGCGCAGCGGGTGGCTGTCGACGGCGTCCGCGAACCGCTCGCGCAGCGGCGTCGGGAAGTAGGCGTGCAGCAGACCGCGCAGATACGGGTCCTCCGGCAGCGAGGTGTCCAGCAGTTCCTCGGCGACCGTGATCTTCGTGTACGCCAGCAGGACGGCCGTCTCCGGGCCGGTCAGGCCCTGGCCCTGGCCCACGCGCTCGCGGATCTGGCGGTCGGTCGGCAGGAACTCCAGCGCCCGGTCCAGGTGCCCCTCGCGGACCATGTGGCGGATGAACCGCTGCTGCGCGTGCAGCATGTCCTTGGACTGGGCGAGGGCGTTGGCGAGCGCCGTGTTCTGCGCGTAGTTGTTGCGCAGCACCAGCGCGCCGACCTCGTCGGTCATCTCGGCGAGCAGCTTGTTGCGCTGCTTGACGGTCATGTCGCCGTCCGCGACCAGGCCGTTGAGCAGGATCTTGATGTTCACCTCGTGGTCGGAGGTGTCCACACCGGCGCTGTTGTCGATCGCGTCGGTGTTGATCCGGCCACCTTGCAGCGCGAACTCGATGCGGCCGAGCTGGGTCAGGCCCAGGTTGCCGCCCTCGCCGACGACCTTGACGCGCAGGTCGCGGCCGTCGACGCGGATGGCGTCGTTGGCCTTGTCGCCGGCGTCGGCGTTGGACTCCGCCGACGACTTCACGTACGTGCCGATGCCGCCGTTCCACAGCAGGTCCACCGGTGCGTGGAGGATCGCCTTCATCAGGTCGGCCGGGGTCATCTTGGAGATCTTCTCCTCGATGCCCAGCGCCTCGCGGATGTGCGCGTTGAGCGGGATCGCCTTGGCGGTCCGCGGGAAGATCCCGCCGCCCGCCGACAGCAGCTCGGTGGCGTAGTCGGCCCAGCTGGAGCGGGGCAGCTCGAACAGGCGGCGGCGCTCGGCGTAGGAGGTGGCCGCGTCCGGGTTCGGGTCGATGAAGATGTGCCGGTGGTCGAAGGCGGCGACCAGGCGGATGTGCTCCGAGAGCAGCATGCCGTTGCCGAACACGTCACCGGACATGTCACCGATGCCGACGACCGTGAAGTCCTCGCCCTGCGTGTCCACGCCCAGCTCGCGGAAGTGCCGCTTCACGGACTCCCAGGCGCCGCGCGCGGTGATGCCCATGCCCTTGTGGTCGTAGCCCGCGCTGCCGCCGGAGGCGAAGGCGTCGCCGAGCCAGAAGTTGTACTTCTCGGCGACCCCGTTGGCGATGTCGGAGAACGTCGCCGTGCCCTTGTCGGCCGCGACCACCAGGTAGGTGTCGTCCCCGTCGTGCCGCACCACGTCCTGCGGCGGCACGACCTCGCCGGCGACCATGTTGTCGGTGATGTCGAGCAGCGCCGAGATGAACGTCTTGTAGCTGGCGATGCCCTCGGCCAGCCACGCGTCCCGGTCCACGGCCGGGTCCGGCAGCTGCTTGGCGACGAAGCCGCCCTTGGCGCCGACCGGCACGATGACGGTGTTCTTCACCATCTGCGCCTTGACCAGGCCGAGGATCTCGGTACGGAAGTCCTCACGGCGGTCCGACCAGCGCAGGCCGCCTCGGGCGACCTTGCCGAAGCGCAGGTGCACACCCTCGACGCGCGGCGAGTACACCCAGATCTCGTACGCCGGGCGCGGCGCGGGCAGGTCCGGGATGGCCTGCGGGTCGAACTTCATGGACACGTACTCGTGCGGCCGGCCGCCGAGCGCCTCCTGGAAGAAGTTCGTGCGCAGGGTCGCCTTGATGACGGTCAGGAAGGAGCGCAGGATGCGGTCCTCGTCCAGGCTCGCCACCTGGTCCAGTGCCGCGTCCAGCTCCTCCAGCAGGGCGTCCACGATCTCGAGTCCGGCCTTCTGCCGCTCCGGGGACATCCGCGCCTCGAAGAGGGAGACGAGGAGCCGGGTCGTGTGGACGTTGTTGCGGAGGGTGTCCTCCATGTAGTCCTGGCTGAAGGTGGAGCCGGCCTGCCGCAGGTACTTGGCGTACGCGCGCAGCACCGTCGCCTGCCGCCAGGTCAGCCCGGCGCTCAGCACGAGGGCGTTGAAGCCGTCGTTCTCCGCCTCGCCGGTCCAGGTCGCGGAGAACGCCTCCTGGAACCGCTCACGGCCGTCCTCGCCGAGGTAGTCGCCGTTGCCGGCGCCCAGCGCCTTGGGCAGGCGCAGGCCGAAGTCGTAGATCCAGGCGATGGTGCGGTCCGAGCAGCGCAGCTCGTACGGCCGCTCGTCCACGACCTCGACGCCGAGCCGGTTGAGGACCGGCAGCACGGAGGACAGGGAGACCGCGTCGCCCTTCCGGTAGATCTTGAAGCGGCGCTCGCCGGGGGCGGCGCCCACCGGCTCGTACAGACTCAGCGCGAAGTCGTTGCCCTTCTCGCCGGTCAGCCGCTCCAGATGGACCAGGTCGGCGACCGCCGCGCGCGGCGTGTGGTCGGCCTTGTAGCCCTCGGGGAAGGAGTTGCCGTTGTTGTAGCGGCGCAGCAGCTCGGCGGCGCGCTCCTCGCCGCACTCGGCGTTCAGCGCCTCGGCGAACCCGTCCGCCCAGGAGCGGGCGGCCTCGACCAGGCGGGCCTCGATGCGGTCCTTGTCGGAGTCCGACAGCTCGGGCAGCTCGGTGCCCGGCGGGACACGGACGACGAAGTGCAGCCGGGACAGGATCGACTCGGTGTTCCAGGCGGTGAAGTCGACGCTGATGCCGCCGAGCTCCTCCTTCAGGATGTCGATGATCCGCAGCCGGACGCCGGTGGTGTAGCGGTCGCGCGGGAGGTAGACGAGCGCCGAGTAGTAGCGGCCGTACTCGTCCTGGCGCAGGTAGAGCCGCAGCCGGCGGCGCTCCTGCAGGTACAGGACGCTGGTCGCGATGGCCTGGAGCTCGGCGACCGGGGTCTGGAACAGCTCGTCGCGCGGGTAGGTCTCCAGGATCTGGAGCAGGTCGCGGCCGTCGTGGCTCTCGGGCGAGAACCCGGCGCGGTGCAGGACCTCGTCGACCTTGCGCCGGATGACCGGGACCCGGCGGACGGACTCGGTGTAGGCGGCGGAGGAGAACAGACCGAGGAAGCGGCGCTCGCCGACGACATTGCCGTCCGCGTCGAACTTCTTGACGCCGACGTAGTCCAGGTACGACGGCCGGTGCACGGTGGCCCGGCTGTTGGCCTTGGTCAGCACGAGCAGCTTGTGCTCGCGGGCCTTGGCGCGGGCGTCGGCCGGCAGCCGCTCGAACGAGGGACTGACCGGGTGCTGGTCGTCCTCGGAGTGCTGCGGGTCGGCGCGCAGTATGCCGAGACCGGTGCCGGGCACGGCGGCGAGCGTGTCGTCGTCGCGCAGCTCGTACTCGCGGAAGCCGAGGAAGGTGAAGTGGTCGGAGGACAGCCAGCGCAGCAGTTCGCGGGCCTCCTCGACCTCGGCCGCGGGCAGGTCGCCCGGCCGGGGCTCGCTCTGCAGGCCGTCGGAGATCCGGGTCGCCGCGTCCCGCATCTTCTCCCAGTCCTCGACGGCCTCGCGGACGTCGGACAGGACGCGCAGCAGGTCGGCGGTGATCTGCTTCAGATCGGCGCGATCGGTCTCCCGGTCGATCTCGACGTGGATCCAGGACTCGATGTGCGCGTCGTGCGGCAGTTCGCCGGGGGGCGCGCTGGGCAGCACCTCGATGAGCCTGCCGGTGAGGTCGCGCCGGACGACGATCTGCGGGTGGATGACGACGTGGATGCCACGTCCCTGCCGGGTCAGCTCATTGGTGACCGAGTCGACGAGGAAGGGCATGTCGTCGGTGACGACCTCCACGACGGTGTGGCTGCAGGTCCACCCGTTCTCCTCCACGGTCGGGGTGTGCACCCGGACGTTGGCGGTGCCCTGGGGGCGGGTCTCGGCGAGCCGGTAGTGCGAGACGGCGGCGCCGAAGACGTCGACCGGGTCGCGGTCGGAGAGGTCTTCCGGCGCGGTGTGCAGGTAGTAGCGCTGGAGGAACACGAGCACGGACTCGGTGTCGGGAGTGCCGGCCGTGCCCTCGCCCGTGGTCCCGGTCGGTAGGTGCCCCCCGACCGGGCTGTTCTCAGCTACCCGGGCGGCCCGTTCGAGCAGCTCGGCCTTGGCTTCGTCCAGCTTGGTCTGCATTGTCCTCTGGCTCCTGTCGCGCGCCGTTGCGTGACGTAGAAGGAAAAACGGGCTCTTTCCCTCCGGCTCGACGCCACGGCCCGGGGTGTCCGGTCCGATCCGACGCTATGCCGCAAGGTGAGATGAGCGGGGGGTATTCGGCCATTCTCGGACCGCCCGTCCGGTGTGACGCTGCTCTCGGCATCGCCGCATCCCGGGGCGTCCTCGGCGTCCTGGGGGCTTCCGCGCCCCCGTCCCGCCCGCGAAGACCAGCGACCGCCGCCCGGTCACGGAGGTGCTCCGTGCAACCCGGGCGCAGGGCAGGGGCAGCATCGCCCCCGCGAGATATCGCGCTGATCACGCCACCAGGCTATCGCTCCTCACCCGGGGGCCGTCATGAGCCGTATGTGTACAAAACCGGGGGGTGAAGTTTGACGTTCTGCACAGCGGCAACGCGCGGGAAGGTGGCGTATCCGGTCGCGCCCGGACGCTGCGGGACGCACCCTGAAAGCGACGGGCCCTCTTGGCAGTCGCGCCCTTCGGAGGCACGTTGCCCACAACAGTGCCCGTCCCCCGCGGAGGGGACCGTGCCGCCCGGGAGGAACCGACATGCCTGCGAAGATCCTCATCATCACCGGCGACGCAGCGGAGTCCCTGGAAGTCCTCTATCCCTACCAGCGCCTGCGCGAGGAGGGCTACGAGGTCGACATCGCGGCCCCCACCCGCAAGACGCTCCGCTTCGTCGTCCACGACTTCGAGCCCGGCTTCGACACCTACACCGAGAAGCCCGGCTACACCTGGCCCGCCGACCTCGCCTTCTCCGAGGTCGACCCCGGCCAGTACGCGGCCATCGTCATCCCCGGCGGCCGCGCCCCCGAGTATCTGCGCAACGACCTCGAACTGCGCAAGATCCTCAAGGCCTTCTTCGACGCCGACAAGCCGGTCGCCCAGATCTGCCACGGCCCCCTGCTCACCGCCGCCATCGACAGCCTCCGCGGCCGCCGGGTCACCGCCTATCCGGCCCTGGAGCTGGACATGCAGTCCGCCGGAGCCCACTTCGAGGACGCCGAAGCGGTGGTGGACGGCACCCTGGTCTCTTCCCGCGCGTGGCCGGACCATCCCGGGTGGATGCGGGAGTTCCTCAAGGTGCTGCGGGCGAAGGCACCGGTGACATGAGCGGACGGCGCCCGCCCGGCAGCGCCGGTCTCACGTCCTGATCCCCGGCCGGCACCGGCGCCGGGCGCCGCACCGGCCCCCGCTCACGCCGCCAGCCGCTGCGCCTCCGCCACCGCCTCGGCCAATGTGTCCACGACCGGCACTCCGGCCCCCTCCAGGCTGGCCCGGCTGTGCGAGCCGCCGGTGTACAGCACGGCCCGCGCCCCCACATGCCCCGCGGCGACCGCGTCGTCCGCGGCATCACCGATCACCACGGTCCGCGCCGGCTCCACCGCCCCGGAGAGCGCCTCCAGGTGCCGCACCATGTGCTCGGCCTTGCTGCCGCCGGAGGGCCCCGTACGCCCGTCGACCCGCAGGAAGTGGGCCTCGATCCCGAAGCCCCGCACCAGCGGCACCAGTTCCTCGTGCCCGTACATGCTCAGCAGCGACTGGCTGTGCCCCGCCGACCGCCACCCCGCGAGCAGGTCGGCCGCGCCCTCGGTCAGCCCGCACAGGATCCGGTGCTCCGCGTAGTACCGGTGGAAGACCCCGTCCATCAGCTCCCACTCGGCAGCCGTGGGCAGCCGGCCGAGCAGCCGCTCGTAGAACTTCGGCACCGGCACGCAGTACAGCGTCCGGTACTGCTCCAGGGTGATCGGCGCCAGCCCCAGCTCGGCGAAGGCCGCGTTCGTCGCCCCGATGATCGCGTCATTGTCATGGAACAGCGTCCCGTTCCAGTCCCAGACAATGTGCGCGCCTTTGTGCATCCCCATGTCAAAGACCGTACCCGCCCGCACCGACAATCAAGGCGGACGGGCCACCCGCGGACTCGCCGGGCCAGGTCAGGCCAGGTCCACCAGGTTGGGGATCTCCTGCCTGGCGTACCACAGCAGCTCGTGGTCCTCGGCCCCGTCCACGACGAACTGCGCGCCGTCGTCACCGCCGTCGGCCGCCTCCAGCGCTCCGGCCGCCGCGGCCACGTCCGCCTCCGCGTCGCCGGCGTCGACGTGCACGGCCGCCGCCTTCGCGAGCGGCACCGTGGCGGCCACCGTCACCTCGCCGAGCGCGGCCGGATCGAGTCCGCGGTCCGGGTCGGCCGTGGCGGCACCGTCGGCCACGTCGACGGCGACCACGACCCGGCGCCGTACCGCATCCGGATCGGCCGTGAGCAGCCGGAGCGAGGCCAGCGCGGCCCGGCTGAGCGCCGCGTACTCCAGCTCCTCGATGTCCTCGGACACGTACCACTCACGCAGAGCAGGCGTGACGGCGTAGGCGACGAAGGGGCCGCTCCCCAGCTCACCCGTCTTGTGCGCCTCGGCGAGACCGGGGAGGGTCAGGGGGACGTAGACGCGCATGGCTGGCCGCTCTTTCCTGGTCACCGACGGGCCTTCAGGATACGTGCGGCCGTCCCCTTTCGAGGCCCGGCCCGCACCCCCGGCCGCGTCCACCCACCGCCCTCCACCTCACCCGGTCCCCCCGCTCGCCCACGGGACTTTCGGGGACCCTCACCACTCGGATAGGTGAACGTCCTTGGCCCCTCACCAGGCACCCCGCCTCCCTTGCGACGGCCGTCCCCGCCCCCGTACAAGATCCCCACCAGCGAGTTACCGCCCGGTACGTTCCGGGCCCGCCGAACGGGGATCCCCATGAACAAGGTCATGAGCCGCACCGCTCACCCCCGCCCGCGCCACCGTCCGCCGACCCGCCAGGACTCCCGTCGGCCGGGCAGCACACCGCCCCGCAACCCGGTGCCCGGCAGGGCCGTCACGGCGCCGGGGACGGCCGTGGCGCAGCCGCGCCCCACCGACCTCTTCGCCGACCGTCTGCTGGCCGTCCTCAGCGGCCGGCGACCCGTCCACTGGATGCTCCGGCACACCGCGGGCCGCGCCTACGACGACCTCGCCCGCCTCGCCGAACGCGGGCCCCTGCGCACCCACGGCACCCGCCCCGTCGTCAGCGACATCGGCTACTACGTCCCCCGCACCGGCGCCCTCGAAGTCTTCGCCCGCATCGCCGCCGGCAACCAGCTGCGTGCGATGGCCTTCCGTCTTGAGCAGGGGCCGGACCACCGCTGGCGCTGCACCGCGGTGGAACTGGAAGGCCCCAGGCCCCCACGCCTCCCCGAGGACTAAGAGCTGTCCTACCTTCACGACGTGGGTCTGATCCGGTCGATCAGCGCGCGGCGTCGGATGCGGTGCATCGCAAGGCGGAGGGTCGTCCTCATACTGGGCGTATGCGGGCGATCCGACAAAGCGGCGAGGTGCCGTAGCTGTCATCGTGCGCCCGCCCGGGATTACGGGACAGCCCTTGGCCAGCCACCCCCCGCCTGCACGGACGCCGTCCCGAGCAGCTGCGCGGGCCAGGGAGCCACAGCAGTGGGCAGAGGCAGCGGGCAGGGGGCGACAGGCAGCGGAGCGACGCACCACACCGCACCGCAAGCCGAAGGGCCGAGCCCCCGAAGGAGACCCGGCCCTGAGTCCACGGCGCAAGCGCCGCAGGTCACTTCTTGCGGCGCCGCCCGCCCTTCGCCTGGCGACGGCGCTCGGCGCGCGTCAGCCCGTCGGACTCGGAGCGGACAGGCTCGTCGTCCTCGAGGTCGCGCTCCACGATGCCGCCCTCACCGTCCACGGTGGGCGCGGAGAAGTGCAGATCCCGCCGCTGCGGAACATCCAGCCCCTTGGCCCGGATCTCCGGACGCGCGCCCGCCTGCGCCGGCACGGTGTCCTGGACACCCTCCGCCACCGGCTGGGCCTCCTCGACCGGGACCTCCTCGACCTGCTGCTCGACCTGGACCTCCAGGTTGAACAGGTAGCCGACGGACTCCTCCTTGATGCCCTCCATCATGGCGGTGAACATGTCGAAGCCCTCGCGCTGGTACTCGACCAGCGGGTCCTTCTGGGCCATCGCGCGCAGGCCGATGCCCTCCTGGAGGTAGTCCATCTCGTAGAGGTGCTCGCGCCACTTGCGGTCGAGGACCGACAGCACGACCCGGCGCTCCAGCTCCCGCATGATCTCGGAGCCGAGCTGGCCCTCCCGGGACTCGTACTGCTCGCGGATGTCGTCCTTGATGGACTCGGAGATGAACTCGGCGGTCAGACCCGCCCGGTCACCGGCCGCCTCCTCCAGCTCCTCGACGGTGACCTTCACCGGGTAGAGCTGCTTGAACGCACCCCACAGCCGGTCCAGGTCCCAGTCCTCGGGGAAGCCCTCGGCGGTCTCCGCGCCGACGTACGCGTCGATCGTGTCGTCCGTGAAGTGCTGCACCTGCTCGTGCAGGTCCTCGCCCTCCAGGACGCGGCGGCGCTCGCCGTAGATGACCTCGCGCTGCCGGTTGAGCACCTCGTCGTACTTCAGAACGTTCTTACGCGTCTCGAAGTTCTGCTGCTCGACCTGCGACTGCGCGGACGCGATGGCGCGCGTGACCATCTTGTTCTCGATCGGCACGTCGTCCGGCACGTTCGCCATCGACATCACGCGCTCGACCATCTGGGCCTTGAAGAGCCGCATGAGGTCGTCACCGAGGGACAGGTAGAAGCGGGACTCGCCCGGGTCGCCCTGACGGCCGGAACGACCGCGCAGCTGGTTGTCGATACGCCGCGACTCGTGCCGCTCGGTACCCAGGACGTAGAGCCCGCCGAGGTCCTTGACCTCCTCGAACTCCGCCTTGACCGCCTGCTCGGCCTTCTGCAGGGCGGCGGGCAGGGCGTGCGCCCACTCCTCGATGTGCTCGTCGGGGTCGAGGCCGTGCTGGCGCAGCTCCGCCTCGGCGAGGTCCTCGGGGTTGCCGCCGAGCTTGATGTCCGTACCACGGCCGGCCATGTTGGTGGCCACGGTCACGGCGCCCTTGCGGCCGGCCTGGGCGACGATCGACGCCTCACGCTCGTGCTGCTTGGCGTTCAGCACCTCGTGCTGGATGCCGCGCTTGCTGAGCTGCTGGGACAGGTACTCCGACTTCTCGACGGACGTCGTACCGACGAGGATCGGCTGGCCCTTCTCGTGCTTCTCGGCGATGTCGTCGACGACCGCCTCGAACTTGGCCACCTCGGTGCGGTAGATCAGGTCCGACTGGTCCTTGCGGACCATCGGCTTGTTGGTCGGGATCGGCACCACGCCGAGCTTGTAGATCTGGTGGAACTCGGCGGCCTCGGTCATGGCCGTACCGGTCATGCCGGAGAGCTTGCTGTAGAGGCGGAAGAAGTTCTGCAGGGTGATCGTGGCGAGCGTCTGGTTCTCGTCCTTGATGTCCACCCCTTCCTTCGCCTCGATCGCCTGGTGCATGCCCTCGTTGTAGCGGCGGCCGGCGAGGATACGGCCGGTGTGCTCGTCGACGATCATGACTTCGCCGTCGATGACGACGTAGTCCTTGTCCTTCTTGAAGAGTTCCTTGGCCTTGATGGCGTTGTTCAGGTAGCCCACGAGCGGGGTGTTCACCGACTCGTAGAGGTTGTCGATGCCCAGCCAGTCCTCGACCTTGGAGACGCCGTTCTCGTGGATGGCTACCGTGCGCTTCTTCTCGTCGACGTCGTAGTCGCCGGTCTCCTCGACGCCCTTGAGCGGGTTGCCGGCCTCGCCGGACTTGAGGCGCGTGACCAGCTTGGCGAAGTCGCCGTACCACTTGGTGGCCTGGTCGGCCGGGCCGGAGATGATCAGCGGCGTACGGGCCTCGTCGACCAGGATGGAGTCGACCTCGTCCACGATGGCGAAGTTGTGGCCGCGCTGCACCAGCTCGTCCTTCGACCACGCCATGTTGTCGCGCAGGTAGTCGAAGCCGAACTCGTTGTTCGTGCCGTACGTGATGTCGCACTCGTACTGCTCGCGGCGCTGGGCCGGCGTCATGTTGGCCAGGATGCAGCCGACGCTCAGGCCGAGGAACTTGTGAACGCGGCCCATCATCTCGGAGTCGCGCTCGGCCAGGTAGTCGTTGACCGTGATCAGGTGAACGCCGTTTCCGGAGAGGGCGTTCAGATAAGCAGGCAGCGTGCCGACGAGGGTCTTGCCCTCACCGGTCTTCATCTCGGCCACATAGCCGAGGTGGAGGGCGGCACCACCCATCATCTGCACGTCGTAGTGCCGCTGGCCGAGGACGCGCTTGGCGGCCTCGCGGACGGTGGCGAACGCCTCGGGGAGCAGGTCGTCCAGGCTCTCACCGTCGGCGTACCGCTGCTTGTACTCCTCGGTGAGGGCCCTCAGCTCGGCGTCGGAGAGGTCGACGAAGTCCTCTTCGATGGAGCTGACCTGGTCCGCGATGCGGTGCAGCTTGCGCAGGATCTTTCCTTCGCCTGCACGCATGATCTTCGAGAGGACGGACACGGGGGCTGGTCTCCTTGCCGGTCGGGCCTGGGACGGTCGGTTTGCCTTTGTACGTACTGAGCAACGGCCATCGTATGCGAGGACCCGGCCATGCCGGGAGGCCTGGCGGCCCGACGGCTGTTTCACCCGGGACAACGGACGGATACCGCGGATGGTGCCGCCCCGCGACAAGGAATTGCGCGAAATGTGATCACCCGCTCACGCACCGCGAAAAACGCTGACATGGCACGGGTCTCCGGCGCAGAATCGGCCGATGGAACCCGTCGCTCTCCCCACCGACCGTCTCATGCTGCGCACTGTCGGCCCGGACGACACCGAGGCGGTGTACGAGGCCGCCCAGGATCCGGACCTGCAGCGCTGGATCTCCCAGTTCCCGTCGCCCTACCTTCGCGAGCACGCCGAGAGCTTCACCGGGCACATGGTGCCCGACGGCTGGGCGCACGACACGATGTACACGTTCGGCGTGTTTCTCCCCGCGGGGGAACTGGCCGGGATGCTCGGCATCACGATGCGTGCGCTGGGGGTCGGCGAGGTCGGTTTCTGGGCCGTGAAGGAACACCGCGGCCGCGGCTACATCACCGAGGCCACCCTCGCCGCCGCCCGCTGGGCCTTCACCACGTTGTCCGTCGACCGCCTGGAGTGGCGGGCCGAGGTCGGCAACGGCGCCTCGCGCGCGGTGGCGGAGCGCGCCGGTTTCACCGTCGAGGGCACCCTGCGCTCGGCCGTCAACAACAAGGGGGTGCGCCGGGACTGCTGGGTGGGCTCCCTGCTCCCGTCGGACCTGGGCCTGCCGTCGACGGCGCCGTACCTGCCCGCCCGGACCTGACCCCACCGGGGCGAAACCGCAGGTCATCCAGCGCTGTCAGTGCCACCCTCTATCGTCCGACACATGACGACCCTGCCGCGCCCCACCACCACCCTCACCGCGGACGACGCCCGCCGTATCGCCCTGCGGGCCCAGGGATTCCTCGGTGCGCCCGACCGGCGCGCCGGTGTCCGTGGGGTGCTCCGCCACCTCGGCGCGGTCCAGCTGGACACCATCTCGGTCCTGGCTCGCTCCCACGAGCTGGTTCCGTACGCCCGCCTCGGCGCGGTCGGCCGCAAGAGCGTCGAGTCCGCGTACTGGAAGGACACCCACGCCTTCGAGTACTGGTCGCACGCCGCGTGCATCCTCCCCGTCGAGGAGTGGCCGCACTTCGCGTTCCGCCGCCGCGCCTACCGCGCCCGCCCGCACTGGAACCACCAGCTTCCCGACGGCGCCTACGACCAGGTGATCAAGCAGCTGCGCGCGGAAGGCCCGCTCACGGCCACGGAGTTGGGCGGTGCGAAGAAGACCAACGACTGGTGGGACTGGTCCGGCACCAAGGTCGCCGTCGAGCGCGCGCTGATGTACGGCGAGGTGGTGTGCGTCGAGCGCCGCGGCTGGAAGAGGGTGTACGACCTCGCCGAGCGCGCGATCCCGGCCGCGCTGCTGCACGACGAGCTGGACGACACCGAGTGCGTGCGCCGTCTGGTCCGGCTGGCCGGCGAGTCCCTCGGCGTCGGCACGCGCGCGGACATCGCCGACTACCACCGCCTCAAGGGCGAGCAGGTCGACGCGGTGATCGCCGAATCGGGTCTGGTGCCGGTCGAGGTGGAGGGCTGGGGCAAGCCGGCCTGGGCGGACCCGACGGCCCTCGCCACACCCCCGCGCGGCCGCCACCGCACCACGCTGCTCTCCCCGTTCGACTCACTGATCTGGGAGCGGGCGCGCACGGAGCGGATCTTCGGCTTCACCCACCGCCTGGAGGCCTACGTCCCCAAGCCGAAGCGGGTGTACGGATACTTCGCGATGCCGGTACTGGCCGGCGGCCTGCTGGTCGGCCGTGTGGACCCGGCCCGCGAGGGCCACACTCTGGTGGCCAGGCAGGTCACCCTGGACGGCCCGAAGGCGGTCCCGGCGGTGGCACAGGCCCTGGTCGAGGCGGCGACCTGGGTGAACTGCACGGACGTCCGCGCGGAGCGCGTGGACGCACCCGAACTGCGCGAGCCCCTCACCCGGGAACTCGCCGGTCTGCTCGGCTAGGGCCTGTCCGGCGGATCAGGCCGGCTCCGGGCAACGGTGCCCTCGTCAGCACAGGTGAGCGGGGCCTGGCGCGTCCAGCTGCAAGGCGGAGGAGGGCGTCGACGCGATGGGGGCCCCGCGCGAGCGCAGCCGAGCGCGGGGGACCGTCGGCAACCGACGACAACGCCGCTGGGGGCGCACCCACGCCCCTGAGGCAGTGGGGGAGGGCACCTCAGGCGACGCGAGTCACCGACCTCATGGCCGAGTACACCCAGGCACTAGCGGATCTCGAGGATCTTCTCCCGCATCGCGTAGACCACCGCTTCCATCCTGGAGTGCAGCTGCAGCTTCTCCAGGATGTTGCGGACGTGGTTCTTCACGGTGTTCTCGGAGATGAACAGCTCCTTGGCGATGTCCCGGTTGTTCATCCCGGTCGCGACGAGCTTGAGGACCTCCAGCTCGCGGTCGGTCAGCCGCGGCGCGGGCACCAGCCGTCGTTCGTCGGTGCGCTGGATCATCGACTTGAACTCGGTGAGCAGCTTGGACGCCATGGACGGGCTGATCTGCGACTGCCCGTCGGCCACCGCGCGGATGGCGGTGGCCACCTCGTCCGTGGAGATCTCCTTGAGGAGATATCCGGTCGCGCCCGCTTTGATCGCGTCGTAGAGGTCGGCCTCCTCGTCGCTGATCGTCAGCATGATGATCTTCGCGCTGGGTGCGACCTCCTTGATGGAGGTGCAGGCCTCGATCCCGCCGCGCTTGGGCATCCGCACATCCATCAGCACAATGTCGGGCAGCAGGTCCGCGGCCTTGTCGACGGCCTCGGCGCCGTCGCCCGCCTCGCCGACGACCTGGATGTCCTCCTCGGCCGCGAGCACGATCTCCAGGCCGCGGCGGAAGAGGGCGTGGTCGTCCACGACCAGGACTCGGATCGGTTCCTTGCGCGAAGAGCCCGTGTCCGGGCCCATACCGCTGACACCGTCGTCGGCGTCAGCGTCTCGCATCGGTCCGAAGGTGTCCGCCATCGTTCCTCCCCCTGAAGGCTGTGGCCTGTGGTTCTGTGCCATCGCCAACCCAAGGCAACGACCCACCGGTTGGGCCGGTGCGGCCATGATTTCATGCCCGGACGACGCCGAGGTGACGAGCGGGGCGCGAAGTGGTCGCACACCGGTGCCCCTGGGGGCGCACACGCGCTCCCAGGGGCACAGGCTCAGCTTCGGCCGGGCGGGTCAGCCACCCAGCGTGCCCCCTGCCGCCGGGGGCTGCGCCTCAGCGACCATCGGGTCCGTGCTGAGGTGGATGACGCCGTAGTCGTAGGCGTGTCGCCGGTAGACGACGCTCGGCTCCTTGGTCTCGGAGTCGACGAACAAGTAGAAGTCGTGGCCGACCAGTTCCATCTCGTAGAGGGCCTGGTCGAGGCTCATCGGGTCGGCGACGTGGGTCTTCTCGCGGACGATCAGGGGGCCTTCGCCCTTGACCTCCAGCGAGCCGATCTTCCTGGTCGGCACTCCGTCCGTCTCGTCCTCGTGGACGGGGAGGCCGTTGCCGTTGAGCGTCGCCACGCCCGGGACATGGTCGGGAACCTCGGCCGCCGAGATCCGGCGTGCGCCGCGGCGCGAGAAACGCTTGTCGTGCTGCTTGCGCAGCCGTGCATCCAGCTTTTCCGCCGCCAGGTCGAGTGCCGCGTACGGATCGCTGGCCGCCGCCTCCGCCCGGATCACCGGACCGCGGGACCGCAGCGTGATCTCCACTCGGTCGCACCGGTCGGCCTGACGAGGGTTGGGCTCCTTGGACACCTCGACGTCGAGGCTCATCACCTTGCCGTCGAGCTTCTGGATCTTCTCCAGGTTCAGCTTCTCGGCCACGTGCTTGCGGAACCGCTCGGGCACCTCGGTCTTGCGGCCCTTGACGACGATGTCCACGCAGAACTCCGTTCCCGGATCGCTCCGCTCCATCGGCGGAGCATCTCCCTTTTGCACCAGGCTCCGGTGAGCCCCGGAACCTCGGACTCGGTGACTTCCACCTCCTCCTCCCCCATGGGCAAGATCTCCACCCCACCGCCGCGGGCGATTCAGGAAAGCCCACAGCGCGGCATTCGGATATGAGAGGTGTGGCCTGCGCCTTTCCTCACAACCGAACATATCTCGCCCGGACGGATGTCGTCACCCTCTACCGCGGCGTACCTCCGTTCAGGTGAATTGGCCCTCTCGCTACCTGCAACGATGCAAGTTCGCGCTCAGTTCCTGTTTATTTCGAAAGAATCCCGAGGAGCGGCGACCACGGCTGCATGGAGTGCCTCTCCGGCGGCCTTCGGTGCCGCCTTTTCCGGTGCACCATGCACCCACATCTTCCCCTCCGGCCATGCTCCGGTCCTTCGTTCCCCCCTTCCTTCCCGAGTTGCAGCCTCATACACAGCCTTTCCCCGATCACGGCGTGATACGGACGCCTCCCGAAGGGCCCGCGCCGCCTCCGCGAGGCTCGCGCCCGTCGTGATCAGGTCGTCGACGATCACGACACGGCCCGCGGTGAGCAGCCGCGCTCCGCCTTCCCTCACCTCCAGCGCCCCGGCGAGGTTCTCCAGGCGCTGCCGGGCGTCGAGCCCCGCCTGGTCCGCCACGGCACGCCGCTGCCGCAGCACGGCGGCCACCCGGGCCGGTGTCCCGGTGCGCCGCAGCTCACCGGCCGCCGTGAGCGCCATCCGCCGCACCGGATCGTGCCCACGTGCCCGCACCGCCCAGCGGGCGGAGGGCACGGGGACGAGCAGCACGGTCCTGGGCCCCTGCCGTCCCTCAGCCGCACCATCCGGTCCCCGCCGTGCCGTCACCACGTCATCGGGCCCGGCCGGCCCGAGGCCCGCGCGCACGGCCTCCGCCAGGGCCGCGCCCAGGGCTCCCGCCAGCGCCAGAGCGCCCCGCTCCTTGTGAGCGAGAAGGAGAGCCCGTACTTCTCCCGCGTACGCGGCCGCCGCGTGCACGACCGGCAGTCCGGGCGGTTCCGGCACCGGCCGCACGCGGCGCGGCGCGGCTCCGCCCAGGGCGGTGCGGCATCTCGGACACAGCTCCGTACGAGGTGCCCCGCAGCCTGCGCACTCGGCCGGCAGCACCAGGTCGGTGAGGTCCTTCCACCACCCCCGCATGCCCACCACTGTGCCAACACCCGGGACGAGCGGCCACCCCTGTGGAAAACGCCCTGTGGACGCCGCGGAGCGAAGTCCGCTGCTCATCACCCACACGAGTGATGGCCGTACGGACGCGGGCGTAGGGAGGACGCCCCGCATCACGGGGTCCTCGGCCCGGAGAGGCCGACGCCGTGCCGCCCTCAGCCCGGGCAGGTTCCGACACGATCCCGTCCTCGGCCCGGGGCAAGCCACCGCGGCCCCGTCCTCAGCCCGGGCAGGTCCCCGACACGGACCCCGTCCTCAGCCCGAGCCATCGCGACGGCCTCCTCGACCGGACAAGCCGCCGCGATCCCGTCCTCAGCCCGGATAGACCGGTGCCGTCCCGTCCTTGTCCACCTTCTGCCACTGAGCCCCGGACGGGAGTCGTACGATCCCGTCGTCCTCCGAGTAGGCCACCAGCGGCACCCGTTCGTCCTCGGACGCGGCTATCGCCTTCACACCCGACAGGGCAGCGGGCGCCGGACCGTCCAGGGCCGAGCCGTCGACCTGGACATACCGCATCTGGTGCACGCCACCCTGCTCCTGGCCGACCGCGACCAGCCGGCTGTCCCCGGCCCAGGACATGGCGGTGACCTGCTCCAGGTCGGGCGCGGCCGAGCGCGGTTCGACGACCGCGGGACGCGCCCCCGACTTGTCCTCACGCTCGATCCGCCCGATGAGCAGGGACTGCTTGCCGTCCTTCTCCACGACCAGCGCGACCCGCACCCCGTCGGCCGCCACCCGCACGTCCCGGATGCGCCCGGGCAGCTCCGGGATGGCGACCTCCACCGGTTTGCCGCCCCCCTGGTCCATGACGTACAGCTTGGGATGGCGAGGGTCGCGGTCGGCCACCCACAGGTCGCCGCGGGCGTCCCAACTCGGCGTGGTCAGCCGGTCGGCCACGGTCGCCCCCTGGCTGCTGACCACCGCTTCCCCGAGCGAACCACCCGCCGCCAGCGAGGACACGTACAGGGACTTGCCGTCGGCGCCGACCCCGGCCACTGTGTGCTCGTCCCGCGACACGGCCACCGACTGCATCTCCCTTTCGCCCTCCCCCAGCGGGCCCGGCACCCGAACGGCACTGGTCCCCGTACTCCCGGTCGGCATCCGCACCAGCCGGTGCTTGCCGTCGAGGAAGTACAGGTATTCCGGGTGCTGGGCCGAGGCGTGCCAGGCTGCGGAGTCGGCGCGCTCCCCGGTGAGGTCGCACAGCCGGTGTCCGCCGGGCCCCTGCAACTCGACCGACTCCAGCGTCGGCGTCAGGTTCCGCAGCGTGAACAGCAACTGGGTCGCCATTTCCGTGCACTTGACGGATCCGGCTCGCGAGGCCTTGTCGTTCAGCGGCACCGTCAGTCGGTTCTGGTCGTCCGGTGCCAGCCCCGGCACGCCCTTCTGCAGGGCGGTACCGGTCGGGAAGCTGGACCGGACCACCGGTCCGAGCCAGCTGGTGGGCCCGGCCAGCAGCGACCGCACCACCTGGGTCATCGGGTCCACCTTGCCGCGGACGAACACGGGATCGGCGACCGCGACCGGCTGCCCGGTCGTCCCCACCGTCGTGGTGGAGGCGAAGTAGTACTTGTTGACGGACGTGTAGTTGCGCTGGAAGTCCGACTTGCCCATGACGACGCCCTGGGGCAGCTTGTCGATGCGCCACTGACCGCTCTTGGCGTCCTTGGAAAGGTGCACCTTGTTGCTGTAGGACCCGTCGGCGGGCGCGTACGCCTGCTGGTCGTCGACGGTGGCGACCCGGTTGCCCGTCAGGGCGTAGGTGAGGCTGCTGGTGTCGGTCACCTCCCGGCCGCCGGGCTGCGGGTCGCGCACCACACTCGGTCCGTTCGCCAGGACGGTGGCCGACTGCTCCGGCCGCCAGGTACGCGCGGCATCGGTGGTCAGGTACTTGCGAGCCGTGTCGTACTGCGGATCATCGCTGGTCAGGGCCTCGAGGAACCCCTGCATGATCTCGTTGGGCTGGGCGTCGTCGGCGGGCGGCATGGCGAAAACGCGGACCCCGGTTTCCTGCCGCGGCGTGGACTCGACGTCCCGCAGATCCCCGCTGTCGGGCATCGAGGCGCACCCGGCCAGCAGGACGGCCCCGCAGGCGGCGAAGGCCACCGCGCGTCCCGGCCGGTGCCGGACGCCCCCCTCGCGGTCAGCGCCCACGAAATGCCTCCCCTGGCTCGGTCGAGTCCTTGGGCCCGGCCGGATCCGGACGGCCCTGGTGTGTGTCGGCTGCCGGTCCCGCTCCGGGCCCGGGGCGGCGCGTGCCGCCGGCGGGCCGCGGGACCACGCGTGCGCCGTTGCCGTTGCCGGGCAGCGCGGTCGGGTCGGCGGCGGGGCTGCCGGCCGTCAGGCGCGGGGCGATCGGGGTGCGCGCGGGCAGCGGCGGTGCCTGGCCGCCGCCGGGCTGCACCGGAACCGTCGCCCGCTTCTCCTCGCCGCCGCGGGGCAGGCCGGCGTCGTCGAGTCCGCGGTTGCGCCGCGAGTCCTTGGGTTCCAGCGGTATCGGCGAGCCGCGCAGCGGTTCGTCCGCGGTCCGCGGCAGTGTCAGCCGGAACTGCGAACCGCCGCCCGGCTCGCCCCAGGCCTGCAGCCAGCCGCCGTGCAGCCGGGCGTCCTCCAGGGCGATCGACAGTCCGAGGCCCGTACCGCCGGTGGTACGCGCGCGTGCCGGGTCGGCCCGCCAGAAGCGGCTGAAGACGCGGGTCGCTTCGCCGGGCTTGAGTCCGACTCCGTAGTCGCGCACCGCGATGGCGACCGCACCGCCCGCGGAGGCGAGCTTGACGACGACGTCCTTGCCCTCGCCGTGCTCGACGGCGTTGACGACGAGATTGCGCAGTATGCGCTCCACCCGCCGGGCATCGGCCTCGGCGACGACAGGCTGCTGGTCGCCGATGACACGTATGTGGGTGCCCTTGCGCTCGGCGAGCGGCTCGGCCCCGCCGACCACCCGCCGCACGACCTCCCTGAGGTCTATGGGCTCGGCCTCGAGCGCGGCGGCGCCCGCGTCGAAGCGGCTGATCTCCAGCAGGTCCGCGAGCAGCGACTCGAACCGGTCCAGCTGGTCGGCGAGCAGCTCGGCCGACCGGGCGGTCACCGGATCGAAGTCCTCACGGGCCTCGTGGATGACGTCGGCGGCCATCCGAACGGTCGTCAGCGGTGTGCGCAGCTCGTGCGAGACGTCGGAGACGAACCGCCGCTGCATCCGCGACAGGTCCTCCAGCTGCTGGATCTTCAGTTGGAGGTTCTGCGCCATCTTGTTGAAGGCCTCGCCCAGGCGGGCGATGTCGTCCTCGCCGGTGACCTTCATCCGCTCCTGCAGGCGCCCCGCAGACAGCCGCTCCGCGATCCCGGCCGCCATCCGCACCGGCGTGACGACCTGTCGCACCACCAGCCAGGCGATGGCGCCCAGCAGTACGACGACGAAGAGGCCCGCGGTGGCGAGCGTGCCCTTGACCAGGCTGAGGGACTTCTCCTCCTGGGTGAGCGGGAAGAGGTAGTACAGCTCGTAGGGGTGGCCGTTGGGGTCGTTGACCTGCTTGCCGATGACCAGCGCCGGCTGGGACTCCTTGCCGTTGTAGTAGACGATCCGGGTGTAGCTCTGGGCGGCCGTCGTACTGCTGTTGATCCGGTCCCGCAGGTCGGCGGGCATGCTGGAGGACGGGTTGACGTTTCCGGAGCCGCGCGGGCTGCGCCCGCCGCCGCTGTCGTCGCCCACGGGCAGCGTCACGACGTCGAAGGCGCCGGCGCCGCCGCTGGAGAGCGACTCCACGAGATCGCTCATCCACTGGATGACGTTCTGCGACTGCCGTCCGTCGGCGTCGGCGGTGCCGTCACCGGTGCCGCTCCCCGTGCCTGTGCCGCCGGCGGCCTCGTCGGCCTTCTGCTTGGCCACCGCGAACCCGCCGGTGGCCTGGCTCTGCGACGCCTTCACCTTCGCGTCCAGCAGGCCGTTGCGCACCTGCCCGATCACGACGAAGCCCAGCAGCAGGACGACGCCCAGTGACATCAGCAGGGTCGTGGCGACGACCCGGAGCTGGATGTTGCGCCGCCACAGCCGCATGACGGGCAGCAGCGGGCGGCGCACCCAGCGCATGAACAGGCGGACGACCGGGCTGCCCTTCACGCCGCCCTGCAGCAGCCCACCCTCGAAGAGGCGTCCCCTGCGCGAACCCGCCGCCTTCCGGCCGACAGGCCGCTCCGGACGGGCCCCGGACCGGCCGGGAGCCGAAGCGGCACTGTCCCCGGACATGTCAGCTCGGTCCTGCCTTGTAACCGACGCCGCGGACGGTCACCACGATCTCCGGCCGCTCCGGGTCCTTCTCGACCTTGGAGCGCAGCCGCTGGACGTGGACGTTGACCAGGCGGGTGTCGGCGGCGTGCCGGTACCCCCACACCTGCTCGAGCAGCACCTCACGCGTGAACACCTGCCACGGCTTGCGGGCCAGCGCGACCAGCAGGTCGAACTCCAGCGGGGTCAGCGCGATCGACTGCCCGTCCCGCTTCACCGAGTGCCCGGCCACGTCGATGACCAGGTCACCGATGGTGAGCTGCTCCGGCGCCGGCTCCTCCGACCTCCTGAGCCGCGCCCGGATCCGGGCCACCAGCTCCTTCGGCTTGAACGGCTTCACGATGTAGTCGTCGGCGCCCGACTCCAGGCCCACGACGACATCGACGGTGTCGCTCTTGGCCGTGAGCATCACGATCGGCACCCCGGACTCCGCCCTGATCAGGCGGCACACCTCGATACCGTCCCGACCGGGCAGCATCAGGTCCAGCAGCACCAGGTCGGGCTTGGTCTCACGGAAAGCGGCCAGCGCCTTGTCGCCGTCGGCTACGAAAGACGGCTCAAAACCTTCACCACGCAGCACGATGCCGAGCATCTCGGCCAGTGCGGTGTCGTCGTCGACGACAAGGACTCGTCCCTTCATAAACGACATCATCCCATTCTCGTAACGACGACAGAGTCCCAGGTGAGGCAGCTCACTGGCCTGTGACGATAGTCGTACGGGGCCGTCACTGTCTGCCCCTGTCCGCCGACGTCCATGTCAGTCACGGATGTCAGCTCGGCTCGACCGCGCTCCGCCGCTCGTTGATCGCTGCCGCGAGTGCAAGCAGCGCCTCCGCGTGGGCCGCCCTGGGGCGCTGCTCCTGGGAGAGGCGCCCTGTGGTTTCACGCTCAACCGCTTTCATCAACTCCTGTGCCGTGTGTGCGTGCGCGGCATGGTCGGCCATGAGGCCTCCCCGCAGTCGTGTCGGACGGTGATGAGCCCCGAGGTGAGCCGTTCCCCACTTCTCGGCCCACCACCCTCCCCAGCTCCGTAAGAGCTCCGTACGAGCTCCGTAGGGGACGGGAGCACCGCATCTCACGCCCGCTCGTACGGACCCGCAGTCGCGAACGGCGCCCCGGCCCGTGGCCTCACGCGAGCCCTTGTCGATGCCGCCATGGACGTCACGGCCCCTCGTCTGCGGCACACCGCAGGCGGAGGGGCCGTGGTCGTGGACCGGCACGACATCACCCCATCAGCCGGTCGTCACCTGGCGGGACCTGGCACACAGCTCCGCGAGAGACTCGGCCGTCACGGGCGAAACGGCTCCCTCCTCGGTGACGATCGCCGTCACCAGCTCGGGCGGCGTCACGTCGAACGCCGGGTTGTACGCCTGGGTCCCCAGGGGCGCCACCGGAATCCCGCCCCCTGCTCCCGCCACGTGCACCTGGGGTGCCGTCACCTCGGTCACCTCATGACCGGGACGCTGCTCGACCTCGATGGACGCCCCGTCCGGCGTGTCCGGATCCACCGTCGTCACCGGCGCCACCACGATGAACGGCACATGGTGGTACCGCGCGAGCACCGCGAGCGGATAGCTCCCCACCTTGTTCGCCACCGAACCGTCGGCCGCGATCCGGTCCGCCCCGATCAGCACCGCATCCACCTCACCCGCCGAGAACAGCGAACCGGCCGCGTTGTCCGTGAGCAAGGTGTACGCCATGCCGTGGCGAGCCGCCTCGTACGCCGTCAGGCGAGCGCCCTGCAGCAACGGACGCGTCTCGTCCACCCACAGCCGCCTGAGCCGTCCCGCCCGGTGCGCGGCGAGGGCCACCGCGAACGCGGTCCCCTCCCCGCCCGACACCAGTGATCCGCTGTTGCAGTGGGTCAGGATCCGTTGCCCGCCGCCCGGCAGCAGCTCGTCCAGCAGCGCCAGGCCGTGAGCGGCCATACGGGTGCTTGCCTCGGCATCCTCCCGGTGCAGCGTCCGCGCCGCGGTCAGCGCCGCCGTCGCCGCCACGGTCGGGTCGCCGGTCCCGACGAGCGCCGTGCGGTGGGCGGACTCGGCTCTGCGCACCCCGACAGCGAGGTTCACCGCGGTGGGCCGGGCCCCCTCGAGCGCCCGCGCGGCCTCCTGCACGTCGAAGCCCCGCACGGCGGCGAGCGCGACGCCGTACGCCCCCGCGATCCCGAGCAACGGCGCCCCGCGCACGGCGAGCGAACGGATCGCCTCCACCAGCGCCGGCGCGTCCGTGCACACCAGCTCGACCTCTTCGGTGGGCAGCCTCGTCTGGTCGAGAAGTACCAGTACAGGACCTTCGGGTGGCTCCTCCCATCGGATCACGGGTATCTCGGTCGGCCGCTTGTCCTCGCCGGATTGCGCGTACTGATCAGCCATGCCGTCAGTCTGCCCCGGATCCGGCGGACAATTGAAGGAGTGCAGCCCCTACCGCGGCCGGTCACGCGATGACCACCCCATGGCACGATGTCTGCCAACCTGCCGCCGCGACCGCGGACGGGCACCGTGAAGGAGCTTCGATGACAGACACTCCGGGCTGGGCCTCGCCCGGATCCGACCCGTCGTCCGACGGGCGGGAACCCGGCGCGTCCGGCCCCGCCGAGCCCGCCGACCGTCCCGGCCAGCCCGGCCCCGCCGAGCCGGCCGCACAGCCTGGCATAGATCCGCAGGGCCCAGGCCCGAAGTGGTCCAGCGAGCAGCCGCCCCCCGGCCAATGGCCCGCGCCCACGGGCCCCCCGAGCCCCGGCCAGGCCCCGCCACCCCCACCGGCCGGCCCGGGATGGGGCGGCGGACAGCCCGGCGGGTACGGAGGCGGCGCGTACGGCGGCCCTCCCGGCGGCTATGGCACCCCCGGCGGCTACGGGGCCTGGGGCGGCGGCTGGGGCGGTCCCCCGCCCGCGGCCAAGCCCGGCGTGATCCCGCTGCGCCCGCTCGGCGTCGGCGAGATCCTCGACGGCGCCGTCTCCACCATGCGCACCTACTGGCGCACGGTCCTCGGCATCTCGCTCACGGTCGCGATCGTCACCCAGCTGAGCGTGATCCTCCTGCAGGGTCTCCTGCTGAACGACGGTGAGACCACCGACACCCTCAACGACCGCAGCGCCTCGGCGAGCGAGGTATTCCGGGCCCTGGGCGCGCTCATGGCCGGCACCGGTGCCGTCGCCGTGATCTCCGTCGTCGGCACCATCGTCGCGACCGCCCTGCTCACCACGGTCACCAGCCGTGCCGTCCTCGGCAAGCCGGTCAGCGCCGGCGAGGCCTGGCGGGACGCCCGCCCGCAGGTCCCCAAGCTGTTCGGGCTGCTCCTCCTGCTGGGCCTCATCTCCGTCGGCGTGCTGGTGTGCGGCGCGGTGCCCGGCATCATCGTCGCCGTGGCCGGCGGAAACGAGGGAGCCAGCATCGCGCTGGTCGTCCTGGGTCTCCTCGCCGCCGCCATCGTCGCGGTGTGGCTGACGATCCGCTTCTCCCTGGCCTCGCCCGCGCTGATGCTGGAGCGGCAGAGCATCGTGAAGTCGATGAGCCGCTCCGCGAAGCTGGTCCGCGGCTCCTGGTGGCGCGTCCTCGGCATCCAGCTGCTCGCCGGGATCATCGCCAACATCGTCTCGTCGCTCGTGGTGGTCCCCTTCGCCCTCATCGCGGCCGCCGTCAGCGGCGACGGCATGACGGGCTTCTTCGCCACCAACACCCAGGCCCCGGGCTGGACCTTCCTGATCATCAGCGGCATCGGCTCGGTGGTCGGCTCCATGCTCACCCTCCCGATCAACGCGGGCGTCACCGTGCTCCTCTACATCGACCAGCGCATCCGCCGCGAGGCCCTCGACCTCGAACTGGCCCGCGCCGCCGGTGTCCAGGAGCACGGCGTCGGCACCCCCGGCCCCGTCCCGGGGAGCTGATGCGGTGAGCCCGACGGGGGGAGTTCTGACGGCGGCACCGGCCCTGCCGGGCGCCGCCGGATCGGCCGTACGCGGCCTGCTGGGCGCGGCGCACACCACCGTGCTGGCGATCGGCGGCTCGGGCGACGAGCCGCCCGTGACCATTCCGCGCGATCCCGCACGGGAGGCGGCACGCCGTGAGCTGTCCAAGCGGATGTACCACGAGAACGACCCCAGCCTGATCCAGCGTGCCCTGAACGCCTTCTGGGACTGGGTGGGCAGGCTGCTCGACACGGCGTCCTCGGCGACACCCGGCGGCACGCTCGGTCTGCTTGTCGTGGTCCTGTTCGTCGTCGCCGTCCTGGCCGCCCTGTGGTGGCGCCTGGGCACCCCGCGCCGCCAACCGGTCTCCGCCCCGACCCTCTTCGACGACCGCCCCCGCAGCGCCGCCGAACACCGCTCGGCCAGCGAGGCACACGCCGCCCAGGGCCATTGGAACCAGGCCGTCCAGGAACGCATGCGAGCCATCGTCCGCTCCCTGGAGGAACGGACCCTGCTCGACGTACGGCCCGGCCGCACCGCCGACGAAGCGGCCGCCGAGGCCGGCCGCACCCTCCCCTCGCACACGGACCGACTGCGCACCGCCGCCCGGGAGTTCGACGACGTCACATACGGTGGACGCAGGGCGAACCAGCAGTCGTACCAGCGCATCGCCGACCTCGACCGGGACCTGGAACGCAGCCGGCCCGTCCTCGCGAACAGCGTCACCAGCACGGCCCACAACACCCGCCAGGGGGCCGCCGAATGACCGCCGGGGCCACGCTGCCGACCACTTCGACATCTCCGACCGCCCGCCAGGTGTGGACCCGCACGCGAGGAATCGGCCTCGCCGTCGTGCTGATCCTGGTCGCGGCCGTCGCGATGGCCGCCGTCCGCTCCCAGACCCGGCACGGCGAACTCGACCCGCGCTCCGCCGACCCCTACGGCAGCCGCGCCGTCGCCGAACTCCTCGCCGACCGGGGCGTCTCCACACGCGTGGTCACCTCGCTCGGCGCGGCGCGCGCCGCCGCCGGACCGGACACCACACTCCTCGTCGCCGTCCCCGACCTCCTGACCCCTCGTCAACAGGCCGGACTGCGCTCGGCGACGGCGGAGGCCGGCGGCCGCACCGTCCTCGTCGCCGCCGGCAGCTCCTCCGTCGAGCGACTCGCCCCCGGGGTCACCGCGGACCCCGCCACCAGCTTCGGCTCGACGCTCGCCCCCGACTGCACCCTGCCCGAGGCCCGGCGCGCAGGCAGCGCCGACACCGGTGGCATCCGCTACACGACCACCCACCTCGACGCCGACTCCTGCTACCCCAGCGACCGTCTCGCCACCCTGATCCGCCTCCCGGCGGCCTCCGGGGGCGGCGACACCGTCGTGCTCGGCGCGCCCGACATCCTCTACAACAAGCGCCTCGACAAGCAGGGCAATGCCTCGCTCGCCCTCCAACTCCTCGGTTCCCGCCCCCATTTGGTCTGGTACCTCCCCTCGCTCTCCGACTCCTCCGCCACCGACACCGGCGAGCGGAAGAGCTTCCTCGATCTGCTCCCCTCGGGCTGGCTCTGGGGCACCCTGCAGCTGTTCATCGCCGCGGCCCTCGCCGCCTTCTGGCGGGCACGCCGGTTCGGCCCCCTCGTGCCCGAAAAACTCCCCGTCGCGGTCCGCGCCTCCGAAACCACCGAAGGCCGCGCGCGCCTCTACCGCAAGGCCAACGCCCGCGACCGCGCGGCAGCCGCTCTTCGCTCCACCACCCGCACGCGCCTCGCCCCCCTCGTCGGCGTCCCCGTCGCCCAGGCGCATGCGCCCGAAGCCCTGCTCCCCGCCCTGTCCGCCCACCTGCACGGCGACGGACAGGCCCTGCACGCCCTGCTCTTCGGACCGCCGCCCGGCGACGACGCGGCCCTCATCGCACTCACCGACCAACTCGACGCCCTCGAAAGAGAGGTACGCCGTTCATGATGGACCCGACCACTGACAACGCAGGGAAGACCGGGGACTCGGGCGCCGCCCGGGCCTCCCTGGAAGCCCTGCGCGCCGAGATCGCCAAAGCCGTGGTCGGCCAGGACCCCGCCGTGACCGGCCTCGTCGTCGCCCTCCTGTGCCGCGGACACGTTCTCCTCGAAGGAGTCCCCGGAGTCGCCAAGACGTTGCTCGTCCGCACGCTCGCGTCCGCGCTCGAACTGGACACCAAGCGCGTCCAGTTCACGCCCGACCTGATGCCGAGCGACGTCACCGGCTCCCTCGTCTACGACACCCGCAGCGCCGAGTTCTCCTTCCAGCCCGGCCCGGTGTTCACCAACCTCCTCCTGGCCGACGAGATCAACCGCACCCCGCCGAAGACCCAGTCCTCCCTCCTGGAAGCCATGGAGGAACGCCAGGTCACGGTCGACGGCACCCCGCGGCCGCTCCCGGAGCCGTTCCTGGTCGCCGCGACCCAGAACCCGGTCGAGTACGAGGGCACATACCCTCTCCCCGAGGCCCAACTGGACCGTTTTCTGCTCAAGCTGACGATCCCTCTGCCGTCGCGCCAGGACGAGATCGACGTCCTCACCCGCCACGCCTCGGGCTTCAACCCGCGGGACCTGCGCGCCGCCGGCGTACGCCCGGTCGCCGGCCCGGCCGACCTCGACGCGGCCCGCGCCGCGGTCGCCAAGACGACCGTCTCCCCCGAGATCACCGCCTACGTGGTGGACATCTGCCGCGCCACCCGCGAGTCGCCCTCGCTGACCCTCGGCGTCTCCCCCCGCGGCGCCACCGCCCTGCTCGCCACCTCTCGGGCCTGGGCCTGGCTGACGGGCCGCGACTACGTCATCCCCGACGATGTGAAGGCTCTGGCCCTGCCCACCCTGCGCCACCGGGTCCAGTTGCGCCCCGAGGCCGAAATGGAGGGTGTGACCGCCGACTCCGTCATCAACGCCATCCTCGCCCACGTCCCGGTACCCCGCTGATGGCACTCACCGGACGCGCCGCCCTCCTCGCGGCCCTCGGTTCGATCCCCGTCGGCATCCTGGAACCCGGCTGGACGGGCATCCTCGCGGTCAACGGTCCCCTGGCCCTGGCCTGCGCCTGCGACTACGCACTGGCGGCGCCCGTACGACGGCTCGTCCTGTCCCGCTCCGGCGACACCTCCACACGTCTCGACGAGGCCGCCGACGTCACACTCACGATCACGAACCCGACCCGCCGCCTTCTGCGGGCACGCCTACGGGACGCCTGGCCGCCCAGCAGCTGGCAGCCCGGCACCGAGATGGAGGGCTCGCGGCACCGCGTCACCATCCCGGCCGGTGAACGCCGGCGGGTGACCACCCGGCTGCGCCCGACCCGCCGCGGCGACCGCCAGGCCGACCGCGTGACGATCCGCTCCTACGGCCCTCTCGGTCTCTTCTCCCGCCAGGGCGCCCACCGGGTGCCCTGGACGGTACGGGTTCTGCCGCCGTTCACCAGCCGAAAGCACCTGCCGTCGAAACTCGCCCGACTCCGTGAACTCGACGGTCGCACAAGCGTGCTGACCCGCGGTGAGGGCACCGAGTTCGACAGCCTGCGCGAGTACGTCCCGGGCGACGACACCCGCTCGATCGACTGGCGTGCCACCGCCCGCCGGTCCGCGGTGGCCGTCCGGACATGGCGACCCGAACGCGATCGCCACATCCTTCTGGTTCTCGACAGCGGCCGGACCTCGGCCGGCCGAGTGGGTGACATCCCACGTCTGGACGCCTCCCTGGACGCGGCGCTGCTCCTCGCGGCGCTCGCCTCCCGCGCCGGCGACCGCGTGGACCTGCTGGCCTACGACCGCCGGGTCCGCGCCCTGGTCCAGGGCCGCTCCGCCGGCGATGTCCTGCCGTCCCTGGTCAACGCGATGGCAACGCTGTGGCCGGAACTCGTCGAAACCGACGCTCGTGGGCTCACGGCGACGGCTCTTCGTACGGCCCCTCGGCGCTCCCTGATCGTGCTGTTCACGACGCTCGACGCGGCGCCGGTGGAGCAGGGTCTGCTACCCGTGCTCCCGCAGCTCACCCAGCGCCACACGGTCCTCGTCGCCTCGGTGGCCGACCCACACATCGCACGAATGGCGCAGGCACGAGGCAACGCCGAGGCGGTGTACGAGGCCGCCGCGGCGGCGCACGCACAGAGCGAACGTCAGCGCACGGCGGAACAACTCCGCCGTCACGGCGTAACGGTCGTGGACGCGACGCCCGATGATCTGGCCCCGGCTCTGGCGGACGCCTATCTCGCTCTGAAGGCGGCCGGTCGGCTCTGATTCGGCATTTCTGGCCCCCTCGGGGGACACATAACCCCTGGAACGCAAAAAACCCCCGCATCTTTAGATGCGGGGGTTTTCCCAAAATTTGTTCGGCGGCGTCCTACTCTCCCACAGGGTCCCCCCTGCAGTACCATCGGCGCTGTGAGGCTTAGCTTCCG